>CAVGOI010000034.1:0-23444 GCA_963630875.1 Mycobacteriaceae bacterium | reverse complement strand
CTTGCTCAAAAGCACAGGCAATGCTCTCGGCAAAATAATGAAAGTTGGGGGCTATGATGAGGACAGAGGGCATGGCTATGGGTGTTGAAGGCGTTCGTAATCTCCCACAAAAGCATCGCACACTGTGATGGGCAAAAATATAGCGCGTAGTATGGCTGCAAATTGGTTTCGTTCAGCAGCATAGAATATCTTATTTCTGTTACGGATAGCCCAAGACACAAACTGAAGGTTCCGAAATGGGACATGTTTATCGGTATAAATATGTATTATCTGGTATGCTTCGTGTGTGTATTGGTTAGGCGCATCTGGAAAACAATCTAAAAGTAACCCTATGCAAGTCATACGGCGACGAACAATAGGAATAATTACTTTTCGGTAGGCTGGATTTAGATTACGAAGCACTAATCGAATAGCATTTGTCACGGTGCGTTTGGATAAATCACGCCGAACGGTTTTACTCGAAGATGCATTATTGGGATGTCTGCGATGAAAAGAAAGTGCTCTTGGAATGAATACTATCTTGTTGAATGCCAATGCGATACATGACATAGTACAATCAAAGAAAGCGGCATTTGTGATTTGATGCAATTGTGTGGAGGGTACTTGTTGCATAAGGGTATCATACAAACTTTTGCGGATGAGCATAGTATGCCCCACTATTGTACCTGCAAAAAGCATTCGCTCCAATCCATAGTTATAGGAACGGCTGTCGGAATAAGCATAGTTTGGCATGGTTGAAAAGAGAGGTGAGTAATGGAAACAACACCAATTGTCTCCGATAGTGCTCATCTGCTCCTCTATTTTGGTATGTAACCAAATATCATCTTGGTCTGATATTGCAATATAGTCGCTAGTGGCTCGAGCAATAGCAGAAAAGAAGTTGTCATTCACTATTTGCCGAGTAGCATCATCGGTAGGTGCAATGTTAGTGAAGCGTGGATGCGAAAATACATGAATAATAGGATAAGCCTTTGCGTACTCTTGCAGAATAGCCATTGTACCATCTGTGCTTTCATTATCCTGTATTATAATCTCTGTAATAGGGTATGTCTGTGCAAGGATAGAATCTAATTGCTCGCGGATATAGCGCTCGCCATTATAAGTGCATATCACTACCGAAACGGATGGAGTATGCAGAAGTGTATCTTGTGTCATTGTATCATTGAAAAAATATGTTTCACGACTTGTTCACAATGTGTCTTGTCCTGTTCAATGCCACAAAAACGCTCTACCTCTTCATTAGACGGGAGATGATAATCGTGTGTCGCAAGACAGTGCATTAACTCCTGCCAAGTGTAAACTCGTTTGGCTGCCATTAACGCATAATCAAAATAGAAAGGACGCGATTTTGTTATATATGCCTCTTCATCAAATGGGAATAAAATAATTGGTTTCCGCAAATAGAGAAAGTCAAAATAGATACTTGAATAGTCAGTTATCAGCACATCGACATCTCTGACAAATGTATAGAGGTCATCATAATCATTGTCGGAGAGTGTAATGAGGCGTTGGGGCAGGCTTTCTTCGTGTACATCTCTGTCAAAGAAATGTCCTTTGTATAGAAATACGATATTGTGCTGTTCTAACAATATGTTGAATGTTGCCGCGCAAAATCCTGCTTTTGTAAATGGATTAAAATGATGTTCAGCATCGCGATGTGTGGGCATATACAAGACCTTCAGCGGTCGGTTGAACTGTTTGTCTAACGCTTGTATCAATTCTTCGGGTGCAGTGGAGCGGAATTTATCTATACGCGGAAGTCCTGTTTCCCATATCTCAGACGATGGTAATTCAAATGCAGATTGCAGAAAAGGGGTAAAGAAAGGTGCACTGCTGAGTGTCTGCCCCTGCAGAAACTCCCACGGCACAAAACATCGACGGCAGATAGTCTTAAACCGCTTAAACAGGGTATTCTTGCGTATAAATAGTTGGGCGTCATTCCCAATTAGTTTGAGCGGCATCCCATGCCAAAGATTGATATAGCGAATGCCGTTCATATAGCGAGGAGAAGAATCATCGGCTCCTTTGGTGGCAAAGAAGAAACCGGCTTTTTTTTGTATCTGTCTTCCTTCTTTGCTTTCACAAAGAACCACAGGCAAACCTCTGTCTTTTAGGTGTTGCACAATGGCAGGACTATGCGTCATCCATACCGCCTTAATCTGTGGGTAATGGGCAATTACATACTCGTACAAAGCGCGGGAGTTGTCGGAATAGCGTAATCCATCCCACGCACCGAATGTCCACAGATGTGGGTCGCGCTTGTGCAGGCGTTGTTCCCACCAACAGGGCAAAAAGCACAATCCACGGAGTGCATGGACTATATCAGCACTTGTTTGTTTAATCGTTTTCATTGGTAATTGTATCCCCCGCAGACCTCAATGGTTGCACCGTTAATATACGCATTATGCAGCAGGAATAGTGCCGTGTCGGCTATCTCTTCGGTGGTAGCAAAACGATGGACTGCCGTCTTAGCACAGATACGCTCGCGTATCTCTTGGGGCTTGTTCTTTTGCCAATCGGTCTCAACAAACCCTGGGGCAATCACATTAACGGTAGTGCCTGTTCCTGCAAAGTCTTTTACCAAGTTCTTTGCCATAGCATGCAACGCCGCCTTGGTAACTGCATAAGGCAACGAGGTAGCGTGCGGTTCGATTGCCATCAGTGAGCCTATCACTATAATGCGTGAGTCGGGTTGTATCTGCTGCCAAAGATCGCGCAACAAGAAAAAATGGCTGTTCACATTCACTTGCATCATTCGATACCAGTCCTCGTCGGTTAAGTCGGGCGTACTCTTGCGCACCGTTGTGCCTGCGTTGCACACGATGCAATGGATAGGCGTACCTGACAAACTGTGCGCAAAGGAGTGCATCGCTTCCGCCTCTGCCTGATTGACCTGTCGGATAGAAAACAAGGTACTGACAGCAGAAAGTTCCTGCTCCGCCTGTTGCGCAGCCTTTTGATCGTTGGCGTAGGTGAGATAGGTAAAATAGCCTTCCCGAAGCAACGCCTTGGCAATGCTTAATCCGATACCTTTTGTACCGCCTGTGATGATAGCGTTCTTCATTTCACGACATCCGGATTAGGCTGATTGTCAATGCTGCTGATGGTATCCTTATAGCGATCGAGGATGCTCTGTTTGATACTCGTTGTTGAGGCTCCTTCTCCGCGCGGGAAATAGAAGACCGTCACGCCGAGGGCTTTCAGATAGTCGTATTTGCCTACCCAGTCATCGCCGACCACGAATACATCGATATTGAGTTGCTTGACGATCTCCGTGTGGTCGAGTGTGCGCTGCGGGATGACAATATCGGGATATTTAAGAGCCTTGATAATCGCTAATCGCTCCTCAAAAGGAATGATAGGCGGCTTCTTGTAACTCGCCACTAACTCATCGGTCGATACACCCACTATCAGCGTATCGCCCAGTCCACGGGCATACTCAATCATCTTTAAGTGATTGGAATGGAACATATCGAATGTCCCACTCGTATAAACTACTATTTTTCCGTTATACATATTTCTATTGACTTTATTTCTATTGACTTTATGGTTTTTTGCTTTCTGCCCAGTCGTTTGAAATACTGCGTTGTTTGTTCAGATACTATATTCATACCGCAATACTCAAAATAGTAAATGTAATAACTTTACATTATTTTTTCGTGCTGCTGCAAAGTGGTCTTTTTCTGTATCTCAACATAGCAAAACTTATAAGTCTTCTTTGTAGGTTAGTTTGCGGTTGGAGGGGTCGCCGAGGACGATGTGGATAGGGACGGAGGGCAGGTAGCGGTGGACGATACCACAGTCGTCGGTGGCGGGGAGGTGCGGGTTTCCGGAGAGGGCGGAGGTTTGCGCCTCGATGTCTTGCAGGGCGAGGCGGTAGGCTTCGGCTATCGTGGCAAGATGGAACGCCTGTGGGGTCTGGGCGCACATGAGGGTGGAGCGGGGAGGGATGTCCTGCACGGTTCGTTCAGCCGTCTCGCTCTTCCCCTGCGGCGCAACCGTGTATATCGTATCGGCAGCGGGTAGGGCTACTGCAACCGCCTCATGCTGCTGTAAAGAGGCACAGACATCCGTGATAATCCGCTCGCTCACAAAAGGTCGTGCCGCATCGTGGAGGAGGATATGGACTGCCGCCGGCTGCGTGCGGTGCCGTTCCGCTTCCCGTCGCTCTATCTCCTGTATCGCCTTGACGCTTGATTCCCAACGCTCGCTGCCGCCGGCAATGACAAACACGACTTTCTGCCAGCCGTTGCGCAGTAGCATGGCTTCCGCACAAGCGATGTAGTCCTTGTGCATAACAATTCCGATTTCATCGATACAGGCTGCCTGCTCAAACGCCTCTACAGCATGCTCCAATACACTCCGTCCATCGGACAGGGGCAGCAACTGCTTGGGTACGCTCCCCCCTATACGCGCCCCCGTTCCTCCTGCCAACAGGACGGCGACGTTCGTGCTGCCGGATAGGGATGTGGGGTTCTCCTTGTGGGTAAACGGGGTTGTATTTTGAGCAGAGGCGTTGGGTTGCATATTGTAATTTTGTTGCATCTGCATGATACGATTGTTGCATTTTCTTCGGAGGTGATTCGGAGGTGATTCGAAGGTGATTCGAAGGTGATTCGAAGGTCGTTCGAAAATTCCTCGGTTTTGGTCGCCACAGGGTAGCACCCGCCTACCACTCTCCTACCACTCTCCCTGCACTTTCCTTGCCTCCTCCTTGTCTTCTCCTTCCCCCCCCCTCCTTGCCCCCTGGAAAAAAGATTGGCGGTGGGGAATCCGCCGACAAAATTACAAACTTTTTTGCACACTACCAAAGATTATAGTACCTTTGCGCCGTTTTTCGGTATTAGCAAGACGATTTTGGATTATGAGCAAGAACCTGGTTATCGTGGAGTCTCCTGCCAAAGCAAAGACGATTGAGAAATTCTTGGGGCAGGACTTTCATGTACTCTCTTCGCAAGGACATATACGCGACATCGATGGCGTGGGAAAGAACAGTATCGGCATTGATTTTGCCAACCACTACGCCCCCAACTATGTGGTTGACCCCAAGAAACATCATCTGATACAGACCCTGACGACCGAGGCGCGGAAAGCCGACACGGTATGGCTTGCGAGCGATGAAGACCGCGAGGGAGAGGCGATAGCATGGCACCTGAAAGAGGTGCTGCAACTGCCGCCCGAAAAGACCCACCGTATCGTCTTCCACGAGATTACCAAGACGGCTATTCAGGACGCTATCCGTCATCCGCGTGATATTGACTACAACTTGGTGAATGCCCAACAGGCACGGCGGGTGTTAGACCGCATTGTGGGCTTTGAGTTGTCGCCGGTGCTGTGGCGGAAAGTCGCCACGGGATTGAGTGCGGGGCGCGTGCAGTCGGTTGCCGTGCGCCTCATCGTGGAGCGCGAGCGCGAGATAGAAAACTTTAAGGCTGCGGCGCAATACCGTGTTACCGCCGACTTCGTGGGGGCAAACACGCACGGGCAGGAGGTACATCTCGCCACCGAATTGAACCACAAGTTCCCGACCAAAGAACAGGCACTCGCCTTTTTGCAGACCTGCAAGGACGGGCAATACACCCTCACCGCTGTCACGCACAAACCCGGGCATAAGACACCGGCTCCGCCTTTCACCACCTCGTCGCTGCAACAGGAGGCGGCGCGAAAATTGCACTTCACGGTGTCGAAGACCATGCGTTTGGCGCAGTCGCTGTACGAAGCAGGCAAGATAACCTATATGCGTACCGATTCCGTGCATCTGAGTTCGTTGGCCATCAACACCGCCAAGGAGGAAATCGTCCGCCAATACGGCGAGTCGTACCACAAGGCACGCCAATATCAGACCTCATCGAAAGGGGCGCAGGAAGCCCACGAGGCTATCCGCCCCACCTATATGGATGTGCAGACCGCCGGGGCAAACAACGACGAGAAACGCCTGTACGACCTTATCCGCAAGCGTGCCTTGGCAAGCCAGATGGCGGACGCGCAGACCGATACCACGCGTTTAGAGATTGCCATGGGCGGCACTTCGTATCTGTGGGTCGCCACCACGGAGGTTATCACTTTTGACGGCTTTATGCGCGTCTATGCGCAAGGCAGCGATGAGGAGCCGGAAGAGCAGGTCTCGAACATTCCCGATATGCCGCAAGGGTGCGTGCTGACGCCAGCAAGCATCACTGCCCAGGAGAGTTTCACCAAACAGCCCCCGCGCTATACGGAGGCGGCGTTGGTAAAACGCATGGAGGAATTGGGTATCGGGCGTCCTTCGACCTACGCGACGGTGATAGAGACCATTCAATCGCGGCAGTATGTCGAGCGCGGCAATGTGCAGGGCAGTCCGCGGAACTACAATGTGCTGACGCTGCAGGGCGACAAAATAACGGATAAGACCAAGACCGAACAGGTCGGTGCCGACTCGGGCAAACTGCTGCCTACCGACTTGGGACGCATTACCAACGACTTTTTGGTGGAGCAGTTCCCCGCCATACTCAGTTACGATTTCACGGCACACGAGGAGGAGAACTTCGACTCCATCGCGGCGGGCAAGACCGATTGGGTGACCACGGTGGACGAGTTCTACAAGACCTTTCACCCGATGATAGAGCGTGTGCCAGCGGGCAAGATGGCGACACGCCTGTTGGGCAACGACCCCGAAACGGGAGAACCGGTCATGGCGCGTATCAGCAAAAACGGACCATGTATCCAAATCGGCAATCGCGACGACCAGAAACCCCGCTTCGCCTCCTTGCAGAAAGGGCAGAGTATCTTCACGATAACCTTGGACGAGGCGTTGGCGTTGTTCCAAACGGCGTTCCCCTACACGCTGTGCCAATACAACGACGAGGATGTGGTGGTAGGAAGCGGCAAATACGGACCCTATCTGCGGGTGGGGAGTACCTTTGTCAGCATTCCCAAGAGCATAGACCCGCACACGATTACCGAGCGTGAGGCGGTGGCATTGATTGAACAGAAAACAAAGCAGCAAGACCCTGTTCACCAGTGGGGCGATGTGCAGGTGATAAACGGACGCTACGGTGCGTATATCAAGACGCCGCAGGGCAACTATCGTATCCCCAAAGGCACCGACGCCCAAGCCCTAACCGAAGAGGAATGCCGTCATATCATAGCGACTACACAACCTACGGGAAAGGCTGCGCGGCAGGGAGTTCCCCGAAAAAAGGAGAAATAAATCCAAAGGAATTTGTACAATTCAACGGAAAGCAGTACCTTTGCACCCGCTTTCCGAGAATGACGGGCTGCGAGGCAGGTTGCAGAGGGGTAAGAGAGGCAGCGCGTGAGCGCGAGGCCGCGAGTGGAGGGGAAAGAGAGGTGTAGCGCGTGAGCGCGAAGTGTCGGAAACAGCGTATCGAGAAGTAGCGCAGTTGGTAGCGCACCACGTTCGGGACGTGGGGGTCGGGCGTTCGAGTCGCCTCTTCTCGACCAACAGGCGGGCAGATGATTTCTGTCCGCTTGTTTTTGGGTATGGGACCCCCGCGTCCCCTTTCAGAGGGAGGAGAGACTCCCCCTAACCTCCCTACAGAGGGGGAATGCAGAGTATCAGAAAGCCCCTCCTCCGGAGGGGGAGGGGAGGTCGGGTTAGGTATTTTCTACTTTTGCAGGAAGCGGGCGACCACCGTGTCCAACTCCGCCTCGGCTTCCTGCAGGTTGTCGTTTACGATGACCACATCAAACAACGGCTTGTATGCCAACTCCTCATCGGCTTTGGCAAGGCGCTCCGCGATCTTCTCGGGACTGTCCGTCGCCCTCCCCACAAGTCTGCGACGCAACTCCTCTACACTCGGCGGAGCGACAAAAATAGACAACGCCTTGTCTCCGAATATCCGCTTGAGGTTCGCTCCCCCCTTCACATCCACATCAAACACCACATGGTGGTTCTTCCCCTCAATACGCGCTATCTCGGAACGCAAAGTGCCATAGTACGTGCCGCTGTACACCTGCTGCCACTCGACCAATTTGTCCTCCTGTATCAGCCGTTCAAACTCCTGGTTGCTAACGAAATAGTACTCCCTGCCGTCCACCTCCTGCCCGCGCGGCGCACGGGTCGTCGCACTGACGGAGAACTCCAAATCACCGCGCTTGCGGAGCAGGTAGTTGACCAAGGTACTCTTCCCGCTTCCACTCGGTGCGCCAAAAATCAAAATCATTTCATTTACGATTTACGAATTTACGATTTACAAGACATTGAGAACTTGCTCTTTGATTTGCTCAAGGATGTCCTTCATCTTCACAACGATAATCTGCATCTCACTCTGGTTGCTTTTGCTGCCCAAGGTGTTGATTTCACGCCCCATCTCCTGCGCAATAAAGCCGAGTTTCTTGCCTACACTCGCACCCTCGCTGTCCATCGTCTCGCGGAAATAACGCAAATGGTTGCTCAAACGCACCTTCTCTTCCGTAATGTCCAATTTCTCCAAGTAATAAATCATCTCCTGCTCCAAGCGGTTGCGGTCAATGGCTTGCTGCGTCTGCGTACTCAGTTTGTCAAGGTTCGCCTCTAAATGCTGCCGAATCCTCTCGACGCGCCCCCGCTCAAAAGGCTCCACCTCTTTGAGCAACGCCTCGATGCCGTCCAACTTCTCCGTGAACATCCGTTGTAGCGCGGCACCCTCCTGCACGCGAAACGCCGTGAACGCCTCAATGGCTTGGTGAATGGTGTCCGATACAATATGCCAGTCGTCCTCGCTGATAGGGCTGCCCTCCGAGGGTTTCAGCACATCGGGAATGCGCATAATCGTGTCGGTAAGCCCGCTGTCATTGGCAATCCCCAAGGCACGATGCAACGCCGTCAGTTCGCGATAATAGTACGCAAACGCCTCGTGGTTGATAGGCGTAAGGGTACTGTCCTCCCGTGCCGCACTGCTGTCCGTAGAGGCTTGGTAATAGATGTTCAAATCCACCTTGCCGCGCTCCAAACGCTGCCCTATCAGGCTGCGTATCTCCAATTCCTTGTCCTTCAGTTGCGGCGCAATACGCACGCTCAAATCCATCGATTTCGAGTTAAGACTGCGTATCTCCACGACCAATTTCTTGTCGCTGTCGGTGGACAGCGTCTGGCTTTCGGCTTTGCCATAACCGGTCATCGATTGTATCATTGTTTCTTCAGTTGTAGGTCCTGCTTGAATGTCTGTTCGCCCTGCTCGAAGACGGAGGCACCCTCCTGCCACGGCACGGCAACCTGGACGGAGTCTGCCGCATAGGTTCCGTTGGGGTCGTGTACCACGATATTCAGCGTGTCCGCGGGAAAGCCCGTGTAGTCTGCCGCATACCGCCCCTTGCGGTCGGTCGGTAGGGCGTCTGTAATAGGCTGATTCTTATAGCCTTTCACCACCACCTGCATGCCCTCCAGGGGCTTGCCGTAGGTGTCGCTCACCGTACCCGACACCTTGTAGGTTGCCGTTGGCACGCCGTACAAACAGATAATCGGATCGCCGACCGCCGGACGCTTTGCCGTGCTGCAGCCCAAGAGTGCCAACAGGCTGCCTATCAGAACATTTATTTGTGCCAACAGGCGTAATCGGATGCGTTTCATTTGCCGATACAAAAATGGGTAAATATTTGATTGAGTGTGTCTTGTGAAGTAATCTGCCCCGTTATTTCGCCCAATGCGCGGAGGCAATCCTGCAGGTCGATACTCAGCAACTCGCCGCTGCGTTGCTCCTGCAAGCCCTGCTCCACGCGGTGGATAGCGTCCAAGGCTCGTCGTAATGCCTCGTAGTGCCGTACATTGCTGATTGTTACGGCATTACGCGTGTCGGACAGGCGGTTCGCCTCCTCCGACAGCCGGTCTTTCAATGCCTGTACCTGCCCGTATTTGGCAGACAGCGCGATGGCACCGTCGCGGATGCCGAGAGACGGCGGAGAGAGCAGGTCAGCCTTGTTGAGGACGCGGATGATCGTCTTGTCCTGCCATTCGGGGTGTTGTGCGAGGGGGTCTGCGGCGGGTTGCGCAGGGTCGGACATCGCAAGGATAATCTGCGCCCGCCGTGCGGCTTGCAGACTGCGTTCAATGCCCAGACTCTCTATCTTGTCGCGGGTGTCGCGAATGCCGGCGGTGTCGATAAAGCGGAACAGGATGCCGCCAATCACCACGGTGTCTTCTATGGTATCGCGCGTCGTCCCCTGAATGTCGCTGACAATGGCACGCTCCTCGCCCACCAATGCGTTCAGCAGCGTGGACTTGCCCACATTGGTTGCCCCGATAATCGCCACCGTGATGCCTTGTTTGATGGCGTTTCCGGTCCGGAAAGAGTCGGTCAGAGCCGTCAGTTGGGTGTCTATCTCCTGCGCCAAGGCGGTCAGTTGGGTGCGGTCGGCAAACACAAGGTCTTCGTGGTCGGCAAAGTCCAACTCCAACTCCACCAACGCGGTGAACGCCAGTAATCGCTCCCGCAGCCGCGTCAGTTCTTGCGACACACCGCCTCGTAACTGGCTCATTGCCAAGTCTTTCTCGGCTTTGGTCTGCGCGGCGATGAGGTCAGCCACCGCCTCCGCTTCCGTCAAATCCATCTTGCCGTTCAAGAAAGCCCGTTGGGTAAATTCGCCGGCTTTGGCGAGTCGGCAACCTGCGTCGGTCAGCCATTGCAACAGGGTCTGCTGGATATACAGGCTGCCGTGGCAGGCAATCTCCACCACATCCTCGCCGGTAAACGAGTGCGGCGCACGAAACACGCTGACCAACACCTCGTCCAGCACCTCTTCGCCGCGGCGGATATCCCCGTGCCGAACCGTGTTCGCCGGCGTTTCCGCTATCGGTTTGCGCCCTGCAAACAGGCGGTCAATGATGGCTATTGCCTGCTCACCGCTGACGCGCACCACGGCGATGCCGCCGCTTCCGTAGGGGGTTGATATGGCGCAGATCGTACTCATTTCCGCAGTCGCAACATTCTCCATTCGCCGCGTTCGCCCATGCCGCACTCCACCAATCCCACCTCATTGGCGCGTTCCACGAGGGGCGCAATGTCCGCGGCATAGAACCCGCTGAGCCACGCCTCGCCGCCCTCCTGCAGGCACTGCGCATAGTGCGGCAGTTGGTCCAGCAGCGTATTGCGGTGGATATTGGCAAGTATCAGGTCGTATTTGCCTTCGGGCGGCGTATCGCCTTGCAGCACGGCGATATGCACGCCGTTTTGCGCCGCATTCTCCTGCGTGTTGCGCACGCTTTGTTCGTCCCTATCCACCGCCACAACCTGCTCCGCGCCGCATTTCTTCGCCAGGATGCCCAACACGCCCGTGCCGCAGCCCATATCCAAGACACGGCGGAACGCCCCTTGCCGTTGCAGCAGGGCATCCATCAGCATGGCAGTCGTCTCGTGGTAGCCCGCTCCGAAGGCGCAACGCGGCGTGATACGGACGCCCATCGGCAACACCATTGCAGGGTGTTCCGCTTCCCATTGGGCGTTCCAATCCTGTTCGGGGCAGTCCTCTATGGCAAGCAGTTGCACGCCCTCCGTCGCGCCTATCAAGGCTTCTATCCCGTGCCGCTGCACGGACAGCACCGCTGTGGGGATGTAGGCCTCGTCGCCGACAAAAGCATCGAAGCCGGCATTGCACAGGGCTTGCTCAAACACCTCTCGCTGCCACGGCTCCCGAAACGAGTACGCCAATCGCGCTACGGAGTATTGCATGGCTCTACCAACGGTTGTAGTGGATATTCTCTTCTTTGAATTTCTGCTTCACAGCGGGTTGTTCGGCAGGCACACCCACCGGCACGATGCACATCGGCAGCACCTGTTCGGGCAGCCCGAGCATCGCCTGCACTTGCGGGGTGCGTTCTTGGCTCGGATAGACGCCCGTCCACACTGCGCCCAATCCCATGGCATGGGCAGCGAGCAGCAGATTCTCGGTAGCGGCAGACACATCGTTTATCCAGAAGCCCTGCCCTTCGCCTTCAATGGCTTTGCTCAGGTCGCCGCACATCACGAAAGCGCAGGCGGCACCGTTGCCGCAGCGGCTGTAGGGGAACGCCTCTCCCATCTTTTTCAAGAGAGCCTCGTCGGTTACCACCACAAACGCCCACGGCTGTTTGTTGATGGCACTCGGAGCTGACATGGCGCAGCGCAGCAGCGTCTCAATCTGTTCCGCACTGATCTTCTCGCCCGTGAACTGACGGACGGACACGCGCGTCTGAATCGCGTCCAATACATTCTGTTGTTTCATACTCTCGGAGTTGTGGGTGCAAGCGGCAAGAACACTGCCGAGAAGCACCATAAGCCATACTTTTTTCATTGTTTGTTCTGTTTTGGGGTTATTGTGGCGGCAAAGGTACGCCTTTTCGCGCACATCTGCAAGAGGTGCGGACGGAGAAACATCACTCGGTGGGCAGGGCAATCAAGTTGAGGTTCGCGTCCAAGCCCCACGCCACGGTGTCGGGCACCAATGCATCGGAGAAGATACTCTTCTCTTTCTCCAAGCCGCTGTAGTCCAATCCTTCCACCTCAAGGAGCGAATGGAAGAGGTTCATCGTTGATATCTGGCTTGTGCGGTTGGCGTGCAGGGCATCGGCAGCCGCGGGGTGTGCAGCGCGGTAGGCGGGCGACATCCACACAAACAGCGGCACATGATACTCCCACACACTGCCGCTGAAAGTGCCGTGCATCAGCATATTGCGCTCATCGTCCAACAGGTTCTCGCCGTGGTCGCCCACATAGACGAGTAGACACGGGCGTCCGGTCTGCTCCAGGGTCTGGATGACCCGTTCTATCATATAGTCGGTGTAGCGGATGGCGTTGTCGTAGGAGTTCACGAATACCTCGCGCACCTCGCGAATCACACTTTTGTCGGCGGAGAACCGTCCGCTTTCGGGGTTGGTGTTTTGCAGGATACTCCTAACATCCATCTCCTTCATATCGGGCAGGAAATAGCGAAAATCATCGGGATAGCGCGAGGAGTACTTGAAGTGGCAGCCCAAGGTGTGGAGAACCGCAAAGCTGTTTCCCGAGTCGGCGGGTTGCCCGATGAAATCGCGCAGGGGCGACAGCAGTGCGGTGTCCAAATAGGTGCGCTCGATTTGCTGGTGGGGTTGGTAGTAGCAGTAGTCGCAGGTGGCGGAGATGCGTTGCAGGAAGGTGTTCCCGAAACTCTGGTCGGCAATCCATGCCGTCTTGTAGCCGCCTTCGGCAAAGGCTTCGACCACCGACTTTTGCTTGTAGTAGTCGGTCGTGTTGTGAGGTGTGGCGGGCGAGAGCATATACGGCACGGACACCGTGGTCAGGTTGGCGATGGTGTAGCATTGGCTGAAAGAGGTTATCTGTTCGCCGCGTGCCGCCATATAGGGCGAGGTGGGGCGCACATAGCCGTTTATCTGCCAGTTTCCGTAGCGGGAGGTCTCGCCGATCATCAGCACCACGAGGGTGTTCCCACCGGCTTTGGGGGCAATGCCGAAGCGGAACTGCTCCAACTGCTGTGCCTGTTCGCGAATATCCGCACGGATATGCAGGATATGATAGGTGGCGAGTACGGCATTGACGGGGGTTGTCTTTTCTGCTCCCACCCAAGCCGAGGTGCGGTCGTCCTCCATGTTCAGGGGCAGCCAGCGAAGGGGGTGCCGGCTCAGGCGCAGCCCCGTGATGCACACCGCGTACCACACCACAAACAGCGTCATCACTGCCATCCGGACGCGTCGGGGGGCGATGTACTCGTTGCGCACGCAGAAATGCACCAGGCAGAAATACGCCGCCCACACCACGAGGGCGAGCAGCAGCACGAACCAGTAGGAGGTTACGAGTTCCGCGAACTCACCTTTCTCTGCCTTGAAGCAGGTAAACACGAACAGCAGCGAGGTGGTTGCTTTGTTCATCACCAAGTGCACCAACTCCACGCCGCTCGGGATAAAGGTCAAGGCGGCGACATAGAAGAATGTCCGCCGTCGGAGCAGGCAGAGCCCGATGGCATACAAGCCGGCTCCCGCGATGAAATACACGAGGTGCATCGCCCAGCCTTGCAGGTCTTGCGCGAGGCACAGTCCCAAGATAGTGGGTAGCAGCAGATAGAGCAACAGCAGGCTGACGACGATGATTTCTCCTTTGTGCTTCATAGTTCTTGCAGTCTTGCGCCGTGGGGCGTGATGGTCATACGGTGGGGTACATGGAGGCGTAGGGGGATATTGTCTTCGCAGTGTCCCGCCTTCAGTCCGAACAGCACGGGGTAGTCGTATTCCGCCACGGCTTGCCGGATGGTTTCGAGGAGGCTGCACCCCATGAGCGGGTCATCCTCGCAGCGGGTCATCTGTCCGACCACCAATCCGCCTATGCGTTTCAGCACGCCGCTCATGCGGAGGTTTTGCATCATGCGGTCGATGTGGTAATGCTTTTCGCCGATGTCTTCTATGAGCAGCAGGGGTGGTTGCGGGCAGGTGTCGATGAGCCGGTGGAGGGCGCAGGGAGTCTCCTGCAAGCCGTATAGCACGCTCAAGTTGCCGCCCACCAGCAGTCCTGTGCAGCAGCCTTCGCGTTGGAGGGGGTGCGGGGGCAGGATATAGTCCGTTTTCTCTCCTTGTAGGGCGCGTTGCAGCAGCAGGAGGGCAGGGTGGTCATCGGGCAGGGTGGCGATGTATTTGCACATTGAGGCGTGTAGGGAGGGGATGCCTTGCTGTCCGAGAAGGCAGTGCAGCACCGTAATATCCGAGAAGCCGACCACGAGGGGGGTATGCCGGTTCGGGAGGACTATTTGGTCGGCTATCTGTTGCAAGCCGTAGCCGCCGCGGCTGCATAGAATGATATCCGTGTCCGTGTCGGCGAGTGCGGCGTTGAGGTCGGCAAGTCGCTCGCGGGGTGTGGCGGCGAACCGCCCGTATTGTCCGAGAGCGTGGGGCGCGAGGTTCACGCGGTAGCCCCATTGCCGCAGCCGCGCGGCTGCTTGTTCCACCAAGCCGCTTTCAATCGCCCCTGACGGCGAAAGGATGCGTATTTGCTTATTGTCCTTACCCAATTCCTACTTGAATCAAAATTCCCGCAAAATTACACTTTTCTCGGCACATACACAACCCCCCCCCGCAAAAACACTCTCCCCTGCCCCCACCGCCCAACAACCAATTACACATTAAAAATTCTCCTTTAAGCGGCAAAAACTTGTGTATCTCCGCAAAAAAATATACCTTTGCGGGCGAATTGTTGCGTAATACCACGCCCAACCACAGCATACCGCACATAACAACCTTAAAATATACAGACTTATGGAAGTAAAAGAATTGAAAAAAGCGTTTCACGCAGTGTATGGTCAAGAAGCAAAACGGGTGTTTTTCGCCCCGGGTCGGGTGAATCTTATCGGTGAGCATACCGACTACAACGGCGGGTATGTCTTCCCGTGTGCCTTGAGTTTCGGTACATTCCTGCTCATCGCCCCCAACAACGATTTGAAGATGCGTTTTGCGTCGTTGAATATAAATGTGACGGACGGCAAGCCGGAGGTTACGGAGGTGTTGATCAATGCCTTAACCTCGCCGCTGCCCAAGAATGCGTGGGTGAACTACCCGTTGGGTTGCATTGCGCAGTTCGTCAAGCGCGGTCATGTCATTCCGCAGGGCTATGATTTCCTGTTTTGGGGGGATGTCCCTGCCGGTGCGGGCTTGAGTAGCAGTGCCGCCATCGAGGTGGTTACGGCTTACGCCATGAACGCCTTGCTCCAAACGGGCTACGACCGCACGGAGATAGCCAAAATCGGGCAGTTGTCCGAGCATGAGTTTGCGGGCGTGAATTGCGGTATCATGGACCAGTTCGCCTCGGCGCAGGGCAAGAAAGACCACGCTGTTTACCTGAATTGCGATACACTGGAGTTCGAGTTGGTGCCGGTGAAGTTAGACGGCATCAAGGTCGTGATTAGCAACACCCACTCGCCCCATAAGTTGGACTCGGGTGCGTACAACGCCCGCGTAGAGCAGTGCCATACGGCAGTGGCGCAGATTAGCAAGGTGCGCCCGCTCATGTGCTTGGCGGAGTTGAGCATGGCGGAGTTTGAGCAGGTGAAGCACGCGATTACCGATGAGGTCGCCTTGCGCCGTGCTCACCATGTGGTCGGAGAGGTGCAACGCACCAAGGACGCTGTGGCGGCGCTGCAAAAGGGGGATATCCAGACTTTCGGCAAACTGATGAACGCCAGCCATGTATCGCTTCGCGATGACTACGAGGTGACGGGGCTTGAGTTGGACACCTTGGCAGAGGCGGCATGGAAAGTGGACGGCGTGATTGGCAGCCGTATGACGGGCGGCGGCTTTGGCGGCTGCACGGTATCGTTGGTGCGCGAGGAGGCGATTCCAGCCTTCATTGAGCAGGTGGGCAAGGAGTACACCGAAAAGACGGGGCTGAAAGCCGATTTCTATATCGCCCAAATCGGCGACGGCGTACATGAGGTAACGGATTAAGTGGAAAAATATGGTTAACGCAGAGAATTTCAACAAGCGTGTCGGCACCAAGCGGATTGGGCTGTACACCTTGCGCAACCGAAACGGGCTGACCGCACAGATTACCAACTACGGTGCCAAAATCGTATCGCTGACCGTGCCGAATACGGAGGGTGAGAAAGCGGATATTGTATTGGGTTTTAATACTTTGGACGAGTGGATGGAAAAGGAGACCTACTTCAACGCCATCATCGGACGCTACGCCAACCGTATCAAGGACGGACGCTTCTCGTTGGATGGCAAGACCTACCAACTGCCCGTCAACAACGGCACCAATTCGCTGCATGGCGGCGTCCACGGCTGGAACGAGAAGATTTGGGAGGTCGTGGGGCAGAACACGGGCAGCATCTCGCTGCACTACCGTTGCAAGGACGGTGAAGAGGGCTACCCGGGCACGGTGGATGTGTATGTCACCTACCGCCTGACGCGCGAGAACGCCCTGCAAATCACCTACGAAGCGAAGACCGACAGCCCCACGATAGTCGGCTTTACCAACCATGCCTATTTCAATCTGGCAGGCGAGGGCAGTGGCGATGTGCGCAACCATGTCTTGCAGGTCTTTGCCGATGCCTATACGCCGTTTGACGACACGGCTTGCCCGACGGGCGAGATTGCACCGGTGGAGGGCACCCCGATGGATTTCCGCGAACCGCAACGCATAGCAGACCGCATCGACGATCCTTTCTTTGCGGCGGGGCGCGGCATTGACAATAACTTTGTCATCCGCGGCGCAGAGCCGCGGCAGGGCAAGTTGAAACAGGCGGCGGTTGTCGCTGCGGACGGCAGGACGATGGAGGTCTGGACGACCCTCCCGGGTTTGCAAGTCTATACGGGCAACTGGGTCGAGCCGAATCTCGGCAAGAGCGGGCGTCGGTACGATGTACAGCACGCCATCTGTTTGGAGGCGCAGAACTTCCCCGACAGTCCGAATCACGCCAATTTCCCCTCACCGGTCTTGCGCCCGGGCGAGGTGTATTACGAACAGACGGAATACCGCTTCCGTTAAATATCTTACCCGTAAACACAATCATTCACACGACTTATGAACCCTGCATTTTATTCTGCTTCGCGTAGCACGCACCTCCTCGGGTGGGCAGGCGTGCTGTGCGGTTTTGTGCTGTTTGGCTTGTCCTGTACGCCCAATCAGCCGAATCGGGAAGAGGAAAACACCCAGAAAACCGACTCCACCGAGCAACTCCCCGACACCACAGACCATTTCCCCGACCCCGTGGTGGGCAGTTATGCCTACGGGGCGGACTGCTCGTGGATTACCGAAGAGGAGAACGATGGTGTCCTCTTCTATGACTCGCTCGGGCAAGCCACCGAGGGCATGCGTCTCATGCGGGGCGTGGGTATGAACGCCGTGCGTTTGCGGGTCTGGGTCAATCACGCCACCGGTTGGTGCAACAAGGAGGATGTCTTGGTCAAAGCCAAACGCGCCCATGACCTCCAACTCCGCCTCATGATTGATTTCCACTACTCGGACTATTTCGCCGACCCGAGCAAGCAGACTACGCCTGCTGCGTGGGCGGACTACGACCTTGCCCAACTCATACAAGCCGTCGCCGACCATACGACGGAGGTGCTTACGGCATTGCGCGACAGCGGTATCACGCCCGAATGGATACAGGTGGGCAACGAAACACGCTGCGGCATGCTCTGGCCTACGGGGCGGCTCTGGGACGATGATGGCGACATAGCCGACGGCTGGAAGAACTACGCGGCCCTGACGCTTTCGGGCTACAATGCCTGCAAGGCGGTCTTCCCCGACGCCCTCGTGATAGTGCATATCGACAACGCCTACGAGAACAACAACTGGTTCTTCCGCAAGATGAAGCAGAACGGCGGCAAGTTCGATATGATTGGACTCAGCCATTATCCGATGATGAAGGCGTGGACGGGCAAGACCTGGCAGGAAGCCAACCAACTCGCGGAGCAGAATATCCAACTGCTCTACAAGGAGTTCGGCTGCCCGATAATGATAGCCGAGATAGGCACCATCGCCGCCCAAGAGGCAACGGGCGTCAAGGTGGTGGATGATTTCCGTGCGCGTATCGACAAGTTGGACTATGTACGCGGCATGTTCTACTGGGAACCGCAGGTGTACAACAACTGGCGCCCTAAAGAGTACAAGACCGACGGGTGGGATGCCTACAACATGGGTGCGTTCACCTCCAAGGGGCAACCCAACAAGTCCCTTAAAGCCCTGTGGCAACATTAATATCCCTACAATACCTTACGCCGAATGCTTCACCCATTGCTTCTTTCTATTGCCACGCTACTTACCTCGTGGCAGTTCGCTTTTGAGCAAACCGACCATCAAATGCCCGCACCTGCCGATAAGGCGTGGACGCAAGTTACCGTGCCGCACGATTGGGCAATCACGGGTGCATTCGACCGTCGGAACGACTTGCAGAATGTGGCGGTCTGGCAGAATGGCGAGACCGTCCCTTCGCTGAAAACGGGGCGTACGGGCGGGCTACCCTATATGGGCAAGGCGTGGTACCGGTACACCCTGCCGATTGCCGCCCTCGATACCAACGAGGTCTATACGCTGCTCTTCGACGGTGCGATGTCCGAAGCCGAGGTCTATGTCAACGGTCGGAAAGTCTGCGAGTGGCCCTACGGATACAATGCCTTCCATTGCGATATTACACCCTATCTCCGTGCGGGCGACAACCTGCTCGCGGTGCGCCTCGAGAACCGCCCGCAGAGTAGCCGTTGGTACCCGGGTGCGGGGCTGTTCCGTAATGTACACCTGATCCGTTCTGCCCGCGTCCATGTCCCCGTCTGGGGCGTCGATGTGCGTACGCCGTATGTGACGGAGGCGATGGCATCGGTCAACCTCAAGACCGAGGTGGCGAATGCACTCGGGCGGCATATCACGCTCCGTACCGCGCTCATCGAGCAGCGCACGGGGGCTGTAGCGGACACCTTGGTGTCGGACTACGATGTGCGCCACGACTTGCCTTTGGAGCAGAATTTCACCCTCTCCCGTCCTGTCCTTTGGTCGCCCGAGAACCCTGCGCTCTATACGGCGAAGACGGTTGTGCTTGCGGACGGCGTGGCGGTGGATACGGTGGAGACCACTTTCGGCATACGCTCGATACAGATTGTGCCGAATGTGGGTTTCCTGCTCAACGGCAAGGTGCGCAAGTTCCAAGGCGTGTGTCTGCACCACGACTTAGGTCCCCTCGGGGCGGCGGTCAACCGGCAGGCTATCTTGCGCCAACTGCTCTTGCTGCGCGATATGGGTTGCGACGCTATCCGCACCTCGCACAATATGCCTGCGCCCGAACTGATTGAACTCTGCGACTCGCTCGGCTTCATGGTTATGTGTGAGCCGTTCGACGAGTGGGATTGGGGCAAATGCGAGAACGGTTATCATCGCTTCTTTGATGAATGGGCGGAGCGTGATATGGTGAATATGCTCCGCCATTTCCGCAATAGTCCGAGTATCGTGATGTGGTCGGTCGGGAACGAGGTGCCTACGCAGTGTTCCTCCGACGGCTATCGGGTGGCGAAGAAGTTGCAGGACATCTGCACGCGTGAAGACGGAACCCGCCCCGTTACGGCGGGCATGGACCAGGTGAGTTGTGTGCTTGCGAACGGCTTTGCGTCTATCCTGCAGGTGGTGGGCTTGAACTATCGTGCCTTCCGCTACGAGGAAGCGTACAACCGCACCCCGCAGCGGCTCGTTCTGGGTTCGGAAACGGCGTCCACCGTGTCTTCCCGCGGCGTGTATATGCTGCCCGCTTTGCCCGACAACACGGCGACCATTACCGACCACAACCACCCCAGCGGCACGAGTCAGACCAATCAGTGTTCGGGCTACGACTTGCAGTACTGCCCGTGGAGCAACCTCCCCGACGAGGACTTCCGCAATATGGACGACTACCCGTGGACGATAGGACAGTTCGTATGGACGGGCTTTGATTACCTCGGCGAACCTTCGCCCTATGACACCGATGCATGGCCGTCGCATTCGTCCTATTTCGGTATTATCGACTTGGCGGGTATTCCTAAAGATCGATACTATCTCTACCGCGCGCAGTGGAACCGCACGTCGCATACTGTCCACCTCTTGCCGCATTGGAATTGGCAGCAGGGCGATACCCTGCCCGTCATGGCATACACCGATGCCGACGAGGGAGAACTCTTCCTCAACGGGAAGAGTCTCGGCAAACGGCACAAATACACCCGCTCGGAGGCGGATTCGGCTGCCCTCGTCGGCGATAAACTGGCGCTCCAACGCCGCTACCGCCTTATCTGGGACGCTGTCCCGTACGAGGCGGGAGAACTGCGGGTGGTTACGCCCGTGGGCGAGGCAGTGCGCCGCACGGCAGGTACCCCCCACCATATCGAGTTGGCGGGGGAAGCACTGCCGGCGAGCAACCTGCACTTTGTGCGGGTGCGTGTCTGCGACAAGGATGGCAACCGCTGCCCTGCCGATGGTCGTTTGGTGCGTTTCAGCGTCCGTCCCCGTTCGGGCAGTGAAGCACGCTTCGTGGCGGCTGCTAATGGCGACGCGGCGAATCTCGATGCGTTCCAAGTACCGCAACATCACCTCTTCTCAGGCGAACTGACGGCGATAGTCGAGGGCGACTGCACCCTCACTGCCACTGCCCAAGGTGTCCGCTCCGCAAAAATAACCCTGTAAATCCATTCCTTATGATACGACGATTTTTTTTGGGGGGGCTGTTGTCTTGCCTCACTGCGGTGGCTCTGATGGCGAATCCGCGCATTGACCGTGTAGAACCCCTCTGCTGGTGGACAGATATGCACCAACCGCTCACGCTGCTCTTCTACGGCGAAGACCTGCAGGACGCCGAAGTACAGATACAGGAGGTAGCCGCCGGACGCGTTCTCCGGGGGCAATGCCTGGGACTTATCGCCACGGGACAACACAACGCCGAGAGCAAGAACTACCTTTTTGTGGATATGGATGTACGCCAAGCCGGCACCTATCGTATCACACTCCGCAAAGGCAGACACCGTGCGTCGTACACCTACACCATATACTCCCGCCAAGAGGGCAGCCGCGAGCGCGGTTCGTTCACCACGGCAGACCTCATCTACCTTATCATGTCCGACCGTTTTGTGGATGCCGACCCTGCCAACAACTCCACAGCGGACACCCGCGAGAAAGCCGACAAGAGCAATATACACGGGCGTTTCGGAGGCGACATCGAGGGTATCGTGAGCCAACTCGACCATATTGCCGACCTCGGGGCTACCGCCATCTGGCCTACGCCGCTGCTACTCGACAACGAAGCGTCATGGTCGTACCACGGCTATGCCTGCGCCGACTATTACCACATGGACCCCCGTTTCGGCACAAACGAGAGTTACAAACAGATGGTACAGACGGCACACGCCAAAGGGCTCAAAGTCCTGATGGATATGGTGCCTAACCACTGCGGAGCAGCACACTGGTGGATGAAAGACCTGCCCTACGCTAACTGGATCAACCAATTTGACACCTTCACCAATACGAATAATGTCTTCTCTGCCAACTACGACATCAATGCCTCGGAATACGACCGACTGCTCTCCAACCGCGGGTGGTTCGACCGCCCCATGCCCGACATGAATCTGGAGAATCCCGACCTACTGCGCTATTTCCAACAGTGGGCCATTTGGTGGATAGAGTATGCAGGCTTGGACGGACTGCGTGTGGACACCTATCCGTACATCGAGAAACAACCGGCAGCCCAATGGATACAGGCGATACGGGAAGAGTACCCGAACCTCAATATCGTAGGCGAATGTTGGACGCGTCCTGCATCTGCCGTCGCCTACTGGCAGTCTGGTACAGCGAACTACGACGGTTTCGACAGCCACCTGCCTACCGTGATGGACTTTCCATTGAACGAAGCCATTCGTCAAGCCCTCGAAAACGACGGTAAAGGTTGGGGGAACGGACTGACAAAAGTCTACGACGCACTGGCACAAGACTACCTCTACGCCGATGTCAGTCGCCTGCTCATTTTCCTTGACAACCACGACATGGATCGTATCGGCGATGTAGTAAAAGACAAAGACCCTCGCCGCACGAAGATAGCCTATACCCTACTTGCTACGCTGCGCGGCATACCACAGGTGTTTGCGGGCGACGAGTATGATATGCACTCCGCCGATCTCTCACAGGGGCACTCCACCCTACGCATGCCCCTACCTGTGCCGTCTGGCAAGAACGATACCGCCTATCTGACGCCCGAGCAGCAAGATATGTTCGCCTATCAGCGTGCGCTCTTCCGCTGGCGCAAGACGGAGCCGATACTCCACCACGGACGTACGATGCACTTCCTGAGCCGCGACAACACCTACGCCTATTTCCGTTATACCGACAAGGGTGCGGTGTTTGTCTTTGTCAATGCGGCGGAAGAGGAACGCACCATTCCCACCGCGCATTATCGGGAGATGTTCGCGCGTTACAACCCACAAGGCGTGAATATCACGGCCATGCTCTTGCAACGCACAGGAGAAGAAACCCTCGATTTGAGCCGCACGGACATCGTCCTGCCCCCGCTATCTTTCCTGATAGTCAAACTACAACCGGCAGACTAACCCCTGTTTATTTGTGCAGGTCATAGGAAAGCACTACCCTTGCACGAAATTTTACGGCGGTAAAATTTACCGCCGTAAACAACTCAACCTGTAAATTCTCCTCCTCTCTGAGGGGGAGGTCTTTTCCCCTCCACTAGGGACGCGGGCGCCCCGCCTGCGGCAGAGTATCGTCAAGCCCCCTCGGGGGTATATTGTTTCTTAGCAGGGCGATATCATCGCCCGCCTTTGCACAAGGGACGACCCCCTGGGAGACGACGCGGCTCGCGTCGTCGAGACCCCCACATCCACCCCACACCCTCCTCGTGCTAACTCCCAAGGATACCCGACACATAACCGAAGCATACCCGATATATACCCGAAGCATACCCGATATATACCCGAAGGATATACGGTAGATACACGGTGTGTCTTGTCCTAAATTAGGTTGACTATTTTGTATGGTATGCCGGAGTTAGGTTGA
>CAVGOI010000033.1:0-23605 GCA_963630875.1 Mycobacteriaceae bacterium | reverse complement strand
ATGTGGTGTCGGTGGCAGAGTAGGTGCATTGCAGGTTGCCTTGCGAGAAAGCGACCTGTTTTTCTGCCGATACCGAAAAGGCAGCAGGGGTGAAATCAGCCCAAAGGGCGGTGGTGGCACAGAGGAGTGCCATTCCTAACGAGAATAATCGTTTCATAGTGTTTATTGTTTTATCGATTAGACGACCTTGTATCCTTTCGGGCGCAAAGGTACAAAAGAATCCGCACGCGTGCAACTTTTTTCGCTTTTGACTTCCAACTATCCCCCTCCAAAGGATGGGCTTTCATAGACGCTGCCCTTCCTCTGAAGGGGGTCAGGGGGGCTTATCTATTTTAAGGGGACTTCTTAAACACTCATTAGAAGGGTTATAAAACCCATATATACCCGGGTGAATACACCGAGTATCTACCGTGTATCTACCGTGTATCAACCGTGTTGGTAGGGGGATATACCGCTACCAAGCCGCTGATTTCTCACTCCGTTACAATGCCCGCCCTCTCACCCGCAAATCAAAGATTTACGGGAAGCCGAATACTCCTTCGCTCCAACCCAGTATCTGCTATCCAAAAATCACTACAAGGCAATTGATAGAAGTGTCAATTTTTACGATTTTGCACCTTGCCGCCGACCACCTCGTTCGGACAGAAAATGCACTTTGCTTTGCCTGTTTCGAAAAAAACTTGTAACTTTGTGCGCTTTTTGTCAGGACGGAGGCAAAACCTCCCCGCTATGCAGGCACAACTTATGAACATCGCACTCATCGGCTACGGGAAAATGGGGCATATCCTCGAAGCGTTGGCTCTCGAAAGGGGGCATCGGGTGGTATGCATCATCGACAGGGACAACCCGCAGGACTTTGCCTCCTCCGCTTTTGCCGCGGCAGATGTGGCTATCGAGTTCACAACGCCTGCCACGGCAGAAGCGAACATCCGCCGAGCATGGAGCACAGACAAGCCCGTCGTCTGCGGCACGACGGGGTGGCAGGTGGAAGCCTTCCTCGCCCAAGCCGCGCCGCTGCTGCGTCAGGGCAAGGCATTAGTCTGGTCGAGCAATTACAGCATCGGCGTGAATATCCTGTTCGCGCTCAACAGGCAGTTAGCCGCCATTATGCGCCGCTATCCGCAGTACAAGCCCGCCATCACGGAGGTGCACCATGTGCATAAACTCGATGCGCCGAGCGGCACAGCGAAGACGCTGGCGGAACAACTGTCGGAGGGAGCCGCCGCCGTCCCCATCACTTCGGTTCGCGAAGGGGAGGTCGCCGGCATACATACCGTGCAGTGGGAGAGCGACGAGGACACGCTCAGCATCCGCCATGAAGCCAAATCCCGTCGAGGTTTCGCGCTCGGTGCTATGACCGCCGCCGAATGGATAATCGGGAAACAGGGCTTCCACACGCTGGAAGAAATACTCTTTACTAATTAGGAATTAGGAATTATGAAATCATTTAAGGATAGAATTCGTGCAGTGAAGCCCCGTGGTTGGGTGGCTGCCGCGATATGGAGTACTCTCTACATCGCCTTCATCGTATGGGTGGCGTGGGGCGATTGGAGCAGCCTCGGCTGGTTAGTGCTGCTGCCCGTCATCATCGATGCGTTCACCACCCAATACATAAACTGGAACTGGTGGAAACGCTACAAACCGGCTGCCGCAGGCGAAGCGGAGAACCCCCATGCCAACAAGACGCTCTATACAATCTGCTCGTGGATAGACGCCATTCTCTTTGCGCTGATAGCGGTCTATTTTATCAACCTCTATATTTTTCAGAACTACCAGATACCCACCTCCTCATTGGAAAAGAGCCTGCGGGTAGGCGACTTCCTCTTTGTGAGCAAGATGAGTTACGGTGCACGCGTGCCAAACACGCCGCTTTCCATGCCCTTGGTGCAACATACTTTCCCCCAATGGTTAGGCGGCGGCAAAAGTTACATCGACAAACCGCATTGGGACTATAAACGATTGGCAGGTTGGGATACGCCCGAAAAGGGGGATATTGTGGTATTCAACTATCCCGCCGGCGACACGGTATGCAGCAAGATGCAGAACCCCGACTACTATACGCTCTGCCATTATTACGGGAAACAAGTAGTGGAGCAGCGCAAAGATATATTCGGCGACATTATAGTACGCCCCGTTGATCGTCGCGAAAACTATGTAAAACGCTGCGTAGGAACTCCGGGCGACACCCTACAGATAATAGACAATACTGTGTACATCAACGGCGTCGCCGAACCAACTCGGGAGGGCGTGCAGTACAACTACATTGTGCAGACCGACGGACATATACTCACCCACAGTTATTTAGACAAGATAGGTATATCGAAAGACGACCGAAGGACGCTTGATGCAGGGGTCTATCATTTCCCGCTCACGAAGGAGATGAAAGCCGCCTTGGAAAAGAATCCGCACATCACCTCCATCACCATCGAACCGGAGCTGCAGGGCGGCGATGTCTATCCCTTAGGACATAACCACTGGACACGCGATAACTATGGACCTATCTACATCCCTTGTCGAGGAGAAACCGTGGAGATTACGCCCGACAACTATTGGCTCTACCAACGAATTGCCGACGCCTACGAATCACAACCGATGGAGGTAGGCAAGCCCTACACCTTCCAAATGGATTACTATTGGATGATGGGCGATAACCGTCACAACTCAGCAGACAGCCGCTACTGGGGATTTGTGCCGGAAGACCACATCGTCGGGCGTCCGGTTTTCATCTGGCTGAGTATCGAAAAGGACAAGGCTTGGGGCAAGGGACACATCCGCTGGAATAGAATTGGAAAGAAGGCAGAGAAATAGACCTACCCTACCCCCTTCCCTTACACCTCCGTCCCCCCCCCATTAATAATGAAACATTAGACCCTAAATGGTTTTACCAACGGGATATATGGCACCGATAGCGTACTACCAAGGACTGCTACATACGAAGGACGCGGTAGCGATTGAGCAATGGGAATCGTTCCCCAAGCAGACCTACCGCAACCGTTGTTGCATTGCAGGTACAAACGGCGTGCAAACGCTCAGCATTCCCGTAGGAAAGTGCGAGAGCAAACAATACACCCGCGATGTGCGTATCTCCTACCAAACCAAATGGCAGCACCAACATTGGATGGCATTGGTCAGCGCGTACCGGCATACGCCCTACTTTCCCTATTACGAAGACTTGTTTCGTCCGTTCTATGAGCAGCCGTACGAATACCTGATTGACTACAACGAAGCGTTGAACGACCTTATACTGCGCTTGCTCGGTAAGCCGACCCGAATAGAGCGTACTACCGTTTGGCAAGGCGGGGACTTGGAGAAGTACTGGCACTATCCTGCGGGCGAAACCGGAACGCCCTACTACCAAGTATTCGCGGACAAACAAGGATACAAAGACAATTTAAGCATCGTTGACTTGCTCTTTAACATGGGCAACGAGACCCTATTGTATATCAGATAGCAACGCACACCCATGAAAGCGATAGATTGGAGTTCCCTCTCATTCCATTATACGGAAACCGACTATGTGGTACGCTCGGCATACCACAAGGGGGCATGGGAACAACCTTATGCTACGCACGACAAACGAATGACCATCCATGTGGCTTCGACGGGCATACAATACGGACAGGGATTGTTTGAGGGGCTGAAAGCCTTCAGGGGCGTGGATGGAAAGGTGCGACTCTTCCGCATGAAGGAATATGCTCAACGCATGAAACGCTCCGCCGAGGGACTGCTGATGACGCCCGTACCGGAGGACTTGTTCTGTCGTGCGATACTGCTTGCGTTGGAAAAGAACATGGACTACCTGCCACCTTACGAGACCGGAGCCACACTCTACTTTCGTTCTGTGTTGCTCGCAACTACGCCCGAGATAAGTGTAGGCCCGGGAAAAGACTGCGAGTTCATTGTCATTCCGACGCCCATCGGGTCGTACTTCGGAGGAGGTTACCACTGCACACCTTTCATCATCAACCGGCGGATAGATCGCGCCGCTCCCTTGGGTACGGGACAATGGAAGGTGGGAGGCAACTACGCCGCCTCATTTCGGGCCAGCGAGTCGGCGCACGCCATCGGATATGACTGCATGTTTACCGACGCCAAGACACACCAATATATCGACGAGTGCAGCGCCGCCAACTTTATCGGCGTGCGACATACTGCGAAAGGCATTGAATATCTGACGCCCGACTCAACGGCCATCCTGCCCAGTATCACCAACGATTCACTGATGACCTTGGCACGGGCGATGGGCATGCAGGTCATACGCAGACCGATTGCCATCACGGAACTTGCGGACATGGACGAAGCAGCGGCGTGCGGAACGGCGTGCGTCATCTCGCCTATCAACCGCGTATATGACCCCGACAACAACATTACCTACTCGTTCGGCGACACGCCCGGACCTATAATGACCCGCCTCTACAACGCCCTGCAGGATATTCAATACGGACGCGCCGAGGACAAATACGGATGGTGCCACATTCTATGAATGACCTCCCAATTAGTAATTAAATTATATAAAACGAAAATCTATGTTTGAAAATCAACCCAAAGGCTTGTTTGCATTGGCACTCGCCAACACAGGCGAACGATTCGGCTACTACACAATGTTGGCCGTCTTTGCACTATTCTTGCGTGCTAATTTCGGTCTTGCAGCCGATGCAGCCGGTCAAATTTACGCCACCTTTCTGGCTCTCGTTTACTTTCTTCCGTTGGTAGGCGGTATCTTGGCGGACAAGTTCGGCTACGGCAGAATGGTTACCATCGGCATTATTGTCATGTTCCTCGGTTATATGCTGCTGGCAATACCCTTGGGCGGAAGTGGTTTGGCGATGGGTGCTATGATTGCCGCATTGGTACTGATTAGTTTTGGTACCGGCTTGTTCAAAGGTAACTTGCAAGTAATGGTCGGCAACCTGTATGATGACCCGAAATATGCCGACAAACGCGACTCGGCTTTCTCGCTCTTCTATATGGCCATCAATATAGGTGCCATGTTTGCGCCTACCGCTGCCGTTAAAATCATGGCTTGGGCGCAAGAGAGTTTGGGTGTGAGTGTAAACGACTCCTATCACTTTGCCTTTATGGTAGCGTGTGCATCTTTGATATTGAGTATCGCTATTTACTATGCTTGCCGTCCGTGGTTCAAACATGTAGAGAACTCGGCCAAACAGCAAGCCGCAACAGGGGAAAAGACGGTCGAAACACTGTCGCCCGAGCAAACCAAAAAGCGCATTGTAGCCTTGTGCTTAGTATTTGCGGTGGTCATCTTTTTCTGGATGGCATTTCATCAGAACGGTCTGACGCTTACCTACTTTGCCAACGAGTTCGTCAATCCGACCTGCACCGGCATTCAAACGATGGCCTTCGATATTGTGAACCTGCTAATGATCGTTATCATTGTATATGCAGCCTTTGCAGTATTCCAAAGCAAAACAACCAAGGGCAAATGCATTGCCGGCGGCGCAATCCTTGCCGCCCTATGCGTACTCATCTATAAATACACGCAAATCACACCCGAAGGCATCACCTTGGCAGCCCCGATTTTCCAACAATTCAATCCTTTCTATGTTGTGGCACTTACACCCATCAGCATGGCAATATTCGGCTCCCTGTCCAAGAAGAGCAAAGAACCATCTGCCCCCCGCAAGATAGCCTACGGCATGGTAGTTGCCGCAGGAGCCTATTTGGTGATGGCAGTTTGCTGCATCGGACTACTCACGCCGAACGCACAAGAGTTGGCGCGTGTAACGGGGGACGCCACCTTTGTAAACGCCAATGTACTGATCGGCACCTATCTTATTCTGACCTTTGCAGAACTGTTGCTCAGTCCGATGGGCATCTCATTTGTCAGCAAAGTCGCACCTCCGAAATACAAGGGAATGATGATGGGCGGCTGGTTTGTAGCGACGGCTATCGGCAACTACTTAGTATCTATCGGCGGCAACTTATGGGGCGACCTGCCTTTGTGGGCAGTATGGAGTGTCTTCATCGGCGTATGTTTGGTAGCGGCTATTTTCATGTTCGCCATGATGAAGAAACTGGAGGCTGCCACGAAATAACCCAATAGCACCCAATTTCCTATGAACGAAGAATTGATTCAATCCCTGAATGCGTACACCACTGCTTTGGAGCAGAGACTATCTGCTTTAGAGCAGCGGGTAACGCTGTTGGAAGGTCGTTTGTCTGCCAACTCGCAGACCGACCAGTCGGTAACGAGTGAGTTGGAGAACCTGCAACACTCCCTGCAGCAACTACAAACCAACCATGCCGCCATGGTCGAAAAGTTTGAAGCGATGAAGGGTCTGTCCGAGCCGATAACGACGGAGGAAGAACCCGCCGTCCTCGCTACCCCTTCGATAGAAGAAGAGGCTACCCCCGTACCCCAACCGGAGGAGCAACAGGCAACCTCACCTGCAGCACCGGAACCCAAACACGAGGACAAGCCCCAACCGACGCAGACCTCACTGTTCGGAGCCGCTGTACAAGACATCCGACAGGCTATCTCGCTCGGTGATCGTTTCCTCTTCCAGCGTGAACTCTTTGACGGAAACGGCGAAAAGATGCAGAAGACCTTGGACGAGATCAACACGCTTGACACTTTGGACGAGGCATTGGCGTATGTGCGCGAACATTTTGATTGGGACAAAGACACGCACGCTGCCCAACTGTTCGAGAATATACTGCGCCGCCGTTTCTAACTGACCTTCGCACGCACTTATGCTCTACATCGTTCCAACACCCGTCGGCAATTTAGAGGACATCACGCTGCGTGCGCTGCGTGTGTTGAAGGAGGTGGATGCCATACTCGCCGAAGACACTCGCACCTCCTCCGTATTGCTCAAGCACTATGACATCCACACGCCACTGCATTCGCACCACAAGTTCAACGAGCACGCCACTTGCAATACATGGGCAGAGCGTATTGCCGCAGGAATGACCGTAGCACTGGTATCCGATGCGGGTACACCCGGGATAAGCGACCCAGGCTTTATGCTCGTGCGAGCATGCGTAGAAAGAGGTGTAGAGGTGCAGTGTCTGCCAGGAGCAACGGCATTTGTGCCTGCCTTGATAGACAGCGGACTGCCCAATGACCGCTTCTATTTCGAGGGATTCCTGCCACAGAAGAAAGGGCGACAAACACGCTTGCAACAACTCGCCGAACAGGAACACACGATGATCATCTATGAGTCGCCATTCCGATTGGTAAAGACCTTAGAGCAATTGGCAATTGTTTTAGGCAATGAGCGTCGTGCCAGCGTGAGCCGCGAGATCAGTAAGAAATTTGAGGAAACACGCCGTGGAACACTCGCTGAACTTATCACTTCTTTCAAAGAGCGAGAAGCAAAAGGAGAGATTGTCATTATCGTTGAGGGGAAGACCCCCTAATCCCCCTTCAAAGGGGGACTTGCAGAGCAGATATAGGTAAGACCCCCTAATCCCCCTTCAAAGGGGGACTTGCAGAGCAGATATAAAAATATGGAGGGCAATAGAAAAGAATACAGACAAGCCGATAGGATAAACTATCCTATGCTAAAGGAATATGCTGCACATAACAGGCAGAATATGACTCCTGCAGAATCGGCTCTATGGCAACAACTGCGTGGACAACAATTAGGCGTTAAATTCTTGCGACAATATATCATCGGTAACTATATCGTAGATTTCTTTTGCCCCTGCAAACAACTTATCATCGAAGTCGATGGGAAATATCACTACGCAGAAGACAATCCGGAACAAGACCAAATAAGAGACGCATACTTGTCTCAACGCGGATATACCGTCCTTCGCTTTATTAACGAACAAGTACTATGCGACACAGACCAAACAATAGCCATCATCAAGCAGCATCTATAACTTCTTCCCCCTTTGAAGGGGGACCGAGGGGGTCCACAAGATCCTTGGCAAAAGACACCGCGATTTACGGTCTTTCGTCGATAATCGGGAAGTTTCTCAACTGGCTGTTGGTGCCACTATATACTTATGTGCTGGCACAGCAGGCGGACTATGGTATTGTGACAAACCTATACGCATGGACAGCACTGCTGCTCGTGATACTGACCTACGGCATGGAAACAGGCTTCTTCCGCTTTGCCAACAAAGAGGGCGAGAACCCCAACATCGTCTATACGACCGCTATGGTCAGCCTTTTCTCAACCTCACTGCTCTTTGCCATTATATGCTGTGTCTTTCGGCAACCTATTGCTACCGCACTCGGCTACCCCACCCACTCAGAGTTCATTGCACTGCTGAGTGTGGTCGTGGCAATGGACGCCTTCGCCAGTATTCCCTTTGCGTACCTGCGCTATAAGAAACGCCCTATTCGCTTTGCGGCACTGAAACTGTTGTTCGTATTCTTGAACATTCTTCTCAATATTTTTTTCCTTGTTGTCTGCCCTAAAATACAAGACTGGAGCATTATCTCGGCATGGTACAACCCGAACTATGGCGTGGGGTATGTATTCGTGGCAAACATATTGGCTACGGGCATACAGACACTCTGTCTGCTGCCTGACATACTCAGTGACTCCCACACCACAGACTCCCCCCCCCTCAAAGAGGGGGCTATGGAAACGGCGACAGGCGCACAACATAAGGAACTATCGTTCTTTGCTCGCCGTAAGCAAGCGGGATGGTACTTCTCGTGGACATTGGAAAAGCGTATGTTGCGCTATTCGTTGCCTCTGCTGATACTGGGCGTATGCGGTATTATGAACCAAACACTTGATCGTATTCTATTCCCCTTCTTCTACACCGGCGCAGACGCACAGACGCAACTCGGCATCTATGGGGCATGCTTTAAGGTAGCAATGGTGATGATGATGTTCACACAAGCATTCCGTTACGCCTACGAGCCGTTTGTATTCGCCAAACACAAGGACAAGCAATCGGTGGGAGCCTACGCTGACGCTATGAAGTACTACATTCTATTCTCGTACCTCATCCTGCTCGGTATGGTGTTCTATCTGGACTTACTGAAGTTTATCATTGCACCGAGTTACTGGGAAGGCTTGGTTATTGTACCGATAGTGCTATGGACTTACATCTTTCAGGGCATCTATTTCAACCTCAGTTTCTGGTACAAACTGACCGACAAGACGCAATGGGGTGCGTATTTCTCCATTATCGGCGTAGTAATAACCTTCTCGCTACAAGCAGTCTTTGTGCCGAAGGTAGGCTATATTGCTTCTGCCGCCAGCAGTACGGTGTGCTATTTCGTAATTATGTTGCTATCCTATTTCGTGGGAAGAAAGTATCTATCTATCCCATACGACCTACACCGTATCGGACGCTACACGCTGCTGACAGTGGCATTGCTTGCTGTGTACTATGTAGTCAAGCACCTGACACCTATCGGGCAATGGGAACTGATGGGAATCGGCACTATCTTACTCGCAATCTATTGTTTCATCTTTATAAAATTCGATTTCAATGTTTTCAGGTATCGTAGAAACCATGGCTCAAATCGTAAAGATTGAGCAAGAACAAGGCAATAAACACTTTACTCTCCGCAACCCCTACCCAGAGCCACTCAGCATCGACCAGTCGGTAGCACATAATGGGGTGTGCCTAACGGTAGTGAAAACCGAGGGCGACCTCTATACCGTAACTGCCATGCAGGAGAGTTTGAACCGCAGCAACTTGGGGGTATTGCAAGAGGGCGACTGGGTCAATCTGGAACGCTCTATGCTGCTCAACGAGCGGCTTGATGGACATATCGTACAGGGACATGTCGACCAGACGGCACGCTGCACAGAAGTGCGTGAGACAGAGGGCAGCTGGTACTACCGCTTTGCATACAAGACCTCAAAAGAGATGGCACGGCGCGGATATTTCTGCGTGGACAAAGGATCTGTAAGCATCAACGGGGTAAGCCTAACCGTATGCGAACCCGATGTGGTAGGCGACACAGGTTATGTGAGCGTCTGTATTATCCCCTACACCCACGAACACACCAACTTCAAGTTCATTGAGGTAGGTACTGTAGTAAACCTCGAATTCGACATTATCGGGAAATACATTGCACGGATGCAGGAACTCGTTTTGTAAGATTATCTGTGAACATACGAAAAAGAAGGTTGCCTGAACGGGTCAGGCAACCTTCTTCTTCAAACTTCCGGCATTACTCGGCAGGAGCCTCTTCAGCAGGAGCAACCACTACCGTCGAATCGGCAGCGGCAGCACAGCACTCGGTCTTTGCGGCTTCCTTGCAGCACTTACTCTCGCATTTCGCGTTTTTCTTGCAGCAACCCATAGCGCATACGGCTACGAGCGCGATAAACAAAATCTTTTTCATAACACTTTTTGATTAAAAGAACATTATTTATTTCCGTGAACCGGGCGGATTATCCCCGAATTCGCGGCAAAGTTACTGCTATTTTTGAATATACGCAAAATAAGTTGTACCTTTGCGCTGATTTTATATCATTTTGCTTAAGTACGAGTTCTATGACCGCCAAAACCTTCTTTCGCGACACCCCGTTCGGATTTATCCTCAAGAACCTCATCATCGCCGTTATCGTCTTAGCAGCAGCCCTGTTGGTACTGCTTTTCTGCTTGCGCCGTTACACCCGCCACGGTGAAGAGATTGTCGTTCCTGCCATCACGGGCTTGTACGAGGAAGAGGCATCGGTTGTGTTGGCAGCAGAAGGCTTGCATATGGAAGTTATCGACTCTACCTTTTCGCAAAAGACACCACTTGGCACGATTGTAGAGCAGAACCCCGTAGCAGGTTCCAAGGTCAAAGCGGGGAGAAACATCTATGTAATACGCAATGCGCGTTTCCGCCGCCCTGTACAGTTGCCCGCACTACAGGATGTCAGCCTGCGACAGGCGCAAGCCACGCTGCAGACCTTGGGAATTCGGGTAGCGAAGATACAATACGAACCCTCGGCCTATAAGGATCTCGTATTGGATGTGCAGCAAAATGGTACCTCACTGCAAAGCGGAACATCCATAGCCGAAGGCAGCAGCGTCGTATTAATAGTCGGGCGAGGCAAGGGGACGGAGAAAGTAACCACGCCCACCCTTGCCGGCAAAACCTTGACAGAGACACGCGCACTGCTTCTCACCGGTATGCTGACTCTCGGGACAGTAGAATACGATGTCGAACCCACCGACGAGAACCGCAGTCAGTATATCGTCTATTCGCAAACGCCGGCAAGCGGCACGATTGTTGTAGAGGGAACCGGTGTAAACATCAAGATGACAACAGACTTGGAAAAGACAGTTGTCATCGACGACACGGAAGACGAGGAAGAGTTCTTCTGATACGGCAGAGAGTTGCCGCATTTATCTTTAAGTATGGGCGAACAGGAATGGGACATAGAGGAGCAGGACGAACTGTTTGAGCGGTGGCGTTGCACCATCGACAAGGGGCAGACCTCCCAGCGTATCGACAAGTATCTGGCTGATCACATGGCAGATACCTCGCGGCATCGTATCCAGAAAGCCGCCGATGCGGGCAATGTATGGGTCAATGGCGAGCCGGTGCATAACAACTACAAGGTCAAGCCCCTCGATGTGGTGCAGGTACTACTCGACCACGAGCCGCATGATACCACCATACACCCCGAGAACATCCCGATAGATGTGGTCTATGAAGACGACGATGTCCTTGTAGTGAACAAGCCTGCAGGCATGGTCGTCCACCCGGGACACGGCAACTATGAACATACGCTGCTCAACGCGCTTGCGTGGTACTTTCGGGATACCTTGGACATGAACGACCCCGCTATCGGATTGGTGCACCGCATCGACAAGGACACCAGCGGACTGTTATTGGTGGCTAAGACGCCATTAGCCAAGAGCGGTCTTGGAATGCAGTTCTACGAACACACCACGCAGCGTACATACAATGCCCTCGTCTGGGGGACTTTCGACAAGGATAGCGGCACCATAGAGGGCGCGTTGGGGCGGGATGTACGCGACCGCACACGCTGGTGCGTCTGGGATTTGGAGGAAAACCCCTCCGCCAAAGCAGCCGTTACACACTGGCGAGTATTGGAACGCTTTGCGTATGTAACTTTAGTGGAATGCAAATTGGAAACAGGCCGCACCCACCAGATACGCGTCCACATGCAGAGTATAGGGCATCCTCTGTTCGCCGACGAGAAGTATGGGGGCATGGAAATACGCAAAGGTCTGCCAACGCAGAAATACACCCAATACATCCAGAACTGTTTTGCCCTCTGCCCGCGTCAGGTGTTGCACGCAAAGACCATTGGCTTTGAACACCCCCGCACAGGACAGGAAATGTTCTTCGACAGCATATTGCCAACAGATATGTCTAACCTAATAGAGAAATGGCGAGCGTATGAACCGAACGATTCTATGGGCGGATGACGAGATACATCTGCTCAAACCGTATATTATCTACCTGCAGGAAAGAGGCTACGATGTAACGCCCGTGAACAATGGGCAGGACGCCATCGAGCAATGCCGTAAACAGACTTTCGACATCGTCTTTTTGGACGAGAACATGCCCGGCTTGTCCGGATTGGAAGTTTTGCAGGAGATTAAGACCTTGCAACCTGCACTGCCGGTGGTAATGATCACCAAGTCGGAAGAAGAGCGCATCATGGAACAAGCCATCGGACAAAAGATAGCCGACTATCTTATCAAGCCCGTGAATCCGAGCCAGATACTACTCTGTTTGAAAAAACATATTCACCGGCGCGAAATCGTTAAGGAGCAGACCAATACCACCTACCGTCAGGAGTTCTCGGACATATCGTATATGATCGACACAGCAACGACGGTGGACGAGTGGATGGCGGTCGAGCGAACATTAACCCACTGGGAATTGGAGTTGGAGGAATCGTCCATGCACGAAATGCTGCGTATGCAACGAGAACAGGCAAACGCGGCTTTCGCCAAGTTCATAGCCAAGCACTATGAGTCATGGTTTGTGGCAGGGGCTACGCGCCCGATGCTTTCCACCGATGTGATGAAGCAGAGTGTGTTCCCGTTGTTGGACAACGGAGAAAAGGTGTTCTTTGTGGTCATCGACAACTTTCGCTACGACCAATGGAAGACCATCCAGCCACTGCTGTCGGAGTGGTTTACCGTGCGCGATGAACAAATGTACTTGTCCATACTGCCCACCGCCACCCAGTATGCGCGCAACGCCATATTCGCGGGGCTGCTACCGCAGCAGATAAAAGAGATGTACCCCGCACTGTGGGTGGACGAGGATGAAGACAACACCAAGAACAATTACGAGAACGAGTTAATCCAAACCCAATTGGATCGCTTCCGCAAACGCTACACCTACACCTATTTCAAGGTGAACGAGAGCGACTTCTGCGAGCGTATCACCCGTCAGTTCAAGGGTTTGCAAACCCCGCTCAATGTGGTGGTACTCAACTTCATCGATATGCTGTCGCACTCGCGTACCGAGAGCAAGATGATGCGGGAGTTGGCAAATGACGAGGCGGCTTACCGAAGTCTGACGCTCAGTTGGCTGCGCCATTCGCCGACGGCGGAGATGTTCCGCCGCATCGCCTCGTTAGGCTACAAGGTGGTACTGACCACCGACCACGGAACCACACGCGTAACCAATTCCGTGCAAATCATAGGGGACAAGAATACGAACACGAACCTACGCTACAAGGTCGGAAAATCGCTCAGTTGCCAGTCCAAGAACTGCTTCGAAATCACCCGTCCCAAACAAGTGGGCTTGCCATGTCCGAATGTGAGCAGTAGTTATGTCTTCTGTACAGGTAGCGACTTCTTTGCCTACCCGAACAATTTCAACTACTATGCACAATTCTATCGCGATACTTTCCAGCATGGCGGTATTTCGATGGAGGAAATGCTCATCCCCCTCGTTACACTCGACCCGAAATGAAGAAGGTAGGCCGGTTTGTCGGAGGAGCGTTGCTGCTCATTGCTTTGTGGGCGGTATGGTCGTTGTGGTCGCACGCCATCAGTGTCCCATATACCGAGAACTATGCACACCACCTGCGCGTGATGACCTACAACACACACGGACTCGGGCTTACGGGCAACCGCAATGCACAAGAACTGCTGGCCTATGTACGCCGACAGAACGCCGACATTATTTGCATGCAGGAAGTCAGCGTCTATAAACATTCCGACCACCTCAGCCTGCCCGATTTGCGCCGTGCTATGCAGCAATACCCCTACACCTACTACGATTTTAAGGTGTACAACCCCACCCGCCAGTTCGGAAATGTAGTCTTCTCACGGTATCCCTTGATACACAAACACACCATCTCCTACCCTTCGCGGGCGAATATCAGCAGTTGCTGTGATGTGGTGGTGGGAGAAGATACCCTGCGCCTGATGGTAAACCACTTGGAGAGTTACCGCATCCGCAATGCCAACAAAAAGGCGGATACCCTCTCCCTCGCGGCAATCAAAGACCACCCCACCCTCAAGAAGATTGGATCGGCGTACCAACTCCGTTGCCAACAGGCGCGAGCCGTGCGGGACGAAATAGACAAGTCCCCGTATCCAGTCGTGGTAGTAGGCGACTTGAACGCTCCTCCCACCTCGTATGTATATTGGAAAATCAAAGCAGGTCTGCGCGACTGCTTTTCGGAAACCGGTATCGGGCAATACGGAGCCACCTACACGGGCTTTCCTGTCGGCGTGCGAATCGATTACATTCTCTGTTCACGGAGCCTGCATCCGACCGCCTTTTCCATTGACAAAGTCCCCTACTCAGACCACTACCCCATCCAATCCACCCTCTGCTGGTGAAGCACGACCGTTGGTATTTTACAGCCGATTTTGGGGGTATGCCACCGAAATATGCTGATGGGTACGAGAAGGGGGAGTGGTTGGCAGGGAGGGCGGGGTTAGTACTTGACGAGTTCGCGGGGAAAGCGGAGTTAATGCTTGAATAATTTGTACACCTGGCGGGTGGAAAGGTTGCGCGATTGGGAAGAAGTGCCGGTTGAACGGGAAGCCGTGTCGGTTGTGATGGAGAGCAGATAGACCCCGTCGGACAGGTCCCCGACATACAGACTCTCTTCCACGCGGGCGGCTTTGAGCAGCATACCCGCTATGGAATACACGCTTACCGCTGCCGGCTGCGAAAGGAAGATATAATCGTTGGCATACGAAAACGACAGCGGCATACTGGGACTCGTTGCGTCCAAAGCACCGTAAAAGCGGGAAGTGAGCAGCAGGAGTTCACCGGCGGACAAGGTGTGCGTACCCGATGGGGTCTGTTTGCCCGTAAAGTAGTTGTACCAAGTACCTTCCGGCACCTCCACCTCTACGGCTTGTGCAGCCGCACAATTACCTGCCACGAAGACACTCGCGGTGTCGGACGCCCACCATATCCACTTGGCGGCTTTGCCGCTACCGAGTTGCGCCTGCTTGGGCGTGGTAAGGAACAAGTCCGGCATGCGTTGGGTACGCAGGCGGATAATCTGGGAAACCTTACGGTATTGCGCCATGCGAAGGCTGTCCGAGAACCAACCCAACTTCTCGGGTTGCTCTTTTATTGAAGTGCGGTTGCCGCTGCTAATCGTGGAGGAACCTTTGGTGGAGTTGATGGAATAGTCGTAGCCCAATTCGTTGAACTGCCATATCATCTTGGGACCGTTGAGCAACACATTCAGGGCTATGGTCATCGGCACGCGGTTCAGTCGTACGGAAGCGTCCGTCTTGACAGCACCGCTGCCGTAGGTCTTGGCTTTGTAGTAGTTGCGCTCCTCATCGTGGCTCTCGCAGTAGGTGACATAGCCCTTGCGGTTCGCCTCTCCAATACCATCGTTAGTCTGGTAGCCCATTGCCATTTGGGAATAGGCATTGTTGATATTGTGCCAGCAGAGCATACCTTTGTTGATTAACTTGGGGCGCTCGGTGCCCATGTTGCTGCCCCAATGCTCCAAAATGAAATAGGCGTCGGGTGAGGTGGCTACGATGGCACTGTCGTAGTAGTGGCAGATATTGTCGAAGGCATCGTTGGTCTTGCCGCAGAAGCCGTGTGAGAGGTCCATACGGAAACCGTCCACCTTGTATTCGGTGAGCCAGTATTTAAGGGCGCGGGTAAACATCTTGCGTGTCTCGGGAAAGTCGTGGTTCCAGTCCTCATAGACATTGTCGGAGTGCGGTGCCGTCACATTGAACCACGGGTTGTATGCCAAGTCGGCTCCGTAGGGGTATAGTTTGTTCTGCGGGTTGTTGCCCGTAGCGTGGTTGAAGACCATATCCATGATGACCGCCATGCCGCGGGCATGGATAGAGTCGATGAGTTGCCGGAACTCGTCGGGCGTGCCGTACTGCGTGTCCACGGCAAAGTAGTGGTTCGGGGAATAGCCCCAGTTGTAGTCGCCGTCGAACTCACAGACCGGCATAAACTCAATGGCATTCACGCCCAAGTTTTGGATATAGTCAAGGCGCTCCATGACACCGGCAAAGTTGCGCTTGGCGGTGTAGTCATAGACCCACATCTCGTAGATGACCAAGTTGTTCTTGTCGGGACGCTTGAAAGTGAGGGTTGCCTCGTCCCACTTGTAGGGCGTTTGTGCCGTGCGCAGGGAAGACTGATAGGCATTGTTTTTCCAATACTGCACGGGCGCAAAGGCATCACTGACATAGACCTGCTTGCCGTCGGCGCGTACCACTACATATTGGTAACGGAACTCAACATTCGGGGCAACGGTAACGGGTAGCCAGAAATGGCATGAGTCGCGGTACATCTGGTACTGCTCGGAGAGTTTCCAACTGTTGAAATCGCCCACGACATAGACGGCTTTCGCCGGTTCCAAGACCGAGGGGTCGTTGGCGTTTTTATTGCCTGCGGCAAAGGTACAGAGGATGACCTGCGCGGTGTTGGCAGGGTCGAAGTTCTGCCCCAACTCAATACCCGCCGGCAACGGTTTGCATATCGTCTGCGCCATGACGGTTACGGTGCGGCTGCAACGCGCGGTGTCGGTATCCGTGGCAGCCGTCAGGGTAACGGTATAGGTACCCTTGGTGGGGAAGGTGAGTGTCTGATTGTAGGCTGTGCCGTGTCCGGTGCCTTTCTGCTCCCCATCGATGGTCAGGAGGAAGTCGGCTTCTTCGGAAGCGATGAAAGCGAAAGCCACCGTGTCGCCTGCCGCTATCATAACATCGTTGGCAGGGGTATTGCACATGAGCGCCAAGCCCGCATCGTACAAGGGTACGAAGTAGTCGCCGCCCGATGCCGTCTTGCCTTCGAGGCTGCCGTTGGGTCCGTCGTTGAAGACAAAGCAGAGTTGGGTAATCTCGGTTGTTGCCGCCACCCCATAGTAGGTGTGGATATTGGGGGTGATGCGCAATTCCCAGTTGCCATCGGCATTCTTGGTCATTTTGTATTTCTCTTTTCCGTCCCGCCAACTGCTACAGTTCTGCCACGACTTGCCGTTGTAGGTGATACCCGTGTGGGCATAGCACTGCTTGGCATTGAGCATCCCCTTGTTGCCTTCGCGCGGATTGAAGACAATGACTACTTCACCGGCATAATCCTTGGTGATGAAAGCCGGTATGGAAGACACAGTTGCATAGCCCGCGAGGGCTATGCAACTGAAAAAGAGAAATAGCGTTTTGCGCATTGCCTGCTATCTAAGGACTTATCGGTTAATGAACTTCTTGCCGTTTTGTATGACAATGCCCTTGTAGGTATTATCCACTTGTACGCCAAGCAGGTTGTAGAGCGGGGCGTCGGCTGCTGTGCCGTTGGCATCAATAACCTCGGTGGGTGTGGGATCTGTGAAACTGATGTATATCTTGTCGGCACCATAACTTAGTTCGAAATAGAGGTCGTAACTGCCCGTTGCGCCTACGACATATTTATTGTCCACGATGGTGATGTTGGGGGTGCTGCCCTCCTTGAAGGTGGTGATGACCCATGCCGCCTTGGCGCAGTTGTCGTAGAGGGTGAAGGTATCGTCTTTCTTAAGGCTCAGCCCCGTCAGCATATACTCTGCCGTTTTCTCGGGGTTGATGGTGGCAGCGGTGTAGTTCTCACCGACCATGACACCGTAGTCCGGCGTGCAGGGTTCGGGTATGTCATCGAGCGAAGCGTACCATGTGTCGCCATAATAGTACAGTTTGCTCGCATCAATGGTCAGGTTCTCTGTTTGGTTGATGCCATCGTTGAAGATGATGGTCGTATAGGTCTCGGCAAACTCGTAAGAATACACATCGTAGCCGTTCTTTGTGAGTTCTGTCTTGGTCATCGCTGCCCCGGGCCATCCGTTGTTGTTCGAACCGACAAAGACATAGGCATTAACCGTGGTCCACGAGGTGGTATTCACATAGTATGCCGTGAGGGTCTTCACGGGGGTTGCAGGAGCAAAGTCGCCCGTGAGGGTGATGTTTGTGCCGTTGAAGGTGAGTTTTACCTCTGTGTTGGCTGCTGCAGGAACAAAGACGATGTTTTTATCCTTGTCGGTTTGGATATTGTCGGAACTATTTTTTGTATCGATCTCATCGTAACCGAAGTACACATTCCAAGTACCATTTGTCACTTTGAGACGGCAAGTGTCTGCAGGAAGGGTATTGAAAGTATAGGTAGCAGGGACTTCTGCAGTGGCTTCGCCTAACTTAATGGCCTTCACAGCCCACTCCGTAATACCCGTACCTACAACATTGGCATTACCCGTGATGTAGTAAATCGTGGGGTAGGTTGACCAAGTGCCATAAGCATTACGATTTTCGTTTTCGCCGGTGATGGAGTAACAATTGCTTTCGTCGGTTGGTACGGTTATATCTATTGTTTGGTTCCATTTATTACCGTCCCCCCATCCCGGCGAAGTTGCCGAAGGATTATGGCGCACAAAGATAATGGTTGTTGCGGCATCCGGCACGGTCGCTTCGTAATGTTCCCCATCCGTACTTGTCATAAACTCGGTAAAACCTGCCGTAATGTCCGTGCCCCCAAAATAGTAGATTGAGAACTGGGCATTATCTTTTTTCCAATTGCTATTGGGAACGAGATAGAAAGTTTTGGCACTCAATGAGAATACACAAGCGAGTGCAAATAATAAAGAGATTGTTTTTTTCATAATGTTATAAATTAAAGGGTTAATATGTCATTTGTCTATTTTGTATTCTATGCTTATCATACGCTTATCATACGCTTATCCTCCGCTGATTATTCCGACCCTGTTAGGATGACAAAATGATACTAAAACGGGCTGTTCACGATACAAAATGTCAGTTAGGGCAGCAGGTATGCATGCCCCTGCTGAATTACGATGCCGTGGTAACGGGCATCCACCGGAATACCCAGCACATTGTACATGGGCTGCGTCGGGTCGAGGGCAGGGATATCCTCCGTGCGCACCTGCTCTACCGCCGTGGGAGCCGCGCAGTCGGCTTGCTTCTTCTCGGCACCGCCCGACCAGATGTAGCATACATCCTCGTCCGTCCAAAGGTCGGAGGTCTTGTTTTTGTCCGACCCCACATTGAAGATGAAGTTCACTTCTTTGATGGTATCGCCGAATTGGTAGTAGTGGTAACCGTTGCTATTGGTAACGGTGAGTTCGGTGCCAGGCCATTTGCCAGTGTATGTGGTTACTTTGGTGCCGATTGTATTCCACGAATAGAGATAGACTTTCGACCACGAAGCCGGCTTGTAGAACGCTACGGTAATGGGCGTGGTCTGCGGCTCTTTTTTAATGTACTCGCAGGTATAGACGCGGGACTGCGTGGTAGGCGTCTTGGCGTAGGCGCGAATAGTCTGCGAATTGTTGATCGTGAAGGAGACCTCATCGCCTGCGGCACGGCGTGTGTCGGAGGTACGCGGGTCGGTAAAGTCGTCCGTGTAGTAGATTGCGGCGGATTCGGTAGTGCCGATGACCTTCATAGTGATACGCAGGGTATCGGTCTTGAATGTGGTGGAGGCGGGGGTGATGACCAACTTGGGCTCTGCAGCTTTGGTGGTCTTGGTCCAGATGGCGTAACCCGTACCCGATGCGGCTTTGGTGTAGCCGGACTTGGTGGTCGACACACGGTTGCCGAGTTCGAGAATCAGCGTACCGTTCTTGCCCGAGACGGTGGCGCGGTAGCCGCTTGCGTCCGCCTCATCGGAGACGCTGCTCTCAGAATGCACGCCAACTGCCTTGCGAGCGAGAACCATGGGGGCTATCTCGGATTTGTACTCTTTCCAGTGGGGGTAGAAGACGCACGGCACGCCCGGCATGGAGAGCATGAAAGCATTGCATTGCAGCAGTTTCGCCTTCAAGGCGGAGGTCATGGAGTTGCCCTTGCCGCCGAACTCGTTGTTGTCGCGCTGGTAGGTGTCGTGGCTATCCACGAAGGTTACTGCGTATTTACTCTTGCCCAAACCGAGCAGACCGGGGGCTTTGCAGCCCGAATAGTTGCCTGCGGCGAGGGAGTTGTTGAAGGCGTCGTATTTGGTGCCAAAGTCAAAAGTGAGCGTGTTGCACCCCGCGTCCTGAATGCGGCTCCACAGGGTGTTTTTATTGCCGTCCCAATACTCCATGACCGAGAAATAGTTCTTGGCGGCGGAGTTGTAGTCGTTGACATGGGAGTTGTGGAAGCCCTTGCAGTAGTCGTAGCGCCAACCATCGTATTTCATCTCGTATTTCATCCATTTGAGGTAGGCACGGAACATGGCACGCACCTCCTCGTTCTGGTGATCCCAATCGCGGGCATCGGCATAGTTCGCCTCATCACCGTAGCCATCGTCGGCAGCACCAGTCGCGGAGCCTTTGCAACTGCCCGAGGCGGCTGTATTCACCTCGTCGGTGCGGCATATCCACGAAGCGTCTGGATAGAACTTACCGTACTCGCCAAAGTCCTCCTCGTAGTAGTCGCACCAAGAGGACTTGTTGTTGGAGTGATTGATAACGATGTCGGCAATGACTTTCGAGCCGCCGGCATGGAGGGTAGAGATGAGTGTCTCGAGTTCGTCACGGGTTCCCCATGCGGAGTTTTGGTTGCAGTACTGCGAGGGCAGGTAGCCCACGCCGCCCGACGACTTTGCCGAAGGCGGGAGCCATACGAGGTCAAAGTAAGCGGCTATCTCGCTTGCCTGGGATTGCAGGGTCGTCCAACGGGTGTTGCCGTGTTTCTTGTCGGCATTGGAGTCCCAATAGAAGGCTTGCAGCATGACATCTGTGCATTGCGAGGGGACGGAGGAGGCGTATTCCGACGGGGTTTCCTCGTCCGGGTCGTCCTTTTTGCCCGAATCGTCATCATCGTCCGAGCCGTCGGAACAGTTTTCACCCGGACCTATATATAACACATCTCCTTTTTCCATCGACAATTTGATGTAGAAATCGTAGGAACCCGCCTTGCTGCAGGTGATTTGCCCTTCCGACTTGCCGCCGCTGAATTTTTGGTATTCCCCGTAGGGATCAAGATCCACCATCCAAGTAGCGTCGCAACTGAGGTTGATGAGTTTGATGACATCGCCCGCCTTGAGCGCGACGCAGGAAGCCTTGTATTGCTTTCTGCCCTCATAATCCGCACTGCCCATAGCAGAAGCCTCCACTTTGGTGCTGCCGTTGATGAGCAGACCGTAGGGACCGTCTTGGCAGTCAGCCGCGCAAACGGATACGGAGTAAAGTACGATACCGAAGAACAGGAAAAGTTTTTTCATGCTGTACATTAGACGAGGCTCGTTGTTTATTTGCTTGCAAAGGTAGTATAAAGGCTGCTATTCTGTTAGCAAAATGGTGTTTTTTGTGTGATATTTTCCACGCAAACGATTGAAGAATCCACCTTGAAGGCGACCGTCCAGCGGGCATACTCTATATAATAGGTGCGCAGGGGGTCGTTTTGGTAGGCGGGACGGGGGTCTTGCGCGAGGAGTTCGCGGATGGCGTCCCACGGGCAGCCGTCCTGCTGCGCCTCGCGGAGGAGTTGGGGGTCGATTTGCACGGTGAGATGGTAGTCCTTGGTCGCCTCGGCAAAGCCGTTGCGGGCATCGGGGTGGCTGTCGGTGAAGGAGAGGTAGGGCTTGATGTCGTAGATGGGCGTGCCGTTGAGGAGGTCGGCACCCGCTACGACGAGCGTGGTGCCCTCGCGGGGCGTGTCCTCCACCCGCAGCAGGCGCACGCAGGTAAGCCCGATGGGGTTCGGGCGGAACGGGGAGCGCGTGGCGAATACGCCCATGCGGGTGTTGCCGCCCAACCGCGGCGGACGGACGGTGGGGCGCCAAGCATCGTCGGAACCGGCTGCTGCAACCCTGTCGAACCCCCAAAGCAACCACAAATGGCTATAGCCCTCGATGCCGCGCAGGGCTTCGCGCACACGGTAGGCGGGCGTGAAGACAATGCGCGTCTCAATGCACGAGTCGTCGCGGCTCTGGCGCGGAATGCCAAACTTGTCGGCAAAGGCATTGCGGGCGTGGGCTATGATTTGCAAAGGCATATCGTACAGGCGGTTGGGTGGGTCGGCTTGCGGTGCAAAGGTACACTATTTTTGGGACTTTTGCAAGAAAAATACAAAAAATTGCACATAGATTTGTGCATGTCAGAAAATAGCAGTACTTTTGCACCCGCTTTCCGCCAGAAGACCCTGCGAGGGTACGGGACAGGGGAAGCGCAAGGTACCTTAGCTCAGGTGGTAGAGCAATGGACTGAAAATCCATGTGTCCTTGGTTCAACTCCAAGAGGTACCACGCAAGGGACTGCCGAAAACAAGGCAGTCCTTGTTGTATTATTTAGGTCTTGTTGGGCTATATTTGTCGGAAATAAAAGCAAACTATTGGGCGAGGGCGGACACACAAAAGGCTGCCGGACACATGCCGACAGCCTTGATTGCAGCGTAAACGAATCGAATTACTCGGCGGCGGGAGCCTCCTCCTGTGCTTCCTCGGCAGCGGGAGCCTCTTCGCCCTTCGCCTCTGCCTCAGCGGCAGCAGCCTCTTGCGCAGCCTCCTTTGCCTTGGCAGCCAATGCATCAGCAGCCTCTTGGCGCTTCTTGGCTACCTCGGCGGCTTTCGCCTTGTTTACCTCGACCTCCTGCTCTTGCAGTTTCTTCGCAGCCGCAGCCTTCTTCTGGGCTTCGGCTTGAGAGATTTTGCCGTTCTTGGCATCCTTCTGCGCCTTCCACGCCTCGAAACGCTTCTGCGCCTCGTCCTCACCAAATGCGCCCTTTGCCACGCCACCCTTGAGGTGCTTCATGAGCAGCACACCCTCGTCGGAGAGGATGTTGCGCACCGTGTCCGTGGGCTGTGCGCCAACATTGACCCAATAGAGCGCACGCTCAAAATTGAGGTCCACTGTGGACGGATTGGTGTTGGGATTGTAGGAACCAATGCGCTCAATGATTTTGCCATCACGAGGCGAGCGGCTGTCCGCCACTACGATGTGGTAGTAAGCGTAGTCTTTGTGACCATGACGAGCCAAACGAATTTTTGTTGCCATTTGTTTTGTTGTTTTATGGGCTACAACTGCACGAGTTGCCTGCCCGAGTGAATAATAATAATGGTGCGCCTTTTACACGAAAAAGCCTGCAAAGGTACTACTATTTTCGGATATAGCAAAGGGATGGCGATTTTTTTATGAGGAATGAGGAGACCTCCCCTACTGCTGTACTGTCCAATAACAAATGCAATTTTCTGCAAAGTTAGACAAAATATTTGAAGAAGCACTCGTAAGGTGTAGAGAAGTTCAATTTTTCTCTGGGT
>CAVGOI010000032.1:0-23749 GCA_963630875.1 Mycobacteriaceae bacterium | reverse complement strand
AGGATAGAGAGGGTTTTGATGTACTAAAAAATTGCGTTTCTAAATGGAAACTATAGCCCCGCCTGCGGCAACTACCCCTCTTCCCCCTCCCATCAGCGGTCTATCCCCCTACCATTACGGTTGATACACGGTAGATACACGGTAGATACTCGGTGTATTCACCTGGGTCTATACCGGGTATATATGGGTTTTATAACACTTCTAATGCGTGTTGAAAAAGTCCCCTTACTAATAGTATCGCTATCGTTTGCGTAATTTAATTCCCGCTTTTCCCGTTGTTTTGTTCGCAAAAACCGATATTTATAGTATCTTTGCAGCGAGAAACAAGAATCGTATTAACCTGATGCCCCATGATAAAACCTGTATCTCTTTTTTACATACTTATTGGTTGGGTGCTGTGTGTGCCTTGCTATGCCTACGAGTGGGACAATGGCGGTTTGGAAGCCCCGATGATATCCGGTGATTATTACCGCTCGGTATCCTCTTACGAGTCGAGTGTCTATACACCTTTCTCCAACGAGGTGCGTGGGTCGGAGAGTTCAACCGGCGGCAAGCGCAAGGCGCAGAGCAGTTACAACGGTTTCATCACGCCTGATGAGCCCAATCGCTCGGACGAGTCGCCGGTCGGCAGTCCATATATCTTGTTGCTCTTGGCGGGGGCATGGGCTGCGGGAGTAGGTATCCGCCAAGCCCGCCGGCGCGCCCTTCGCAACCGGAATCATTAACCGTATAAACACTTTTCGTATGAAATTACAGCGTTACATATCCACCCTCCTTCTTGCCTTCAGCACGCTCTCTGCTGCTATGGCGTATGATGCCAATGGTGCAAATGTTTACTACGACAATACGGCTTCCCAATGGGCGTATGTCCAGTTGCTCATTGGGCATAGTACATGGTCAAGTGGAATCGGTTTCTCCAAAGTCCCCAATACCAACAATTTATACTACGCTTCGGTTACTTGGAGCGGCTATGGCTCTTTTTCGTTTATCTCCGTTTCAAACGGTGCGATATGGGGAGGAGAAGGAAATTCTCCGGATAATCGAAAGACATGGGCTGCCAACTACTCTGCCACGAATTCTTCTTGGGGTTTAAACAATGGATCCAGTCTGTTTGTCAGCACGGGTACTGCAAAAGGTGCTGCCATTAACGGGATTTGGCTTAGCAAAGGCTATACTGACCTCAACTACACCCAGACCATCCAAAAGCACACCTCCACCGATGGGGGCAGCACCTTTCTGGCTGCCGAAGTCGCTTCCGGAGCGGTTACGGCGTCCACCTATGTGTTGAGTGGTGTTGCTGCCACAGGAGCCGCCTCTGCCTCCATAGCCTCAACAGCCACAACCACTTCCACGACCGTATCCGCTGCCCGCACAGCCACCGTTACCCTTACCGCCACCCCTGCCGATGGCTATCGATTCAGCGGATGGTACAGCGGCACCACGCAGGTCAGCACAGAAACTACCTACACCTACACCGCCACAGGTGCCAATACCTATACGGCACGCTTCACGGAAATCCCGCAAACACCCTCTGTTGCAGCCGTTCCCGCAGTCTCCTCCATCAACGAGCAGGAGTATCTGCAACTTACCATCACGCTTAGCAATCTTGTGGATGGAACGGGCTACGCCTACCGTATCAAGGCAGGCGACAACACCTTGAGTACGATTACCTCTGTCCAAAATGGCGAATCGACTTATACCGCAACCTCCCTGCTGGCTGCAGGCACCTATTCCATCGTTGTGGAGTTGTACACCACTGCCGACAACACGGTCATCAGCACCGCCACCATCAGCGACTTTACCGTAGTCCCCTGCCTCTATTTCAAGAACACCCTCGGGTGGAGTGGGGTATATGCCTACCTGTTCAGCGATAACGCTTGGTGGGACGATGGTACCGGCGTTCATCCTGCTGCACCCACTAAAATCACTGCCGGTCAGATGACGCGGCTCGGAGAGTCGGATGTTTATTACTACCCGCTGTCCACCGACTGTCAATATGTGGCGTTCAGCGAAACCGATATGACAGAATATAATGAATTCTACCAAGGAAAAGCCGTTTACCGCGGGGACAAGACCGCTGCCGTCAATATGTTCATTCCGGACCCTGACCAAACGCCCTCTGTTACCAATGAAAACAAATACTACAGCACGGGCGTGTGGATGTGCTACACCTCCACCGCTTCGGGCTACTATCTAACCGGCGCGTTCAACACTTGGAGCAAGGACGCCAACCCCTTCACGGCAGCCAATGCCAACACCTACACCTACACCTTCACCACTACCGTTGCGTTGGGTGCTGCCACCACCTATTCCTTTAAATTGTACCGCACCAAAGATAGCAATAGCTATTTCTACGGCAGCAGTGCGACCATTACGCAGACAAACTGCTCGGACATAGCCTTTGACGCCAATACCAATACCGATGCACAAATTACCACCACCTCGGCGGGCGGCTATGTCTTCACCCTCACCTTCAACGAAGGCAAGTTGCTACTCTCGGTCAAGTACCCTGTATCCACAGGCGATTACCGTTTGGCATACCGCGAGGGCACAGAGTCCGCACCGACCAAGTTTCACCCTGCCCATACGCTACGCCAAAACTCCTCTGCCACGACAGTTGCACCCACCTGCGACACGGTGAGTTTCTTTGTGGACAAATCTGCCTCCTCCGCCATCCTGCTGCAAAAATGCACCGATGCGAGCGGCACCGAACCTATATGGACAACCCAAACCACCTACGCCGTAAGCGACATCTCCGCCATTACCGCCACGGGCGTCTATAACTTTATCGTGCAGCAGAACGGCTCATCGGCTACCCTGCAGACGGACCAGACCCACGCCTACACGGGCAACTACTATATCCGTACCGATGTCGCATCCGGTGGCTGGAACGACTACCGCAGCAGCACCAACCGCATGACCTACTCCGACTATGCACACTCTAACGGTGAGAACTTCGACTACTACTATTGCGCGTGGGTACTCTCGGGGCGCAATGTCAAATACACCGTTGCCAATGCTTACAGCGAGTGCGTATCCGATACCTTGGCGGGCGATGATATTACCGGTTTCACCAACGAACTATGCCCCGCCAACGCCAATATCCGCTATGCGTGGAATAGTCAGACCAACGCCCTCAGCCGTGCCTACATCGACGGTGCCGGCGAAAGCGAAACTGAATTCTTGGTGCTGCACGGCAACACTGCATCCGGCGCGGCGCATATCTACACGACCACCGATGGCGATGCGCAAAGTGCCATTACCTTTGCCGACAAAGGCAACTGGGTCTATCAAATCGACATCTACGCCAACCCGAATGCCTTGGTGAAACTCACCGCCAAATACAACACCAACACCCAGTACCTCAAGGGTGCGGAAAGTACAACCTTCTCGGACGATGACTATACCATCATCGGCGGCTCCGCCGACAGCGACACCAAATACCGACTGCGCGTGGTCTATGACTTCAAGACCAACCACCTTGTGGGAGCGTGGCTGCCAAGCGGTGAGATAACCACCACCGAGGTTATCAATGCCAATATGATGATTGTCCGCAACCACCAGGAAGGCGCCACCCAAATCACTTTCAATGGAGAGGATGCCCGACTCACGCAGGTACAGACGGTGTATGGCGTGCTGACTCTCGACAAAGCCACGCTCAACAATACCGCTTTGAGCCAATACGAGCGTGCCCTCTACTGGATATCCTTCCCCTTTGATGTCAGCCTCAACGAGGTCTTTGGCTTCGGTGAGTACGGCAAACATTGGATATTGGAATACTACGACGGGGCGGAACGCGCCGAAAAAGGGTTGTGGAAGGAATCAAAATATCGCTATTGGAAGTTTGTCAGCGAGTCCGAGCGTAAAGACTTTGTTATGAAAGCCAACATGGGCTATGTGGTGGGCTTGGACTTGGACGAACTCACCAGCTCCTCTTCCGTCTTCGCCAATACCGACCAAGTGGCACTCTATTTCCCGTCCAAAACGCAGGTCAGCACCGTAAAACAGCAGAATGTAACCGTTACCTTGGACGAATATAAATGCACCATTACGCGCGACAACCGCAATATCTACGACTCGAACTGGCACTTAATGGGCGTACCGAGTTTCGCCGACAACACCCTCTCATACTCCTCCGACAGCGAAGACGAAAAAGTGGGCTTCTACTACCAATGGGACGCTACCACCAACGGTTTCACCGTCCAAAAGACCGGTTCTACCGTTTTTAGGGCAATGTACGCCTATTTGGTGCAGTATGCGGGCGATATCACTTGGACAGCGGTATCGGGTGTAGTGCAGAGCCTTGCCGCACGCCGCAGCCCGTCCTACGCGCAGCAGACCTATACCCTTCGTCTGCAACTGCTCACCAACGGCAACGCCCTCGACCAGACCTATATCCAATGGCAGGAAGAGAGTGCCACCTCCGGCTTTGACTTTAATCTCGACCTCGCCAAGACCGTGAATAACAAAGGCTCGAACCTCTATTCGCTGATAGGCGTGGATAGCATACAGGCTGCCGCCAATGTGCTACCGTTGGACGATGTGCAAACCGTTGTTCCCATCGGGCTGTATTGTAACAAGGCGGGGGATTACACCTTCTCACTCCCCGACGGCATGGAGGGATGGATGCCCGTGCTTGTGGATAACGAGACCCATACCTCCACCAATCTCCTGCTCTCTGACTACACCGTCCACCTCTCCGCCGGCACGCACGACAAGCGCTTTGTGCTGCGCCTGCAGGGTTGCACCACGGGAGGGGATACGCAGTCGGTCAAGAACGGAGAGGATACCCTCCAAAAACTCCTCATCAACGGACACCTCTACATCCGCCAAGGCACCCGCCTGTACGATGTATTAGGAAGATAATTCCCCAATAGATACCCCCTTCGCACGCATACATAAATCGTACATACAGAGAAAGCCTGCCTGACGCGATCGTCAGGCAGGCTTTCTCTGTACGCGCTGCGGTTTATCGCAGCACTTGTCCCAATGCGTTGTAGCGCACGGTGCCGCAGATAATCACGAGTTGCCCGTTCTCAATTACTTTCTTTGCACGGGTCGGCACTACTGCCTCCTCAACGCCTGTTGCAGTCCCTTGCTTGTAGAAATAGACATTGTCGATGAAGCAAGTGGTCGGCATCGAAGCCCACTTGAGTTGGAAGATAGTCACTAAGTCAATCGCCGAGAAGTCTGCTTTGAGGTCAATGTTGAATGCATTCCATCCGGCTGCGAGGTCGTAGATCTTCAGTGCTTCACCGGTTTTCCAAATCGGTGTGAACTGTATCGACCCTGCCTCCTCAACATAGATGTCTATATGGAGATACGGGTAAGCCGTTGCGTCCACGGTAGCACCTAATTCCCAACCTAGATAGTTGCAGGTAGTGTAGAGCAATGCCTTGTCGCCCTCAACCAATGTAACCTCAGTCTCTTTAGTCGTCTGTTCCCATTGCCCCATAGCGCGGGTAACGACCGGTGTGTAGGCATCGGAATAGAGTGCCTGTACATCATCAGCCTTGGCGGTCGGTGCGGTAGCCGCAGCGGGGAGTGCCTTAGTCGTGAACGAAAGGGTTTCTACATTAGCGGCGGCATTGCCCGACTCATCGACTGCCTTTACCGTGAGGGTGTAGGCAGTGCCCGCATCCAGACCCGAAACGGTGAAGGTCGTTGACTTAGCCGAAGCAGCGTTTTGCGTAGCAATCTGCAATTCACCGTTGAAGACTTGGAAGATAACTGCCCCCGAGTTGTCGGTAGCCTTTGCCGTAATATCCACCGATACATAGGAAGGCGTTGCCGATGCTGTGAAGTCGGTCGGAGCCTCTGTATCCACATCGGGTGCTACAGTGGTATAGAAATAGATATTGTTGAGCCAGAATGTCTTGCTCGGTACATTATCTATCTTGAGTTGATAGACATTTGTCCAGTTGGTGACCCCTGCAAACTCGGTCAACGGAATATCAATGCTGTTCCATTGTTCGCCAACGACAGACTTGGTGACGCCGACCTCTGTGCCACCGTGAATGGGGACAAAGCGCAAAGTCATGTCCTCCTCGCACCATACATCGACATGGAAAGTCTCCATAGACGCGCAGTTGAGCGCGAAATCTACTAAGCCGAAGTAACCGGATGCGGTCGTGGTAAACTTCTTGCCATAAGTATCTTGGGTGTAGGCAGTGCCGCTGCCCCAATCACCAAAGTTGCAGTCTGCCGAATAGGTCGCCGAATAGATGGCTTTCACTTGGTTTGCCGGATAGGTAGGTACGGTAGGCAAAGCCTCCGGTGCGGTCTTATGTGCAGGGGTGGTAACCGTTACACTCATCGAGTTGTCGGATTCGTTGCCTACCAAGTCGAGTGCCGTAATGGCGAAATTGTAGGTAGTAGCAGCCGTTAAACCCGTAACCGTGATGTTGCCGTCCGTAGCGGTATACTTGGCATTAATCGAATTAGTGGCATCCACTACATGGTAGGAAGCCACACCGACATTATCGGTAGCGGAAACTTCGATAACGGCCGTATTGTAGGTATTCGAAACCAACGCTGCCGATACCATTACCGGTTTCTCGGTATCTGCAGGCGCAGCGGTAGGCGTACCGAATACTTGCATCTCGAATACCTTCATGCCATACGAAGTAGCAGCCTTCGTGCTATAGAAGCGCACATAGCGTACCACCGAAGCATTCTTGAGGTTGTTGCCGTAGATTAGGTCGGTATGCCCATTAATACCCTTTGCGCCCACATAGTTGTACGCCTCGTTCCAAGTGGTGTTATCCACCGAGCAATCAACATGATACGCCTGCGAGCAAGCCCCCTCGAAGTGAATAGAGATAAGATTGAGGCTGTAGTACCCGCCCAAATCGAGCGTGAACCACGAGTCGTAGGTACGCGAGGTCTCATCATCAGCAGTGCTACCTGTAGCAGAACCCTGCCATACGCTGCCATCGTTGCCGTCAACGGCATAGAACGGGTTGGTACCACTGCCTATCTTGGAGTGGGCTATCACCTTGTTGTCGGTATCAATATTGGTACTGAGGGCAACATTCGTACCCTCGTAACAGAAGATGCTGACGGGGTCGCTGCTGACGCTGCCCGAAGTAGCCGTAATGGTAGCAGCACCTAATTTAGCGGCCGTGAAGACACCGTCTGTAACCGTACCTGCGTCTGCCGGCGATACCGTATAGGCTATCTCTACATCCATGGTTTCATCGTTTTGGTCTTTGGCAGTGGCTGTGAGTTTCACCGTCTCGCCCACTTTGACAATCTCGGCAGCCGACTTGAGCGTGATAGAAGTCAGCGTCTGTGCCTTTTTCTCAAACGCACGCAGTTCCCAGAATGAGTAGCCGTAACCTGTGGCACGCGCTACACCATAGAAGCGTAAATACTTGGCACTCTGATCGCCAACCGAGATGGTCTGCAAATAGGGGAAACCGGACAAAGTTTGGTCGGTAATGGAACTGATAGTCGCCCAGTCCGTGCCATTATTGCTCACCTCAAGACGGAAACTCTTTGCATAAGCACCCTCCCATAGGATTTGCACCGTGTTGAATTGGCTCTCCTCTGCCATTTCGCACATCCACCATTGGTCGTCCGTAGAGGAAGATTCCCAACGAGTACCCTCGTCGCCGTCGTTACCATTAGTGGCTGTACCCGAAGAGGCAGTAGCGGTCTCGTTGAGAACCACATTCTCCTTTTTGGTAGCACCGCCATCGGCATAGTACACATGGAAAACGACCGTACCGTTTGCATGTACAACCGTCACCTCGGTTTCTTGTGCGGTGAAGGCAGAGAGATGCAGAATAATACCTGCGCCTTGGATATCACTCGACACAGAGCAAGAAGAAATACCTGCCGGGAAAGTCATATAGATACCTGCCTCCGTAGCAAAACCGGGCTGTTGGATATTCACAATTGAGGAAATACCTTCGACTTTCTCTACTTTGTACTTGTTGGAGTACTTTCCTCCACCAGCATCATCGCCGACGAAGTCATACAGATCCCAATCAACGGCTGCAAAAGCCGTTACCGTTGCACATAGACACATGAGTGCTATGGCAAAGAATTGGATGGTTACTCTTTTCATAAGAATTGATTGTTAGAGTTAGTAATATGGTTTATTTAGTTTGTTGTCATTGCGTCAGGAATGCAGCGCCGTCGTTTACTGAAGCGGTGTGCCTAAAGCATTGTAGTAAACGCCGTCGCGGACAATAACTAATTGCCCGTTGTAAATCATCTTGTGGCTACGCGCCGTCGGGTTCATCACAATGTCCATCGTCGTGGTTGAGGAACTACATAACTGAGAAGCCGTTACTTCAAACGGGTTGGTAACCCACTGACCGTCGCCCAATGCCGGCGTGTGCCAGAAGATATTGCAAGTAAAGTCGAGGCTGCTCAATTCGTCAAAAACCAACTCGGTGGTAACGACTGTACCCGCATTCTTGGTGCCAACCTCTTTTGCCACACCGTTAATCTCCACATGATACCAGTCGATAACCGTCTCGCTGTTGGTCAGCACCTTGACACCGATAGAGGTATCGCTCTTCTTGGTGATAGTGAGCAGGATACGCCCTGCCGGGTCGCCAAAGTCGGCATCACCGAGATGCCCCGTGGGGAAATCGCAATAGGTAAGGCTCGTGGTGGTGAAAGACACCGCTTTGTAATTCTCCGAGATAAGACCTGTCGTCTTCACGGCATAGATTTGGAGCGTATAGGCCGTGCCACTCGTAAGCCCCGTGACGGTAATCTGTCCGTCTTGGGGAACGAAAGAGCCAAGTTTGCTCTCGCCGTTCTGCACTTGATAGAGCGCAATACTGTCCGCCGGGGTTGCCGAAACGGCTATGACTGCGCTGTTGTGGGTGGCACTGACGAAAGCGGCGCTCTCCATGACGGGTGCCTTGGTGTCCTGCTCGCCATCGCCACAAGTACCCCAATCGATGTCGTTCAAAGTGCCGAAATTGACCTCACCCGGCATCAATACATAAAGCGGGGTGTAGAAAACGGGGTCGGATTCGGCGACTATGGTGCAGACAATCTTGGTGGGGGTGTTGGTCGTAATCGTGGTACGGAGATCCACCGTACCCGGGTTGAAGAAGGTACCTCCAAAGCCCGCCAAGTTCTCGCCCTCAACGGTCAGGCGATAGTTGCTCACAGAGAGTTTCTCGCACGAAAGGTAAATCGTGTTCGTCCCTTGGGTCAGTTCTTCGTGGCAATACACTTTGGCAAAGCCACACTCTGCGCTGAACCATGCAGCGGAGAGCAGAATAAGTGAAAGTAAATTTCTTTTCATGACTGTATGTTTAAATTAGTTAATATATAAAAGTTGCCTATTCCTTGCGTATGGGTTGCGTATCCCTTGCTGATTGGTGGCTGTTTGGTTGTTTATAGATTTTAATTATTCCTGTTATGGGCGGGGGCGTAACAGTTATTGCAATCGGAAGCGGACAGGCGTGCCTTCGGCGGAGTTGGGGGCTATCCAGAGGTGGAAATCGCCCTCTTCTGCCGAGCGGACATACTTACCATCCGCACCGAGCGTAACACCGTCTGCCAGATGCCAATAAGCAAGGTCGTCCTCCGAGAGCGTGAATTGCACCGTGCGGCTCTCACCGGCGGGAATGGAAATACGCTCAAAGCCCTTCAACTCACGAACCGGGCGGGTAAGGCTGCCCACAAGGTCGCGAATATAAAGTTGCGGGACAGCGACTGCCTCCGTGCTGCCGGTATTGGTGATGGTGCAAGACGCCGTGAGCGTTGCCCCGCTGCCCATAGCAAGCACCGTGTCGGAAAGCGTAATGAGACCATAGTCGAAGGTGGTATAGGTAAGACCATAGCCGAAGGGATAGAGCGGCTTGTCGCCGTACTCCAACCAATAACTGGACTCGCCCAACGAGAACTGCGGCGCACCCACGGGAATCTGGTCGATCAGAACCGGATGGTCGGTGGGGCGACCCGTATTCTTCTTGTTATAATACATCGGAATTTGCCCCTCTGCCTGCGGGAAAGTCATCGGCAAGCGACCCGAAGGAGCAACAACACCCGTGAGCAGGTTCGCCAACGCAGGACCTTGCATGGTGCCGCCGTGGAACGCATACAGCACGGCATCCACCAAATCGATATCTGCGCCGATACAGAGCGGACGGCCTGCCATGACAATCAGCACAACCGGTTTGCCTGTCGCCTTGAGCGCCCGCAACTGCGCAGACTGGTCGCCCGGCAAATCGAGATGCGCACGGCAGCGTGCTTCGCCCGAAAGAATACTCTCCTCGCCACCAAAATAGAGGATTACATCCGCCTGCTTCGCCTGGCGGGTCAGTTCTGCGATATTGCGCTCGCTGACCTCACGCGACCAATGCTTGCCCTGCTGCTCAATGAGGCGAATCTTGCCCTCGCAAGCCAACTGACGGAACGCCATGAGCGGGGTGATGGTCATGGAATCAACCTTATCGAAGCACCAAGTACCATTCTGGTCGTGCTGGGAATTACAAAGAGGACCGCAGACTAATATAGTTGAGTGTTGAGAGTTGAGTGTTGAGTGATGTTGAGAGTTGAGAGTTGAGAGAGGAAGGACACCGTTGTTTTTGAGCAGGACGGCAGATTCCTCGGCAGCACGCTGAGCGGCTGCAAGTGCCTCAGCCGTAAAGAACTGCGTGGAATCAATCGTGCAGTAAGGGTTCTCAAACAGACCCAAACGGAATTTCAGCCGCAAAATATCGCGCACGCAAGCATCCAACTGCTTCTCGCTGACCTTGCCGCTTTCGACCAATTCTTTCAGATGCCACGGATAGCCGTGCCCCTCCATATCCATCTCCATTTGCGCATTGATGCTCAAAACCGTCGCCTCACGCAGGTCCGCGCAGTTGCCGTGCGCAATCATATTCGCCGACGATGCCCAATCGGACACGAGCATACCCGTATAGCCCCACTCGCCCCGCAAAATATCTACATTAAGGTGGCGGTTCGCCGAAGCCGGCACGCCATTGAGGTCGTTGAACGAACACATGATTGTCGCTGAACCCGCATCAACGGCTGCCTTGAAAGGCGGCAGGTAGGTCTCACGAAGTTGCACCTCCGGAATCCATGTGGTGTTGTAATCACGACCTCCCTCCGAAGCGGCATATCCGGCAAAATGTTTGACGCAAGCCGCCATATCGATAGTGCCCTGACCGGTTGCGGGATTGTAGTCGGCTCCCTGGTAACCACGCACACAGGCAGCACCCATCACGGAAGTAAGATAGGTGTCCTCGCCATAGCCCTCGGCGACACGACCCCAACGAGGGTCACGCGCCACATCTACCATCGGCGAGAATGTCCAACGCAGACCGGCATGGACTGCCTCGTTGGCAGTAAGGCGGGCTGCCTGCTCGACCAAAGCGGGATCGAAAGTAGCCGCCTGACCGAGCGGAATAGGATAGACAGTATGGTAGCCGTGGATGATGTCACGCCCGAAAATCATCGGAATACCAAGGCGGGTTTCCTCGACGGCAATACGCTGGTAGTGGTTCGCCTCCTCGCCCACACTGTTGAGCATGGCACCTGCCCCCGCACGCACCTGATTGGCAAGGTCGTCGGAGATCCAACCGCCACAGACCTGCGTCATCTGACCGATTTTCTCTTCGAGCGTCATCTCGGACAGCAGGCGGTCAATTTTCTGCTCGGTGGGGTCTTTCGGCGTGCAAGACGCCAAAACAAGGCAGGATACACACAGGATGTACCACGAAAGGCTACGGAATGTATGGGGGAAAGTTTTCATACGATTACAGTTTGATAGTTACGGTAACTTGTTTGACTTGGCCGTCACGGGCAAAGATGTGGTGCGAAACAGAAGCGTCGAGAGTATCGCTGAAAGAAGCGGTTTTGCCATTGGCAAATTCGACCACAATACTCGGCTCGCTGCCCAAACGATAAGCAAACGGGGTCTGACAATAGGTGAAATGCAGTGCACCGTTGTGGAACATATCGGCACTGAGCATAGTGGTATCAATATGAATGGCACCGTCTGCCACACGCACGCCCAATTCGAAGAAACGGGAAAGGATGTCCTCCTTGACTTGCCCCGTCATACCCGGTTGTTGCACGCCTCCTCGGACTTGGCTACACGAATGAAACTCGCCCTGCGAGTTTTGCGTTCCGCAAGTCCTCGTCTCCCCACCACAAACCTCACGGTTTGCGTCGGGGTCCCCATATAACCACGGGGTGTGGGAATAAGCATCGAAGGGGAAAGAACCGTACTCGACAGGGGTCTTATGCGCACCGATGCCCTCACGGACTGCCGCATAGTGGGCTTTCAGGCGGGCAAGAACGGCTGCATCGGCGTGGTCGGCTATCGCCTGCTCAATGGTTTCACCCACCGCTACCAACAACTTGCTGACCATGTGCCAATAGATAGAGCCCAAGCCCTCGTACTTATAGAACGAACCGGAACGACCCGTGAAAGCGTGGTGGTGGAACATCTGCTCGTAAACCGACAGCAACTCTTTGCGCTCGGCGGCCGTGATGTCTGCATGCTTGTCCAACGCACGGGATAGGAAATCGGCATTGTTGAAAGATGCATTGAAATGTACCCCACCCTCGCAGTCTTGCACCAAGATGTCGGTTGCCTGCTCGCTCAACAGACGCTCTACGACAGGCAACGACACAGCCTCAGCGGGCAAGTTGTTGCGGTCGAGGAAAGCGGGACGGCGGCGGTTGGGATAGAGCATATAACTGCGTTGGTCGGCACGGTAGAGAGCCGAATGGCGCATAGTATCCAATAAATCGGCGGCTTCGGTAGGCGCCAACGCACGAGAAGACAGAATAGCCACTTGCCCCTCGAGCATCTCGTAAAGCGGCTCGACGCTAAGCGTACCCTCACCAAAAGAAATGAGATTGTAGGCGTGATACAGGCCATCGGCACGGCGACTCGTGGCGATAGCCGATTCGAGCACCTTTTGCGCCATCGTCAAGAAGCCACAGAGCAGTTCGCTATCCAATTCGACCTTCTCGCCCGAATGGCCAGCATAGACCGAGCGGCGATAGGTCTCGCCCGCAAGCCCTACGGCATCGACAAAAGCACGGCGGCTATGGTCGTCGAACGGAGCAGCGTGTGCTTCGGTGTGTTGGCTCAAGGCGGCAGCAATGTCACGCAGGAAAGTAACCACCTCACGGGAAACGGCGTAGGTCTGCTCCACACCCGTGTAGAGGGTCAGCAGGAACTGGACGAAACGATGCATATAATAGACCGTGACCATAGACGCGCCGTAGCCCACGAGAGCATTGTTGGCGTCGTTCCACTCGGGGCGGAGGGTATTCATCCAAATACCTGCATCGGGAATGAAATTGCTCAACTTGGTGAGCAGCGTGATAAGCACCTTCTCGGTGAAAGTGACAAGCAGCGGTTGGTCGCCCGTCATAACGAGGCGTGCGTCCTCGCCGTAGGTCGGCAACAAAGAGAAGATATGCTTGTGCAGGTCGTCATCGAAATAGATAGAGTCCTTGGGATTGGCGACAATCTCGGAGTAGGTTCGGAAGCGGTAAGGCACATTGGCGAAAGCGAACTCCCGATCACCCAACATGGCACGCAACGCTGCGGGGTTGTGCTTGTAACTCAACTCCAACAAACGGCAGAGATAGATAATCTGGTGGTCGCCCCAATAGCCGATATTCGACCACGGGTTTTCCGGCTCGATGACTTCCCAATCGATGCCCTCTGAGGTAACCTTATAGGGGTTGTAGCCGTCCGCCGTAGTGGCATTGAGGAACTTGGCAATAATACCGTTGGTATAGTCGGGGTAAGACAGCGAGAGCGCCTCCCAATTCTGGAAGATGTCACGCCAGTTGCCCTGGTAGGAAATGAGGCGACGGCCGTCCTTGTCGTTGACACGAATGTCGAACAAGTTCCACGGACGGCTGGGATCGCCATGGCGGCGAGAGAAGGTAATGGGCAAGTACTCCATAAAGAGGCGGTGCAACTGGTGGTCTTGCAGGTCGGTAATACGCGCCTCTAACTTGCTGTAAGATATAGTTTCGGGCAACGAAGCAAGGAATCCCTTGTACTGCTCGGCAAGTGCGTGATTGAAGACCTCGATATGGTGGGCAAACGCACGGCCGCTAATCTGATAATTATCGCAATAGAAGCCGCCACGCATGGTGTTGAACAGCGTGTTGGCGAAATGGCGGGCGTCGTCCCACTCGTCCGCCGTCTGCTGCACGCCGTCGTTCTGCGCCACGATAGCACGCAGCGTGTCGGTAGCGGTACGGATGGCTGACTCGACCGTAGCGATGGCATTCGGCTGATGCAGGAAATGCAGGCTGCGGCGCACATCGGCAGCGTCCTGCATGACATCGCAGACAAAGTACCACTGCTCGGCGGCGTGAGGGGCAAGAGAGAGGGCGGTATGGGCGAAGATAGCACCACGCATACCCTTCGACTCGGGCTCGGAAAGGACGGCTTCGCCACGACGGAAGGCATCCAACTGCGTGGAAGAGGTCAGGTAGTCGGCATTTGACAGGCCAAGCGTATAGACGCTATTGCAACGCAAGGACTCACTCGGCTCGGCCCGATCGACCAAGATGGCCTCCATACGGAACAAAACCATGGGTTGGTTCGGGACTTGTTCGGTCTTCTTGTAGGCATCGACCAAGGTGGAGAACACATTTTGCGTCTTCTGCTCCACCCCCGAAGGCATGACATTTTGCAAACCATCCAACAATTCCACCGCAATGGGGCAATCGGTGTCGTTGAGCAAACGGGCACGGCGCACCCAACCGAAACGGTCGGCAGCCGCCCACTCGTAGGCAAAGGTCAGCCCGAGATCGAGGTTCTGCTCCATGAAGAGCAGTTTGTTGCCCGTGACAGACTTGGCGATACTGCGGCGAACACGATAGATACCACTCAAACGGTCGGAGAAAGGCTCCCAGAGATAGTTGAGGGTTGAGAGTTTAGAGTTGAGCGGGCTTCGCCCTGTTGAGTGCAGTTGAGAGTTGAGTGTTGTTGAGTGAACCCGTATAAGAGTTTTTGAACCGGTGTGGTCGGCACTCTCGGTGATCTTATCGTCGGTATAGTAGGGGAACAGCACCTGCTCGGGGTTACGGCGGCCACAAGTCAGCCCGCCCGTAGAGGAGATATACATCCACAGGTCGGTATCGCTGGCAAGGCTGATGAAGAACGGATGCAGTTCATCGTAGTTCTCTATCCGGTAATACTTCTCGTCGCCAAGCGTCAGGTATTTGCCCGTAACTTGCTTATTTCCGGTTGTATTCATTGCACTTATGATTATTATAATCTATCCACTCGCTATCCTCTCGGTAATCACATACACTTATATGTATCCTGACAGGACTCCGCAGTGTGGCGTGCGGCTAATTCCTCTTTCATCTGCGTTAGGGTCTTCGTATCCAAAGTATAGAATGCCATAACGAGAGCACACGATGCATAAAGTACACCCGGAATGACACTCACCAACAGACGAATACCCATCATAGCCGAATCGGTCTGCACATCGGCGTTCGCCACGAAATGAGTTGCACTCAAAAGCCAACCCGCCGCCGCAGCACCTATCGCCCAACCGAGTTTCTGCGCCAAGACCGAAGCGGAGAAGGTAAGCCCCGTAGTACGCCGAGAGAAACGCCACTCGCCATAGTCTGCCACATCCGCCAACATTGTCCAAAGCAACGGCACGGCAGGTGCATACGCCATCTTCGCAAAGATATTGAACACATAGACCCAAACAAGGTTGTCGCCCGCCACATAAATCAACGAAAAGAAGATACCAGACGCCACTGATGAACCGATATAGACCGCCTTGTTGCCAAAGCGTTTCGCCAACGGCTTGGAGAGGGGTAACGCCACTATCAACGCCACCGTGCCAAGGATATTGAACAACTGCACATTCTCCGCATTGCCGATGTAGTACTTGAAATAGTAGGCAATGGCGGCATTCTGCATGGCGAACATAATAAACGACACGATGCCCACAACGGTCAGCACTATCCACGCCTTGTTCATAAAGAGGTACTTAAAATCGCGCAAGACATTGGTATCCTGTTTCTTGGGTGCGCTGACACGCTCTTTAGTCGTAGCAAACGCCACGAGGAAGAAGATGATACTCAACACCCCGAAAAGCGTCACGGTCAGTTGGTAGCCCTGCGCCTGGTTGACTACGCCGGCATTGCCCCACGCACCCAACCACTTGACGAGATAGAGTGCAGCACCCGTAACGACAAACTGTCCGATATAGGCGGCGATAAAACGGTAGGTATTAAGCCCCGCACGCTCGTTGGAGTCGTTAGTCATCACCGCTCCAAGCGAGGAATACGGCAGATTGACAAAAGCATAGGCGGTACGGAGCAACAGGCAGGTAAGCAGCGCATAAACGAACTTGCCTTTCTCGCCGAAATCGGGTGTAGAGAACGCCATAACGGCAAGAATAGCATACGGCACAGCACCGAAAAGCAGGTAGGGGCGGAACTTGCCCCAACGGGTATTGGTGCGGTCGGAGATGACACCCGCCACAGGGTCCATCACGGCATCCCATATACTGCCCATGAACATAATGACGCCCGCTAAATAGGGCGATAAGCCATAGATGTCGGTATAGAATATCAGCAACCAAAAGCCCACCAAATCCCACACAAAATGGGAGGCGGTGTCGCCAAGACTGTAGCCTAATTTCTCTTTAACGCTCAGTTTCATAATTGTTTTTCTCCATTAATGCCCATTAAAAATCCATTAAAACAAAGTCCGGTGTTTTTAGTTTGCCGTTAATTCATAATTCGTAATTCGTCATTCTTAATTAGTAGCGGTGTAAACGCGTACATAGTCCACATACATCTTCACAGGAGTGCCATCGGCGGGGAGAGCGGAGATGCGTTGGAAATTCGGGTCGTCTGCCGTGACCTGCTTGGGGTACTTCGGCGAGGTGGGCATACCGGGGAAATGTCCGCCTACAGCGAGGTTCAGCAAGATATAGAATGGCTTGTTGAAATAATACCCCGGTTGGTTGATGCCCTTATCACGCAGCGACAAAGCAAAGTAGGGTGCGACATCGGGAAAACGGTCTTGGTCGAGGTACATGGCAAGGCTGTCCTCTGACCACACGAGCGTGAAGAGATGGAAGCCGTCCTGTACCGAATAAGGAGCCTCGCAGACACCCGCCTTATTGGGATAGCGACCATCGTTGAACGCCTCTCCCCAATGGGCTGCGCCATTGAAATAGCGGTCTTGCAGCCCCTTACGGATGCCGTCCTGATGCCCCATCTCCACGATGTCGATCTCGCCGCAACGAGGCCACACAACCTGACCGGACTGCGCCAACTCGGCTACACAGGAATCGACCGTATCGTCGTTGCCGAGATCACGAGCAATGTCGTTGCCCAACATCCAAAAAGCCGGCCAAAGACCATCGGCGGTATTTGGGAAAGCAATACGAGCCTCCACCTTGCCATACTTCATAGTGACTTTGTCTTGCGTATTGAGGCGGGCGGAAGTGGCGGGGCGATTGCCGTAGTCCTCGCGGCGAGCAGAAAGCACCAAGCAGCGCTCACCCGTCACGGGATGGTTCTCTATCGACACATTGCGAGGCGAGTAGTACTGCATTTCGTAGTTGCCTCCACCACGAGCATTGTCCTCAATATTCCAAAAGGCAGTATTGAGCGTATCGCCGTCGAAATTGTCCTCCCAAACGAGGGTGTATGATTCTGTTTTGGCGCACGACGACAGAAGGACTATCACTGCCAAAGCCAACTGTATTCTCTTACTTTTCATCGATGTTTTTGTCCGTTACCGAAACTTTTCTTTGCGCCATCGGGGGAACCCAATCCCCTGACGGCAGAATATATAACCCTTATTTCTTGTAGAAATATACAGCGTCCAAATTGAGTTGCGCACCGGCAACGCCCTCCGACAAGACTACGAATATATTGACACCGGCAACGCAAGTAGCCGAAGCCAGGGCAGTAGCATATTTCGACATCGGGATATCGAACTCCTGCCAACTACCGTCACGCGTGAAATCGGAATAGACTGCGCCATCATACACTGATTTTGAACCCAACACGAACTTGGTGCCCTCTGCACCAAAGATGTAGAAACAATGGCTGTAACTGTCCGTGGATTGGATAGCCAAGTGCAAATAGTAATCATCCGGATTCTCCACGATGGCAGCACGCAACGCCTCGGCGTTTTCCCACTCCGTACCCTTTTCGGTTAAGCAGAAGCCCAAACCGGACCACCCCTTATTGCTCACCGTTAGGGACATGTAGCCTCCCTCATTACCATAGAAATTCTTGCCGGTGGCACTACCTGCGGCATAGGTATTCTCCCAAATGTAGAGGAAGGTACTTGCTTCATTAGGCGCAAAACTTGTCGCTATTTTAGAGGGGTTGGCATTCGCAACCGTTTCATCCAAAACAATAGGCCATATCGTACTGCCTTTGGTATAGTCTTTTTCCACCACAAAAGCCGTACAAGTCTTTTCTATTCCATTTGCCCGTGCGGTAATAGTGGCGGTGCCGATGGCAACTCCTTGAACCAAACCCTGTTCGGTAACGGTTGCTATTGCCACATCCGAAGAAGTCCACTCAATTGGGCTGTCCTTGGGCGATACATAAGCCGTTAATTGGCGTGAAGCACCTACTTCGAGGGTGATATTGCTTTCCTGCAACGCCAACTCCGGCACTTCGCCAAAGGTGATGCTGTCTATTTTGTCAAAAGCATACTGCTCGTACTTCCCGTCTTTCCATACATTCATTTGTGCCGATATACCCAGCACCATCATTGCCATTGCGGCAAGGGATAAAATGCGTTTCATATTTTCAATGATTTATAAGTTTTTTACTATTGTTTGATAAACCGCACCACTTGTGTGCCGATTTGCAGCAGGTAAGTCCCCGTGGGCAATGCCGACACATTGATTTGTGCGCCTGTCGCTGTAGTCAGTACCTGCCCCGACAGGTCGAACACCCGTAGCGAGGTCTTAGCATCGGCACCGCGGATGCACAGCATATCTTGCGTAGGGTTGGGATAGACCACCCATGCACCGTCCTCCACATTCTCCGCAGCACTCTGTGTGTCGCGGAACACAATCTTGTGTATGGCAGAAGTCTCCTCCGTAGCCAATACCTGACCGCTCTTGTCAAGCAGCACCAATTTCTCGCCTTCAAACACCCACTTGCCAATCTGTGCGATGTCTTTTGCGTACTCCTGCCCCGTACGCGGTACGAGAACCAATTCCATAGCCATAACCTGCATTCCGCAGAGCATAGCCAACAAAAGAGTCCACTTTTTCATACTATTCGTTTTTGCTTCATTACTTGTCGTTAATCCGTTCGCCCAAGAGGGTATATTCTGCACCGTTGCAGATAATGCGAATCTGCCCGTCGCGCAGCACCTTGCGTACATTCCCCTCTATGAGGGGGCTTGGGGAAGAGGTAGTCCCTGTGGTCGTCTCTATCGGTTCTGACGCCACAGCGGATTGAAAGGTCTCGCCCGCATCGCCGCGCTGATAGATACGCAAATAGTCCACATACATCTTGCGTGCGCCACCCGCCAAAGCGGTGATGCCGTTGATGTCCCATATCCCCGGAAAATTGCCGCCGATGGCAAGGTTGAAGATGATGAAATTAGGCTTGCTCCACACCAACTGACGGTTGTAGTCATCATCATCGTTCGGCTTTAACGGGGTGCTGAAATACGGACTCGCATCGGGGTAGATGTCCTTATCCACGAACATTTCCACACCGGTCGGAGTCCACTCGCACGAAATAGTATGGAACCCGTCTTCCACCGAGTAGTCGTAGGTCGTTGATTGCGCGTCGCTCCACACGGCATCCCAGCGGGAACCCACATGCATAGCCCCGTTGAAATAGCGGTCTTGCGTATGGTTCCTGATTCCGTCCTGATGCCCGAGTTCGATGATGTCCAACTCGCCGCAACGCGGCCAGCCTACTTCGTCGTAGTTGTTCCCCATCATCCAGAACGCAGGCCATAGTCCGTCCGCAGTCTGCGGAAACCAAATACGCGCTTCCACTTTGCCATAGGTGAATGTAACCTTGTTCTTCGTATTCACGCGCCCGGAGGTGCAGTGCTTGCCTTGGTAGTCCTCCTTGGTGGCGGTCAGTATCAAACAGTGCTTGCCCGTAGTAGGTTCCACACCGAGACTGACTCCCTGTTCGCAGTAGTATTGCAACTCGTTGTTGCCTCCGCCGTCGCCGTTTACCTCGATATTCCACGCATCGGCGTTCAGCGTCTCGCCGGTGAAGTCCATATTCCACACCAACGCATAATCGGCTGTCGTATCCGCTTGGGTAACCCATGCGAACACGATACCTATCCCTATTAGCAAAGTCCGTTTCATAGTTTAGTTCTTCAAAGTCAGCAGATTGATAACTCCCTGTATCATCTCCACACGCACTGTGTGTTTGCCCTTACCGCACGCCACAGAGGTGTTCAGCGTCTCCCATGCCGTCATATTGTTGGTCTTGGGTACCTCCACGATAGCCTGCGCCGCCCCGTCCACATACACGCACACCTCGCTGTTCGCTATCGTGGCATACACCAACTGCAGCGGCTTGTCCGAGGTTGCTTCCACTTGATATTCCACCCACATTCCTGCCTGCAATCCCTGGATGTACGGTATTTTGTCGTCCGTCACACGCAGTGCGACGGCATTATCGCTCACGCCTGTATATTGATAGGCTCCTATCCCTCTTGCCAACGGCAGATAGGCGTGCTTGTCAAACGACGAGAACTGCGTGTATAGCACGCCCAATTCGGTCAGTTCCACGGGCGAGGTATGCGTCAGCAACTGCATATACGGAGCCTTGTCCACGGCCGCACTGGAACGCGGGATAAACCATGCGTATCGTTCCACCAATGGCTCCTGCTCCAAGTAGTTCAGCACCGCGCACATATAACTCATCTGGTTCTCCACGCTGCTTGGCACGGGGTCCCACGCGCAGAACTCGGTCAGCCAAACGGGCTTGCCGTATTTGCGGAACATCTCGATATAGTTCTTCACCGCCGAGGGCGACGACATATAGCAATGCACCGAGATGGCGTACACATCGTCTAACGACACCTCGGGCAGTGCAAAGAACTCGTCCAACCATTTCACGGGGTCGCTGTACCCCGCCAGTGTGCCGTAGTTCATCGCCGGCGACACGAGTTTTAACTCCAATTCTTTCGCCAACGCCACCACCTTGCTCCAATATGCTGCCGCTTCGGTAGGTGTCATATTGGCTTGATCGGTCAGGTTCGGCTCGTTGAACGCCAACAGATACCGTGTCTTCGGGTGTGCCTGTACATACGCCCGTATCTTGTCGGCATCGTAGTTTCTGCCCCATACCATAGGGCAATAGTCCATTTCGTTGGTGTCGAACCAGAGTGCCGCCTCGTCAGTCTGGCTGTTGCCCCAGTTGTACGCCCACGAGCAGGACGGCGACAGCAGCGGCAAATCCTCCACATTGCGGAAATTGAACGCCACACCGCGCTTGGCACTTTTGTACATCTCCGCGCGGGTGTCCTCGTCCACCTGCCTGCCCTTGCACGCGCCCAATGCCATCATCGCGCCAAACAGCACCACTACTACTCTATGCCAACCGCTGCACCTCATCACTCGGTTTCCTCCCGTTGATATACTCGTACCCAATCCACTTTCATTACCACATCTTTGTCAAACATGGTGTCGTCAATCGTAGGACCGCCCATACTGCCGCCTACTGCCATATTCAATATGAAATAATACTCTTGATTGAACGGCCAATAGTAGTTCTCGTCAATATGCTCCATATCCTCTTGTGCAGTGGCGTACACTTCCCCGTCGTAGGTAAAGTGAATCACATCGCACCCGAACTTCTCTTCCTCCAACCACTCAATGCCGTACACATGGTAGTTGTCCTCCACATGGTCGAAGTTAGCCCCCGCATGCCAGTTGTTGCCTTTGTCTCCGTTCTTGGCTTGGGTATGCAATGCAAATGACACGAAACTCGGGCTTTTGCCTACATGCTCCACAATGTCTATCTCGCCGCATTTCGGCCATCCGCCGTTTTCCCCCATCATCCAAAACGCAGGCCATGTACCCACGCCCGACGGGAAACAGATACGCGCCTCCATTTTCCCGTATCGGAAAGCCTTTTTGTGCTTGGAGTTGATACGACCCGATGTATATTGTCGTGTTACCCCCTGCATTGGGTATTCCTCTTTGCGCAGTTGTATCACCAAATTCCCGTCCTCTACGCGTACATTCTCCGTCCGGTTGGTGTAGCATTGCTTCTCGCTGTTGTTCACGCTGGCGGTATTTTCCACGCTCCATATCTCCGTATTCAGGCTGCTCCCCTCGAACTCATCACTCCATACCTGCTTGTAGGCTCCCCAGTGGCGTTGTACCACAAAGTTCGAAGTACATGAGTCCGCACCGTTGCTTAGCGATATGGTGGTGCGCCCGCCTTTCAAGGCAGTTACCGTTCCCATTTCGTCCACAGTGGCTACATCGGGGTTTGACGACCGCCATACCAACGGCAAGTCGTAGGAAACGGCATACGAGTAGGAATAGACCTCGCCCTTTTCCACCACCACATACGACGGGTTCAAACGCATAGTCTTTCCGTCCTTGCCGGTTACATACACCGTACACACGCCTTTCTCGCCGCCGTCCACGGTGGCGGTTATCTTTGTATGCCCTATACCCGTTGCTGTTACAACCCCGTGAAATACTGTAGCCACCGCCTCATCATCCGATGTCCATTCCACTTCCGGAGCCTGTGTTTCTGCCGTCAGTGAATGCATGTCCCCCTCAGTCAGCCACAAGGTGTTCGCATCCAGCGACACCGTATAGGCAGGCTCTTGGTCGCAGCCCGCACATACCATTGCCACTATCAGCACGGTACTCCATATTCTCCATGCACTTTTCATCTTTCTTCTTTTCTTTATTAGAGCCAATAGGGGAAACCAATCCCCTACTGGCAAACCATTGCGATTTACTTCTTGTAAACCAGCACGGCGTCTATGTCCAAGCCTTGACCAATACCATCAACGAAGAAGCCCAATGTATGGAAAGCGAAAGTGCCGTCTGTACAATTAGCCACCTTCGTCCAATCCAAGCCGGCTGCGAACAATTCCGACATCGGGTATTCCAACAGTTTCCACTCACCGGTCGTGTTCCCGCTCACTCCCCTTGCTACCTCTGGTTGATTGGACGTCGTACTGTAAAGCGTGAATTTGGCAGAAGAACTTGTGTTGTTGGCGGGGCATTTGTAGGCAATAGCCAAAGTATAGTCTCCCGTCACACCGGTCAAGTCAATAGTACGGTGTATTTGGCGAATGCCACCATAGCCAGCACTTCCCCACTTTCCATATTGCGACTCCAAAGAAATATACCCTTCCGTCTCACCAAAGCAGTTCAAACCACCACCGGCAGCCCCTTTCATCGAATTATCCCATATTTCCAATACTGCGGTGGTTTCAGTAGGAATAGTACCATCCTCCAAGTAGTTCCCATTGATGCGGAAATCCCCCTTCACCTTATCCTTGATTTTCTCAAACGAAGCCTCATCGAGGTTGAATACATAGTAGTCCGAACCTTTCAGCAGTTGCAGGAATTGCTCGTCGGCTTCTTCCACCTTGCCTACTTTCACCACGCACGAAGCCGTCTTCTTGCCCGCAGTGGCTACCACAATGCTCGAACCTTCTTTGATACCGGTTACAACGCCGTCTTTCACAGATACAACATCGGGGTTCTGGCTCTCCCAGCTGACCGTAGCAGCACCCGCCGGGGTTACCGTTGCCACC
>CAVGOI010000031.1:0-24224 GCA_963630875.1 Mycobacteriaceae bacterium | reverse complement strand
GGAGGGGTATGGGCGGGATACTATCCCGCGCTAAGAAACCGCTATGCTTGGTGGACTCGGCATAGCATCGTTAGACGGTTTGTGCCAAACCGACCGCAGGCGAGAGAGTACCCCACTGCGCCCACGGGCTTGTGAGGACCCCGCAGGCGCCCGCGTCCCCAGTAAGACCCCCTTGGTCCCCCTTCGGAGGGGGAAGGCAGATGTCCTGAAAGCCCTTCCTTTGGAGGGGTATGGGCGGGATACTATCCCGCGCTAAGAAACCGCTATGCTTGGTGGACTCGGCATAGCATCGTTAGACGGTTTGTGCCAAACCGACCGCAGGCGAGAGAGTACCCCACTGCGCCCACGGGCTTGTGAGGACCCCGCAGGCGCCCGCGTCCCCGGTTTTGACGACGCGAGGTGCGTCGTCCCCTATGGGTGACAATTAGGAATTAGGAATGAGGAATTAGGGGAGACTCCCCCTGGCCCCTCAGAGAGGGAGGGGTGTTCCCTGTGGGGGAATTTGCAGGATTGCGGGAAAAAGACTACCTTTGCCGCGTGAAACCTGAAAAGGTAAGTTGAATGATTAAAGTGTAAAGACAATGAAAAGACAAAACCTCTTCCAATACGGGGTGGGCGTGTGTGCGCTCTGCATGGCGGCACTATGCGCCGGGACACTGCCCGCCGATGCCGCCACCATCCCCCAAGTGGGCGGACGACTCGTGGTGTGCGGGCAGAATGCCTATAACTATTTCGTGATAGACCTAACCAATACACGCCCCTCGTATCACACGGTGAGCGAATTGGAAGAACGCACCGACCATATCGCACAAGCCTTGTGGGATATGCAAGCCGATATTTATGCCTTCAACGAATTGGAGAACGCTGGAGATAGCGTGCTGTCCTACCTGACGGCTGCCCTGAACCGCAAGGCAGGGACTGCCCTCTATGCCGCCGTGTCGGACGACTGCACGAAAGGCAATGACTCCGAACAGATCAAATCGGGCTTCATCTACCGCACCGACAAAGTGCAGCCCTTAGGCACCAACCACGCCGTCACAAACCGATCGTATTACCGCAACACCATGCGGTGGCAGGCGTTTACGGAACGCAGCACCGGCGAGGCGTTCGTGCTGTCGATGAACCACTTCCGCGCAAGAATCGATGACAGCGAGGACGATGACAGCATGCGCCTGACCAACGCCAAAGACTTGGTAAGCGGATTGGCAGGCGTCGCGGTCGATCCCGATATCCTGATATTGGGCGACATGAACGCCTACATCGATGAGGAACCCCTTGTGTATATCGTAAATCAAGGCTACGAGGAACAGTTGCTCCGGCACGATGCGAATGCCTACTCGTATGTCTATCGCGGGGCGCAGGAACTGATTGACCACGCCTTTGCCAATAGCAGTATGGCAGAGCAAGTTACAGGTGCCGGCGTGTATCATGTGAATACCGAAGGCAGTTGGTACACCGACAAGTACTCCGACCACGACCCCTATTTGGTGGGACTGAACCTCGCCAGCAAAGACAAGCCCCAACCTACGGAGTGCGAGGATATCGCTTTCACGCAGGACTTCACGAAAGACCTGAACGGCTGGAGCAATATCCGCGTGAAGGGCGGCGCGGATTGGTACAGCAATTCCTCATACGGCGCCTGCATCAACGGCTACCAAAAGAACGCCCCCCAAGAGGTATGGCTTATCTCACCGGCGTTTGACTTGAGCGGCAAGGAGAAAGCAACCATCACTTTCCGCCACAATGTTTTCAAGAACAACTCCAACCAATACGCCAAAGAGCAGACCCTGTGGGTGAGCAACCACTACACCAACGGCGAGACACCAGCGGAGGCGGACTGGACACAAATAACCATTCCGACCTACGGCGTGAAAAAATGGGTGGATTGCACGGTGAGCGTGCCGACAGACAACCTGCAGGACGGCTTCCACTATGCCTTCAAATATACGGCGGAAAGCAGTACGGCTGCCAACTACTGGGAGATTGATAACACCACCTTGACCGCAGCGTGCGCCGCTTCTGCCATTAAGACGGTGGAAACGGTGAGCCTGTATGAGGCGGAGACCCGTGTCTATAGCGTTTACGGCGTGGAGATGACCGCACAACGCAATAACCTGCCGCGCGGCATCTATCTGCTTGTGAACGGCAACCGTGCAACGAAAATAATGGTACGATAAGGTCCATGGTGCTGAACTATGTGTGGATAGGACTGATACTGCTCGCCATCGTAATGGGGGGCATACAGTTCTTCTGTTTCGGGCAGAGCGATATATTCACCGTCATCCTTAACTCTACCTTCGCCTCCGCCAAGACGGGATTCGAGATTTCCCTCGGACTGACGGGCGTGCTTGCGCTGTGGATGGGCATACTGAATATCGGCGAGAAGGGTGGGGTGGTGAATACCCTGTCGAAAGGAGTCGCCCCGTTCTTCAAACGCATATTCCCCGAGATACCTGCCAATCACCCTGTGTTCGGCACGATGTTTATGAACATCTCCGCCAATATGCTGGGACTCGACAACGCCGCTACGCCGATGGGCTTGAAAGCAATGGGCGAGTTGCAGGAACTCAACCCCGACAAGCAGAAAGCAAGCAACGCGATGGTGATGTTCGTCGTGTTGGGGGCAAGCGGACTGACGCTTATCCCGACGGCAATCATGGCGTATCGGGCGCAGTTGGGGGCCGCCAATCCCGCCGATGTGTTTCTGCCCCTGATGATAGCCACCTATTTCTCCACCTTGGCAGGGTTGGTGGCGTGCTGCATCGTGCAACATATCCGCCTGTGGGACAAAGTGATACTCGGCACGATCGGCGGCTTGACCGTCCTCGTGGGCGCACTGCTCTATGCGGCAACGCACCTGCCCGAACAGACGGTGAGCAACCTGTCCGCGCTTATTGCCGCCGTGCTGCTGTTGGGGGTGATATGCTGGTTTATCATTCAAGCCATGGTGCGGCATATCAATGTGTATGACGCCTTTATTGACGGGGCAAAAGACGGCTTCAAGACCGCCGTGGGTATCATCCCCTATCTGATAGCCATTTTGGTGGCGGCGGGAATGTTTCGTGCCGCGGGAGCGATGGGGCTGATGGAAAACGGGATAGCGCACCTGTTTGCGTGGTGCGGCATTAACCCCGAGTTGGCGGGTGCCGTGCCCACCGCACTCATGAAACCCCTCTCCGGCAGCGGAGCGCGGGGACTGATGATAGAGGCGATGACCACCTATGGGGCGGACTCGCTCGTGGGGCGGCTGTGCTGTATCCTGCAAGGCACGACCGACACGACTTTCTATATTCTGGCCGTCTATTTCGGCAGTGTGGGTATCAAGAACACGCGGCAAGCCGTGGTGTGCTGCCTAATTAGCGACGCCGTGGGTATCATAACCGCCTTTATGGTGGGCAATATCTTTTTCGGATGATACGGTTTGTGGCAGACGGTGTACCCATGCCCGCCATGGACGAGGCACGGCTCAAACGCTGGATACACGAGGTGGCGGCGGGCTACGGGTTTGCGGTGGGGGATATTACCTATATCCTGTGCAACGACGAGAAGATACTTGCGGTGAATCGCCGCTATCTGCAACACGACTACTACACGGATGTTATCACCTTTGACTATTCAACGCCCACACGCCTGAGCGGCGATATCTTTATCTCGTTGGATACCGTGCGCAGCAATGCCGGGCAGGTAGGAGCGGCGTTTGACGATGAGTTGCACCGCATACTGATACACGGCGTGTTGCACCTCACCGGGCAGGGCGACAAGACCCCCGAAACCAAAGCCGAGATGACCGCCAAGGAGGAGAAAGCCCTTCAGGCTTTGGGGGCTGACGAGGCGTGCCGCGTTATTCCCTAAGGGGGAGGAACTGCGATAAAATGCGCAAAAATAATACAGGGATTTGTATATTCGCAGAAAGTTTCGTAACTTTGCCGCCGAAATGAACGGACAACGATAACCGTCAGAATAACGATAACCATCAAAACAAGGTGAAATATGAAATTTAATGTATCGAGTACCAAGTTGTTTGCTCCTCTGCAGACAGTGAGCCGAGTAGTAGCATCCAAAAACACGCTGCCGATTTTGGACAATGTCCTCTTTGAATTGGAGGGCGACACACTGACTTTGACAGCCTCCGACGGTGAGACCACCATTCGTACCTCCATTACCGTGGAACAGGCAGAAGGTGCCGGCAAGGTGGCTTTCGGCGCACGCCTGCTATTTGATACCCTCAAGGGATTCCCCGAACAGCCGCTGACTTTCCAGATAGATGACCATAATTTCGGACTGAATATCACCAGCCCCAACGGTACATACAGCGTGGTCGGCGTGAACGGAATGGAATACCCGCAAATGCCGCAGGACGACTACCAGAACGCTTTCACCATCCCTTCCGAGACACTGTTGGACGCGGTGAACAAGACCTCGTTCTGCATGGCGGATGACGAACTGCGCCCCGTGATGAACGGTGTGTATTTCGATCTCGCGGAAGATAAAATTACCTTGGTGGCAACCGATGCCCACCGCCTTGCACGCTACACCAACACCGCTGTGAAACCGGCGCAGACAGGCGGGTTTATCCTGCCCAAGAAGCCCGCGCTAATCCTGCGGCAAATCCTGCTCAAGGACGGCGACGATGTAACCGTTAACTACGGCGAGAAGAAAATCGCTTTCTCTTTCGGACAAACCACTGTGGTCGGGCGGCAGATAGAAGGACGCTTCCCCAACTACAACGCGGTTATCCCCCAGAACAACAACAACGAGATTATCATTGACCGCCAGACCCTTATCAATGCCTGCCGCCGCGTGGCGATATTTGCCAACTCGGGGACGGGATTGCTGCGCTTGGCGTTGGACACCGACCAAATCAAGATATCGGCACAGGATATTGATTTCTCCACCTCGGCGGAGGAAACCGTAACCTGCTCGTACACGGGAACGCCGATGGCGATTGGCTTTAAGGCACAGTTCCTGATCGATATCCTCTCCACCATTACCTCGACGGAGGTGAAACTCAAACTTGCCGACCCCGCGCGTGCCGGACTGATACTGCCCGCCGAGAGTGAGGAGAACCAAGAGTTGCTGATTCTTTTGATGCCGATGTTGCTCAACGATTAACGGCAATGGGACTGCAACTTACACGCCCGTTGGTGTTCTTTGACTTGGAAACCACGGGGCTCAATATCGGCAAAGACCGAATCGTCGAATTGAGTTACTACAAAGTCTTTCCCAACGGCACTGCCGAGGGAAAGACTTTCCGCATAAAACCGACGGAATGGGTTGATGGACAGGAGGTGCAGATGCACATTGCCGAGGAGGCTTCCGCCGTACATGGTATCCACGATGAAGACCTGATGGACTGCCCCACCTTCAAACAGATTGCGGGGCAGGTGGCGGAGGTACTGAAAGACGCGGATTTGGCGGGATACAACTCCAACCATTTTGATCTGCCCCTGCTTGCGGAGGAGATGTTGCGTGCCGGCGTGGAGATAGACCTTAAACGCAGGCTTATGATTGATGTGTTCACAATCTTCCAAAAGCAGGAACCGCGCACTTTGGTGGCTGCCTACAAGTTCTATTGCGGCAAAGACCTCAAGGACGCCCACTCCGCCAATGCCGACACCATGGCAACTTACGAGGTGCTGAAAGCCCAATTGGAACGCTACGACATACCCTCTGAGGTGGCGGCACTTGCCGACTACACGGCGGCTACTGTCCGCTATGCGGACTTTGCGGGGCGTATCGCCTACGACAAGGAGGGCTTTGAGATATTCAACTTCGGCAAATACAAAGGACAGCGTTTGGTGGATGTCTTCCGCCGTGATACGGGATACTACGGCTGGATTCAGCAGGGCGACTTTCCGCAATACACCAAGAATGTGTGCCTGCGTGTCTATTTGAGCCTGCGCAAATAACGCCACACGCCCCTATGGCATACAGACATCTTACCGATATAGAACAGCGGCAACTCTCCAAGCAGCAATGCACGGCGGAGAGTTGGGCAACGGTGTGGGTGAAAGACGGCTTCGATGCACGCTATGTGCAGAATGCCAGTTTCTCGGGAACGGTGAAGATGGGACGCTTTGAGCGGGAGTTCGACCTCCCCGGCGGACTGAAAGTGCATTCGGGTATCGCACATGCGCGGATTCACAACTGCGAGATAGGGGACAATGTACACCTGTATAATATCCACAACTATATCGCCAATTACCGTATCGGCGCGGGCAGTTGCATCGAGAATGTGAATGCCGTGTTGGTGGACGGGCGAACGAGTTTCGGCAACGGCGTGCGCGTGCCGGTGATGAACGAGGGCGGCGGACGCGAGATACCTATCTTCGATAAATTGAGCGCACCGTTGGCCTATATGCTGACGCTGTACCGCCATCGCCCCAAGATGATAGAGGCGGTGGAGAAGATGATTGATGACTATGCCGAGAGCCAGGCTAGCGAGATGGGGACCATCGGGGAGGATGTATGCATCCTCAACTGCGGCACGATAAAGAATGTGCGTATTGGCGATTGCGCGCACCTGAAGGGAATTTCACGCCTCAACAACGGCTCCGTCAACTCCAACCGCTTGGCACCGGTCAAGTTGGGCTCGGGCGTGAAATGCACGGACTTTATCATCGCCTCCGGCGTCCGGATATTGGATTCCACCATTGTGGACAAGTGCTTTGTAGGGCAAGGGTGCGTGTTTGACAAGCATTATTCTGCCGATGAGTCACTATTTTTCAGCAACTGCCAGGGTATGCACGGTGAGGCGTGTGCGATATTTGCGGGACCGTTCACCGTAACGCACCATAAGTCTACTTTGCTCATCGCGGGGATGTTCTCGTTCCTCAATGCAGGGTCAGGGAGCAACCAGTCGAACCACATGTATAAGTTGGGACCTATTCACCAAGGCGTGGTGGAGCGGGGAGCAAAGACGACTTCAGATAGTTATATGCTGTGGCCGTCGAAGGTGGGGGCGTTTTCTTTGGTTATGGGGCGGCATACCCACCATTCCGATACATCGGCATTGCCGTTCTCCTATTTAATAGAGAACAACTCGGAAACCTTTCTTGTCCCCGGAGCCAATTTGCGCACCGTCGGCACGATACGCGATGCGCAGAAATGGCCGAAACGCGATATGCGGACGGATACAGAGTTGTTGGACTTTATCAACTACAACCTGCTGTCCCCCTATACGGTGCAGAAAATGTCGCGCGGGCGTGCGATACTGAACGAATTGCAGGCATTGAGCGGCACGAACACCGAGATATATGGCTACAACAACTGCAAGATACGCAATTCCTCTTTGCAGCACGGCATTGAACTATACACTATCGGGATTGCCAAATTCTTGGGAAACTCGCTGATTTCGAGGATAGAGGACAAGGACATCCGCACCCTGTCCGAGTTGCGCAAAGCCCTGCAACCCGACACGCCGGTCGGTATAGACGATTGGGCGGATTTGGCGGGGCTGTTGGTACCGCGTTCGGAGGTGGCACGCCTGATAGAAGACATTGAAAAAGGACAGATGACGCTGCCATCCCTGCAAGCACGCTTCGCCGAGATGCACGCCAATTACTACTCGTATGAGTGGACTTGGGCATTGGAGAAATTGGAGCAAGTGTGGGGGTGCAAAGTGGAAGAGGTAACGCTCAAACAGGTGTACGAGGTGGTGGACGAATGGCAGAAATCGGTGGTGCGTTTGGATAAGATGGTGTACGAGGACGCCCGCAAGGAGTTCAATCTCAACAGCCAGACGGGATTTGGCGTGGACGGTGATGCGCGGCAGCAGAAAGCCGATTTTGAGTCGGTGCGCGGCAGGTTTGAAAGCAACGCCTTTGTCGTTGCTGTAAAAGAGCATATCCGGCAAAAGACGGCTTTGGGAGAGAAAGTACGCGTGCAACTAAACAACATAACAGAATGAATATGGCGGGAGGAGAGAGAGCAAAACTGACGATATTGGGCTGTGGCAGTGCAATGCCGACCTTTCAGAATTCGCCCACGGGGCAGATTTTGGAGATTTGCGGGCGGTCGTATCTGATAGACTGCGGCGAGGGCGTGCAACTTACCATGCGGCAGTTGGGCGTGCGTACCGGACGACTTTATTCGGTGCTGATTTCGCACTTGCATGGCGACCATTGCTTCGGGTTGATAGGTTTGATTTCGACTTTGGGTATGTTCCGTCGCACGCAACCGCTTCATATCTACGCCCATCCCGACCTCGAGAAGCTGCTGCGTCCGTGGCTGAACTACCATTGCGCGGACTTGACCTACGAGGTGGTATTTCATTCCCTGTACCCCCGCAAGCAGGAGGTAATCATCGATGACCGTACATTGAAGGTGGAGACCATTCCGCTGCGGCACAAGGTGCCGACCTGTGGCTTTTTATTTACCGAGCACCACCGCGACACACCGCCCCGCAAACGCTATGCCTACTGCTCCGACACGATGTATCGCGAGAAGATTGTTGAGCAGATAGAGGGCGTGGATTGCCTGTTTCACGAGGCTACTTACACCGAGCAGTACGCCGACAAATGCAAACTGACTATGCACTCCACCGCCAAACAAGCAGCGGCTATTGCGCAGAAAGCCAAGGCGGGACAACTGTTGATAGGGCATTTCAGCGCACGGGTGGACGACCATACGGAGTTCCTGAACGAGGCGCAGGAGGTGTTCCCGAACACCGTTTTGGCGGAAGAGAAGAAGTTGTATTTCTTCTAATGGAATGCAAACCAATGTTTTATCAGCCTTATGAAAGTAACGACAGAATATATATGTTCCAATTGCGGTGCGAAGGCTCCTCAGATGTTAGGGCGTTGCCCCGTGTGCGGGGAATGGGGAACTTACGAGGAAACGACTATGACCCCGCCGGCTGCCAAACGCCGCGGTGTGGCTGCCCGTAGTGCTGTGCAGCCGCAACGCGTGCAGGATATCACCGCCGCCGAAGAGATGCGCATAGATATGCATTCGGCGGAACTCAATCGTGTTTTGGGCGGCGGATTGGTACCGGGCAGTTTGGTGCTGTTGGGCGGTGAACCGGGTATCGGCAAATCGACCTTGGCGTTGCAAGTGCTGATGCAGATGGGGGGACGCCGCACCCTGTACGCCAGCGGTGAGGAGAGTGCCAAGCAACTTAAACTCCGTGCCGAGCGTCTGGCGGGTAACCCCGACAACCTATATATATTGGCGGAAACCTCGTTGGAGCATATCCTCGACAGTGCCACTGACTTGCAGCCGGATATCGTGGTGATTGACAGTATTCAAACCATTGGTACAGAGTCCATTGAGGCAGGTATCGGCAGTTTGAGCCAAGTGCGTGAGTGCGCGGCGCGTATCCTGCAATATGCTAAAGAGAACAATATCCCCTTTATCATCGTTGGGCATATCAACAAAGAGGGTTCGTTGGCGGGACCGAAGGTGCTGGAGCATATTGTGGATACCGTTTTGCAGTTTGAGGGCGACCAACATTACCTCTACCGTATCCTGCGTGCGCAGAAGAACCGCTTCGGCAGCACCAGCGAGTTGGGCATTTTCCAGATGCAACAAGACGGGCTGCGCGAAGTAACCAACCCCAGCGAATTGTTGCTCTCGGGCAACCGCGAAGGGCTGTCGGGTATCGCTATCGCGGCGGCGGTAGAGGGTGTGCGCCCATTGCTCATCGAGGTGCAGGCTTTGGTGGCGAGTGCTGCATACGGCACACCGCAGCGCAGTAGCACGGGTTTTGATGCGCGGAGGCTGAATATGCTGTTGGCGGTGTTGGAGAAGCGTATCGGCTTCAAACTCTTGCAGAAAGATGTGTTCGTGAATATCGCGGGGGGGATTCGCGTGAATGACCCTGCCATTGACTTGCCCGTGTTGGCGGCAGTGTTGTCGTCCAATATGGATATTGCCCTTGAACCGCATATCTGCCTGACGGGAGAAGTCGGCTTGGCGGGTGAGATACGCCCCGTGAACCGTATTGACCAGCGTATCCGTGAGGCGGAAAAATTAGGTTTTGAGCAGATTGTGATACCGGCAGGACAGCGTTTTAACGGTGCAGGACTGCATATACAGGTCGTGGAAGTCGGGCGTGTGGCAGACGCATTCCGACTGTTGATGAAAAAATAATTTGCGCGTTCAAGAATAAAGTTGTACCTTTGCGCGTCCGTTTTGTGGAGTAAAATTCGCAGTAGCCCATAAGTCGAGAAATAATGAAAATAGATAGAACTATAGTGATTGCAGTGCTTTTGCTGCTGCCGACCTCTCTGTTGAAAGCGCAATGGGAGAATCTCGAGATAGGATTGTATGGCGGGGCAGGATTCTATTGGGGACAGCAACATCCCGCCGAGGGCTTTACCCGCACTACCAAGATAGGGATGTGGATTGTCGATGCGCAGGATAAAGCCAAGGCGATCCCGGGCTTTGATGCTTATGGGGCGTTAGTTCGCTATCGTATTGATAACCATTGGAATGTAGCGTTGAAAGGAACGCGTCAGCGTCTGTTTTTCCGTGAGTACAAGGACAACACGGATTTGTCCCTGTATTGCTATAATGCTGCATGGAATGTCGATGCCACAGCGGAATACGACATCTTGGACTATGGTCATTCCCTTCGGAACGATGGTAGCAGCCCCTATGTATTTACCCCCTATGTGCTGTTTGGCGTAGGTGTTTCTTTGTACAACGAAAAATCGTCCTATCGGGGTGGGAGCGGCACGCAAGAGAAAAGATCGCCCCAACCGATGATTGGGGATAAGGCCCTTGCTCCGGTTCGTGCAGCCTGTTATATTCCGGTGGGAGTGGGTATCAAGTGGCGCGTTGCCCGTAATTGGCAACTGCAAGCCTCTGCGCAATATCATCTGTATGTGCCGGGGGCAGAACTCGAAGGCTATACCGAATGGGTAAATGCGGATAATATGCGAAAGCCAACGGTGGGCTCCACGCACAATGTGCTGGTTACGGTGGGTGTAGTATATAATTTCGGTAAGTGGCGTCAGGGAAGCAGGCGTTGTATGTGTGAGGACTACTTTTAGTCGGTGAATAGCGGGTGTTGCAGCGTGAAAAAGACCTTCCTATTGTTGACTATCCTTATCCCGTCAGCCTTGGTTTGGGCGGATGCGCGTATGTACCACTGCGAAGTCGGGGTGCAAGCGGGTCTCGGGTACTATGTGGGGGATGCAACGCGCCATATATTCAATGAGCCGTTGGAAACTTTCGGGGCGCAGTTCCGCTATAAGTTTGACCGCCGTTGGGCATTGCAAGTAAAGGCGCAACGCCACCGCATCACCTTTCGCGAAAGCGGAACGCTCTATTACAACCCGATGTGGAATACGGACCTTACGGGTGAGTTTAATTTCTTCCGCTTCGGCGAAAAGCAATACGACCGTCGTATCAAGCCCATCACGCCATATATCTTTTTAGGTATCGGTGTCAGCGTGTATGGCGAGACGGCTTCTCCCTCTGCGGGGACACCTTTCCCGTCCTTGCTGAAGACGGGGGCAAATGTTGGGGTCTATATGCCGCTCGGTATAGGGGTAAAATGGCAGTTTGCCCACCGTTGGCAGTTGCAGGTGGCGTGGCAGCACATGCTATTCTTTGCGGATAACATAGAGGGAATAGAATCTCTGAACAATATGTACGGGATGAATGGCAGCAATCTGCTCAACAATGATTTGACCTCCACGCTGACGCTTGGCATAGTTTTTGAGTTTGCCCAAGAGAAGGAGGTTTGCCGCTTATGCCGCTGACAAAATGACCAAATGCCGCTTATGGGATACAAAGAGCAGATACAACCTAACCGCATACCGCGCCACATTGCCATTATTATGGATGGCAACGGGCGTTGGGCAAAGCGTCAGGGGTTGGCGCGTATGTTTGGTCATCGGCAGGGGGTTGAGACGGTGCATCACATCACAGAGGCGGCTGCGGAGTTGGGGGTGGAGTATCTCACGCTGTATGCTTTCTCCACCGAGAACTGGAACCGTCCCAAAGAAGAAGTGGAAGCCTTGATGTCGCTGCTCGTAGACACCATCGTCAGCGAGACGCCCACCTTGATGAAGAATAATGTCCGTCTGCTCACTATTGGCGATATCAGCCGTCTACCGGCGGAGGCGTGCGGCAAGTTCCGTCAGTGTATGGCGGAAACTGCGGCGAACACAGGGCTTCGCTTGGTCATCGCGCTCAGTTACAGCAGCCGCTGGGAGATTGTCAAAGCCGCGCAGGACATAGCCGCTGCCGTGCAGAGCGGGGCTATGCAGTGTGAGGATATTAGCGAGGACACCTTGTCGTGCCACCTCACCACGGCGGGGATGCCCGACCCTGACCTGCTTATCCGCACCAGTGGCGAGTTGCGTATCAGCAATTTCCTATTGTGGCAGTTGGCATATTCGGAATTATATTTTACGCCGTGCTTGTGGCCGGATTTTACCAACGAAGAGTTTTACCGTGCGATCGTGGACTATCAGCACCGCGAACGTCGCTTTGGAATGACCAGTGAACAGATTCAGTAACCTTATATTGCTCTTTGCCCTGTCCGCCCTGCCGCTTTTTGCGCAGACCGACAGCCTTTCGATGCCCGTTTCCGATACTGCCTCCGCACTTGTGCAGGCGCCTTTGCCCGTCGTTGAATACACTATGCAGCGCAAGACTTACGAGATTGCCGGCATCACCGTATCGGGGGCGGATAGTTACGAAGACTTTGTGCTGATTGGCTTTTCGGGCTTGGCGGTCGGGGATAAGATTGAAGTCCCGGGCGACCAGATCACTAAGTCGTTACGGCGTTTTTGGAAGCAAGGTCTGTTCTCCGATGTCAAGATTAAGGCAACAAAGATAGAGGGCAATAAAATCTGGTTGGAGATAGCCCTCAAACAACGCCCGCGTATTTCGGATGTGGCGTATAACGGTCTGAAAAAGAGCGAGAAAGAGGACTTGGAGGTAAAGGTCGGCATCCAAAAAGGCGGACAGATGACGCCGGATTTGGCAGACCGTGCGCAGAAGATTATCGCCAAATACCTCGCCGAGAAGGGCTTCTACAACGCCCAAATCAAGGTGTTGCAATTCGAAGACAAAGACCATCCGGGCTATGTCAAGGTGGCGGTCAATGTGGACAAAAAAGCCAAGACCAAGGTCGGGCATATCTACATCACGGGCAATGAGGCGCTGACGGACAACCAGGTCAATCACGCCATGAAAAAGACCAACGACAACAATATCATCAACCTCTTCCGCACCAAGAAATTCGTGGCGGCGGAGTTCGAGAACGACAAGAAGTTGGTCATCGAGAAATACAACGAAATCGGCTATCGCGATGCCCAAATCGTTGCCGACAGCGTGGTGCGTTCCTCGGAGGACTCCACGCGGGTGGATGTCTATCTCACGATTGATGAGGGGAAGAAGTATTTCTTCCGCCATATCAACTGGGTGGGCAACACGGTCTATCCCTACGAGTATTTGGACGCGGTATTGGGGATAAAGTGCGGCGACACCTACAACCTCAAGGAACTCAACAAACGCCTCAACGAGGACGATGACGCGGTTTCCAAACTCTATACCGACCAAGGTTATCTGTTCTTCAATGTTGAGCCCGTCGAGGTGCGTGTGGACGGGGATTCCATTGATTATGAGATGCGTATGTATGAGGGCAAACCCGCCACGATTAACCGGATAAACATCGTGGGCAACACGCGCGTCTATGAGCATGTCGTGCGTCGCGAACTCTACACCAAGCCCGGGCAACTCTATTCGCAGTCCGACATTATGCGTTCACTGCGTGAGTTGGCGCAGATGGGGCATTTCGACCAGGAGAAGTTGGTGCCGGATATTCAGCCGAATATCGAGGACGGCACGGTGGACATCACCTACCAACTCGAAACCAAGTCTTCCGACCAGATTGAGTTCTCGCTCGGCTGGGGGGCTACGGGTCTTGTCGGCTCATTGGGTTTGAAGTTCACCAATTTTGCCATTCAAAACCTCTTCAACCCCAAGAGTTACCGTATTGTGCCGCAGGGCGAGGGGCAGACTTTCTCCATCAATGCGCGCACGAATGGTATCTACTACACTTCGGCTTCCATCAGTTTCTTGGAGCCGTGGTTGGGTGGGAAGCGTCCTAACTCGTTGAGTGCCAGCCTGTTCTTTGCTTCGCAGACGGGCTATTCCGACCGTTTCCTGCAGGGCTACAACAACTTGATGAGCAACTACGCCTATTACTATAATTATTATGGTAATTCAAGTTACTACCAGCAATACACCGAAATGGAGGCGGATAAGGGCAAGTACCTCCGCACTTTCGGCGTCAGTTTAGGCTACGGCAAGCGTTTGAGTTGGCCGGATGACTATTTCTCGTTTTATGGGGAACTCAGTTACCAGATGTATATGATGAAGGACTGGCCATACCTCATTCTGACGGACGGTACCAGCCACAACCTCGCTCTCAATCTTCAGTTGTCGCGTTCGAGTATCGACAATCCCATCTATACGCGCCGCGGCTCGCAATTCCTTTTAGGTCTGAAGATTACGCCGCCGTACTCGCTCATCAAGGGGACGACCGATGCCCAGTATGCCCAGATGACCACGGAGGAAAAATACCACCTGCTCGAGTACCACAAGTGGCGCTTTTCGGGCAAGGTCTTCACGCCGCTGACGCCAGACTCCAAGTTGGTCTTGATGGCGCGTGCCGAGTTCGGTTATTTGGGTTACTACAACAAGAATGCCAAGTCGCCTTTCGAGAGTTTCTACATGGGCGGCGATGGCATGTCCAGTTATTCCAGTTATTCCACCGAGTATGTGGCAATGCGCGGTTACCAGTCGGGGTCGCTCACTCCGTATGACGCCACGGTCGGGCGCAATATGGGTTATGTTTACAACAAGTACACTATGGAACTCCGCTATCCTATTTCCTTGGAGCAGAATGCCACGATATGGGCGTTGGCTTTCGTGGAGGCGGGTAATTGTTTCGCCGACATCAAGGATTACAACCCCTTCAACCTCAAGCGTTCTGCGGGTGTGGGTGTGCGTTTGTACCTCCCAATGTTCGGTCTGATGGGTATCGACTGGGGTTGGGGCTTTGACCCGATCAACGGTTCCAACTCCTACGGCGGCTCGCAGTTCCACTTCGTACTCGGACAAGAATTGTAAGGTTTATGAAGCAGTATCTGATTTCTATCTTGCTTGTTATCAGCGCGTTGCTATCTCCTCTCGCCCTGCGGGCGCAGAAGATTTCGGTGGCGTATGTGGATATGCAGTATATCCTCAAAAACCTCCCGCAATACGAGACGGCGAATGAGCAACTCGCTATGATTGCCAAGCGTTGGCAAAAGGAGATTGACGCAGCGCAGCAGGAGGCGCAGGTCTTGACGAGCAACTACCAGACCGAGCAGATTTTCCTCTCGCCCGAGATGAAAACCAAGCGTGAGGAGGAAATTGTGCAGAAAGAGCAGCAGGTTTTGGAACTCAAGCGCAAGTATTTCGGGCAGGACGGCGAGTGGTACAAGAAGCGCGAGTCCTTGCTCAAGCCCATTCAGGACGAGGTTTATGCGGCATTGCAGGAGTTGGCAAACGAGAAGCGTTACGATATCATCAAAGACCGTTCTGCCGATCCCTCGCTGATTTACATGTCCGCCAAGTTGGATATTTCCGACCAAGTCCTCGCCAAACTCGGCGCAAAATAGTTAAACCTTGAAATAATAACAATATAAACTATAGAATAATGAAGAAAGTCTTTTTAATGCTGGCTATGGTGTTGCCGTTGTTGGCAACCGCCCAGAAAATCGCGCACATCAATTCACAGGAACTGCTGACGGCGATGCCGGAACTCAAAACCATGCAGGCAAAATTGGATTCGCTTGCCAACAACTACGAGTTGCAGTACGCCAATATGCAGGAGGAGTTCAACAAGAAAGTAACGGAGTTTCAGAGTACCCAGGCGACGATGACCGACGGTGTCCGCCAGTTCCGTCAGCAGGAGTTGGCAGAGATGGAGCAGCGTATCCAACTCTTCAGCCAAACGGCGCAGCGTGACATTCAGGCGAAGCAGCAGGAGTATCTGCGTCCCATTCAGGAGAAGATGCTGGCGGCGATTAAGAAGGTCGGTGCCGAGCAGGGTTGCACCTATGTCTTCGATTCCATGGCAACGCTCTACATTGCCGACGATGCTTTGGACCTTATGCCCTTGGTCAAGAAGGAACTCGGGATTAAATAAAGATTAACATATAACCCTCTTGAAACCTTCAGCAGAGGATAAGCATAGGATAAGCATAGGATAGGCTAAGGATATCGGACGGATTTCCGACCCTGTTGCTGAATTTTGTTAATTGAAATTAATAATATTCCTCCTCGAAAAAGTGGCTGACGGTTATTTGGAGACGCACTATGCGGAATACGAGAAACGCAAGGCGGCGTGGTTGCGCAAGCGCAGTCGCTTGCTTTCCCGAAAGCCTGTGCAGTCCTCTCCCACCCATCCCGACGATGAAGCCTTATAGATTTCCCCTGCCTTTTTTAATGGTCTTGCATGGTTTTTAATGGAGTAAAAAAGAAATGGTACGCGGAAAAATAACGGTTAATTCGTGGTTAATTACATGTTTCACAAATAATTAACGGATTCCCCCTCCCTGAGGGGGGTAGGGGGAGTCTATAATCTTAATAGTTTATGGTAGAAAAACTGCAGCACACCCTTCGCGACTCCGCGGCAGCACGCTGGACGGTGCTGATTCTTGTGGCATCGATGATGTTCTTTGCCTACATGTTTGTTGATATCTTGTCGCCGCTTGCCTCTCTTTTGGAGAAATCCTACGACTGGGATCGGGGTGATTTTGGTACCTACGCGGCGGGCGAGTACCTGCTCAATGTCTTTGGGTTCTTGATTTTGGCGGGTATCATTCTCGACAAGACGGGCGTCCGTTTCACGGGTACACTCTCGGCGTCGCTTATGGTCATCGGTGCCGCTATCAAATATGTCGGTATCTCTGACTGGTTCGATGCCAACCATATCTCGTGGCTCAACTCGTGGTGGACGGATATGCCGGGCTCGGCGAAGATGGCGATGTTCGGGTTTATGGTCTTCGGTTGTGGTTGCGAAATGGCAGGCACCACGGTCAGCAAGATACTCGCCAAGTGGTTCAAGGGCAAGGAGATGGCACTCGCTATGGGACTTGAGATGTCCATTGCCCGTATCGGTGTGTTTGCCGCCATGCTCTTTTCGCCGATGATAAGCCACGCCTTTGCCGTCGATGGCACGGACTCGGTGGTGGCACCGTTGCTCTTTGCGGCATTGTTGTTGGTTATCGGGCTTATCAATTTCTTGGTTTTCTCCGTGATGGATACCAAGTTCGACCAACAACTCGTTGCTTGCGGTGAAATCACTGCCGAGCACGATCCCGAGGATGAGTTTCACCTCTCCGACCTCGGACAGATATTCAAGTCCAAGATGTTCTGGATTGTTGCCTTGTTGTGCGTACTGTACTATTCAGCCATCTTCCCCTTCCAGCGTTTTGCTACCAACTTCTTGGAGGAGACGCTCCAAATCTCCAATGCAGAGGCGGCGGGCTTGTTCAAATGGTTCCCGATACTCGCTATGGTGCTGACCCCATTCCTCGGTGCATTCATCGACAACAAGGGCAAGGGGGCATCCATGATGATGATAGGTGCCTTGATTATGATTCTGTGCCATTGCGTATTCGCTTTTGTGTTGCCCGCCTATCCGAGCAAGACGCTTGCCCTCATCACGATATTGGTCTTGGGGGTCAGTTTCTCACTGGTGCCGGCATCCATGTGGCCCTCTGTGCCAAAGATAATTGACGAAAAGGTGTTGGGTTCCGCTTACTGCCTCATTTTCTGGGTGCAGAATATCGGACTCTGTTTGGTACCATTGCTGATTGGCAAACTGCGCGAAGCAACAGGCGGCTACCTGGTTCCGATGATTGTTTTCGCATCTTTCGGCGTCATCGCATTTGTGTTCTCGTTACTTTTGAAGATTGAAGACAGGAAGAAAGGTTATGGACTGGAACTTCCTAATAAGAAATAAGGACTCCCTTTCGGTGAGTACCGACACACGCAACCTACCCTCGGGTTGCGTGTTCTTTGCGCTTTGCGGAGACACTTTCGACGGCAACCGCTTTGCCGCCCAAGCCCTTGAGCAAGGTGCTTCTATGGCTATCGTCTCCGACGAAACCTTCTACAACCAACTGCAGAAAGACTTCGACCCACAAAGGTCAATACTGCTTCCCCCCTCTCTGCGGGGGGCGGGGGGAGTCCGTGGCTTACAAAGTCTGGCTTTGTCATGGCGTCGTGCTTTGGAGCTTCCCGTCGTCGCGATTACCGGCACCAACGGCAAGACGACCACCAAAGAGTTGATGGCTGCCGTCCTCTCTACCAAGTACAACATCTACTATACGCAGGGCAACCTCAACAACGCCATCGGCGTACCGCTTACCCTGTTGAGCATTACCCGTGCGCACGAGATGGCGATTGTGGAGATGGGGGCTTCGCATCCGGGCGATATAACGGAACTGGTGAATGTCGCCGAACCGAACTACGGACTCATCACCAATGTCGGGCGGGCGCACTTGCAGGGCTTTGGTTCTTTCGAGGGCGTACAGCGCACCAAGCGCGAACTCTACGACTACTTGTTGTCCCACGGCGGCACCGTCTTCCGCAACGCCGACAACCCCTACCTCGCCCAAATGTACGAGGACGCCCAACGCGATGCCGCCGTTGCCCAAACCACTATGCAATGTAGTTCAGAAAACGCAAAGTGTGCCGTTACTGCACCCTCCCCCTTTGAAGGGGGAGTTGGAGGGGGTCTTCTATATCAAACTGGAGTTATGCCCACCGGCACTCATCTTGTCGGCGACTACAACGCAGAGAACATTGCTGCCGCACTCTGTGTCGGCGAGTACTTCGGCGTTATGCGTGAGCAGGGCATGTCGGCGATACGCGCCTATATCCCTGCCAACAACCGCTCGCAGGCAATGAAAACGGCGCACAACCGCCTTATCGTGGACGCTTACAATGCCAATCCCACCTCCATGCAGGCGGCGATTAACGCTTTCACGGGCGATACCTACATTCTCGGGGCGATGCGTGAGTTGGGCGATTATTCCCATTTGGAACACCAGAACATCGTCAATATGCTGGCCGAGCGCAAGGCGGACAAGGTCTTCCTGGTCGGCGACGAGTACCGTGCCACCACCTCACCTTACCCTGTATTCACCACCATCGACGACTTCTGTTCCTACTTGCAGGCGCACCCCTTGTCCGACCGTTGCATCCTCCTCAAGGGCTCCCACTCCAACCACATGGAAAAGGCAATCCCCTACTTGTAAGAGGGCATAATAGCCCAAGTACTGCCCGTCCAACCACAAAAAATCATCTTTTTGCACGACATATTTGCAGGAACCAAAAAATAGCCGTATCTTTGCAGCCGTTTTCGGAGGGAACGACCGAAATACTGCCTAATGGTGTAATGGTAGCACTACAGATTCTGGTTCTGTCTGTCTGGGTTCGAGTCCTGGTTAGGCAACAGGGAAACCGCTTGCATCGCGCGAGCGGTTTTTCATCTCCCTGTACGGACTGACGCAGGATTTGCGTATATGCAGAAAAAGCACTACCTTTGCCGCCCATAAGCATAAAACCCATGCCTATTACGACTATCCTTATCCATAGCATCCTGTTCTTTTCCACACTCTTCCGCTCGTTGGTGGAATTGGACCACGAAATCCTGCTGGCGGTCAACGGCTGGCACGCCCAATGGGCAGACACGCTGATGTGGTATATCTCCAAAAGCACCACTTGGCTGCCCCTTTATGCTATCCTGGTCGGATTGATTGTGTGGCGTTTCGGTATCAAACCCTATCGGGCGTACCGCCGTGAACCTCACGCGCAGCCGCCTGCCCAGTCCTATCGCTTTTGGTTGCCCGTCCTGATGATATTCGTTGCTTTTGCCGTTGCCGTCGGAGGAGCGGACTTCATCGCATCGGGTATCATCAAACATATTGTCTGCCGCCCACGCCCTACGCACAACGCCCATTTGGCGAACTTGCTGCATATCGTACACGGTTATCGGGGCGGCATGTATGGTTTCGTCAGCAGTCATGCGGCGAACACAACCGCCTGCGCACTGCTGTTCTCGCTACTTTGGCGCAAAAAAACAGCCACTTGCCTATTACTACTATGGGTGGCTCTTAATTGCTACAGCCGGATGTATCTCGGCGTGCATTATCTTTCCGACATCCTCGGAGGACTGATAGTGGGGGCGGCTACTGCAGGGGTGGCGTATGCGATACTCTGTCGCTGTCTGCCGCGGATAGGAACGGCTCACCATGGGTACTCGGAGCAGGCAGACGAAAAGGAGGACGCGGGCGGCGGGGCGCATGCTTCGCACGCAGAGAAATGAATTTGTTAAACTGTGCCGGTGTAAGTATGCTCTTCAGTTCTTCGGTCAATTGCATCATCAACCTATGACCTTCCTCGCGGGTGGAAGAGGGCGTGCGCATACGCGCATACTTGAGGTGCAGGCGGTAAAGGGTATCGCGCACGGCGGTATCTGCGATGTCCAAATCGCGTACCATCATCTCGGTTTGCTTCTGCGCCAACTCTTCGGGAGTCTGTTCCGGGACAATACGCTCTTGTGCATAAATGGCACGCGCAACCAGCACCAACAGAAGCAAGAACGCGATATAGACGAAACGATTCAAGTACATATACAATCAGACAGCAAAAAATATGCCAAACCATAGCACCTCACACCACCGCACGGAGTGGGACATCGCAAAGCGCCTCTATTTCAACGGCAACGCCGTAGGACGCTCTGCCCGTCCTGCTATCCGTGTCGCCTTGGGAGGCATCGTGGTAGGTATGGCGGTGATGATAGTGTCCATCGGTGTAGTGGTCGGTTTCAAGCAAGAGGTAACCCGAAAGATTGCGGGCTTCGGTAGCCACATACAGGTTGTAAACTTTGACAACAATTCCACCTACGAACTGCGTCCCATTGAAGTAACCGACTCCCTCATTGCACGCTTGGAACAGATACCCCATGTCGCCCATGTGTCTGTGTTCGCGTCCAAACCCGGTATCGTGAAAACCGACAGTGCTTTTCAAGGTATCGTGTTCAAAGGAACGGACTACTGGGATTACTTCTCCGAAAATCTTGTCTGCGGCGAACTGCCCACGCAACCCGATGAGGTGTTGCTATCCACAACCATGAGCCGACAACTCGGCTTGCAACCGGGCGACAACCTGCTCTGTTATTTCGTGGAGGAAGAACTGCGCGTACGACGCTTCCATGTGTCGGGTTTGTACAACACCTGCATGAGCGAGATGGACGCTCTCTTCCTGCTTGGCGACATCGAGGTGGTACGCCGCTTGAACCGTTGGAATACACATCAGGTATCGGGTATCGAAGTATTGGTGGACAATATGCGGCATTTGGACGAGGTCGCGGACAGCGTTTATTTTGCTACAGCGAACCGCTTGGACGATGCAGGCAACGCTTACTATACACAGACCATCCAACAACTGAATCCCCAGATATTTGCATGGCTCGACCTGCTGAATATGAATGTGGTGATTATCATCCTCCTTATGCTCTGTGTCTCGGGATTCAGCATCACAACCGGTCTGATTATCCTGATATTGGACAGCGTGCAACTGATAGGTGTCCTCAAGGCCTTGGGCGCGGATAACCGCTTCGTGCGAAGAATATTCATCAACGAAGCCCTTATGCTCATCGGCAAAGGCATGCTCTTGGGCAACGCCATCGGATTGGGGCTGTGCGCCGTACAGTACTTCACGCACCTCATTCCCTTAGAGGCAGCGACCTACTATGTTAGTTATGTGCCGATTGCATTTCCGTGGGGCTGGTTTGCGTTGCTCAACGCAGGTACTTTCCTCGTATCCTGGCTGATACTGCTGGCTCCATCGGTTATTGTAACACGCATCAGCCCTGCCAAGGTCATGCATTTTGAGTAAACGATGAAACAATGACTTTGACAACCCCCGTACATATTGACCCTCCGGCGTGGCACATCGGTTATGGCGACCGAATTCTCATGCTCGGCTCTTGTTTTGCCGATAGTATGGCGGAACAGTTGGGCGCGTACTACTTTGCCGTAACGGCGAACCCTTTCGGCACACTCTACAACCCCCTCTCCATTGCCCAAGCCCTTTCCTTGCACACACCGCCCGAGTTGGTAGAGTGGGGTGGACTATGGCACTCCATGATGCATCACGGCACCTTCTCACATCCCGACAAACAGCAGACAGAGAACGCAGTGCGTGCCGCCATCAATGCTCTGCAAACGGCTTTTGCGGCGGCATCGGTCGTTATCATCACTTTTGGCACGGCGTGGGTCTATGAGCGGGATGGGTGCGTGGTGGCGAATTGCCACAAAATGCCGGCGACTGCCTTTACGCGCCGCCGGCTGACTGCGGAGGAGATTGTATCGGCGTGGCAGCCCATCGTGGAGGCGCACCCGACCAAGCATTTCCTGTTTACCATTTCGCCCATACGCCATATCAAGGACGGTCTGCATGCGAACCAACTGAGCAAGGCGACGCTGCTTTTGGCGGTGGACGCACTGCACGGTGCCGACTATTTCCCGTCCTACGAAATCGTTATGGACGAACTGCGCGACTACCGTTTCTACGCGGAAGATATGCTGCACCCGTCGTCTGCAGCGGTGGCGTACATATGGGAGCGGTTTGTGCAAACCTATATGTCTGCGTCCACCCAAACCGAAATGCAGCCCTTGCACCAACTTTACTTAGACCGTCGCCATCGTTTCCTGCACCCCGACAGCACGGAGGCGCAGCAGTTCCGACAACGGTTGCAACAACAGGAACAACAACTGCGGGCAAGATACCCGTACCTGCCCCTATAGACGATTGTATCAAACAATACCGAAGACGACAATGAAGGTAACACTTTTGGTGGTCGGTAAAACCACCGACCCGCATATCGAGACTTTGGTGCAGGGCTATATCGGGCGCCTGACGCACTACCTGCCGTTTTCCGTGCAGGTTATTCCCGACTTGCGCAACACCAAGTCCCTCTCGCCCGAACAACAGAAGCAGGCGGAGGGCGATCTCATCCTGCACGCCGTTGCACCAACTGCCGACCTTGTTCTGTTGGACGAGCACGGCACTTGCTTCCGCTCGGTGGAGTTCGCGCAGTACATGCAGCGCAAGATGACGGCAGCCCGTGATTTGACTTTTGTAGTGGGTGGGGCGTACGGCTTTTCGGCGTCCGTATATGCACGCGCCAATGCGCAACTCTCGCTCAGTCCGATGACCTTTTCCCACCAAATGATACGCCTTGTTTTTGTGGAACAACTCTATCGCGCAATGACCATACTACGCGGTGAGCCTTACCACCACGAGTAATGTAATTCATACAGTTATGACCGAAAAAGAAAAGATGTTGGCGGGGTTGCCCTACGACGCTACGAACCCCGAACTGATTCAAGAATTGACGCGCTGCCAAGACCTGCTGTGGCGCTACAACAGTCTGCGCCCGTCCGATACTACCTTGCGCCGTGCGCTGTTGCAGGAGATTTTGGGCGAATGTGCAAACGATGTGACGGTGGTGCAGCCGTTCTATTGCGACTACGGCAAACACATTCGCATCGGCAAGCGTGCGTATCTCAACTTCCATTGCACGATATTGGACGAAGCCCTTGTGACAATAGGCGATGATGCCTTTATTGGACCCAATGTGTCGCTATACACGGCGTGCCACAGTACGAACCCTGCAGAACGCAACACTCGTACCGAGTGGTCAAAACCGATTACCATCGGCAAGAATTGTTGGTTGGGAGGTTCGGTAACGGTGCTGCCGGGCGTAACCATCGGTGATAATTGCACCATTGGTGCAGGCTCTGTTGTAACGCACAACATTCCGGCAAACAGCATTGCTGTCGGTAACCCCTGCCGTGTCATCAAAACCCTACCCGCGTCTCTGTAAGCGGAAATCTCATGACCTTGCGTCAAATGGTGCGGAAACAACATACATGAAAAAGGCACAAAAAAGGGCGAGATAAAATCCCACCCTGGAAGTTTACACAACGGAATAATCCTTATTGTGTATATCCTTCAAATGTTTAGTGCTGCAAAGGTACACAATATCACGGATATGCGCAAATATTATCGAAAATAAAGCATAAAAACTTGTGTGTACTGTCCAATAACAAATGCAATTTATTGTGCAAAGTTAGGAAAAATATTTGAAGAAGCACTCGTAAGGTGTAGAGAAGTTCAATTTTTCTCTGGGT
>CAVGOI010000030.1:0-24848 GCA_963630875.1 Mycobacteriaceae bacterium | reverse complement strand
AGGATAGAGAGGGTTTTGATGTACTAAAAAATTGCGTTTCTAAATGGAAACTATAGGTCTCACTGATGGGTATCTCGGTGCCGTCAATCAGCCGCATTTCCCCTCGTGTAATCTCGCGAACGCGGTACATATTCACGATATACGACCGGTGCACTTGCAGGAATTGCTTGGGCAGGCGTTCCGCCATCTGTTGCATGCCGCCGTGCACCACCAACGGCTTCCCGTCCTGCCGGTACATCTGCACATACTCGCTCATTCCTTTGATATAGAGGATGTTATCCAATGCCACCGGCACATGCCGATAGTCCACTTTCACATACAGCAGTTCTTTCGGTGCAGGGTGCATGAGTTCATATTGTGCCCGCACACGCTCGGCGGCGCGGGAGAAGGCGGCAAAGTCAAAGGGCTTGAGCAGGTAGTCAATTGCCTGTAGCCGAAACCCCTCCACGGCATATTCGGCATAGGCAGTTGTAAAGACCGTGAGCGGTGGATGGTCGAGTGCAGCAAGAAACTCCAACCCGTTGAGGTCGGGCATATTGATATCCGTAAATAGCACATCTGCCTCCCGCACCCACGGCAACGCTTCCACGGGCGACTCGCACAGAGCCACGAGCGACAGATACGGCACGCACCCGATATAGACCTGCATTTTCTCGAGTGCCATCGGCTCATCATCAAGCACGAGGCAGCGGAGGGGTTGGTTCATACGAATAGGGTATTGAGAGTGTTACGCGATATATCTCTGTGCTTTCCTCCACCTGCAGGGCATAGTTCTCACCGAAGAGAAGGGGCAGCCTTTTCTTGATGTTGGTCAGTCCGATACCGCCGGTAACCTGTTTGTCGCCTTGTTCACAGCGTGTGTTGGCACTGTACAGACTGACGCGTTGCGTATCCGGCTCCACGGACAGGCGGAACAGGAACTGCGATTGCCGTCCCGAACAGATACCATGCTTGAAGGCATTCTCAATAATGACGATAAACACTAACGGCGGAACATACAGGCTCTCCAATCCTTCCGTTGGTGCCTCGTAGTCCACTTGCAAGCGTTTGGCGGAGTACCGTTGTTGCATCAAGTGGATATAGTTATGCAGGAACGCCACTTCCTGCGCGAGGGGTATATATTCTTTCGTCCCGTCGTACAGCACATAGCGCATCAGTTGCGACAGTCGGATTATCATTTCCTGCGCGGTCGTGGGATTGATATCCACCATTCCGTGTATATTGTTGAGCATATTCATCAGGAAATGCGGATTTATCTGTGCTTTGAGCAGTTGCAATTCCTGTTGCAGCCGTTGGTTTTCGAGGGCTGTGTTGCGTTCTTTCTCGTGTTCGTAGCGGGTGAACATATACTCCGACAGCGTCGCACCGATAATGAGTACCACAAGCGTAAAGTCCATCACCACAGGGTTCGGTCCTTGTGTGCTGTGCAGCGCGGCAGGTCTTTCGGAGGGAGGTATGTTCTCTTGGGGCGGTTGCGGTGGAGGAGTATCCATCGGCTCACCAAGGGGTGGCGGCACTTGCCTTGCCATCGGCGGACGCTGTTCTTGCGGGGTAGGGTGTACCTCGCTGCGGTCGCCGTTGCGCCAGCATTCCACGCCCACAAAAGCACCGAGTACTACGGCCAGTCCCACAATATAAGCCCCAGTCTTTCCGTGCATCAGCAGTCCGCGCACCAACACGAATTCGTGTACGAGGAACACGATGAGGAACGGCAGCATAAAGCACAGCCAGTGCCATAGTGCCTGTCCGGCTTCCGCCCACCCCTCGCGACACAGCACCACAACGGCATACACAATGGGTATCAGCAGGAACGGTAGCCACCATAGGTGGAGTACAAGATGTCGGGGTATTGTCTTCATTTACGCGGGCAAAGGTACGAAATTCCCCTCAAAGTGCGCAATTCCTTCCGTGAAATGCCGTTTATTTTCTGTCATTCGCTCCGCTAACTCCGTCATACCATACAAAATAGTCAACCTAATTTAAGACAAGACACACTTAATCATTAAACATTAAACATTAAAAATTACTCCTACCTTCTCCCTATTTATATCGGGTTGTTAACGGGTGATTAACGGGTCGTTAACGGGTGATTATCGGGTGATTAACGGGTGATTATCGGGTAAATAACAGGTTATCAACGGGTTCATACCCTTATTGGATAGGAACTCCACCGTAACATTACCCTACCTTCATCGCAAGACTTGCCCTCTCAACTCTCAACTGCACTCAACGCTCAACAGGGCGAAGCCCGCTCAACACTCAACGAACAAAATCCCTCCCTACTTGCACATATCCGCAAATAGCACTACCTTTGCAGCGGGATACAGAAAAAGCACACGGCACAAGCCCACAAGACACAAGCATGAGCAGTACCATAGCACATATCCACACACACACACAAGTGCGCGGGCGAGGGGCGTGGCGTTCTCTCTCTCTCTCTCTCTACAAATAGAAGGATTGCGGTCAATCGGGATAGGGTAAATAGGGGTCTGTTTGCCCCTTTCGTCGTGCATTGTAATCAACCGACAGAGCGTTGCAATCGCTCAAACGAGTGCGATAGTCAACCCATAGTGTACAGTAGTCGTCCAAACAAGTGCTATACGCTGTGTAGAAAAGGAGGTGTGGCGGAGAAATGCAGCGACACTTTCGAGGCAGGGAAAATGGGCTTGTTGCCGGCTGCGAGCGACGGGAACATCCCTGTCCGCCAAGTAGATAAATACATCATGGGAGGGCAACTGATTATCGTGGTCGATGGTGTGCAGTACGATGTACACGGCAGATGGTTATAAAAGTACAATCAACCTAAAAATAAACAATTAAAACAAACAATTATGAAAAGATTAACATCTTTCGTAGTGGCACTCTTTCTCGCCACCAACGCCATTTGGGCGGTCTTCACGCCCGCAGCCTTCACGGTTTCCGCTGACGGCAAAAAAGTTTCTTTCTCGCAGGGCAACCTGCAGTGTTCGGGCGTAACGACAAGCACCTACACTTGGTCGTTCGCGGAGAACCAATACGATATGCTCGGTACTGCCAATGTAACGGGTGGTACGGAGTCCTATAACACCACTTACGGCTATTCGAAGAGCGGCGATGCCCTCGCCGACAAGATAGACCTCTTCGGCTGGAGCGGCAGCACGGGGACAGCACCGTGGGGTATCAGTACCTCCCAAAACAGCGATGACTACGCAGGCGACTTTGTAGATTGGGGAACAAACACCATCGGCACAAGTGTGCCCAATACCTATCGTACACTGACGAACGATGAGTGGGAGTATCTCCTTAATATCCGCACCAATGCTGGTGAAAAGAAAGGTGTTGCCCGTATTCAAATAAGCGATACCGAGTACGCTAATGGTTTTATCTTATTACCCGATAGTTGGACATGTCCCGAGGATGTAACCTTTAAGAGCGGCTTTGCAAGTGAATGGAGCATAGAAGCCTACGCTACTTATCAAACCTTTACCCTCGCCCAATGGCAACAATTAGAAAACGCAGGCGCAGTCTTCTTGCCTGCTTCGGGGAGCCGCCGCGGGTCGGGTGTGAACGATGTGCAGCACGACGGCTACTATTGGTCTGCTACGGCGGGCGACTCGCGCGGCGCGTCTTTCCTGGACTTCGACTCGAATGGAGCGTACGGCGGCTACACTCGCAGCCTCGGGCAGGCAGTCCGTCTCGTGCAAGACCTCTATGCGGTTACGCTGACTACGCCCGAACATGGCACTATCGCTGCCGATAAAATTGAGGCAGTCGCAGGCGAAACGATTACGCTGACCATTACACCCGACACAGGCTACGAACTCGATGTACTGACGATACAAGACGCTGCCGGTAATCCTGTCACGGTAAATGACAACAAATTCACCATGCCTGCAAGTGCGGTTACCGTTACTGCTACCTTCAAACAGACCCCTCAGACGGCTATCGGCAATACCTTCGGCACAGCAGATACCACCGTTCGCAAGGTGCTACGCAACGGACAAGTACTCATTCTCCGCAACGACAAGACCTACACGCTGACAGGGGTAGAGGTGAAATAAAGCCCTCCGATCTCCGATCTCCAACCTCCCCAACCGGCGACAGCGCGCCAAAGGAGGGGGATACGGACTGCATACGCTTACGGGCTGCGCCACCGCGCAGCCCGTTGCTATGCTACTACTTAAACATAACGAAATACAACTAAAATACGATACGCTGAGCCCCTCTCTGCGGGTGCTTCAGCGTCTATACATCCCCCTCCTCTTTCCTAAAAAACATCCCCCTCTCTTGTATATGCGGATAAAAAACCGTACCTTTGCAGCGTCTTTTCCACCTACCCAACAACATAAAAATTCGCAAATCGTAAATTCGTAAATCGTACATCCCTTGATCCCCCGTGCTACCATAGAGCATATCTTCGCCGCCGCCAAGATTGAGGAGGTGGTCAGTGATTATGTCGCGCTGAAGAGGCGCGGCGCCAATCTCATCGGCCTGTGTCCTTTCCACGATGAGAAAACGGGGTCTTTCACGGTATCGCCGAGCAAAGGTATCTTCAAATGTTTTGGTTGCGGCAAAGCAGGCAACGCCGTTACTTTTATCATGGAGATTGAGCAATGTTCCTATGTGGAGGTGTTGCGTCATCTTGCCAAGCGTTACCATATTGAGATCGAGGAGCGTGAACTCACCCGCGAGGAGCGTCAGCAGCAGGATGACCGCGAGTCCATGTTTGTGGTGAACGACTTTGCCAACCAATGGTTTCAAACGCAGTTGTGGCAGTCCGACGAGGGTAGGGCAGTCGGCTTGGGGTATCTACGCGAGCGCGGATTGCGCGAGGACATCCTTCGCCGCTTCCAGGTCGGTTATTCGCCCGAGCGGGCTATGTTGTGGGCGGCAGCCACGCAGGCGGGTTATCAGGAAAAGTATCTGATTAACGACGCAGAAGCAGAGCCCCATGTCGGAACGGGCGTGTGCCTCAAAAGCGCGGACGGCAGGCTGTACGACCGGTTCCGCGGGCGTGTCATCTTTCCTTTCTTTTCAGCCGGCGGCAAGATCGTCGGATTTGCGGGGCGGCTTATTCGGAAAAGCGATAAGGCAGGCAAGTATGTAAATTCCCCCACCTCACCATTGTTCGAGAAGCATAATGAGTTGTACGGGCTGTATCAGGCGAAGCAGTCTATCGCCAAGCACGATGGTTGCTACCTCGTAGAGGGGCAGATGGATGTAATCCAGATGGTACAGTCGGGCATCGACAATGTGGTCGCGTCGGGCGGAACTTCGCTCACCGTGCCGCAGGTCAAACTCCTGCACCGCTACACCGAAAACATCACCATTCTCTACGACGGCGACAAGGCGGGAATCCACGCCGCACTGCGCGGCATTGACATGCTGCTGGAGGAGGGAATCAATGTCAAGGTCGTGCTGTTGCCGGACGGCGAAGACCCCGATTCCTACGCACGCAGCCACAACGCTTCCGACTTCATCGCATTTATTCAGGAGGCACAAACCGACTTCATCCGCTTTAAGACGAACCTGTTGCGTGACGAAGCCGGAGAGGATCCGACACGGCGGGCAGAGATGATTAACCAGATTGTGCAGTCCATTGCCATCATCCCCGACATCATCAAGCGGCAGGTCTATATCAAGGACAGTGCAGCCTCGCTTGGCATACAGGAGGATGTCCTCACGCGCAAGGTGGTCGAAATACGCCGCCGCCTTTCGGCAGAGAAGAGCAAAGAAGCCGACCGTGCCGCACGGCGCGAGCAGGCGGACACGGATGCCGCGCCGCAGCCGCAGGAGCCGCCTGCGCCCGTTGCCGCAGGGGCGGACGGGGGGCTTTCCAACAAGGAAGCCAATCTGCGCAACCTCATACAGATTATCGTGCGATACGGCGAGCAGCCGCTTTACGCCTACGAAGATGGTAGCATCTGCCAAGCGGGCGAATACATCGTTACCGAGTTGCAAAATGACCACATCGAGATTGCCAATCCCCTCTACCGGCAGGTCATCGACGAATATACCGCCCACCACCAAGAACCCGACTTCGTCGCCTCTTCCTTCTTCCAACATCACCCCGACGCACCGCTGAGCCAGTTGGCAATAAACCTCTCCACAGAAAAATACCAACTGAGTGCCATCTACAGCACGCAGACTATCTCCGAGAATGTGACGGCGGAGGTCGAAGCGTCCTCCGAAAAAGACAACCTCTCCACGCTGATTCCGCGCCTGTTATTGGAGTTGAAATACACAGTGGTCAACGAACGGTTAGACGCTTTGCAAACACTGCTCAAACAAGCCGAGAGCAGTCAGGATTGGGAACTTGTACAAACTATCCTGCAACAGCAACCCCAACTCATCGCACTGCGCCGCCAACTCAGTCGTGCGCTCGGAACCCGTGTCATCGTATAACGAAATTCGTACATCGCAAATTCGTAAATCGTAAGTGTTATGTTTTTTTCGTCTATCGTTTACGGACCTATCCACTCCCGCCGATTAGGCAACTCATTAGGTATGGAACTCATGCCGTTGAACGGCAAACTATGCACCTTCGATTGTATCTACTGCGAATGTGGTTTCAACCAACCTCTTCCGCACCCCGTCCTGCCGACGCGCGAAGAAGTCAGGACGGCGCTTGAAGCCAAACTTCAAGCCCTGCAAAAAGAGGGAGCCGCTTTGGATGTCATTACTTTCAGCGGCAACGGTGAGCCGACCCTTCACCCCGACTTCTACGGAATTATTACCGACACCCGTGCTTTGAGAGACCTCTATTGTCCGTCGGCACAAATAACGGTGCTCAGTAATTCCACGCAACTCGCCCGTCCCGATGTCGTCGCAGCGCTGCACCAATGTGATAAGCGCATCCTCAAATTAGACTCGGCAACAGACACCACCCTGCGTGCCATCGACCAACCAACTAACGCGGAACTGACCGTCAGCGACCTGTTGCATCTCTTGCAACCGTTCCGCAACGACTTTATACTGCAAACCTGCTTCCTGCGCGGCTCCCACCAAGGCAGGAACATCGACAACACCACCTCGGAGGAACTCCAAGCGTGGTACGCGGCAGTGGACTACCTCCAACCCACGCAAGTCATGCTATATGCCATCGACCGAGCCACCCCCGTCAAAACATTGCAGAAAGTCCCGCGCGAGGAATTGGAGCGGATTGCCGAACCCCTGCGCCGCAAGGGCTATGCAGTTACCGTCAGCGCATGAAAGTACTAATAGCGCCGCTCAATTGGGGGCTGGGGCATGCAAGCCGCTGCGTCCCGCTGATTCGCCGCCACCTTGCTGCCGGCGACGAAGTAGTCTTGGGCGGTGATGGCGACAGCCTCCTCTTGCTGCGCCGCGAATTCCCTCACTTGCGCGTCGTACCGTTGGCGCCGCTGCGGCTGCACTACGACGCTCGTCCCGTCCAACGCGCTTTCTACGCCCGTGCTATCGGGCAACTCCTGCGCTTCACGGTGAAAGATTATTACTGCTTGCGTCGCCTGTTGCACCACGAATCTTTCGACCTCGTACTCTCCGACAACCGCTTTGGGCTGCACAACCGCCGCACCCGCTGCGTCTATCTCACCCACCAACTCTATGTCATCCTCCCGCGACGCCTGCGCCTTCTGCAGCCCATCGCTCGTGCAATTCACCAATGGGTATGCCGCTGCTTCGACGAGGTATGGGTGCCGGACTATGCGGACGCCGAATACAATCTGTCGGGGGCATTGAGCCACGGCGGACGGATGGACAGGCGCGTACGCTACATCGGCGCGCTGTCCCGCTTGACACTCCCTGCCGCGCCTGCAGCAGGTCAATACGACATAGTAGCCGTCTTATCCGGATTGGAGCCGCAGCGTACTTTGTGGGAGAAAGCACTTATCGCGCAGTATGCACAGGGCAACGCACGGGTGCTGATTGTACGCGGTCTGATGGGCGCACCGGCAACGCCTATCTCCGTAGGAAGCGTAACGCTCCTCCCTTACATCGACGATGCATCTTTGGTCGAGGTGCTGACAACTTCGAAGCAGATACTTGCCCGCAGCGGATATTCTACCATTATGGATCTCTACAACCTCAATCTGCTGTCAAAGGCGCAACTATGCGCCACCCCTGATCAAAGCGAGCAGGAGTATCTCGCGCAGCATATAGCCGCCTTAGTCGAACACTTCCATGAGAACGGAAAGTGATTTGGGCGAGGTAAAAGTATCAATATGTCTTTCATAGTACGCGCACAGATCGTGCAAGCGTCTTTGTCGCTCCTCCCGTGTAGCAGGCTGGGAATACCATGCGGGGTGTTCTTCTGCATCGATTCCGATACCAAGGAGCGACGCATACTGTAGGAGGAACGCAATATGCACATTCTCGATATCTTGACGCAGGTCTGTATCGCGTACCACGCTGCACAGCAGGTCGAACAACGCAGTGTCCTCCATAGGGTGCAGCAGCGTCAACCCGAGTATCTCGGCAATAAACATCGCCACGCACTGGCGTTTGATATCATTCGGCAGGTTGCGCGGATGATAGACCAACGACACGGACGACACCACTGGCATACCCTTCGAAGCACGGACGGCAGAGGTTACTTCCACCCACGACAGGGGGCTGAGCAACCCTTTGTACTTGTTCCCATATACGGCGTAGGACTCGCGTCCGTGCGCCGCGGTATAGAGGTGGAGAATGCACAGGTTGTCCTTATGCTTGCTCAACGAAAGTACGATGGCCTGGGTCTTTTCGGTCATGGAGATATGGATGTTTTTGCAGGAGTGTAGCCTGCATTTACCCTGCAAAGATACAACAATTCCGCCGAAATCCCATACCCGCTTCAAAAATATTTGTAGGGATTAAAAAAATATACTACCTTTGCGCCCTCGAATTATGTTGAGAATAAAAACATTAAGAATAACCAACAGAATGAAGAAATCCACCGGTCGCCTTGTCGTCTTCATCGCGGCATCGCTCTTGTGTTCTTGCGTCACACGACAACAATTGGCGTACTTCCGTCCGATTACCGCCGAGAGTGCGGAGCAAATCAACGAGAAACTCCAACCGCAGCCGGAGCCTTGTGTAAAGATCAACGACGCACTGATAATCACCGTAACTGCGCTCGACCCCGAAGCTGTGTTGCCATATAATCTCCCCAATGTATCGTATTCGTCGCCTACCAGTACCACCGCGCCCACCACGGCGAATTTCCAGTACTACACGGTTGACGGGAATGGCGACATCGACTTTCCCGTCTTGGGAAAACTGCATGTGGAAGGGCTTACCCAATCCCAGGTTATTGCGATGATTCAAGATAAGTTGCAGGCACAACTGGTAAATCCCATAGTTACCATGCGCTTCCTAAATGCGAAGGTGACAGTATTGGGCGAGGTGCGAAATCCGGGCTCGTACGCGCTCAACAACGGGCGTATGACCCTGCTCGAAGCCTTGGGGGCCGCAGGAGATTTGACGCAATACGGACGCCGCGACAATGTACTGATAACCCGCGAAAACAACGGCAAATTGGAATTTGCGCGTCTGGACTTGCGCACCGACGAAATATTTACCTCCCCTTACTTTTACCTGCAGCAAAATGATGTGGTGGTGGTAGAACCCAACCAGGCAAGAACCACTAGCAACCAGTCTTTGTCCCTATGGTTGAGTATGGTCAGCACACTATCCTCCGCCGCAACAGTTGTGGTCTCCGTACTATCGGCGGCTGGAAAATTATAACCGGAACACACTGCATAATACACACAACAGCAACAAATCCGACGAACCCGTTATGGCACAGGACACAAACGAAATCGATGTGCGCGCATGGTGCGTACGCATTCTCAAGAATTGGTATTGGATATTGCTATCATGCACGCTCTTTTTTATTCTGGGCGGATTATATTATCTCTCCACCACCAAGAAATTCAAGGTGGATGCCGACATCATGATACGCTCGCAGGAGAACGACAACTTTGGCAATGCGGAACTGATGTCTTTCATAGGCTTGGGCGCATCAAAGATTGTGGAAGATGAAGTGGCTATCCTCAGTTCGAGGGACATCATTGCACAGGTCATCAAAGATTTGGACTTGCAGAATGAATACCGCAAGCGCGAAGGTCTGCAATGGAAAGGACAGTATCCCCGTCATGATTTGTCGGTGGTCTATCCTGTCTCTTTTCTGGATACGACCCAACGCGGCACGCGCATCAACATAAAAGTGCGCAAGCAGGATTATGTCGTCAAAGTACGCTACGGTCGTCATCAAACCAGCAAGCATGTGGTTACGGACCTCACCGCACCGATCAACACTTGTGCCGGCACGCTGTCCTTTACGGTGAACACCGCATTGGAGAGGGGGGATAAATATCGCATCACCACATCGCCGCGCATATCGCTCACAGAGTCTTATAAAAAGACGATTGCCGCTTCTCCGATGAAGAAAGAGTCGAAGATTATCAATATATCCACCACCACCGATATGCCGCGTCGCGCAGTGGACTTCATTAATCGGGAAATCGAACTCTACAACATGAACGCCGTGGTGGACAAGAACATCGTAGCCAACAACACGGCATCGTTTATCGAGGAACGCCTTCGCTTGATATCCGCAGAGTTGTCCGATGCTGAAAAGGATGTAGAGCGATACAAGGAGAAATACGGCATCGTGAACCTGCCTGCCGAGGCGGGGATGTATCTGCAGGAGGGAACGGAATACCGCAAGCGTGCTGCCGAGATTGAAACCCAACTGAACTTGGTACAATACATCGGAGAGTTTGTGGCGGATGAAACCAAACAGAACAGCCTGATTCCTGCCAACATCGGAATTACCGACAACGCATTGGTAACGCTCATCGCCGAATACAACCAGTTGCTGCTACAACGCATGCGCGTACAGCGTACGGCGACCGAAAGCAACCCCGTCATCGATCAGATGAACATGCAGTTGGTCACACTACGCGAGAACATCGTTACCAGTATTGCCAGTGTAAAGAACAGCCTCCTTATCTCCAAGAACGACTTTGACGCGCGGGTGAATACCATTCAGTCCCAACGCGGTAATGTCCCCGGTCAGGAAAGGCAGTACCTCGAAATGGAACGCAAACGCCAGTTGATTGAAACACTCTACCTGTTCCTCTATGAGAAGCGCGAGGAAAATGCGCTCATGCTGGCTTCCACGGTGATGCCTGCCAAGATTGTCGCAGCCCCGCAAACCAATCCTACTCCGGTCGCCCCACGCTTGAAGATACTCTTTCTAATATGTCTCGTATTGGGTATAGGTGTTCCTATAGCCCTCCTCTATCTGCATGACTTGTTTGATACGCGCATCAACGATGATATCAAGGAGTTTGAAAAACAGGTACCCGTACCGTTTGGCGGGGCATTGATTATGAACCACCACGGAGGCAGCATTGCTGTCCACGAGGGAAAGAACAGTGCTTCGGCAGAACTGTTCCGCCTCTTGCGGACAAATGTGCGCTTCATGCTACCGGCGGACACCCAAACACCGGTCATCTTAGTTACCTCTTCCGTCAATGGTGAGGGCAAAACCTATGTGGCGAGCAATCTGGCTATCTCGCTGGCTCTGTTACAAAAGAAAGTAGCGTTGGTCGGATTGGATATCCGCAAGCCAATGCTTTCCAAGACATTCTCTTTGAACACACAGGGCTGCCTGACCGGTTTCCTATCCGACAACGCCTATTCGGTGGACGATGTAATATGCCCCTCCGCCATAGAAGGGTTGGACATCCTGCCGGCGGGTGTCGTACCCCCGAATCCCAATGAATTGTTGCAGACACAGCGTCTGGACCTGCTGTTTGCCGAACTCAGAAAACGCTACGATTATGTCATTGTGGACTCCGCACCGGTTGCCTTGATTAGTGATACCTTCCTCTTGCAGCGTGTGAGCGACATGACCATCTATGTCTGCCGTGCCAACTACACAACACGGGACATGATCGACTACCTCGGGCAGGTGAAAGAAAAGAACCGCCTTCCCAATATCATTGCCGTACTGAACGCCGCCAATGCAAAGAGTCTCGGCTATGGTTACGGCTACGGCTATTCGCGCAACAATCAACCCAAGAAATGGTGGCAGCGTATCTTGCATAGATGATAGTCTGTGTTGCGGAAAAGCCATCAGTTGGGCAGGACATAGCCCGTGTGTTGGGTGCTACCACCCGGCACGACGGATACATGGAGGGAAATGGTTACTGCGTTACATGGACTTTCGGTCATCTGTGTGCCTTGTTAGACCCCAACGAGTACAATGCGCAATGGAAGGGATGGAATCTCTCTTCCCTGCCGATGATACCGCCCCGCTTTGGCATCAAGGTGAGTGACGACAAGGGCGTACGCAAGCAGTTTGAAATCATCAAGACGCTGATAGCGCAGGCGGACGAAGTCATCAACTGCGGGGATGCGGGGCAAGAGGGAGAGTTGATACAACGATGGGTATATCAAAAAGCAGGCTGCAAAGTACCGGTGAAGCGCCTGTGGATATCCTCGCTCACCGAAGATGCGATTCGCGAGGGCTTCAAACAACTGAAAAGCCAGGACGACTACCAACGCCTCTACGAGGCAGGGTTAATGCGGGCTATCGGCGACTGGCTGTTAGGTATGAACGCCACCCGAGCCTACACCCTGCGTTTTGCCAAGGGAGTAGGGCGCGATAGGCAAGTGTTGAGCATCGGACGCGTACAGACGCCCACTTTAGCCCTCATCGTAAAACGACAGAGCGAGATAGCACATTTCGTCCCACGCACTTACTGGGAACTCAAAACGCTCTACCGCGATACGCTGTTCTCCGCCCAACTGAAAGCAGCGGATGAAGACGACTACGCCATTACCACCCTCGAGCAAGGGCAGGGTTTGGTCGATAGCATCAAGGGCTTGCCGCTTACTGTCACGGCGGTGGAGAAGAAACGCGGCACGGAATACGCCCCCCGCCTCTTTGACCTTACCTCCTTGCAGGTGGAATGCAATAAACTCTATGGCTTCTCGGCGGACGAAACGCTGAAACTCATCCAGTCCCTCTACGAGAAACATATTACCACGTACCCTCGCGTCGATACCACTTATTTGAGCGAAGACCTATACCCAAAAATACCGGCTACCTTGCAGGGAATACAGTCTTTCTATCCGCAGGTGCAACCTCTTCTGTCCCTGCAAGCAGACACCCGCAAAGGAACGCAGAGCCTGCCCAAGTCCAAACGGGTATTTGACAACAAGAAAGTAACCGACCACCACGCCATTATCCCCACGGGGCAGCGACCCGATAACCTCTCACCGCAAGAGAAGAAAGTATTTGATCGGGTGGCACTACGATTCATCGCCGCATTTTATCCGGACTGCGAAGTGTCGAACACCACCGTATTGGCGCAGGCTGGAGAAATCCCGTTCAAAGCAACGGGGCGGCAAGTACTGAAGCCGGGTTGGCGAGAGGTGTTTGCAAAAGACAAAAGCGGTGAGGAAGAGGAGGGCGAAGAGCAGAAGACGCTGCCCGCTTTTACCAAAGGGGAATCGGGCAAGCATGAGCCGCAGTTGAAAGAGCGAACCACCACGCCTCCTAAGTACTACACCGAAGCCACTTTGCTGCGGGCGATGGAAACGGCGGGAAAAACGGTGGAAAACGAAGAGTTGCGCGACGCAATGAAAGAGAACGGCATAGGACGCCCGAGCACGCGTGCCGCCATTATCGAGAAACTCTTCCAACGCAAATATATCGTGCGGGAGAAAAAGAACATACAGGCAACTCCCTTGGGCATAAGTTTGGTAAACACCATACTATCCCCCTTGCTGAAATCGGCGGAACTCACAGGGCGCTGGGAAAAGAAACTGCGCGAGATAGAGCGCGGGGAATACGAAGCCACCCTGTTCTTGGATGAACTCAAGCAGATGACTACCGAGGTGGTGCGTGAAGTAAAAGCGGACAAATCCGGTATGCGCTGTCCCGTTTGCGGCAAAGGCGTCATCATCCGCGGTCGAACACGCTACGGCTGTTCCCGCTGGAAAGAAGGTTGCACCTATTCCGCACCGTTTTGAGCGCAACGCGCGTTACACCCGCTACCGATTACTCGTCGCTTTCCCTTATACGGGGTCAATGGCTTGCGCAATCGAATTGGCTATCTCTGCCATCTCATCCGCGGGCAAATGCATTTTCGGGTTGGTAAACAGCATATCCTTCTCGGCACTGATAGGAATCAGATGCACATGCACATGGTTTACCTCCAACCCGATTACCGCCACCCCTACGCGCTTGCAATCAATTACCTTCTGGATACCTTGCGCCACCGTTTTGGCAAACACCATCATATCACCCAAGGTCTGGTCGTCCAAGTCAAAGATATAGTCGGCTTCCGGTTCGGGGAGTTTCGGAACAACTAGGGTGTGTCCTTTTTTCAGGGGGTTAATATCCAAGAAAGCATAAAAACGGTCGTTCTCGGCAACCTTGTACGAGGGAATTTCCCCCTGAATAATACGCGTGAACAAAGTCATATTGTCTATACGATTACGGGTTAGATACTTATCTCGAGTATTTTGAATTCCAAGGTACCTGCAGGCACAACCACTTTGGCTACCTCGCCTACCTTTTTGCCCATCAATCCTTTGGCGATAGGCGTAGTGGTGGCTATCTTGCCTTCGGTTATATTTGCCTCACTCTCTGTAACAAGTTGGTATATCTTTTCTTGTTTGGTCTTGATATTTTGCACGCGCACCTTGGTGAGGATTTGCACCTCATCGGTCTTGATGCTCTTTTCGTCAATGATACGGGCATCCATAATCTTTCCTTTCAACAGCGCGATGCGGCTTTCCAACACACCTTGTTCTTCCTTTGCAGCGTCATATTCTGCATTTTCGCTCAAGTCTCCTTTATCGCGCGCCTCCGCAATAGCGGCGATTACGCGAGGACGCTCCACGCCCTCTAAATACTGGAGTTCGTCTTTCAGTTTTTGCAGACCGTCAGCGGTCATATAAGTTGTTGCCATATTGTTAGATTAGTATTTTCGTTGAAATATCTCGCTCGCAAGAAATGCCTTGCGTGCCTCTTCTATATTGCTTAAGTCAGGCAATACAATGCCGTTCCTCTCTATTTCCTTTGCCGTATCCTTGGGGGACTTTCCGGCTGTTCTCTTGTTGTCCATTGTCGCCTATATAATTACTAAATTTCCATAGCGCAGGCGTCTTTAGTCCAAAAACAACGAGAAACTATCACAGCCTCTCGTTGCCATTAAACCTAAACCTTAACTATGAAAATTTATTGTTTTCGGCTGCAAAGGTATATCTTTCTTGGGAGGTGTGCAAATAAAAGCACAAAAAAATGACTTTTATCGGATAAAACACACCAAAAATGCACATTCTTGATGAATAAAATGCACGGAAATTTGCGGGTATGTAGGAAAAGCATTACCTTTGCAGCCGCTTTCGTGAGAAAGAAGCCCAGATGGCGGAATCGGTAGACGCGCTGGTCTCAAACACCAGTAGGTTCACCCCTGTGCCGGTTCGACCCCGGCTCTGGGTACAAACTGCTCAACATGCGTTGGGCAGTTTTCTGCGAGAACAGAATGCTCGTATAGTCGAGAGGTAATACTTAAAGGTCAGGCGACAGACTTAAACAGCCGCTATCAACTCAAAACGGGCTGATTGCTCGGAGAGTTTCGGAAAAGGAGGTGTATGCAATGATTATTGTTCCGGTAAAAGAAGGTGAGAACATCGAACGCGCCATCAAGAAATTCAAGCGCAAGTTTGACAAAACGGGTGTGGTAAAAGAACTCCGTCGCCGTCAGCAATTCGAGAAACCGTCGGAGAAAAAGCGTGAGCGTATGATGCACGCTATCTACATTCAGCAAATGCATGCGCACGACGACATGTAGAAAAAAGAACAGCGATGTTCATTTAACATAACTAGTTAGCGGGAGGTTGCCTAATAGTTTGGGCAACCTTCTGATGTATTTTGAGCCTGACTTTTTGGCACGAAACTTGCATACTCCCTAAAAAGTAGTATTTTTGCAACGAAAACAAGTTCCAAATACGCAATAACCCTAACCCATCATAATAACTTTGAAACCAATAATCTATCAACTTTTGCCGCGTACATTCACCAACTACAATCCAACACGGCGGCACGCAGGTTCGCTGTCCGTCAATGGTTGCGGCACGCTCAATGCTATCACCCCCCGTGCTTTGCGGGCTATCCGAGACCTCGGTGCCACGCATGTCTGGTACACTGGTGTCATTCGCCATGCCACGGCGCAGTACAATACTCCCTCGCTAGTCAAGGGGTTGGCGGGCAGTCCTTATGCCATCACAGATTACTACGATATCGACCCTGACCTCTGCGAAGACCAACGCCGCCGTATGCAAGAGTTCACCGACCTTGTAACGCGTACGCACAACGCTAACCTACAGGTAATCATCGATTTTGTTCCTAATCATGTCGCCCGCGAATACCACGCTGCCAAACGACCGCGCGGTGTGCAAGACCTCGGCGAAGCCGATAATCCGAATTGGGCTTTCTCACCACTCAACAACTACTATTACTTGCCCGATCAGCCTTTCGCTCCGCAGTTCGACGCACAGGGCTACCACGAAAATCCTGCCCGTGCCACAGGCAACGATTGTTTCCGTCCGAACCCCACGGTTAATGACTGGTACGAAACCGTCAAACTCAACTATGGCGTTTTCTACCAAGGCGGCAAAGAGAAACAGTTCAATCCCATTCCCGATACTTGGCACAAAATGCTCCATATCTTGCTCTTTTGGGCGGGCAAAGGGGTGGACGGCTTCCGTTGCGACATGGCGGAGATGGTGCCTGTTGAGTTTTGGCAGTGGGCTATCGAACAGGTCAAGGCACAATACCCGAACCTCCTCTTTATCGCCGAGATTTACCGACCGGCACTCTACCGCGACTATATCGCGGCGGGCTTCGATTACCTCTACGACAAGGTCGGTATGTACGACTACTTGCGCGGCGTAACCAGCAAAAACTGGTCGGTTGACGGTATATCCTTGCGCTGGCAATGTGTGGACGACATTCGCGAGCACATGCTCTACTTCTTGGAGAACCACGACGAACAACGCATCGCCAGCGGGTTCTTCTGCGGACGAGGAATCTGCGCGGAACCGGCAATGATTGTTGCTGCCACTTTGGGTACCAATCCCGTTATGATTTACGCAGGGCAGGAACTCGGTGAGAAGGGTATGGATGCCGAGGGCTATTCGGGTATGGACGGACGCACTTCTATCTTCGATTATTGGGGTGTGGCATCGTTGCAAGCATGGGCAAACAACGGTAAATTCGATGGTGCGGGGTTGGACGGGGAGCAGCGCGACCTGCGTCATTTCTACCGCCAACTCTTGCGCATTGCCCGTTCCGAGAAAGCGATTACGCAGGGTGCGATGTACGACCTCGAATACGCACAGGGCGAGGGTTTCAACCGGCACGAGCAGTTCGCCTATCTGCGCAAATACCATCGGCAACTGCTTCTCGTTGTGCTGAATTTCGACGACCACTCGGTGGATATGCAGGTGCGTATTCCCGCCGAGGCTTTCCGCCATCTCAATCAATCGGAACTTCCTATCGCCGAGGCAACCGACCTGCTTACTGGCACCGCTTACTCTTTCCCGCTCACGGCAACTACGCCGATCTGCCTTACCTTGCCTGCCTGGAAGGGCGTCATCCTGAAAATCAAGTCTTAATATTCTTATAGTCATACGGTTAGTATGTCACTCAACACCGAACATATCGGAGCCTATATGCGGCTTGTACGCGGCGGAAACCTCATCTTTATCGCTATTTTGCTCTACTCAATGGAAAAGTGGGTTGCCGCCCCTCTGCTCCAACGCCTGTTTTTCCCCGAACTCATGCCGTGGTGGGTACTTACCTTTCTTATCCTTGCCTGCGTCTGCATTGCGGCAGGCGGCTATGTTATCAACGATTATTTTGATGTGAAGATAGACCGTATCAACCGTCCTGACCAACTGATTGTTACCGAGTTAGTGCCGAAGAATATCGCCATGCGCCTCTTTCAATGCTTCACCGCTGCGGGTGTCTTGATGGGTTTGGGCGTGGCAGTTTGGGCGAGGAGTTGGACACTTGCATTGATTTTCATCATCATCCCCGGGCTGCTCTGGTTCTACTCCGCGTCCTACAAACGCCAATTCCTCGTAGGAAACCTTGTTGTCGCCTTTGCTGCGGCACTCACACCGTTGCTCATCGCGCTTGCCAACGCCGACCGCCTTCGCCATCTCTACTCCGATACGCTCGCCTACCCCCCTATCGTGGTAGACCTCTATACTTGGATAGGAGGCTTTGCCGCTTTTGCATTCCTTGCCACCCTCATACGCGAGATTATCAAGGATTTGGAGGATATGGAGGGCGATCGCGAGTTGGAGTGCCGCACGCTGCCGATTCGTTGCGGGGAACGCCCTGCCAAGATTGTGGTAACGCTGCTTCTGGTGTTGCTTGCTGCCGCTATCGGCTATGTCGGCTTGGGGCTTGTCCCCTTTCCGCACCATTGGGGGACATTGTCCACGCGCTACATCACTTTCGGGCTGTTTGTACCGTTGGTCGGTGAGGTGATTTTGCTTTGGTCGGCACATCTCCCGCGCGAGTACCACACCGCTCAAGCCCTCATGAAATTCATCATGCTCATGGGCACGCTCTATAGTTTTGTCATTCTCCACACACTGCAATGAATATTGTATTGGGTAGCCAAAGTCCCCGCCGCCGCGACCTTATGGCGGGGCTGGATATTCCGTTTACCGCGGTCTCCATTGATGCCGACGAAACATACCCGCCCGCCTTGCAGGCAGGGGATATCCCTTTGTATATCGCCCGCGCGAAAGCCAACGCCTATATTCCCCGCCTCCGCACCGATGACCTTCTCATCACGGCGGACACCATTGTCTGGCTTCATCACCGCATGCTTGGTAAGCCGCATGATTTGGAAGAGGTCAAGCACATGCTGTCTCAACTCAGCGGCACCACACACCAAGTCTATACAGCAGTTTGTTTCACTTCCTGCCAAGACCCGACGCGTCCTATGTGTGCAGACAATCTTCGTCAGGATACGCTCATTGACAAGACCGATGTTACCTTTCATTCCCTCACAAACAGCGAGATAGACTATTATGCAGAGCACTACCGCCCGCTCGACAAAGCGGGTGCCTACGGAGTGCAGGAGTGGATAGGTTATGTGGGTGTTGCGCGTATGGAGGGCTCCTATTTCAATGTCATGGGCTTCCCCATCGACCAAGTTTACGCCTACCTCCGCACCCATTGTCCGGAGGTGTTTTGACCGTAACTTTGTCGCGGGTCTCTTGCAGGTATCTCGCGGGTCGTTCCTCGCTTGACTGTAATTTGCAATGGGGTCGTGTATCCCCCCAATTATACATTCCTCATTGTTTTTAGCGGTGGATAAGCAGAGGATTAGCGGATGATAGCATGCAGGTACTACCGCGTTTCAAAGTAGTTGGCATTGTAATCGCCGGCATATTCCTCGCCGTAAGACCACAGCAGTCTGCCATCGGGAAGGCGGATATGCCCCTCTTCCGTGAAGCCTGAGAAAGGACCTATTCCATACCATCGTCCTTCCGCTCGCACTTCGCGCTCACGGGCATTCTGTGCCTCATAGAATGCGCGGACATCTGTAGCGTAGCGTGTAGCGCACTGCAACGACGAAAGGTCATACCGCTGCACAATGATATATTTTCCGCACGCCCGTTCAACCGACCACTTTCCTTCTATCCCGCCATAGACGATGCCGTCTTGCGTATCGGCTTCCCGTAATTCCTCGTGGAACCGTCCTTTGTCTTGAAACAGGATACACGCCTCTGTGCTGTCGCTGAGGGGGTAGCGCCATGCCGAGTAAAAGACTAACCTGTCCCGTATGTCCCGCACCGGTTCCTGCACCCCGCAAGACGCCGTGCCGAATACAGCCACTATTGGCAATATACTCCTTATATATTTGATAATCAGCCTCATTATTGTTGCATGGCTCTTGGATGGGTTATTCCATTATCCGTCCCTTTGTCCCGACAAAATTAGATAATATTTTCCGTTCTGCCAAATTTATACTATCTTTGCGGTCGGTTTTCAATCCGACAAACGACAAACAAAGTGGTTATCCTCAATATCGATACAACAACAGCGTGCTGTTCGGCGGCTGTCACCATAGACGGACAGGTGTTGGCGCAACGGCTTGACAGGTGCAATGGCAATCACATCCGCGAGTTGCCGCTTTTTGTGGATGAACTGCTGACGCTTGTACGCGAAAAGGGATTGGCATTGGACGCGGTGGCACTCTCGCAAGGACCGGGCAGTTACACGGGATTGCGCATTGGCAGCGGTATTGCCAAGGGACTATGCTACGGCATGAATGTGCCGCTCATTCCGGTGGATACCCTGCAACTGCTCTGTCAGGCTGCTGTTTCCAAAACAAAAGATTTACCGACCAACGCCTTGCTCTGCCCCATGGTGGACGCACGGCGTATGGAGGTCTATACGGCTGTGTATGATCCGCTTACGCTGCACCGCACCACCGACATCACCGCGCAGGTGGTGGACGCGCATACCTTTGAGGCACTATTGGCAACGCGTCCTGTGGTCTTCTTTGGCAACGGAGCCGCCAAATGCCAAACCGTCATCACCTCTCCCAATGCCCGTTGCCTGCAGGACATTGTGCCGGAAGCGCAGTATTTGGGCGCGTTGGCAGAGCAAGTCGCCACGCGTTTGGACTGCAAACAAATGGCATATTTTGAGCCGTTCTATCTGAAAGAATTCGTCCCCGCACCGAGCCATATCAAGGGGTTGTATTAGCACACTATGCGACAAACTACGGCATATTGCATCACCGGATTGGTACTCATCGGAGTGCTGCTTTCATCTTGCTCCACGCAGAAAAACACATGGGCAACCCGCAGTTACCACCAGATGAAGACCAAATACAACATCTACTTCAACGGCTATACGGCTTTTCAGGAGGGCGAGAAGTCCATACGGGAAGCGAGCAAGGATGACTATTCCGCCCTGCTCAACCTCTACCCCATTTCCGACCACGAGGCGGCTGCTGCCGCTACTTCCTCCATGGACAAAACCATCGAGAAGTGCCGCAAATGTATCAAACTGCACAGCATCAAGTCGCGCCCGAAAGTCAATCCCCGCAAGCGGAAGGACCCCCGCTACCAACTTTGGTTGCAGCAGGAGGAGTTCAACGACCAGATGAGCAACGCGTGGTTGCTCTTGGCGAAAGCCGAGTTCCACAAGGGCGATTTCTTGGGCAGTATCAGCACCTTCAATTATATCGCCCGCCACTATGCATCGGACTTGGATATGGTGGCGCAGTGCCAACTGTGGACTGCCCGCGCCTACGGCGAGTTGGGTTGGCTCTACGAGGCGGAAGATGTGCTGCGCAAGGTGCAGATCGACAACTTGAGCCGCAAGCACGCCGCCCTCTATTCGGCAGTAAGTGCCGACATTCTGCTCAAAACGGGGCAGCACAAAGAGGCGATCCCCTTCATCAAAACGGCTCTTGCCGACGAGGACAGAAAGGGCAACCGCCCGCGCTTTTGGTTTGTACTCGGGCAACTCTATCAGGAGCAGGGCAACGCCCGTGCCGCGCGCAATGCCTATAGCGAGGTGCTGAAACTGCAGCCCACCAACGAGATGGACTTCCAAGCGCGGCTGCGTCAAGCCCAGACAGAGGAGAACCCTGCCACAGCCCGCAAGACCCTGCTCAAGATGGCGGGGCAGGATAAAAACAAGGATAAGTTAGACTGCCTGTATGGGGCGGTGGGCGATGTCTATCTTGCCCATCACGATATGGCTAATGCACTGAAATACTACGAGTTGGCTATCGCAAGCAGTACCGAAAACGGGCAGGACAAAGCCGCCGTCTTGGTAGAAGCGGGCAATATCTACTACAACCAACGCAACTACATCCCCGCCGGCGAGTGCTACCGCGAAGCAACCACCATTCTCTCCACCGAGAGCGAGGCATACCGGCGTATCCAACGCCGCTCGGAAGCCTTGGGCGAGTTGGCGGTTGCCTACAATATGGTGCAGTTGCAGGACTCCTTGCAACACCTCGCAACCCTCCCGCCCGCCGCGCAACGCGCCGTAGTGGATACGCTCATTGCACGGCTCATCCGTGCCGAGCAGGAGGAGGCGGAGCGGGCAGAGCAGGCAGCGCGGGAAGCAGCCAACGACACCGGCGGGCGCAGCGTGAACACCGCCAATATGCTGGGTGGCGGCAATGCCAACGCCTCGTGGTACTTCTACAACCCGCAGTTGATGCGCTCCGGCAAGCAGCAGTTCCGCAGCCGTTGGGGCAATCGTGCCTTGGAGGACGACTGGCGGCGTTTGAGCAAGAGTGTTACGGCAAGCAGCCTGGATTACGCCGTCGCCGATGAGGACGAGGATGCGCAACCTGCCGACTCCCTTTCGGCGGACAGCACAGGCACAGCCACGCCATCGGTGGTGTTGGACAGCCACTCGCCCGAGTTCTATTTGCAGCAGATACCGCGCACCGAGACCGACCTGCAGCGGTCGGACAGCCTGATAGCCGATGCCCTCTACAGCATGATTTACATCTACCGTGACAAGGTCGGGGATGAGGCGTTGAGCGAAGAGACTTTCGCGCAGTTCTGCCATCGTTTCCCGTCGGATAAACGCCTTGCGGGGCTGTACTATATGCAGTACCTCACGGCGTTGAAGGAGCAGCGCACTGCCGATGCCGAGGTCTGCCGCCAAAGGATACTGACGCAGTATCCCTCTTCCCATGAGGCAACGCTGGTGGCGCAGCCCGACTATTTCGAGCGGTTGCGTCATACTATCCGTCTGCAGGACTCACTGTACGAGGCGACCTACAACGCCTACACGCAGGGCGACTATGCCGCCGTCAAGGGCGACAAACAATACGCCGAGGAGCATTACCCGCTTTCGCCGCTCCTGCCGCGCTTCCTCTTCCTCAATGCCGTCGCTACTGCCAAGACCGACGGGCAGGAGGCTTTTGTGGAGCAACTGCGCGACATGATACAGCGTTACCCCGACAGCGAACTCTCCACCATGGCAAAGGACATGTTGGCGATGATGGGGCAGGGCTTCGAGAGTCAGCAGGGCGGCACCATGGCGTCTTTGCAAACGCGCCGTGCCGCCGAGCAGCCCGTTGCCGAAGAGCAGGACTCCACCATCGGCTTCTCGGCGGAGCAAGCAGTGGCGTCTTATGTGGTCCTCATCACACCGGCGGAGGAGAGTGTCCTCAACCGGACGCTCTACGAGGTGGCGTTGTTCAATTTCTCGCAGTTTATGATTAAGGACTTTGACCTCAAGATAGTACCTGTTTTCTCTGCCACGCAGGGGGCATTGTTGGTTTCGGGTTTTGAGACCTTGTCGGAGGCAGAGTGGTATCGTGGTCTCTTGCAGTCCGACACTGCTCTTGCCGCTTTCTGTGCCGACAACTCCGTGCAGACGCTCTGCATCACGGCTGCCAACTACGCGCTCCTCAACACCCGTTTCTCGGTTGAGGACTATCGTGCTTGGCAATCCTCCCAACCTTAATAGGCTGTATTTTCCGCTGCGAGCGGGCATACCTGTGGTACAGGATATGCACCGCCATGCAAGCCGTTGTCAGCATCTCGGAGACGGACAGCGCAAGCCATATCCCTTTCGTGCCGAGCGACACCCACACAGCGGCATGCACGCGTCGCGGGTTGCCGAGGCCGTAGTTGTAACTGATGAAGGGTTGTGCGGATTGAGCGATGGCGTTGCCTATCATAAAAATGAACGGCAGGTGGTAGCAACTGATACCGTATGCCCCTACACCATCATCGCCGAGATAGTGCATAAAGACGAAGTTTCCCACAAAGAAGAGCATCGCCATCGTCATCTGCGTAAGGAATGCCGTACCTCGCGCCGTCAAGAGACCTCTCCATGTCCTTCCAACGGAGGAGCTTTCAGATACTTTGCATTTCCCTTTCCACGAGGAGGTTAGGAGGAGTTTTTTCCCTCGCTGAATAGGGACTAAGGGGGTCTTTTAATGTTATGGGCTGCGCTGTATGCGCAGCCCATAACCCTATTCAATCCATATTCCCATATTCCCTTCCTTTGGAGGGTCAGGGGAAGTCTTTTCCCCCCCCCCTGAAGGGGGGTAGGGGGGGCCTACTCCACCTCTACCCCCGTCAGCGTGTAGGTCTTGCCGTTGCGGAGGATATAGACTTGTCCGTTGATGAGTACTTTCTGCAGCGTGGTGGTATCCGTGTCGGCAGAGGTGTTGTCTATTGCTGTAGTGGGGTTAGACGCGGATTCGAGTGTCAGACTTTTGAAACCGGGCCAACCATCGTTCTTGCCGAACTTGATGGTGTTCATCCCGCTATTCAGCGTAACGACTTGCGTTACCGGACTTGTGCCATCTAAATTCATGACGGTGGAATTTCCGTTAATCACAAGATATACGGAACCGACATTGCGGGTCTCGACAATCATCTTGTAGTCGCCGGCTTTGCTCATGTTGATATTGTCGAAGATGACATTGCTCGGACCGTCCCAGTGATAATCCGACCAACCATCGTTGGTCAGTTTGAGGTAGCCGCCGTTCCACTTAACAGCCGCACCCGAGCCGTCCACGGTATCGCATAACGCTGTACACTTGACATAGTAGGCATTGCCGAGATAGTAGTCTGTACTCTGTGCGAGTGCCGCATCGGGGCAATCTGAGGGGTATTCTGACAGGGCGATGCTGTAGAAGCCGGGCCAACCATCGTTCTTACCGAACTTGATGGTGTTCATACCCGCCTTCAGCGCGACACTCATTACCAGCGGAGTTGTTCCGTCCAACTTCAAGGTGGTGGCGTCTTCGTTGACGATGTAATCAACGGTGCCGGTACCACGATAGTTCACCGTCAGT
>CAVGOI010000029.1:0-25128 GCA_963630875.1 Mycobacteriaceae bacterium | reverse complement strand
GGTCGGTGGCAATGCCCGAAGTAATCATCTCCTCCCACGAGCGGCGTGCATAACCGCCATCGGCACAGAGCAAGACAAACTGCCCTGCCGCATTGCGAATACGCACGGCACACATACCGTCGGAATGACCGGGGATATGTATCAGCACGATACTGCCGTTGCCCAACAGATCAAAAGAATGGTTGGCGGGTCCGTCGCTACCGTTCCAGTCAAAAGTCTGCAAGGCAGTCTTGCACCACCAACGCGACTGATAGCGTACCCGATTTACCACGCTGCCTTGCGTGGCAAAATGCAGTTCTTCCGCCGAACAAAGGATATGCTTGGCATGCGGTACCTCGTCCAATCCATTGGCGTGGTCGCAATCAAGGTGTGTGAGCAGGACATAGTCTAAATCGCTGTCTTGCAGACCCCTTGCGTGCAGTTGTTCGGAAACGCTCTGCCCCGTCGGCAAGACACCTTGGTTGCAGAGATAGAGCGGCAGACTGCCAAGGGAGCGTATCTGTGCTTGGCGGTCGAATAAGCCGTTGGGACTCATCGAGCGGCTCCAGCCGGTATCTACAAGGATGTACCCCTGCGGGTGTTCTATCAGATAACAGAACACGGGCAGCCATAACCATTGGCTGCGCAGTGTCGTTAGCCCCATGGCTTTCAGTACATTGCAGTTTCCGCCAAAAGGCAGATAAGGCGACACGCACACCTCTCCTGTATGCAGGATATGGATTTTGATAGGCTGCATGGTCTATGCCCAAATGGTGTGTCCGACTTCGGCACCTGTTTCAAAATGGTACTTCGCAATGCCGAGATCCATTTTTGCATAGAACCCCCATGTGGTCGTGGCATGCACCTTGTCGCCCACCAACTCGAAATGGAACCTCTGCTGATTAACCGCGGTCGGTGCCAACAATGCACTCTCCACGCCGCGGCGGAACCAATCGGGCATATCGCCTTGGCAGGAAGACACAGCATCGATGGGCTTGCTCTTGTGTGGCACGCCTTGCGTCTGCCCGTAGCCCACAGCAATGACGGCGGCCAATTTCTCGCCGCGGCGAATGTTCAACGCGCGCACTACCTTTTTGAAGGTCAGTCCCACCCAGCAGGTGTTGAGTCCGAGTTGCTGCGCGAGAAGTACCAAATACTCGCCATAGTAGCCGCACCGCTCGTCCAAGTCATCCCCCGAACCGATGAGGGCAAAATAGTTGCGCACGCCCGCAAACTTGCCGTAGTGCGCCATAAAAGAGTCGAAGGCTTGCGGCTCGTCCGACACGAGTTGGATGTGCAATCCGCTTTCCGCGTTGAGGGCTTGTATCTTGTCCTGCAACAAAGCAACCGCTTCATCATCAATGGGCTTGTCCGTGTACTGACGCACGGAATGGCGGGACTTGACCGCCTCTTGCAAAGTCATTAAGGGTTTCATAGTCTTACTGTTATTGTGTTGCTCCTGCTTCATTTGACGGTGCAAAAGTACTGCCTTTGCAGGACATACACAAATAAAACTTACAAATATGTAAATTTTAACACAGGTACGCGAAACAACACTCGTCATCCAATGCATTGGAATGGGCTTTGGACGGGGTTGGGGAGAACGGTTTGAGTGGCTGCACAAAAAGGTACCTTTTTAAGCAGCCACTCAAAAAGGACTTTTGCAGAATAAATTATCCTTTTTACAGAAAAAATCCCTGTGCTATTGCATATATCCGCAAAAGGTTCTAATTTTGCGGCGTTTTGTCTATAAAGTAGCGCAAAATCGTACATTTTTCTTCAGCCAATGGTATTTTTAAGGTACATATATTACGATTACATGGTTTCACTGTTAAAAACGCTTTGCGTATGAAAAAAACTTACTTTGTGTTGTTAATTGCTGCCATGACAGCAGTGGCAAGTGTTCAGGCACAGACCATCGTCTTGTCTGAAAGTTTTGAAAACGGCTTGCCCAATGGCTGGACACAGGAGTATGTCTCCGGTCATCAAGCATGGGTTTTCGAATCCGGTTCTGTTTTAGCCTATCCCTCCACCGCAGTAGCGGGTGCAGGGCGTGCCGCTTTGCGAAACACTTCGGGTGAGTCGCTGGGCTACAAGACGCGGCTCATTACGCCGGTTATGCGATTGGATACGGTCTTTCAGCCCATCTTGCGCTACTATCATGCGCAGATGAAATGGACGGCGGACTTCGATACCCTGCGGGTGCTGTATCGTACCTCTGCGCAAGGCGAATGGGTGCTGCTCCAAGAGTTTACGCAGCCTGTTCAGGCCTGGACAAAAGAAACCATTGACCTGCCGCGCGTGAATGCCACCTACCAGATTTGCTTTGAGGGTAGCGAGAATATGGGGCGCGGTATCGTGATAGACAGCGTGGTGGTGCGTTCGAAGCCCGAGTGCACTATCCCGCACGATATGTCGGTTACGAATATGCACAAGAACACCGTGACGCTCAACTGGCTCGCCAGTTACGACGCGCTGCAATATCAGTTGGTTCTCGCCAAGAGCGACAACGCCTTTGATATTGACACTATTGATATCGCTGCAGCCAAAGCAAGTGGACTCGTTGTAAAAGATACGCTTATCGATGGGTTGCAGCAGTTTGCCAACCTGTCGGGATTGAACGGCAATACCAACTATGTCGCTTTTGTCCGCTCCATTTGCGAGCAGGAGAATAGCGACTGGGGGGTCTATCCGTTCTATATGAAGGCTATCGTGCCGCTGCCTTATACCGAGTCGTTCGATTTGACGAAGGCTTCGGCGGTAGCCCAGTTGTCGGATTGGGCGTATGGCACCAGCCTCTCTATCACAACACCGTATATCAACTGCAACCAAACCGCTGCTGCGGCTGCCTACTATATTCGTTCCGGCTATGCCTTGTGCTTCGCGGGCAAGACCACGCCGGGTTCAGGGGCAGACATCGCTGCGGGCAATTATGCCTATGCCGCAACCCCGATGTTGGATGTAGTCGACTTAACCAATGTCCAAGTCCGCTTCTGGACATCGTTGGGCAACTATGGTTCGCTCAAGACCAAAGCACGCTCCATTATCGTGGGCGTTATGGAGGATGCGGAGGACATCACCACATTCGTGCCGGTAGATACCGTTACCGATTGGCAGTACTGCACACCGGTGGAGCATGTAGTGAGCCTTGCTTCCTATTCGGGTGAGGGTCGCTATGTGGCTTTCTTGAGCCGTTTCGATGAAGCGAACCAGATTTACATCGACGATTTGACCATCGAGCAGGTGCCTGCCGTTCCGTATATCACCGATATCAAGGTCGTTCCGTTGGCAACGGGAGCCGAGTTCGCATGGGCGAATGTAGCAAGTGCATACAATGTGATTGTCTCGACCAAGCAGACCGATGATGTGGAGAGCCTGACCGCTGCAGAGAAAATCGGCACGGCTACCACCACGGCGGCTACTTATGTGGCTTCCGGACTTTCCGAAGGAACGCCTTACTATTTCTATGTTCAGCCGCAGGGTGGGGTATGGTCTTCGCCGAAGGCTTTCACCACTTCATGGAAGAAGACCCTCCCTATGAAGTTCGGTTTCGAGACAACGGAGAATTATGCTATCTATACTACCGAAAAAGACAAACCATCTATAAAAAACTCTGCTTCTTATGCCTATGCAGGTTCTAAATGCTTGACTAAGGACATGGAAGTAGGTCGTGACGCATGGATTGCCTTCCCTATATTAGATACCATCGTTCAGAGTGTTGAATTAGAGTTCTATATGCGAACCTATTCTACAACCTATAAGAATACCGCAGTTATCGCCGGTGTCATGACCGACCCCGCTGACCTCACCACCTTTGAGCCGGTGGCTACCTTCACCAACACGACTACCACCTACAAGGTCTGCTACACCGATTTCCAATCCTACACCGGTGCAGGCAAGTATATCGCACTGCGTTGGGCGGAGATAGACCCCACGGTAACTACCAAGTCCTACCCTTGTATCGACGAGGTCGCTATCCGTGCTTTGTCGGAGTGCGTTGTGCCGAAGTTGGAGGTAACGAACATCACCGAAACCACCGCCACCCTGACTTGGACGGCTCGCAATATGTCGAGTTTCCAGATTTTCATCGATACCGAGAACACAAAGGACAACGCTGCCCTTATCAAGGCGTATGCCGCTCCTTCTGCCGCTCAGTATGCTACTCCTGCTAAGGATGTTACCACTTGGACTATCCCCGCGGGCAAGTTGCATTGGGGGCGTATCTACTATGCCTATATCCGTTCGGTTATTGAGGAATCGAATGTCTATAGTTATTGGAGCCAGCCGGTTGCTTTCACCATGGGCGTGCCAGCATTGGTTTCGCTACCCTACACGGAGGACTTCGACTACTATGGCGTGGGTGCTGATGCTATGGCTACAGGCTGGAGTCGTATCAGCGTGGATGCTTATCCGCAACTGAGTACAAGTGCTAAACTTTCTGGTACAGCAGGTGTCTATTTCAAGTGCGCACTACCGGCTCGTGCGGGCAAACTCTATGTGCCGGTGTTGGATGCCGCTGACCTGAATAAGGTAAAAATCTCTTTTGATACAAAGCGAGGGGACTCGTTTGTAGGCAACGACTCGTTGCGCATTGGCGTTTCTGCTGCAGCCGACACTTCCGCAGCCATCACATGGTTAGACACCATTTGTATTGAGAAGATAACAGGAACGGTCAATTATCATACTATCTTGAAAAACTGGACGGCTGCTCTGGGCAATCATATCGTGTTCCAAGCCTATTCCTACAACGGAGCAAGCCGCTATTTCTATTTGGATAATATCACATTCGAAGCGTTGGATGGTATCACTCCATTCGATTTTGCTACGGACGATGAGGCAGAAACAAGTGCCGTCATCAGTTGGAAGGGCGAGTCGGCTGCAGGGTGGAAAGTGGTCGTTACTACTGAGGAAACCAATCCCGACACAATAGCCAAACTTGCAGAGGACAAGATTGTTATCAAGGATCAGGTCATCACCACCAATCCGTTCCGGATCACGGGTCTTACGGCAGAAACCAGCTATTGGATCTATCTCTGCCCCGTAAACGATTCCGTTTGGAGTGCAGGTTACAATTTCTGGACATCTTGCGTCAAGCTGGTGCCTAATTCCTCGAAGTCTCGTATGGGCTTTGAGGGATATGTAGAGGCGGGATCTTCTGCCATTACTTCGTATGCAAAGAGCACCTTCCCGCATTGTTGGACGCGCCATGGTGCCGATGAGGCCAATGCCACACCGAGCAATGTACCTTTCATCTGTGTGGCTAAAAGTGGGTCTACTGCTCCGACGGACTATTCGCATACCGGCCTTTCTTGTGCTAAACTGCATGCCTCTACTGGTTCCGCTGGTCCTTCGTGGTTCACAACTCCGGAGATAGACGCCAAGAATATGGCAAATGTGTCGGTTAGTTCGTGGGTGAAGGCTAATGATAGCAAGTCTTTGCCGCTCTATGTGGGCGTCATGACCAATCCGGATGATTGGAATACGCTGACGGTTCTCTATACCTACGAGATGGAGGATAAGACTCAGTGGCACAATATCGATTTCAGTTTGGGTAGCAATGGCTATAAGGACGGAATGGGTAAGTATATTGCTTTTGCCACTTCGGCGAACCTGACTTATACCACATCGTTCTATATCGATGACATCGAAATCAGCGAGTCTACTTGCACCAAGCCCTATCCGACATTGTCCAAACTGACGGACAGTTCCGTTCGTTTGGCGTATGCAAGCACGCAGACCAATATGCGTATGATCCTTGTGCAAGACACGCTCATCGTTGCCGATAGCCTCAATGCCGAGAATGGGGCGAACTATCTCTCTCGTTTCAAGGCGTTGCCGAATGTGGTGTACGATTCACTGTTGCTGAATAAGTCCGGTCTTATCGTAGACCACTTGCAGGGCAACACGCTCTATAGCGTAGCGCTGCAGACGCAGTGCGAGGACGATGAGTCACTTTGGGTGGTTACTTCGTTCCAGACGCTCTGCACCCCACAGACTGCGGGCGAGATGGGGACAATCCATTTCGAAGAAAGCGAGGGCTTCGTGGTCGAGACCAATGCCGCCTCTTCGGCTGCCCACCAAATTCCCTGTTGGACAATTGGCAAAAAGGGGGCTGCCGACAATTTGTATATCCCGTATGTCTGCAAGGGAACCGCCTCGCCGGATGGTGATGCGTGCTTGAAGTTCCGTGCGGGTACCTCATCCGACCAAAATGGTGCGTATGCCATTATGCCCGCTGTGGATGTCGATAGCATCACCCGCCTGCAGGTTTCGTTCATAGGGCGTGCAATGACGAGTACCAATTGTACCAAACCGACCTCTATCTCTGCTATTGGCAACTATGCGGGTAGTATTATCGTCGGTATTGTTACCGACCCGTCGGATATCAGTACTTTCGTGGCGGTAGATACAGTTTCTTTTGCCGACAATGATGTGCATAATGCATTGGTTCGTTTCAATACATACCGAGGCGACGCCGAAGGATCGTACGGTAAGCATGTCGCTTTCCTCTCCGAATTCGCAAAGAGTAACAATTTTATAGTCGATGCCGTACAACTCGATACCATTCCGGCCTGTGGCGCACCGCTGTCTGTTTCGGTAGATAGTGTCACCGATGCCACCGCCATCGTTTCGTGGCTGGGTATCAATTCTACCTACCGCATCATGGTCAGCACCACCGATTTGGCAAGTTCGCAGTGGGACAAGACCACCGATTATGTTCTCAACGATACGGTTTCGGCAGATTCCTATTCGTTGAAGGGCTTGGATGGTAATACTACCTATTATGTCTATGTCAAGGCGCTCGGCGCTGATGGCGAGGGCGCATGGTGCTTGGAGAGCACTGCCTTCACCACGACTTGCCCAGATGCCGCCGTGCTGCCCTACAAGGACAATTTCGACCGCTACACATCGGGTACGGGCTACTATCCCTCTTGCTGGCGTCGTTTCTACAACGGCAAGGAGGATGCCGCAGCATCTTATCCTTACATTAATTCTTCCGCTAAGTATGGTACGGAAGGCAATGGCTTGCATTGGACATATAGCAGTTCGTATACAGCAGAAACAAAACGCCCGACAGTAGCCACACTTCCTATCAGCGGCGATCTCAGTAAGACCACGCTCTCGTTCAAGATCAGAACAGCCTCCAGCGCTTCCAATCCGAGTGGTATTATTATCGGTTATGCTACCGATGTTACCAACTTGGACAGCCTGCTCCAGACGGTGCAGTATGTAGATACGGTCTATCCGTTGACAAGTTCCACCGATTGGACAGAGATCATCCGTTCGATGGATGACTGCTCGGGCGAGAATGCGTATATCGTTTTGACCGAGTTGTGCAAGAGCACAACCGCCATCTATATGGATGATTTCAAGGTCGAGAAGACCCCGACTTGCTATGTGCCGTCCGTTGCGGTGGATAGTATTGGTGCTGAGGTGGTTAAGGTGCAGATTGCGCCCTATTTCCCCACCGACAACGCATGGAATGTGCGGGCAATCAGCGAGGACCTCGAGGACACCGTCTTTGTGGCGGCTACCGACACCTTCTGCTATCTGTCCGACCTTCAATCGGGTACCAACTATAACCTCTATGTGCAGACCAACTGCGGTGCCGATGATTTGAGCGACTGGAGCGAATATCCTGTTGCCTTCCGCACTCTCTTCAAGATTGGTGCAGGCACCTGCTACACATTCGAGAAAGACGATAATCTGGAAACGCGTGGAAGTAGTAGTACAAACTCTTACACCATTCCTAAAAGTCTGTATGCCTATAACTTGATAGAAGGGCGTTACCATTCCTCAGTACAAGAAGGCGCTATCTATGCACGAACCGGTACAGGTGCTTTCGACTTGTTTATTTACAATGCCTCTTGGGCACCTACTTTCTTGGCTCTGCCCGAAATCATGGGTTCCGATTCGCTGCAGATACGCTTCGATATGCGTGCCGCCGAGGCGGCTGCCGGAGATGAGGCTGTCATCAACCGTGCCAAGACATTCCCGTTTGCCGAGTTGGAAATAGGTTTGATAGATGCGGACTACAACCTCACTTCGTTCCAGTCGTTGGCTACCTATCGCACCACCGACTACCAAGACGGTGAAGCGGTTACGGAAACCAAGAACGCTTTGTTCGACCAAGTAGTCTTCCCCTTGCCGACCGGTTTCAAGGACAAGTTCGTAGTCTTGATGATGCGTCAGACGGCTAACCTGGATATGTATATCGACAACCTCTATGTGGAGAAGAAGCAGGGCTACCAAACACCGGTCATCGGTCAAACGACCATCACGCCGACTTCGCTGACGCTCAACTGGGATGCCAACGGTTCGACCAAGTGGAATGTCTATCTCACGGATAGCGCCAACCTGTTCCCGATAGATAGTGTAGCCGAGAAGGACATCGTCCAGAAGCAGACCGTTACCACCAATTCCGCTACCTTTGCCGAACTACTCCCGAACCATACCTACTTTGCGTATGTCCAGGTAGCCGATCAGCAGGGGATTGGGGCTACTTCCGCACGCCGCACCTTCCGCACGCCGATAGCCGAGTTGGTAAAATCCGATAGTATCATCACTTTCGAGGATACACTCAAAGTTCGTTCCGTTGTCCCTGCTCATTGGTATGTCGGCAACGATGCTTCCGCTGTAGCTCTGCAGCAGCCGGGTGCATTGCTCAACGGCTACAACGAGACCGCAGCCTCTGCTTCGGCAGGTGTCATTGTTTCCTACCAAGGCGCCCGTGCTTTGCAACTATATGGTGAATACACAGGCAAACTCGGAGCGTATGCCGCTATGCCGCAGTTGGATGCAGATTTCGACACCATTCAGGTTAATTTTTATGCGCGTCCTTTCGCTGCCAATGCGAGTGGTAAGCTCAGCGTTGCCCCTGCAGGTGCGTTGTTGGTTGTCGGCACAATGACCGATCCGAACAATCCCAATACCTTCGTGGCAATCGATTCGTTCACCTATTCCAATTCTGCCGTCACCACCAGCGAGATGGTCAACAACCTAACGAACCAAGGTTGGGAGCGCTTCGCCTTCCGCCTGAAGGGGGCTGCGGGCAAGTATATTGCTTTCTCTGCGCCTTATTCAAAAAAGCGTTGGTATATAGACAATATCTCGTTTGGCGAGCGCACTTGCCAGACGCCCAAATCGTTGTCGGCTACCGACATCACGGGGCATACCGCTACGCTGAGTTGGCGTGCCGCCGATGATGATATTGAGAATATTTTGCAAGTTTCCACTACGGCGGATTTTGCTGCCGAGAGTTTGGTCTTTGTCGATACCGTTCTGGCGCAGCAGGATGTGGCTACAGGCTTGGAGGGTACGACCACTTACTACTATCGTGTGCGCCAAGCATGCAGCGATGAGAATAGTTGGTCTGTTGCCCAGTCCTTCACCACCGACTGTGCCGAAATTGACGGCTCCTATTCCGATAGTTTCGAGAACACCGACAAACATGTTCTCCTGCCGGAAGCGAAGACGGATGATTATATCCAGCCGCAATGCTGGACAGTAGGTTCTACATTTGGTGTCGCTGTGGGTAAGACGACTACACAGCCATTCTACTATGTTCCTAAGTTGGTAAAATCTACTGCCAAAGAATACTACTCACACAATACGACCGGTACAGACCTCAAAGACCTGTATGCATTAAGACTTACCGGTAAATGGACCTCGGAGGAAGTAACAAGTAGCAATTACATAAACTACTACGACCAGTGGATTGCCATGCCTGCATTGGAGAATGTGGATGCCGATACGCTGCAACTATCGTTCTATGCGTTGCCGGGAGCATACAATCCGACAACAGGTACTATCGCAAGCGGCGGTACAGGTCTGAAGACGGTGATTGTGGGCGTTATGTCCGACCCGAATGACCTCTCGACCTTTGTCGATCTCGATACTTGCACCTACTCCTACGACTTGACAAGTGCTGTGGCAACAGCCGCCAACGAATTTATGGCGCAACGCTTCGATATCTCGCTTTCGGGCATCAAGGGACACGGCAACTACATTGCATTCCGTACCAATACCGAAGATTGGATCGCAGCGCACCCCGAGTACGAGGGTACGATTGCCTCCACGCTCTATCTCGACGACATCTCGCTTGAGTTGCTCAATACTTGTCCTATGCCGACGGCTCTGACCGCTTCGGACATCACGCTCACGAGCGCACAACTCTCGTGGTCGGGCGAGAAGAATGCCACCTTCGTGCTGGACATCTCTACGGATGAGTTCTTTGCCGACGGCTTTGTGGTAGAGAACAAGGTGCTGACCGACACCTCCTATCTTGTCACAGCGCTTGACACCTTCACCACCTACTATTGGCGTGTCAGTACGCAGTGCTCCGCTACGCAGCAGTCCAAGACGGCCGGCGAGCAGTTCACCACTTTGCGTGTGCCGATGTATCACGAGACCTTCGTCGATGCCGAGCCGTACCAACGCGATTGGTCGTGGAGCGAGACCCGTGCCAAGGATGTCTTCGCCAGTGCAGATATGAAGAAAGCATCGCTGCCTTCTTATGCGTTCTCCGGTTGGATTCGTACCGAGGAAAGTATCGGTTTGGATGGGGTTCATGTGGTATCTCCGCTCAATAGCCAAAACAGTACCTCCACCACTACGCTGATCAAAACCAAGTGGATGTTCACACCGGCTGTTGTGTTGGACGACACCAAGCCGGCTCAGTTGGCATTCGATGTATCGCTCACCTACTTTATGGAAGACAAGGAAGCCGACCAAACAGGTTGGGATGACCAATTCATGGTGGTTGTTTCCGATGATGGCGGCAAAACATGGAAGCGTGAGAACGCCACCGTTTGGAATAATGAGACCTCCAACGATGAGTCGGACGCACACTATGTATATGGCAAGGGTGACTATGTTTTGAACGAAATCCCGAATCACGCCCCCGCCAACTCGCCGATTTCCATCGATTTGAGTGCCTACAAGGGCAAGACTATCAAGGTCGGTTTCTATACCGAATCCACGGTTCAGAACGCATACAATAGTCTGCATGTGGGCAATGTCCATATCAACTACTATGTGCGTGACGAAGAGAACGCCTCGGCATGTATGTTTGAGGACTTGGATTCCGAGAATGGTTTGTTCCATATCGATGGCGATAAGGCACAGCCCGGCACAACGGTTTGGACCAAAACCACTTTGGCAACACCGGAGCAGATCGAAGCAGAACCGTTGAAACCGCATTGGGATACGCTCTATGTCTTCAAGGCCACTTACAACGAAGCTCCGCAAGTTGTCATCAACAAGACCATCTGCGAGGGCGAAGAGGCGGGAGCCGAGTGGGGCTTTTCCAACCATGCCGAGTCGGGCGTCTATACGCGCAAGGGTATCTCCACCGTTACCGGCTGCGATAGTATCACCACGCTCAACCTGACAGTCTTGCCTCGCCTGTATAGTACCATCGAGGAAACCATCTGTTCGGGTACCTCCTTCGAGTTCAATGGCAAGCCGTACAGCAAGACCGGTGTCTATGTGGATACGCTCTCCTCGCTCGTTACCGGCTGCGATAGTATTACGAAACTTGTATTGACGGTTAATCCGCCTATTACCAACAGCGTGGCAGCCTATATCTGCTCGAATTCCTCCTACTATTTCACACCCAAATATCCCTCTTTGACCATGAGTGGAACCTATTTGGATACGGTGAAAACAGTAGAGGGGTGCGATAGCATTGTTACCTTAAAGTTGGTAGTTTCGGATGTTATCAACATATCGGTATTCGATACGATCTGCGAGGGGCAGTCTGTTTCCTTTGAGGGCGCCGAGTATAGCGCAACGGGAGTTTATCCGGTTACTTTCCAATCCGTGGCGGGTTGCGACAGTGTACGCACGCTGTACTTGACCATTATGCCTACCTACAAAGATACCATTGTGGCGACTATTTGTCCGGGGCGTAGTTATACGGAACACGGATTTAATGAGTCGGAAGCCGGTATTTATTCCTTGACAGAAACGAGCCGGTTTGGCTGTGATAGTGTCATTGTCTTGAACTTGTCGCTTTACGACACCGATACGATACGGGTAGATACCACTATCCAAGTGAGCGACCTGCCCTATTTCTACACAGGCACGCAAATCACCTATCCGCTCTCAACGGTAGCAGGTACCTATGTGGATACAATCACCGTCAAGGGTGCAGACGACCGGCAATGTGACTACATTCTTATCCACAAACTGACCATATTGGAGGGTGACGGTGTTGATAATGTCGCTTATGCCGAACTCACACTCACTCCCACCACTATACCTGTAGGTGGAAAGGTTATTGCCATAGGTGAGTTTGGTCCGTATGCAACCATCGATGTATTTGATATGGTTGGTCGCTGTATAAAACATGATATGGTGGAAGGGTCAGCCATTCAGATTGACGGCTTCTATGTAGCAGGTCTCTATACGGTACGCATTATGGATGCTCAAGGGCAACAATTTGTGGGTAGAGTGCTTGTTAAATAAGGGAAGATGAAACAGCGTTGCTATACTATAGCAATATTATTGGGTATTTCTCAGATGCTAAGTGCCTATACGCACTTGGCGTCTGAGAAACACCATTTTCTCTATGTTGATGCCGCAGCAGGTTATGCTTCGCTATACAACACTTCCAATGTTATCAAATCGGGCGTGGGGAGTGCAGTGGAGATAGGCATCGGATATCGCTTCTCCTGCAATTACTTTTTGACATCTATAGGCATGGAGGGGTATTATAGGTACAACACCCATTCTATGGAGGGAGAACGCCTTCAACTGAATCTAAAAGATACGGAGGGGACCCCCTTTGTACTAACAGCCGATGCTACGCGCGGCAAAGATGTTTGTCGCTCCATAGCGATGAATATTCCTCTGCTTTTTGGAATAGAATACAGACGCTTCTACGGTCTGGTCGGTCCCAAGTTGTCATGCAACCTTTGGGGGCAAACACGAACAGATGCCACCTTGACAACAAACGGGCAATACGATCGCTATATTGGCGTATTTGAAGAGATGCCCAATCATACTTTCTATACCCGTGCCATCACGAGCGGGACACAATCACTTTCGTGGAATATGGATGTGTTGGCACACATCGAGATAGGCGCACGCATAGGACCTGCCTATTTTACAACCGGTGGAGATGTACCCAAGCCTAAACAACGCTACTATATCTCATTGTACGCGGATTATGGGCTACTAAACATACGCGATCGCCAATCGAAGGGGGAGCGATTAGGTTATCAGGAAACGGAGAAAGACGGGATTGTCTTTTACACAACTCCTGCGCTGTTGTGTAAGGAACTGGAGAACGCATCCGTTAAGCAATATAGTTTTGGCATCAAAGCCACCATACTGTTTGAATTACCCCAGCAAAGACCTTGTGTAATTTGCAAAGACTAACTCACGAGATATGAAGTGCTATCGATGGATAATGACATTGTGCCTGTGTTTGGCGGTAGGAGGACCTGCACTCTCCGTTTGGGACGGCAAGAGCGGGGTTGCCCTATATGCTGCTACCCCACAAAAGAAAAAGGCAGCAACAGCCAAAAAACTTACCACTTCTTCCAAGAAGAAATCTCCTGCAAAGAAGAATGCCGGTAAGAAAACCGTATCTCCGAAACCGCAGATATCGACTCCTATGCAGAAACAGATGCCGTATCAGCAACGGGTGGCGGCAGTGCAACGCCATAACGCACAAGTAGCGGCTTATCTCAATCGTGATATTGCACACCGTATCGGCGGGTGGGGACAAGCGGGCTATTCTGTTATATTGTCCAATGGTTTTGCCAATGAAGCAACGAGCCAAACGGGGTTCCGTACCCGTTCCATTGGTGGCGTGGGAGGTGGTGTCGGATTGGGGTATCAGTTGCGCTATCGCCGGTTTTTGTTTACCACCGGAGCCGAATGGCAATCCTATAACTCACACACACGCCTATCACCCGTTGAGCGTACCTTTGCTATGTCTCCCTACGAGAGTATGCGCTACACATACTCCTATCCGGATATGCAGGACTATTGGCGGGCGAACTACATTCAACTTCCGCTGCTGTTTGGTATGGAATATGCTCATTGGTATTGGCAGGTGGGTGGAAAGATAGGTGTAAATGTATCGGGACATTCTACCCTCACCTCTACATTAACCACATCCATACGCGATGAGGAACTCATAGAGGATTTGCACGATATGTATACCCACGCTCTTGTTACGGGCTATGATATACCCGCATCGCAACATTCCATACAATTTGGGTGGAATGCCGCTATCGCTGCGGAACTGGGTATGAGTCTCGACCGCTGGTTGCAACCCAAGATTAAACGCGGAAAGAAAGCAACCGCCGCACAACAAATAGCACAGCGTATGCATTATCGCGTAGCGATATTCGCGGAATATGGCATACATAATATCCGACAGACAAGCAATATCCGCGAGAATGCAACGGACATACCGGCAGATTTTTCTGCAATGACAGGGCAGCCTTTTCTTTCCCGTGCAGAGGACTTGTATCAGCAGGTAAGATATACCTCTTCTTTAAGTACTTCAACCGCACGAAATGCCCGTCTTAATCCGCTAATGGTGGGGGTAAAGTTATCCATGTACTACGAATGGCCGCGCCAAAACAAGAAAGTACTGCCTCTTCCCGCCGAGCCTCTCCCGCGCATAATAGCACGCGCAAGGGATGCTGAGACAGGAAAGGCAATCGCCGGTGTGCAATTCAGTATCGAACAGATTTCTTCAAACCGCGTGGTTAGCAAGACATCCAACAATAATGGTATCATACAAGCGTATCTGCCCAAGGGACTATATCGGGTGTCCGCCGCCAAATCGGGATACAAGCCGTGTGATACGATCTCTTACGACCTGCAGAAGGACCTGTGTGATACATTGTATTTCGCCTTACGCCCGAACCCTGTTCTTCCGCTTTATACGCTATGCGGATATGTGTATGACAAGGAAACGCACGCCCAGATAGAAGATGCAGGAGTTATTCTACAGCGTTCCGATAATTCTTTCCATAATCTCTACCAGGGGTCAACCAACGAGGAGGGATTGTTTGTAAGCGATATTCAGGCGGGGAAATACCGTATCGTGCTCTCCAAACCGGGATACTTGCCTTGTGAAGAGGAAATCGCTTTTGAGAAAGATACGCTGCACTTGTATATGACACATATCCAAGAGGGCATTAAAGTGAAAATCAATCATCTTTACTTTGCAACGAACAAAACCACGATACTGCCCGAATCGGAAGCGGCTCTCAATGAACTGGCTAAATTCTTGCAGGAGAATCCTGCAATTACAATTTGCATCACGGGGCATACGGACGCAGTCGGATCAGACGAAGCAAATATGCGTCTGTCCATAGGACGCGCCAAAGCCGTACGCGCAAATCTGATAGCGCGTGGCATTGATGCAGCTCGTATGGAATTTGCCGGAAAGGGAAAGACAGAGCCGGTGGCCACAAACGATACAGAAGAGGGACGCGCACAAAACCGCCGTGTGGAATTTGAAATAATAAGTACGCACGGTGAAAATGTTCAACAAGTGTACGAATGAAACCATATAGTCACCACATCGGAATCGCCGTTTATGTATGGCTCGCAGGTTTGCTATTTTCGGGCGTTACTTATGCGCAGCCGATAGCCATTCCCTTTGCTTGTAATTTTGAGGATACTGCGGAATGGGATAATTGGACGCTCAATTCAAGAACTTCGCAAGCCGCAGACCAATGGATGATAGGCACTGCCACGCATGTTGACGGGAACTATTCGCTATACATTACCACAGATGGCAATACTGCCCAATACGGTTATTCCCCGAATGTCGTGTTGGCGTATCGCACCATTCGTTTCCCGGAAGGGAAAGGCGCTTACAATATCTCGTTTGATTGGCGGTGTGTAGGCGATACGGTCAATGCACGGTTATATGTGTTCATAGGTCCGGAGCAATACCTTACCACCGGTTTGTACTCGGACGGGGCAAACAGTTATGGTTTGTTGGATGTAGTAAGTGAAACATCGGGCATGCTATCCACAAAAGTGGTAGGCCGATTTTCCAAATTATCGGATGGAACCCAACAATATGATTGCCTGTACGGGAGCAAGAAATGGCAAAACTATTTTGTGCGCGGTGATGCTGCGAATCCCGAATTCAGTATAAGCCTTAATAGTACAAACTCACGGATGAACTGGGTGTTGGCATTCTTGTGGGTAAATGCCAATACCAAAGACTCGTGTTGTTATTTGGGAGCCTGCGTGGATAATATACAGATTGCATCGGCTAATGTCAAGAAACCGACCAACCTGCAAGCCGAGATGTCGTGCGAAGATTCCACATTGCGTATATCATGGCAATCTACAGCCCTCATTCATGACATTGAATACAGGAATGTAAACGAAAATACCTGGAAACGGATTACGAACATCACCGCTACGGATAGTGCAGTACAAACATATACCCTCCCGATGCGCCAAGAGGGGAATTTTAATCTGCGCATACGGGGGTATATGAGCGTAGGCGGAGAGCCCAGTGCTTATTCTACACTGAACAATGTCGTGTATTGGTGTCCCGACAACCATTGCATCAACTACATCGATTTGTACGGAGAGAATACAACCTGCCGATATGGAGAGTGGGGAAGTGCTTCCAGCCCTGTGCCCGACCAAATAGGCGTAATTGATTTTGGCGAAGAAGAACGGGAGAGTCGCCATACCGTTAATTGGATTGAAGACCGGTCAGACCCGATAACAAAAGGCAGCATTGATGCAAAGGGTCAGCATATCGCCCCGTTATATACGATTCCAGATGGTTATCCTGCATCGATACGACTTGGGAATTGGGAAAATGGCAGTGGCTGCGAATCAATTACTTATGATTTTGTGGTCGATTCTGTGTCGCAAGCCATACTGCTGTTAAAATATGCCATTGTATTTCAAAATCCGGCTCACACGGGGAAACAATGTATGTTCCGTATAGAGGTGTTGGACTCCATCGGCAGGACAATAGACCCGACCTGCGGTAAGGCGGAGTTTACCTTTGATGATGCTACGGAATGGAATTATGTTCCTCATGAAGAGGAAGATCAGGAGATATATTGGAAGGATTGGACGACATTGGGTATTGATCTCCGAAGATACCATGGTATGACCTTGAGTGTGCGTGTTACCAATGCCGACTGTGGGCAGGGCGGACACTTCGGGTATAGTTATTTTGTGTTGGATTGCGTTTCCGCCTCTATTGATACCGACAACTGCGGTGATGACTCAACGATAGAATTGAACGCTCCGGATGGCTTTACTTATACATGGACAAATTCAAAGGGGAATGTTATCGGGACAGAACAATCGATAATGGCGGATGCCGGTTATGAAACATATACTTGCGAGGCTTGTATGAAAGATGCACCGGATTGTTGTTTCTATCTCTCTACAGACTTTGTACCGCGTTACCCCTATCCCCAATATGTATGGAAACAGGTCCCGAAACAATGCTGTAACTATATTCAGTTGCTGAACCAAAGTCATGTGCTCACCAAATATGCCGATGAGGAGGTGCATACCTCGGAGGCTTGCGAACATATCACTTGGGAACTAACCACTCGCACGGGTATATCCTCTACCACCACCGAAAGCAACCCCATTGTCCAATGTGATGCAGCAGGTGATACCATCTATGTGCAATTACAAGCTGTGTTGGGCGGAGGCAAGTGTGAGAACATTCTGTTGGATACTATCTGTGTGCCGTCCATTCTTACACCGGATAGCACCATTGTTGCAGACCTTTGTGCGGGGGATACCTATATATTCGCCCAACAAGGCTGCGACACTACAGGGATGTACTACGATTACAGGAAGAATTGGGCGGGGTGCGATAGTGTAACTGTCTTGGACTTGCGCGTACATCCCAAAAGTCCGACAACGGTCGTATCGGATACCGTTTGTTCCGTGGATTTGCCGTATGTACTTAACGGAATCAGTTACCTAACGACGGGTGTCCATGAGCAAATGTTGCTTAATCAATGGAACTGTGACAGTCTTGTGCAATTATCCTTGCAGGTTGTGGAAAAACTGGTTGTAACGCCCGATAGCCTGCCTACACTCTGTGCCGATAACGGGCAATTGCAAATAGACTACAGCGTTATGCAGGGACAGTTTGACAGCCTTGCCATACGCTTCAAGAGTACTACGCCCCAAGCGGCATTCTATGATCAAGTCATTTATGACAATCGTTGCACACAAGTGGTGTATCCGTTTGATAGCAATATCTTGCCCGATCACTATGCCGTAGAATTGGAGTTTTACCAGCATCATACCTGCAACAATCAGGTGTTTGAATTGATGTTTGATATATATTATCGGGCATCTGTCGTAGAGCAGAAATGGAATGATGTGCTGGCAATCCTCAGTACGGCATACAATGGCGGCTATACCTTTACGGGCTACCAATGGTATAAAAACGATGTACCCATAGCGGGCGAAACGGGTCCCTATCTGTACCAGCAGTTAGATACTACAGCGGAATACAGCGTGCAACTCACCCGCCAAGACGGTGTCGCTATGAAAACCTGCGCATTCCGTCCGACATGGCATACAGACCTATACCCATTCCCCACTTTAGCCCGAACGGGGCAACACCTGCCCATACGACGGACAACGAATGGTAACAATATTCTTCAAGTGAAAATATATACGATGGTAGGTGTGTGCTACTCAACCCTGTCCTTTGAGAATGGCGAAGGTGTTGTAACAGCCCCCGCATACGCAGGCAACTACATTGTTGAGTTCGTGTATGAGGACGGACAAACAACGGTCAGCCACCTGTTGGTAACACCATAACCCCATCAATCATATAACCTATCAGCAAACAATGAAAAGGTATTTCATAGCATTTTTAGGCTTCTTGTCGTTCTGTAGTGTTTCCGCGCAACAAGTGATATCTTCTTTCTCCTGCGACTTTGAGGACGAGGTGCAAAATAAAGCGTGGTCGTTGATTAATGGCGTGCAGGCTGCTGCTATCCCCAACAAGTGGGCAATTGGCAGTGCTGTGAGCAACGGTGGCGAGAAGTGTATGTATATTTCAGCGGATGCGGGAAAGACCGCCGGTTATGTGAAATACAGTTCGTATGCCGTTTCGTATATAGACATTACATTGCGTGCCGGTACTTATGATATGGCTTTTGACTGGTGCGGTATGGGGGACATAGACACGAATACGGATGGTCTGTATGTCTGCTGGGTGCCGGACAGAGAAAGCATAGGTAACGATTCCATTCATTTGGTTTATAACGCCTCTTCCGAGTTGTCGGCTACCTTGAAACAGTATGCGATTGATTTTGGCGGGAGTTCCGGAAAACGCCTTTCCGGAAATGCATCGTGGCGCACCTCGCGTTGTAAAATTACTACGGATGGTACGCACCACCGGCTTGCTTTTATCTGGCTCACCAGTGCCACGGGCGAGGTGGCTACGCCGGGGGCATGTATCGACAATATCTTTGTTATGGATAGCCGCCTTTGCCCCCAGCCCACCGATTTAACCATTACCAAAGAACCCAATCAGCAAGTCCGTTTAACTTGGAGGGGGGCGTGTGAGCAGTATGAGGTGAAGTGCTATTCCTATCTCACCAAGCAATGGCAGACCTATACTGTGCAGGATACCACTTGCGTATTTGCCAATATGCCGGAGGGGGTGTCGGACTTTTATGTCCGTGCGCTTTGCGAGGATGACCTGAAGAGCATCGGTGCCACCATCTCGGAATTCCTCTATTATCCGGAGAAACGCTGTATCGACTATCTGACCTTGGATAGCACCAACTGCTACATAGCCAATGAATCTGTTATGGGCGGTCAAAAAATAGACAACCTCACATGGACGAACAAGAAGGTGGATTTTGGTTATGCGTCCGTTGCCAGTCGTCATACCCTTCATACCTCCCAATCGGAGACAGACCCGCGTACCTGTGGCGGGTTGAAGACGGTTCCGGACGGGGAGATTGCTTCTGTCCGGTTAGGGAATTGGAACACGGGCGGCGAGGCGGAGCGAATGGAGTTTAAGTTCCATGTAGATGCGATCGCCACCCCTGTACTCATACTCAAATACGCAGTGGTTCTCCAAAAACCCGGCGACGGGTGCAACCCCAATCCGGGCTTCCTTTTGCGCGTGTTGGACAATAAAGGGCGATTGGTGTCGAAATGTGCGTCCGCCGATTTCGACTTCAAGGCAGCAGCCGATGCGGAGTGGGAAGCCTGTATGGAAAAGGGCGAAGTGCGCTGGAAAGACTGGACGACTATCGGTGTTAATCTTGCAGACTTTGACGGTGAGGATTTGACCATACAACTGACTACTTACGACTGCGGCGGTGGCGGGCATTACGGCTATGCCTATTTTACGCTTGGCTGTTCCGATGGGAAATTAACCGGTATGTCTTGCGGTATGGAGAACTTGCAGTTTACGGCTCCCGATGGATTCCTGTATCGCTGGTACAAGGACACCGACCCCGCCAAGATATTAAGTCGCGAGCAGATCTATGAAGTCCTGCCGTTTGACACTTGCCATTACAAGGTAGATTTGATGTTTGCCCAGGATACGACTTGCTATTTCACACTCACAGCGTCCGCGCAGCCCTATCAGCCGTCTGCTGCCGCGCATGTAGCACCGACCCCCAACCACTGCCGGAACGAGGTGCATTTCACCAATTTGAGCCACATTAAGGAAACCAATCAGATAACGGGCGAGGTTACGCATACCACGCAGCCTGTGGACTATGTATTCTGGGATTTTGGCGATGGCACCACCTCCCATGACCCGAACCCCGTGCATATATTCCCCGATGAGGGCGGCGCACTGAATGTAAAGTTAATAGCCTATTTGGCAGAATGTTCCGACACGCTGCTCATTAACGACCTATTGCCTGCCCTTGGCACACGCTACGATACCATAGCGGTACAGCAGTGCTTCGGTACGGAATACTTGTATTCCTATGCGGACTCATTGGGACAAACGCAAATTGACACCTTGACACAAACGGGGCAGTACAGTTACACGCTGCGTGCTTATACCGGATGTGATAGTATCGTTACGGTTGCTTTGCAAATGACAGATACTGTTTGGACGCGAATTGACATGACCATTATGAAGGGTGAGTCCTACACGATGGGTGGGACACCGTATGACCGGACCGGTATCTACCGAGCCTATCTGACAGCGGCATCGGGGTGTGATAGCGTGGTTGAGTTGCACTTGTTCGTATATGAATGTCTGATAGTCGAGGCAGATACGCTGAACATTGCCTGCCAGGGTGATACGGGATTTGATTTCGTGTATCATATCGTGCAGGGACGCACAGAGCACTATTCCCTCTATTGGGAAAACGCGCATTTGCCTTCGGTAGAACGCGCCCCTGTCCCCCTCGCCGATTCTGCCATCCGTATTGCTATCCCGAGCGATATGACACCGAACCGGTATTACGGCACAATCGTGTTTGAAGATACCCTGCAGGGCAATGTAACCATCCCGATAGTCTTGCAGTTGCAATACAATCACGAGGTGATTACACAGCGGTGGAATGATGTGTTGGCTATCCGCAACAGCCGCTACAATGGCGGATATGAGTTTGTTGAGTTTCAGTGGTATAAAAACGGACAGATGATAAGCGGTGCCACTTCATCCTATTTGTACGAGCCGCAAGGATTGGATATAACCGCAGAATACGCGGCTGCCGTCACGCGTACCGACAAAGTCTGCCTTATGATATGCGGCTTTACCCCGCAATTCATTCCGCAAGACGAGAAACCCGATATACCGACATTGGTGGAGCATGGCAAGCCGCTGAACATTATCGGGCGGCAAGGAGTCTCTTTTGATGGAACGGCTTGCTGGACATCCCTTGTCGGGCGTACGATGACGGAGCAGGTTGTACGCCAAGGAACGGGTATTGTTGCGCCGCAATGGGCAGGCGTGTATATTCTCAGTCTGTATGATTCTTCCCGACAAAAGACGACACAAGTCGTAGTCGTTTATTAAGGAATTAGGAATTGGGAATTCTTAGTTGAGTGTTGAGTGCAGTGGAGAGAAGTGAGTAGAGAGAAGGCTGGGTAAAACTATAAACTTTTTACTTATTGAACTGCGCTAAACGCTAAACGCTAAACTCTCAACACTCAACTAAAGATACTTGCCGCAGGCGAGAGAGCACCCCACTGCGCCCACGGGCTTGTGGGGACCCCGCAGGCGCCCGCGTCCCCAGTCTTGACGATGCGAGCCGCGTTGTCCCCCGAGGGGGTTCTCGGGGGACGAGCGGGAAGGCAAGCCGAAGGACTATGATATGTCGTTTGCGACTTGGTGCCAGACATACTGGCGGAGCGTGGTGTACTCGCGCTGCGCCTTGAAGGCTACAGCGTCGGTGCGGAACTGCGAATCGTCTTGCAGTCGGGCAGCGGTTGCCTTGCAGATAGCACCGAAACGAGTCCGATGTTCTTTCTCGGCTTGAGAGGCTTCCGACCGACGCTTGCGCAACGCCGTCGTAAAACATGGGTTCTCCAACATTACGGGGTTGGCAGTTGCTGCCTGCCGCACCAAATAAATCGTCTTATGACGCTTGACTATCTTGCCACTCAATGTGGCAATAGGGTCGATATATGTTACTTTAGCCATTTTGTTAATTAGGAATTAGGGATTGCAAAACCCGAGGGGATAGACCGGAGTCTAACCCCTCCGGTTTTGCTCTCCGAGATTTACAGATTAGGCGGTCTCTTCATCGTATAGTTTGGTGAAGATGTAACTGCGAAGCGTCTTGTACTTATGCTGCGCCTTCCACTTCTTCAGATAGGCTGCACGCTGCGTGGGGTCTGCCAAGGCAGCATTCACCTTGGCTTGCACCTCCTTGAACTTATCCTGCGCCACCTCTTGACCCGTCGTGGGCGGGTCGTTGGTAACAGGATGCTTCAAGGCTACGCCTATCGTGCGGTTATCAAACTTGCGTACACGCGTGTACACCTTATCTGTGCGGGCATATTTCCCATGCGCCGCGTCAAAATGAGTCATGATATCTATTAAACTCATAATTATTGGGGTGTGATATAGCATACCCTAAAGATTTTTCGGTATGTCCCCTTAGCACACCCGAGGGGAAAGTTAATGTTTAGGTCGTTGAAAACAAAGATTTTTCATACTAATGTGTTTAGGTCTAATGGCAACAACTGCCTTATCGTATAAATACCTTATTAACAACAGACCCATGAAAAAAAAGTTTCGGGTGCGAGGTCGAACATGCGCACCCAGGCATGTTCCCTATGTGCAGTGCGTGGCTGCGAGGGGGGTCAGGCAAGCATAGGCGGGTTGGGTATTAGAGGGTTATTATATTGTATATATTGTGTTTCATCGAGTTGCCGGTAGGTAACAGGGAGTAGGGTATAGGCATTGGGCGGCAGGGGCGTGCAGGAGATGCCGTTGTTGTGGGACAGGATGAAGATGGAGGTATGTTCGGCAAAGAACAGTTGGCACGGGTCGGAGGGCGCGAGGTAGAGGTGGGGGTGTGTCCGGCAGTTATAAATCAGTTTGCCGGTGATGTTGCGGAAAGTTGTGACAAGCACAGTATGTTTGCACGGGAACAAATATGCGAGGTCTCCGGCGAGGAGAGTGGCATCTTCGGTATAGAAGATGAGCGCAGGGATAGAAACATTGAATATGTACGGGGTTTTAATCATTGTATAAGATTTTACGGATTGTGTGTTTGACGATATTGGAGTCTTCGGGGGTGTGCGGCACTGCGCCGAAGTGTCCGGCGATATATCGTTTGGATGCATCCATTGTTTCGCGGAAGTCTTTTATATCGACGAGGCGTTTGATGGAAGTACATCCTTGTTTGTGGTCTTTTTCGACGAAGTATATCTGGTCGCGCCGGAAGAGGTCGATAGATATGAGGGAGGTATCGTGGGAAGAGAAAATGAACTGGCTGCTTTGTGTAGCGTTGATGGCATCGAGTATGAAATGTGTTATCCGTGTGTGCATGCTGACATCGAACTCGTCGAGTAGGAGTGCTTTGTTTTGTTGCAGGGTGGGGATAAGCGTGAGCAGGAGTCCGATCAGTTGTTGTGTGCCGGAGGACTCTTCTTCCCAGAGGAAGACCTTTTTGGGGTCGAAGGTGTGGGTCAGGAGTACCTGTTTGATCTCGGTAGATTGCATGACATTCGCATAATTTTTGGGCAGGTTCAGCGTTTTCGGCGAGATGGTCCTTTTGATGACTCGTATGCTTTGTATATCGCTGTCGCAGAGTCGCAACATGGTGATGAGCCGTGTTTGCAGTGCTTCCACCAAATCGGGTTGCAGGACATTGTCGGCGGTTTGCAGACCGAGCATGAAGTGGGTATTGAAGAACCGGTAGATAGGCATAGCCCATTCCTGCTGCATGTCGTATGCTCGCGAGAGGAACAGTCCGAAGGGGGCCGTGAACTGTGGGATGGCGGCTACATTTTTAGGGATGCTGTTTCCGAAGGCGTATTCGTAGGTGTTTCCCACTGGCTTGAGCGCACGCGTGAATATCTTGATTTTCCGGTTGTTGTCGGAATAGGAGTAGAGTTCTTCGTTGATGAACCTGTTGTGCTGCGCCGTGAAGGAGTAGTCGTATTCGATCCCGTCGGCAACGAAGAGGATGTGGAAGAAGGAGGGCTTGTTTCCCCCGTTTTGGTATCGGAAGGTGGGGAACAGGTCGAGTTTGGGGTCGAGGTCTCTGTCGCCTTGCAGTATGTATTGGCAGCAAGCCCGAATGGCGACGATGATGTTGGTCTTGCCCGAAGCGTTGGGTCCGAAGAGTCCGATGGTTTTGAGATAGGGTTTGTTCTGCCACATAAAGATGTTGTCTTTCAGTTCTCTTTCTTTCGCCGTTTTGAGGTTGGCTGCCCGGAAATCGATGGTTATTCTGTCCCGAATCGAGAAAATGTTCTCGATTTCGATAAGTTGGATAAGGTTGTTAATTGTCGGTTTCATTTGTTCCTTATTTTGTAGGGTTATTACATTTTTGATGTATGTTTAGTCTTGTTTTGTGTATTTACAAGTCGTATTTTGTAAATCCGCTGCAAAGGTAGGGGTATTTTCTGATATGCGCAAATGTTTTGGTGTGAAAAATGTAAAAAAATTACAGGAGTGGTTGGATGTGGGTGATTATTAGGGGGTTGGGG
>CAVGOI010000028.1:0-26085 GCA_963630875.1 Mycobacteriaceae bacterium | reverse complement strand
TCTACGCACGAATAGGCGCCGATTTCAACATCTCGGAAGAAAGCGTGCGAAAAATCGTGAGGAAGACGCCAAAATGAGAATAATAAGGCGAATGGGACTAATTAGTCGGATTGGCATTATTGGGAATGGTTGACCAACAAAACGGACGAAATGGATGTATCTTTGCATCGTCTTTACGGACAGGTGCGACCCGCGACAGACCCGCGACAAAATTCCTCTTGCTCATTATAAATTGCAAATTATTGATTAGAAAATCAACCAAAATCGTACATAAATTCGGCCATCGTAAATTCGTTATTGTACCTCCAAATTGCGTATGTGCAAAATTTGTTGTACTTTTGCAGCGCATTCGGTGAGGGAAACCGGTGAAAGTCCGGTACAGTCCCGCTGCTGTGATGGGCAATCGGCTGTCCAATTCTAAGGTCACTGTTCGCATGCGAATGGGAAGGCAGGATGGCAGAGCCCTCAGTCAGAAAACCTGCCTTGTGCGTTTGTCGCCGCTCCCGAGGACTGGAGATAGAGACAGATGAAAAGATTATCAGCGATACTATGTGCGTGCGCTCTCGCTTGCGCGTTCGTTTGCGGGCAAACGCAGACGGAGGCAGACTCTGTTTACCGTCAATTCGATATGGATGAGGTTACCGTTGTGGCACGCTATAAGGAGAAGGATGTCATTCAACCGCAACGCTTGGAGGGGAAGGAGTTGGAGCAGATGAACAGCCTCTCGGTGGCGGACGCTATTCGGTTCTTTTCGGGGGTGCAGATTAAGGACTATGGTGGGGTGGGGGGTATCAAAACGGTGAATATCCGTTCAATGGGGACCAACCATTTGGGCGTCTATTACAATGGCATCCAACTCGGTAACGCCCAAAACGGACAAGTCGATTTGGGTAAGTTCTCCCTCGAGAACATCGACGAGATTGCGCTCTACAACGGACAAAAAAGCGACATCTTCCAGTCGGCGCGGGAGTTTGGTTCGGCGGGGAGTATCTACCTCAACTCCCGTCGTCCGAAGTTCGAGGCGGGGAAGACGGTGCATGTGCGTGCAGGGCTCAAAGCCGGTTCGTTCGCATTGGTGAATCCCTCACTACTTTTCGATGCAAAACTAACGGAGCAACTCAGCCTCTCAATGAATGCCGAGGTGGTGCATTCGAATGGCAAATACAAGTTCCGTTACCGTCGTGTAACGCCCTCGGGCGAGTTGGCGTATGATACCACGGCAATCCGGCAGAACGGCGATGTAAATGCCGTGCGGGTGGAGGCAGGTCTGAACTACTACTATTCCACTACGGGCTTTTGGAAAGTGCAGGGCTATTACTACAACTCCGAGCGGGGAGTACCGGGGGCGATTGTGAACAATGTATGGCGCAGGGGGGAGCGACTTTGGGACAGGGATATGTTTGTGCAGTCCTCGTGGCAGGATGAGTTTTTCAACCGTTGGTCTATCAAAGTGAATGCCAAGTATGCGTACGACCATACCCGCTATGTCAATAACGATGACAAACTCATCCATGTGGATAACACCTACAATCAGCAGGAAGCATACCTCTCGTGGGCGAACAAGGTGGCTATCTTCGATTGGTGGGACATCTCCGCTTCGTATGATTTGCAGTGGAACGGGTTGTCGGAATATATGTCGGTCAGTCGTTTCTCGCATTGGTTGGCTGCCGCCACCGCATTCAATGTATATGATTATCTGCGTATTCAGGCGAGTATACTCGGTACTTTCATCAACGAGGAAGCCCGCGAGCGTGACGAAGCGCCGAATAAGTACAAGTTTACGCCGGCGGTGTTTCTGTCCTACAAGCCCTTTCCGCGCATCGACCTCAAACTGAACGCGTTCTACAAGCAGGCGTATCGGTATCCTACTTTCAACGACTTGTACTATACCGATATGGGCAATGCCTATCTGCGTCCGGAGATGGCTGTGCAGCACAATGTGGGGATCTCGTACGATTATCGCAAGCCCAAGCATATTTTCAACCACTTTGGCGTGTCGGCGGATGTCTATTACAACAAGGTAAAAGACAAGATAATCGCGTATCCGAAAGGGCAGCAATTTAGGTGGACGATGCTGAATCTCGGTCTGGTTAAGATACACGGCGTGGATGCCAATATACAGATGACGCTGCGTTTCCCCTACGACATCGCCCTTACGGCAAAGGTGCAATATACCTACCAAAAAGCCGTCGATGTGACCGACCCGGCGGATACCTACTACGGCGACCAAATACCGTATATCCCGTGGCACAGCGGTTCGGCGATAGGTATGCTTTCGTGGCGGGGGTATGCGCTGAACTACAGTTTTATCTATGTCGGCGAGCGGTATAACCAACAAGAAAATATCGTTTACAACCGTACGCAGCCGTGGTACACGCACGATATGTCGCTGACGGGGTCGTGGCGCATAAAAAAGATAGTACTCAAAGCCACATTGGAGGTAAACAACCTCCTCGGGCAAGACTACGATGTCATCCTCAACTACCCCATGCCCAAGCGCAACTATAGAGGGAGCATTGTGGTGGAATACTAGAGACTAATGTGTAATGTGTAATTTTTAATGTGTAATGGGTAATGGGTGGTGCATAGATAGAGATGTGTTCCTTGTAGGACTCATCGTGCTGATTGCAGGGGGGTGTCGGCACGATGAATTGGTGGTGCCGACTCAATACGAGGTGTTGCCTATGGAGATACGCTCGCAGGACGACTTTGCCCCCGATGAACCTGTCGGAATGTACCTGCTCAACGAGGGCAACATGGGCAGCAACAAGGCAAGTATTGATTATATCGATTTTGCGAATGCCTACTATATCCGCAATATCTATGCAGAACGCAACCCAAGTGCTATCATGGAATTAGGTGATGTGGGCAATGATATTCAGATTTACGGTTCCCGCTTGTACGCGGTTATTAACTGCTCCCACAAAGTGGAGGTGATGGATATGCGCACTTGCAAGCGTATAGGGCAGGTGGATATTCCCAACTGCCGCTATATACGATTCGCACGGGGAAAAGCCTACATCTCTTCGTATGTGGGACCGATCGCCATCGACCCGGATGCGCAGTTGGGCGCGGTTTTTGAGGTGGACACGCTTACGCTGCAGGTAACCAACAAGGTGACGGTAGGGTATCAGCCCGATGAATTGGAGATAATGGGCGACTATATCTATGTGGCTAATTCGGGCGGCTATCGGGTTCCCGACTATGATTCGACGGTGTCGGTAGTAGAACGCTTCGGAATGAAACAAGTGCGGAAGATACCTGTGGCGATCAACCTGCACCGTATCCGCAAAGATGCGTATGGCAAACTGTGGGTTTCCTCGCGCGGTGATTATGAATCGGTGCCTTCGAGGCTCCTTGTGCTGGACAAGAAGACCGCTAATTCGACCGATAGGGTTGTTACGGACACACTGAATATCCCCTGCTCCGAGATGACCATTGTGGGCGATTCGCTCTATTTTTACAGCGTGGTGTGGAATAACCGGACCGAAGAGAATGCGGTGTCGTACGGTATCCTCAATGTGGTTACCAAGCAACTCGTTACCAATCATTTCATCACAGACGGCACCGAGAGTGATATTAAAGTCCCTTACGGTATAGCGGTGAATCCGTATAACCGCGATATTTATGTAACGGACGCAAAGAACTATGTTTCCAGCGGTGTGTTGCACTGCTACGACTGCCACGGAAAAAAGAGGTGGAGCGTCCGTACAGGCGACATACCTGCGCACATGGTGTTTGTGTACAAATAGACGGAAGATGTGAAAGTATAAATTGTTTATGCATAGTAAAGGTTATGTGGATAGGTAGTTTTAATAGGGTTCGGGCTTTCCTCAAGGGGAGGTCGTGGGTAGGGAGTATCTTGCTCCTTGCGGCTTGCACCCGGGATATTCCGATGGTCAATCTCGGTATCGACGAAGTGTATGCGGTGGAGCGTATGAAAGCCCTCGTGTTGCATCCGGAGTTCACGGGAGAACGGTACGAATGGACGATGCCGTCGGTGGAGGGTTCCGACTCGGTTGTGAGTACAGCCCGTGATTATGTCTTCTGTAAAGCCGACACGGGTACTTATTCGCTCCGTTTGCGTATCATCGATGCACAAAATCCCGTCTCTCAAGCGATAAAGATAGTCGTTTGGGAGGAGCAAGTTGCTTACAGCCGCTATATAACGAAAGTGTATGACTACTGTCCCGCACCCGGACAGTTCGTCAATGTGATACCCGAGTACGAAGAAGGGAACACGCAGACTGATATGGTCCGGAAAGTACAGGAGGCGATTTCCGGTACCAACGATGGTCTTGTATCGTTGGGTGGCTTTGGTGGCTATGTTACTTTTGGGTTCGACCATAGTGTGGTTAATGTAGCAGGCGAATACGATTTCAAGATTCTCGGCAATGCGTTCTACGCCGGTGCAACAACGCACCCCGAAAGGGGCAGAGGCGGCAGTTGCGAGCCGGGAATAGTGGAGGTTTCGTTTGACAGGAACCAAAACGGTATTCCTGACGACGAGTGGTATGAGTTGGCAGGCAGTGCCTATCGCCACGCGGATACGCGTCATCAGTATTCGGTTACCTATTATCGCCCCGATTCCGCCAAAGAAGCCACGCCGAAGAAAGGTACACCGCTCACCGATACTACCTACATCGCCTGGCGTGATAATTTCGGCGGTAGCGGGTATGTCATTCAGAATGCGTACCACAAGCAGAGTTACTACCCGCAATGGATTAAGGCGGACAGTCTCACGCTATCCGGCACCTGTCTGCCGCCCAACGGCTTCGATGATTCGGGGAAGGGGAGTTATTATGTGCTTTATGCTTTCGGGTGGGGCTATGCTGATAACCACCCCAACGATTCGACCGACCTTGTCAGTTTCGACATAGACTGGGCGGTCGATGCAGACGGCACCCCTGTCTATCTGCCGTGCGTCGATTTTATCCGCGTCTATACCGCCGAGAACCAGACCTGCGGATGGATCGGAGAGACAAGCACGGAGATTTCCCGTGCCGAAGACCTGCATGTTGCGGCGGATCGTAAAAATTGACACTTTTGGTGGTTCGTAGTTCCGTTGTAGTTCCTTCGAAGAGGGTGCTTACTGCTAAACGGCAGTTCGGGAGAAGGATAATCTTACGAATAGATAAGACTCTCCCTGACCCCCTTAAGAAAGGGGGAAAATACCATGCGGCTTGCAGGGTTCGCGGAAATACTGTAACTTTGCCCCGTGATTTAACAGTTGTCTTATGGCTATGAAGCGTTTATTTCTTATCGGTAGTGTACTGCTCGGTCTCGTGTTCTCGGCATGGGCGGAAGCAAAGTATGTGTTCTTCTTTATTGGCGATGGCATGGGTTCCAACCAAGTCCTCGCCAGCGAAATGTATCTTGCTGAGTTGGGAGGCACCATCGGGCGCAAACCGCTGTTGATGACGCAATTCCCCTACACGGGACAAGTGGCTACCTTCTCGCTCTCCAACGGGATTACAGACTCCTCTGCAGCCGGAACCTGCCTTGCCTCGGGCAAAAAGACCAACAACGGCATGATTGGCGAGACACCCGATGGTGTGCCGACAGGCAGTGTGGCCATGCGCCTCAAGCAAGAAGGGTGGGCAGTGGGTATCATGACAACCGTTGCTATCGACCATGCGACACCCGCTCCGCACTATGCCCACGCTGCCAAACGCGACGACTACTACGCGATCGGTACCCAGTTGGCTACCTCCGACTTTGACTTCTTCGGCGGCGCAGGCTTTCATCAGCCCCTGAACCCCGCTGACTCGACCGCACCCAACCTCTACGACCTCTGCGAGAAGAATGGCTACACATTGGCAGGCGGCTATGCGGCTGCCAAGAGTCTGGTGGGTGCCGACAAGATGATACTCGTGCCGGAAGAGAATATCAAAGACCGTAACCTGCGCGGCGAGTCGTTGCCGTATGCGATCGACCGCAAGGCAGGCGACCTCCAACTATCGGATATTCTTACCGTTGCCATCGCCCAACTCGCCAAGAAAGAACGGTTCTTCATGATGATAGAAGGCGGTAAGATAGACTACGCCTGCCACGGACGCGATGGAGCAACTACCCTTCACGAGGTCATCGATATGGACAATGCCCTCGGTTTGGCGTATATGTTCTACCGCCAACACCCCGATGAGACACTCATCGTCGTTACTGCCGACCACGAGACAGGCGGCATGGCACTCGGCAATGCCCGCTATACGCTCAACTTCCAAGCCCTGCAACACCAGCGTTGCTCGGAGTGGGTGCTGTCCGACAAGTTATCCGCCTTGCAACAGCAGGAAGGCAAGTCCTTGCGTTGGGAACAGGTGAAGCAACTATTAGCGGAAAACTTAGGACTATACACGCAAGTCCCCGTTTCCAAACAGGACGACAAGGCACTGAAAGCGGCGTTCCGCAATGTAAAACGCCACCATTCGACCGTCAAGACACTGTATAAGGATGTAAATTACTTGGGCGACAAAGCCATCGGGATACTCAACCGCACCGCCCATGTGGGCTGGACCAGTTACAGCCACACCGCCGCCGCTGTGCCTGTATTCGCTGTCGGAGTGGGTGCCGAGCGGTTCACGGGATGGCTCGACAATACGGAGATAGCACCGCTTCTCTACCAAGCCACACGCCCTTAATCGAGGTCAGTGCGCCACTTTGCGCAAGGCGATGGCATACGCCTTGCGGTACAATGGAAAGAAATGCCGCCAGTCTGCTTTCTTTGACACTGCGGAAGCCGCTTGCCGCATAGCGGAAACCGATTTGCTGTCTTGTGCGAGGAACTGCATCAAGACAGACACGATGTGTTGCACCACCTGCTCTTGGTTGCCGTCGGTACGCGGTATCACCTCCACACCATGGCGTAGCGTCTGTATCCCGTTCGCCATGCACCACAAGCCGAACCCGCTGAGCGTGGTCGTAACAGTGGGGACGCGGAAAGCAATACTCTCCAACGGCGTATAGCCCCACGGCTCATAGTAACTCGGAAAGACAGTGATATCCAATCCGATGAGCAGGTTGTAATACGATTTGTTCAGTACGCCGTCGTTGCCGTTCAGGTAGGACGGCAAAAATACCACCCGCACCTTGCCGACCGTGTAGTCTTGTCTTTCCAAATAGGGTATCATCACAAAAGCGACGACCTTCCTATCCTCTTCGGCGGGCAGGACATTGCCCAGCCGCTCCATAGCCGAAAGGAAGACATCGATGCCCTTGTTCTTCCACTCCAAGCGTCCGGATATGCCGACAAAGCAGTCGTTCTCCGTAACTTGCGCACCCCGCGCACAGGCGTATGCCATCAGTGCCTTGCGGGCTGCACGGCGGGCGGACACAAACACCTGCCCCTTGGGAACGAAGTCCTGCTCAAAGCCGTTGGGCGTTACAATATCCACCGGCTTGTCCAGCAGTTGCGCACACTCCCGCGCCGTCAGGTCGCTGACCGTGGTAAAGCAGTCGGCTATGCGGGCAGCAGTCTTCTCCGCCGAATGCTTGCTGAGTACATTCAACTCCTGCGCCATTGGGTCGCCGTGGTAGCCCTGCAGGTAGTCATATAGCGGCTTGCCGTTGCCTGCGATAGAGCGTCCCACCGTGGTGGCATGGGTGGTGAAGAGGGTGCCTATCGACGGACAATGCGCCTTGATATAGAGAAGCGCGAAAGCCGTCTGCCACTCGTTGCAATGCAGCACGGTGGTCGGACAGTGCAGGTGGGTGTACAGGTTCTCCGCCAACTGACCAACGGAATAGGCAAAGAGGCTGCAGGTATCGTAGTCGCCGTACGCAGCGTGGCTCTGCACCCCAAACTGCTCCCACATTGCCGCGTAAATGCTGTTTTTCTGCTTGTAGAGAGGCTCCCACTGCACCAACACGGCAATAGGTGCACCGGGTACTTTCCAACGCCCTACACGCACGCCTTGTGGACGCCAGTCAGGAAGGACGGTGCTGTCCTCCGCGAAATAGATATCGGAGGTCTCGCCCAATTCAGGACCGAAGAATATAACCTTGTCGGTATGCTCCTGCTGCATCGAAGCCGCCCGTGTGGAGAGTACGGCATAGATACCGCCCACGCGGTTGCAGACCTCCCACGAGGTCTCAAAAATATAGTCGGGTTGCATGGTTAGCGCAGATTATCGTTAACGGCTATCTTGGCAATATCGCCCACCTCGTTATAGCGCACGGGTATTGTGTTGTATCGGTTGTTCAGACTCTTGACGAGCGACATGGCATACAGTCCGTCAGCACCTGCCCAATAGAGTTTGCCGCGCGTATTGTCCACACACAATGCACCGGTGGCAGAAGCATCAATCGCCTGCGGGTAAGCCCCGTTGATATTCGCCACATACAACCCCTCGGAGGTTACATAATACCATTTGCGCTCCACCTTGTCCAACTGTAAGTGCTGCACTGTCGTGCCGAGTATCGCCTGCATACGCGAGGCGTAGAACACGCTGTCGTTGTACGACACCATCGTGTCGCAAGCCGCTGCCAACAAGGACTTGTCCTCTGCCGACGCGTCTGGCATGACGCTTTCAAGACGCGTGTTGATAAGGCGTTGCCGCAGGGTGGTTCCGTCCTGCTGTGCCATGAGAATGGCGGGAGCCAAAGTCTCATAGACATACAGGTCGCGCGACACAGCGTAGGTCTTATCACCTTGGTAAATGGTTAAATCCACCGTCTGCGCTTGGTTGTACACGGTGAAATAGACCCCGATACTCTTGTCTGTCAGCGTACCCGACTGCAGCACACAACCCGCAGGCAGCGTCCATTGGTAGGACAGGGCGTAGGAATAGGGGTTGTAGATGTTGGCGGTCAGCGTAACATCGGTGTAGTGCGTAATGGAGTCGGCAGACGCCACGAAGGTAGGCAGGGTGTCATAGACGGTTATCGAGCGGCTGTACTGCTTGTTCTTGGCACTGTCCACCCGCAAAGTAACCAAATAGGTGCCCGGTTTCTTGTAGGTCTTGGTCGGGTTCTTGAGCGTACTGACGGTATTGTCGCCGAAGTTCCAGTCCCACTTCTCGCCGGCACTGCTGTTGTTGGTGAAGGTTACTTTCTCGCCCGCCTTGGGCTCTGCCGGTGAATAGGAGAAGTCCACCGTTACTTTCTTGCAGCCTACCGCCATGAGCAACAGACAGCAGAGTATGATTGTATTCTGTTTCATTCCAAAGGTTGTTTGTTGCGCCACCAGGTCATTTGCCGCTTGGCATAGTGACGCGTGTTTTGTTTTATCATCGCAACGGCTTTGTCCAACGACCATTCGCCCCGCAGATACCGCAGCAGTTCCTTGTATCCGACGGTGTTCACGCTGTTGGGTAGCACCTCTGCCTGCAGGTCGGCTGATGGGGAAAGCGGAACGCCGAGTTGTTCAAACGCCCGCTGCGCCTCTGCCACAAGCCCCTGTGCTATCATCGCATCAACCCGCTGGTTGATGCGTGCATACAGTTCCTCCCGCTCGCGCTCTATCAGCGTGTAGCGCACACGGAACGGTCGTTCCTCCGCCGATTGTGTTTGCCCTTTGCGGCGGAAGAGGGAGTACGGACTGCCCGCTGTGCGGCACACCTCCACGCAATGCATCAGACGCTGCGGGTTTTGCCTGTCCACCTCTTGCCAATAGGCAGGGTCAAGCCGCTCCACCTCGCCTTGCAACCACGCCAAGCCATGCTCCCGATAGGCGGTCTGCACCTCACTCCGCACCTTGGCAGGCACCTGCGGAATATCGTCTATCCCCGTGCAAACGGCGTCCACATACAGCATACTGCCTCCTACCATCACCACCGTGTCGTACTGCTTGAACAACTCCGCCAGCAGACGCGTGCAATCGCGTGCATACTGCCCTGCGCTATAGGTATCCGTCAGGGCTTTGCAGCCTACGAAATAGTGCTGCACTTGCTGCAACTGCTCGTGGGTGGGAGCCGCTGTGCCGATGGGCAGGTCGCGGTATATCTGCCGCGAGTCTGCACTCACGATAGGGCACGCGTATTGCTGCGCCAAGTCGATACTATACGCGGTCTTGCCTGCTCCCGTTGCTCCCACTATGACTTGCAGCGTGGGCATCAGAACATAGAACCGTCGTCGAAACTCAGGTCTTGGAACCCTTCGGTATCCAAGTCGCCCTCATCGTATTGGGAGTCGCCGTAGAAGTCCTCGTCCAAGCCGATGTCCTCTTTCTTATTCTTGCCGGCAGCCGCGTCAAAGTCGGCTTCGGTCTGCAACTGCTTGGGGGGTTGCCCCTTGCTCAGGATACAGGTAACGCCTTGGCATTGCCCGGGTTCTATGGCGGTCAGATTGCCGAAGAAATACCGCTCGAACATAGGGTCGAAGATATAGATGAGGCGTTGCCCTTTCTCCTCCAACAGGTCGCTGAGGCGGGTGGTCTCCATCACCATGTTGTCGTACTCGAAACTGCTGCCCATCTCCACCAAGGTAACCTCCTGCTCTTTCTCCCAACGGTCGTTGCACATAAAGAAAGAGGTCATCTGGTCATCGGGGTACTGCACACTTTGCAGTAGGGCGCGGTGCAGGTCTAAGAAAGTTGCATCGCTATCGGCTTGAAACACGCGGCGAAAGCCGTCCACCTCGTCGCAAGAGAAAGTGATTTTGTATATCATATTCGGAGTTTATGAGTTTGTTTGTTGTGGCTTGCTTTGTTTTGGGGACTGTTATCGGTTCTTCCTGTTATCGGTTCCTCTTGTTAGCGGTGCAAAAGTACAACTATTTTCGCATATACGCAAATCCGCTGTATTTCTCCTATAGCCCCCGCACCAAAATGACGAGATTAACCGTGGATAGGGTCGCCCCGCCTGCAGCAAAATCCCCTGCTCTCAACACGCAACACGAAACTCTCAACGAAATTTGCAGGTATGCAAAAATAGTTGTATCTTTGCAGCGCAAAGGCTTACGGGGTATAGTTTGGGGCGGGCTGCCGGTTGCTTAGACCGACAAGAATACGCAAGACAATGCCCATTCTGTGAGCCTGAGCATAAAAATAGCGTTTATTGACGCTTGTTTTGGTCCTTGGAAATCCAGCAAATTTCACTACCCAAAGCAAGATCGACAATGAATGCCGTGATATGTATAGTTATGCACTCGGTGCATGTATGCATATCGGCGTGGGCATTGTTGTTTATTCTTGTAGTAGGGTCTTGCTGGAACCTCCAAGGAGAGAATAAGCAAAGATAAGGTACCACGCTTTGTTTTTATTGGGTCTGTGAGGTGCCGCAGATCAACAATTAAAATCACAATACTATGAGTACAACTCATGAAGAAATGCGTGACGCAATCCAAGGCGTTATCGCGAGTGTTATTCCGCAAGGGCGCATATTTGATGCGCATGCAGTAATCGAGTACATTGCGAACAACAATCGGGATTTGTATTCCAAGTTCTGCAATGGACATGAAATGGAGGGGGCTCCACATGGTCGTATGAGCCGAATTCTGACTCTGATTTCCGAAAAGCAGAATAGTCCTATTGAGTATGTAGGACCATCTTGGTCGGCTAATATGAGTGGCGGCTTTGATGATGATGAACGCAAATGTTGGCGTAAGAAGTAATGCTCTCTAATGCAAAGATTATGAGAACGAAACTATTTTCGTTACTGGTGGCGCTCTGCGCCGCCAGTAATCTTTTTGCGTATGATTTTGCGTTTGGAGGTTTGTATTACAATATCACAAGTAGTTCAAATCGCACTGTTGAAATAACCTACCAAAAATATTCGTCTTCGGAAAACTACAAGGGACGAACATCGGTTACTATCCCCACGACCGTGACTTATAAAAGTACGACTTACAGCGTAATGAGAGTTGGAGAGTATGCTTTCTCTGGTTGCGATGGTCTTACTGCTATAACTATCCCCAACAGCGTAACAAGTATTGGAAAGAGGGCTTTCTCTGATTGCACGGGTCTTACCTCAATTACAATTCCCAACAGCGTAACGAGCATTGGAATGGACGCTTTCTATAGTTGCACGGGTCTTACCTCTATTATTATCCCCAACAGTGTAACGAGTATAGGAAACAACGCTTTCTATAATATATCCCTTGTTCTTTATGGCGGGACTGCTATGGGTGCACCATGGGGCGCAAAAAAAATGTGGAAAGGTGCTGTCCCTACTCCAGCAGACTTGGCAGATTACTATGAAGCAGGTCAACTCTGTGTTTGTGTATATTTTGAGGAAAGGGTTTGCAACCCTATCGTATTTGCAGGTGGTTACAATTTCTGGAGAACAGACGATACAATGGCACATTTTGAGAAGGTAACGGGCTTTGATGGTTGGTATGTAGTTGCCGTTACCGATGAGAGTGAAGACATTCAAGGCATGCCGGTTCAATTGGAATCAGATGGTACATTCTCGTGGGACTATCAAACGGGCGATGTGGATTCTTGGACACTTGTTTCGGGTACTGTGATTATCGAAACTTCTTATCTTGGAGAGGCGCAATTAAGAAACTATGGTACCGACGAACCCGTTATCTTGATTAGCCACTATTTCAAGGATCATAATAGCCCTTGTGGAGATAATTTCAAGTCTGGCGACTTGTACTACCATATTACGAAGAGTTGGGAATCCTACACTGTCGCAGTAACCTATCCGGAATCGGATTTGGATGACTACAAAGGACTAACATCCGTTACTATCCCCGCTACTGTAACCTATAATGGCACAACTTACATCGTAACGAGTATTGGTAATTATACTTTCGAGGATTGCACTGGTCTTACCTCTGTCACTATCCCCAATAGCGTAACGAGTATTGGAAAAGAGGCTTTCTATAATTGCACAGGTCTTACCGAAATGTATGTCTTGGCAAAGACACCTCCTGAATTGGAGTCTAATGTTTTCTATAAGGTTGCAACGGACATTCCTGTATATATTCCCTGTGGTGCCACAAGTGCCTATAAATCGGCTGATGGATGGAAAGATTTTACGAGTTATATTGAACAATTTGAATATGCATTAGTGGTAACGCCTAAAGATAGCCTCAAGGGGGATGTCCGTATCACCCAAGCACCCTCTTGCGAGAATGATGGAGTGGGTGTTATTGAGGCAATACCCAACGATGATTGTTTCTTTGTGCAATGGAATGACGGAAATACCGACAACCCTCGCACGGTTATAGTGGATAAAGACACAACCTTTACGGCGAAATTTGGTGGCGGCGTATGTACTGTTTCGACTACCTGTGATCTGCAACGAGGTATCGTAACCGGCGGCGGGAAATACGATTATGGAACGCAGATAACCTTGCATGCCATTCCCAACAGCGGTTATGAGTTCTCGCAATGGGACAACGGCTTGACCTACAACCCGTATCGCTTCACCGTGTTGGACGACCTGACCATAGAGGCACTGTTTGTGCCGATTACGGCGGTAGAGGATGTCCGCGCGGATAGTAGCCTCCCGCAGAAGGTTCTGCGCAACAGACAAGTGTATATCCTGCGGGGCGGGAAGACCTACACGCTGATGGGCGTGGAGGTGGAGTAAGGCACTCACCCACCCCAGAGGAGAGGAGAATGCGGTTACGGGCTGCGCGGTGTGCGCAGCCTGTAAGTTTGTATATCAATAGGGAACGCAGTATAGCCATAGGGAACACATTAGGGGATGTGAAGCATAAGGTAAATGGATAAATCCACCCCAATCGTACATAAATTTGCAAATCGTAAATTCGCAAATCGTAAATAGGCAGGCGTTTTGCCCTGCAAAACCTCTCTAAAACCCTTATAAGAGTTATAGGTGGTAAGGTAGTGCTATGGATGTGCTATGGATGTGCTATGGATGTGGTATGGATATCCGTGCGAGATTGTCCCCTATAGGACATTCGGAAGGACGCTGCAAGAAATCATAGCGTGCGGACAGGGAAAATTTGCACATATATGCGATTTTGTGTAATTTTGCGGGGTTTTTCCTCCGCAGGGCGTACGATGCACCCATACGGGACAACGGTATATATTGCCTAAAACATACAACAATGAATATATCTTACAACTGGCTTAAACGCTACCTCGCACTGACTGACAATGCCGATACGGTGGCGAAGATACTTACCTCCATTGGGTTGGAAGTGGGAACGGTCGAACAGGTACAATCCATCCGAGGGGGCTTAGAGGGATTGGTTGTGGGAGAGGTGGTGAGTTGCATCGACCATCCTAACTCCGACCATTTGCATATCACCAAGACCCGTTTGGCACCCGACGCAGAACCTGTGCAGATTGTCTGCGGTGCGCCCAATGTGGCGGCGGGGCAGAAAGTAATTGTGGCGACGATCGGGACGACCCTCTATCAGGGCGATGAGTCCTTTACGATAAAGCGCGGCAAAATTCGCGGCGAAGAATCGTTGGGCATGATATGTGCCGAAGACGAAATTGGTGTGGGGATAAGCCACGATGGTATTATGGTGCTGCCTGCGACCACGCCGGTAGGTATGCCCGCAAAAGAGTATTTTCACCTCGAAGATGATACCGTCATAGAGGTGGATATCACTCCTAATCGCTCCGACGCAGCCAGTCATTACGGCGTAGCACGCGACCTGTATGCTTACTACACCGCACACGGACAGGCGGTGGCACTGACCAAACCCGATGTGTCGGCGTTCCATGTGGATAACCACGACCTGCCCATTACGGTGCAGATTGATAACCTGCAGGCGTGTCCGCGCTATACGGGTGTCAGTATTCAGGGCGTATCGGTGCACGAGTCGCCAGACTGGTTGAAAAAAGCACTGCAAGCCATCGGTCTGCACTCCATAAACAATGTGGTGGATGTAACCAATTTCGTGCTGCACGAGATGGGACAGGCACTGCACTCATTCGATGCCGACAAGATAAAGGGGCATCGTATCCATGTACGCAATGCCAAGGAGGGAGAGAAGTTCATCACTTTGGATGGGGTGGAGCGTACACTGTCCGCCGCCGACCTGATGATATGCAATGCAGATGAGCCCATGACCATTGCGGGCGTCTTCGGTGGTTTGGAGTCCGGTATTACGGAGTCCACAAAGAATGTGTTCCTCGAGAGTGCGTATTTCGACCCAGTTTCCATTCGCAAGACCGCGCGGCGCCATCAGTTGTCCACCGATGCCTCGTTCCGGTACGAGCGGGGGTGCGACCCCAACAATACGGTGTATGTACTCAAGCGCTGCGCTCTTCTTATTCAGGAGGTCGCAGGCGGTACGATCGCCATGGATATTACCGACCAAGGTCAGACCGAGTTCAAACCTTTCCCCGTCACAATCAATATACCGCGCGTAAATGCGCTCATCGGAAAAGATTTGTCGTTCCCGTGCATTGAGACGATACTCCATGCGTTGGAAATCGAAATCTATGCGAAGCAGGGCGAGGAATGGCAGGTAGGTGTGCCGCGCTACCGCGTGGATGTGCAGAGAGAATGTGATATTGTGGAAGATATTCTGCGTATCTACGGATATAACAATGTAGAGTTCCCCGAGAAAGTCAATACCAATCTCAGTTACAGCCCCAAGCCCGACCCTGTGGTGTTGCAACGGCGTATCTCCGAGCAACTTACGGCGCAGGGTTTCTGTGAGATACTGAACAATTCGCTCACCAAGGTAGCCTATTATGAGAACGCACGCCAATATCCCTTAGACCATTGCGTGAAGATACTGAACCCCCTCAGCCAGGATTTGGGCGTGATGCGGCAGACCTTGCTCTATGGCGGGTTGGAGAGTATTCAGCGCAATGCCAATCGCAAGAACGCCGACCTCAAGTTCTACGAGTTTGGCAACTGCTACCATTACGATGCCGACAAGATAGCCGCGCGGCAGGCAAAAGATCCCCATTGGGTTGCAGACCCGCTCTATGCTTACAGCGAGGAACCGCATTTGGCGTTGTGGCTTACGGGCAACAAGGCTCCTGCGAGTTGGGTGCGCGGGGAGGAGAAATGCAGTTTCTACCAGTTGCACGCGTATGTGGACAATGTGTTGCGCCGCTTGGGTATCGACTGCGGGCGTTGTACGCTCACACCGCTTACCCACGAGTTGTTTGCTGACGGACTCCTGCTTACCGCCCCCAACGGTAAGACGCTCGGCTATCTTGGCATACTCGCCGATGCGGTGCGCAAGGCTTTTGATATCAGCAACCCTGTGTATTACGCCGATTTGGACTGGACGCAACTTCTGCGCTTGAACAAACAGTACAAGCCCGTTATTGAGGACTTGCCCAAATATCCTGCCGTCAAGCGTGATTTCGCGCTCTTGGTGGACAAGCAGGTGCGTTTCGCGGACTTGGTACAAGCGGCGCGCGATACCGAAAAGAAACTGCTCAAAGACATCTGCCTCTTTGATGTGTACGAGGGAAAGAATCTCGAGGAAGGCAAGAAGTCGTACGCACTCTCTTTCATTCTGCAAAATCCGGAGGACACGCTGAAAGACAAGCAAATCGAAGCGATTATGCAACGACTGCAAAAGACCTTTGAAGAGAAGTTCGGAGCAAAGTTGCGGTAAGAACGGCAAGCGGCGTCCTCTCGACGCCGCTTTGCTTTTTGTATTATGGAAACTGAGAGATATACCTATCGGTATAGGAATCTCTTTATGCTGCGCTTCGGTGTTTTCTCGAACTCGTGTTCCACCAACTCAATCGCTGCGATTTGGCTGTAGTTAGGCAACTGCTTATTCAGGCGCAAGCGATTGGATTCCATTGTCTCTTGCAGGGACTTGGCACCCTTTCCCGTGTCGGAAGTATCGGGGAAGACCAATGCCACCAACTTGCCTTCCCGCTCGACCACTACAGATTCCAAGACCAAAGGCAGGCTGTTGAGTTTGTCTTCAATCTCTTCCGGATAGATGTTCTGTCCGCTTGCCCCCAACAGCATGTTCTTGCTGCGACCGCGAAGGTACAGATTTCCTTCGGCGTCTATCACGCCCAAGTCGCCGGTGCGTAGCCAGCCGTCCGTAGTAAATGCCTCGCGGGTGGCTTGTTCGTTCTTGTAATATCCCATCATCACATTGACTCCCTTCACTTGTAGTTCGCCCTCCTTTTTGGACGGGTCATCGGAGTCGATACGCAGTTCCATACCCACAATGGCTTTCCCGCAGGAACGGTAGGCATATCGGAACCAGTCCTCGTAAGTTATCAACGGAGCACATTCGGTCATGCCGTATCCGACCGAGTAAATAAAATGCATTTCCCTCAAGCAGTTCTCCACCTCTTCGTTGAGGGCGGCTCCTCCTATAATCAGATACCGTAGTTTGCCCCCAAAGGCAGCCATCAGTTTGTCGTTTACTTTCCTGCGTAGTACCTTGCGGATACCGGGCGTGTTCCATAGCACGCGCATCAGGGGTTTTTTGATAACCGGCAGCACGCTCTTCTTGACGATCTTCTCGATGACAAGGGGCACCGTCAGTATCATGAACGGATGTACTTCGGCGAAGGCTTTCATCAGGGTCGTAGGTGTGGGGGCTTTCGTGAGGAAATAGACCTCCGCTCCGTCGCAGACCTGATAGAGAAACTCGTACATTAGCCCGAACATGTGCGCTATGGGCAACATAGACAATACCTTGTCGCCGGGTTGGTGCGGTATGCGTTTGAGGGCGAAGTCCACATTCCCGCTCAAATTCAGATGACTGATCATAACTCCCTTGGGCGAAGAAGTGGTGCCGGAGGTGTAGTTAATCAACGCCAATTCGTGCAAGTTGTCGGTCGGGTAGGTCACATCTGCAACGCTGTAGCCGCGTGGATATTGGGCGGCGAAAGCCTTGTCCGTCTTGGCATATTGCTTCTTCACGCCTTCGTCGGAGGTATGAAAGAGGGAGAAGTCGTCCATGAACACCGTAGCACGGAGGTTGGGCATAGTTGCAGGGTCTATCTTGCTTTTTACATTCGGACCTACATACAATAGTTTGGCATCGGAGTGGTTTACAAGGTTCTGAATACCCTCTCCGGTGAAATCGGGCAATAGGCTCACGGCTACTGCCTTGTAGGTCTCTATTGCTAAGAAAATCACGCCCCAGTTGGCACAGTTGCGTCCGCAAAGTGCTATCTTGTCGCCCTCTTGAATGTCCAACAGTCGAAAGGTGATGTGCAGGCGGGCTATCGCTGTTGCCAAGTCGCCGTAGGTATAAGTGTGCGTACCGTCGAGGTCTTTCAATGCTAACTCGTCCCAGCGGCTTCGGATGGTGTTTTGCAGGTAAACTGCATAATGTTTCTGTTCCATACTTGAATGATTGATTACGCCGGCAAAGGTAGTACAAAGTATTCGAACGGGCGTTCAAAAGCCGTATTTTTCGTGCTGCCTATGTGCGGGGCGGCTCTTTCGCAATCAATTCGTAGAGGTAGTTGTACTGCTCGGGGAAGATGTTGAAGTCCATCTGCACACCGCTGCGACCCGGGTCCCAGCCGTCCTTGATATGCAGGAACATCCGTGCTACGGTCTCAATATGTACATTGCCGCGGATGCGACCGGCTCGCATACTGTTTTTGATGGCGTCCGTCCAGAGATTCAGTTCCTGCTCGTACAAGCGGCGTGCCCGTTTGTACAAATCCGGGTACTTGCTGTACGCCGTGTACATGACCGTAACGACATTCGAAGTGTTGATGTGCTTGTCTTCGACCATGTCCAAAAACTCTTTCAACCGGTTCAGATAGCCCATCATGGCTTCGATCATATCCGGTATTTCGGGTGTGGGAGGGACCTTGCTCAATGCTTGTTGCTTGGGGATCAGAAGATAGGTGTTGACGACTTCTTCAAACAACTCATCTTTGTCTTTGAAGTAATAATACATCGTCCCGCGTCCGATGTTCAAGGCAACTTGCAGATCCGTAATTGATACGTTGGCGTACCCGTCGATCATGTAGAGTTCCAAGGCTTTGAGCAGTATCTGCTCGCGTCTGTTTTCAACCATAGTGATAGTGTTTTATGGGTGTAGTGTTTTTTCCGTATTGCTACAAAAACCAAGCCAAAACGCTTGCCCTTTGCCGTATTTGTGGTCGCGATGCGCTTTTCAGGCGTCTGTCGTTAGTCCAACATCTGTCCGAAATTGTTCGACAGTTGCACCATCTGGTCGTATTCTTCGGGCGACAAATCGTAGAAGTAATAATTGCGCGGGTCAATCGGCTTGCCGTTGTAACGCACCTCGTAGTGCAAATGCGGGCCGGTGGATTTACCCGTGTTTCCTACCAAGGCGATAATGTCGGAACGGCGCACCTTTTGTCCCACGCGCACCAATTGCTTAAACAAGTGCGCATATAGGGTTTGGTATCCGTATCCGTGGTCAAGAATGACGGTGTTCCCGTATCCCTGCTTCCAACCTACAAAGGAAACGCGTGCATTGCCCGTGGCATACACTTCGGTGCCGACAGGGGCACTGAAGTCCATTCCGGCGTGGAACTTGCGCACATGATAGACCGGATCGACGCGCACCCCGTATCCTGACGCTACACGCTTGAGGTCTTTGTTCAGTACGGGCTGTATCGCAGGAATGTTCTCCATGCGTATCTCTTGGTCTTTCGCCATCTCCAACACTTCATCGTACGACTTCGCCTGCACATACATCTCCTTTTCGAGAATGTCCACTTTAAGGGCGAGGTCTGCAGAGAGTTGGCTGTTTGTCATCTGCGACATGGCTTCGTAGTAGGATATCTTCTGCTGCGCCCCTTGCCGTATGCTCAACGGTATCGGCTCCGCCCCAAACAGTACACGGTAAAGATTATCATCGCGCTGTTGCAGGTCCGACATAACCAGTTGCATTTGATCGACCTGTTTATTCAGTACCTCCATCTGCGATGCGAGCGCGTCCTTCTCACGCTGCAACTGCTTTTCGCGCGGCGAGGGAAAGAATGTCAAAAACAAATACAGGAACACCACACCTAATACGATGCCCGCCAAGATGTAGGTGCCGCTTTGCTTCAACCAATATCCGAAACCGTGCTCCACTTGCTCCAAGGCAAGTGTGTCGGGGTTGATACGAAACTTCTTTTTGCGCTTTATAATCTTCAAAGGATGTTCGGTTTACAAAATTACGGTCTGCGAAAGAGGACGCAACGAACCTAACGCATTCAGCCTGCAAAGGTACAACGACTTTCTCATTTGTGCAAGACATGTGTCGTAGTTTTGCGCGAGGACTTTCGGGCAAAATCGTAATAAATGACACTTTTCGACGGTTCGTAGTTCTTTCGTAAGTCGTGGTTCCTAAACGAAAGTCAGGGAGAAGTAAAATCGTAAGGGGGACTTCTATCAATTGCCTTGTCGTGATTTTTGGAATTTTGGATAGCAGATACTGGGTTGGAGCGAAGGCGCATTCGGCTTCCCGTAAATCTTTGATTTGCGGATGAGAGTGCGGGCATTGTGACGGAGTGAGAAATCAGCGGCTTGGTAGCGGTCTATCCCCCTACCAACACGGTTGATACACGGTAGATACACGGTTGATACACGGTTGATACTTAGTTGATACTTGGTGTATTCACCCGGGTATATATGGGTTTTATAACCCTTCGAATGAGTGTTTAAGAAGTCCCCTTAAGAATAGATAAAAACCTACAAGACACCCCTGCCCCCCCCCCTCGAAGGGGGGAAGTGACCCCCTTAGTCCCCCTTCAAAGGGGGAAAGTTGAGAGTGGAGAGTGGAGAGTTGAGAGTTATAAGTAGGCTGTGCAAAACTCTAAACTTTCTACTATAAACTGCGCTCAACGCTCAACACTCAACGCTCAACTAAAAAATGCTATCAACTACTATTTGCGGGTTCGAGGGAAAAACAGTATCTTTGCCCCGTGATTCCTGAAACGCCCTGACAGTCGGCAAAAGACGGACGAAAGTCGGCGGAAGGGGGCGGAAAACAGGAGTCCGAAACAACCAACATAAATATCACCCCTTAAAAAACAAAAAGAGAAACATGAAAAAGAAATTTGTATGCCCCGTATGCGGATTCGTGTACGAAGGGACCGAGGCACCTGAGCGTTGCCCCCAATGCAAGCAGGTGGTAGAATGGAAAGTAATCAACGAAAATGAAGGGCTCGCCTTTGCCTGTGAACACATCATCGGCGTTGCCAAAACAACCGACGAGGAAATGCGAAAAGACCTCAACGCACACTTCATGGGAGAAGCCACCGAAGTAGGCATGTATTGGGCAATGTCCCGGCAGGCAGACCGCGAAGGCTACCCCGAAATAGCAGAGGCCTTCAAACGCTATGCCCTCGAAGAAGCAGAACACTGCGCCAAATTTGCCGAACTGCTCGGCGAAGTCGTATGGGACACCAAGACCAACCTGGAAAAGCGTATGCACGCCGAAGCAGGCGCGTGCGAGGATAAACTGCGCATCGCTACCCGCGCCAAAGCCTTAGACCTCGACGCAATCCACGACACCGTACACGAAATGGCAAAGGACGAAGCACGACACGGAAAAGGATTCGAGGGACTGTATAAACGGTACTTCGGGTAATTTTTAAGGTTTAATTTTTAATGTTTAATGGAAGTAGAGCGTTGCGGGCGGAACCCACAACGCTCTACGGTTTTTCCGGCACACTCAACTTTCCTCAATACTCAACGCTCAACTTCCCTCAACTCCAGGCACACCACATTCTCTACATGCTGCGTGTGGGGAAACATGTCCACCGGCTGCACTTGGGTTACCCGATACTTGGCGTCCAAGAGTTGCAAGTCGCGTGCCTGTGTGGCGGGATTGCAACTGACATAGACAATCCGCTGTGGCTCGGCGAAAAGAAGGGTGTTGACTACATCCTCGTGCATCCCCGCGCGTGGAGGGTCGGTGATGATGATATCGGGGCGACCGTATTGCGCAATGAAACCGGTGTTGAGGATATCCTTCATGTCGCCCGCAAAGAAGAGCGTGTTGTCCAACCCGTTCAAACGCGCATTCACTTTGGCATCCTCTATCGCCTCGGGGACATACTCAATGCCTATCACCTGCTTAGCCTGACGCGCTACGAAAGTGGCAATGGTGCCCGTGCCTGTATAGAGGTCGAACACCAATTCGTTGCCCGTGAGTGCCGCGAAACTCCGCACCACCTTGTAGAGTTCGTACGCCTGCGTTGTGTTGGTTTGGTAGAAAGACTTGGACCCCACCTTGAACTGCAAGCCCTCCATCTCCTCCATGATATGGTCTTGCCCCGCAAACAGATGCACCTCTTGGTCGGCAATCGTGTCGTTCAGTTTACGGTTCACGACATAAAGCAGGCTCACAATCTCGGGGAAAGTCCGCTGCAAATACGACAACAGTTTCCCGTCCGCCTCATCGCCGAACACGACAATCAGCATGACCTCCCCTTTGTGGTTGGCGCGGATGATGAGCGTGCGCAAAAGACCCGTATGGGTATGCTCGTTGTAGAAAGACAGACCGTGTACGCGGGCATAGGTGCGGATGGCATTGCGGATGCGGTTGTTGATGTCGGGCATCAGGTGGCACTCGGTGATGTCCAACACCTTGTCGAAACAGTTCGGGATGTGGAACCCCACACCGTACGCTGTGTCCGCTTGCTCCATACCGCCCGCCGCCTGTATCTCCTCCCACGGCAGCCACTTGCGGTCGGAACAGGTGAACTCCAACTTGTTGCGGTACTCGTAGATAGTCTTGCTGCCGAGAATCGGACTCGTTTCGGGCAGTTTCACCTTGCCGATACGCGTGAGAGCGTCCGTCACCTGCTGTTGCTTGTAGCGCAGTTGGTCGGCGTACGGGAGTATCTGCCACTTGCATCCGCCGCACACGCCGAAGTGCTTGCAGACGGGCGCACAACGATGTGCGGAGGGCTGCACAAGCCGCTCCACACGCGCCTCCATGAAATGGTGCTTGCGCTTGGTGATTTGCAAGTCCACGATGTCGCCCGGCACGCAGTATGGTACAAACACCACCATGTCATCAATGCGCGTGAGCGCCTTGCCCTCTGCGGCAATGCCCGTTATCTCAACACGATTGTAGCGGGGTAAGTTCTTCTTTTTCATAGGGATACGGTGTTATTGCAGGAGCCAGTCCACACTCTGACGATAGAGCGTATCGAAGTCCTGCGCACTCTCTAACATAAACGACCAGCACAAGGTGCGGCTTCCCTGCGGCTGCGGGTCGCGGTACCCCACACAAGCGATAACGCCCGTGTCCGTATAGCGGGCGATACGGTAAGTATTCCCGCCCACAGGCAGCAAGCCGTCGGGGTTCTCTGTGTGCAGACGCTCCTCATTGGGCGTGCTGCGGAATGCGTAAGTCCCCGTCGGTAGCCCGCTTTCGACACGCACCTCGCCCACCCGTGAAGCGTGGGACGCGCGGTAGTCGTAGTGCAGATAGTCGCGGATAAACGCCTTGTCCGCCGCGCTCTGCATATCGCCGGCAATATAAGCCCCCGACAGCAACACGCGCCCGCCGCGCTCAAGGTAGTCGGTCAGCAGCCTTTGCAGGGCGGGCGGCATGCAATGGAACGCCGTGTCGGTGCCGAGTACGGTCGTCTTCTGCTTGCCGAGAATCACATCCACCATGTCGCAACCCGCGATGCTGTCCACGGCAACGCTGCTGCTGATATAGGAATAGCCCGTCGCCGCCAACACACGCCCGTGCAGGACGGGATAGTCGAAGGTGTTGCCTGCTGTCAGACGCGTCTGGTGGTCGCTGTAGCAAGCCCCCCAACCGCTGTCCTCATCGTTGTTCCAAGGAGCCGTAGTGCGATAGTCGTACTGCTCACCGATATAGGATATATCCCGCCCGTACGGCACTGCCTGCGCCTGCGGGTAGATACCGGCGTACAGACTATCCTCGAACCACTCCGGTCCGCTGACACGGGTGAAGCCGTTGAGTATCAGCACGCGCCCCTTCTCCTCCGGCGCAATGTACGCCGCCAATATCTCGCTCGGCAGACTGATGCCGCCTGCATTGCCCGCTGCCACACGGATAGCGTACTGTACGCCCTGCTCGGCGGTGAACGAATAGGCAGCGGTGGTTACCTTCACGCCATTGTCCCAATCGCCGTTGTCCTTGCGGGTGTACACCACATAGTAGGCAGGCGTGGCGGTGGGTTCTATGGGGTCTTCGGTGGGTTGCCACGAGACGCGGATCGTGTTGTCGGTGCGCTGCATCTGCATCGCCTGCACAGGCAGCGGTTGCACCACATACTGGCTGCCGTACTGCTCGTGCATGAAACGCAGGATACCCTTGTATATCGCCCGGGAGACGGTAAATTTCACACGCGGGTCAAGCCCGAAACGCATGTCGTTGAAGTTCTGGTGCGACAGCAATTCCAACAGAATGGCAGGCACTTTCGGTCGCCGCGCCTCGGCATAAGACGCGTTGTTCAGTTGGCGGCGTGTCCAATGGGGGCAATAGCCCTGCAGGTCTTGCGTAATCTGGGTCTGCACATAGTCGCCGAGGTCGCGGTTGATTAGACGGTTGCCGCCGGCAGGGTAGGTATGTTGCTGCAGGTCGTCGTGGTCGGTGTAGATGAGCAGGGTGCCGACAATCGAGTCGTGCCTTTTCACGCCGGCGTCCGTGTGAAAGGCGAGGCTCGCGTGGAGAGGGACATGCAGTCCTGCCTGCTTGGGGTTGGCTACGCTTCCGCCCGCGAGGTAGTTCACCCATTCGCCGCGTGCGGCATAGTCGTCCACATAGTCATTGCGGCTGCCGGTGAAGTTATAGACACTGTCGGGGATACCCGCATACTGCATCCAGTAGCGCGCCCCCTCGAGGTAACGGGGCATACCGCTCACCGTGGCAAGTGCTTGATTGGCTTTGAGTTGCGCGCTGTCCACCGTGGGTATATCCTCGGCGGCAAAGTGTTGCGAAGAGGGGATGTTCCCGATGTATTCGGGCTGCGGATAGCGGGCGATATCGCCCATGCCGCCGCCGAACTTCACCGCGTCCGCCGACACCGCCTGCCCGTATCCGTCGGCATTGGTCAAGCTGACATAGTTGTTCGCGGCAATGCTGTCGAAGGCGAAAGTGCCGAGATACACCCAGGTCCCGCTGCCCATGCGCTGATTGACGCTGAAGTGTGTCTTCTGTCCCTTGTGTACAACGGTGTAGCAGGCTTTGTCCGTGCTGTTGGGCAAGGTCTTGTACGCCACATACACCGCATACTCGCCCTCCGCCAACGAGGGGATATAGCGCAGTTCGCCGGTGGCTTTGGTTGCGGATTTCGCCACGCGGTAATGCCCCATTGCAAAGGGGTTCTGTTGCTCTATCAGGGGAGCGGCGTATCTTCCCCAGCCTGCATCGGCAGCGGGGACGAACACATCGTTGCCCACCGTCTGTGCCTCCGTGTCGTCCACTATCTGCTCCACGGGTTGCACATCGCGTTCACGCGGCTGCACCACAACAGCGCCTGCGTTCTCCAACATGGGTACCAAGTAGGTGCGCGTGTACGATGAGGTGAACACATCCTCCACGGTCGTCCACAGTTTCGCACGCTGCCAGAGCCAGGTCTGCATGTCCTGATGGTAGTAGCGTCCGTGGCTTCCCCACAGCGCAATATGTTTGCCGTTCAGTCCGCGGCTCACGGTGTAGGGGGTTGAGGTGTTGGTTACCCACGGTGTCGTATTTTCGAGGGTATAGCGGGCTTGTTTGGGGCGGTGCCGGTAGCGTGCGGTCACCAACTCGCCTATTTCGTAGCCGTCGCTATAGACGGATATCTTGCCTTGTCGGTTGCCGAGAATCAATTCGCTCATCAGCAGGCGGATGTCCCGCACCTGCTTATCCGACAGCGAAACGGTGCTTAGGGCGCGATTGGTGTAGATATTCACGCGGTTATTCTGTACGCGGATGCGGTTGATTTCCACGGGTGCCACATAGGCCTCTTGTCGGATGAGAGCGGTCAGGGTATCGGCTATCGCCTGTTGGTTGAGGGCGGACAGCGGCAGGACGGCAGTCCAGAGGGACAACAGTAGCGGGATAAGGAGTCGTTTATGGTTGTTCATAGTAGTTTATTGATCCACAAGTTTTCTCAAAAAGCCTGCAAAGATACTACATTTCTCCCACAATAGCAAATGCCCTTTCTTCAATAACAAATCCCCTCTCTCCCAACCGCCCATTCTTTCTCTCCCAATAGCCCATCCCCTCTTCCCCAACCGCCAACACCTCCCTCCCAAGCCGCCCATCCCCTCCTTCCTAACTGCCCATCCTCCCCTCCCCAACCGCCAACACCTCCCTCCC
>CAVGOI010000027.1:0-26119 GCA_963630875.1 Mycobacteriaceae bacterium | reverse complement strand
CATTGCCGGTGTGAACGGGGTGATTCTTCTGCCCGACGCATGGGCAGGCTTGCCGGATGTTTCGTTCACGCCTTCGGTGGATAAAGGATTGGTTTGGTATGCGGATTATGGCATGTACTATGATACCGGCACTTCGGGTCCTACGCATTTCGGCGATAATTCGTACTCGGTAGCGGAATGGTCGTCGTTGGAGCGTGCAGGTGCTGTGTTTCTGCCGTGTGCCGGTACCACTGATGAAGGGGTCGTCTTCGTAAATGAAGTGGCACAATATTGGATGACCGAACTGTGGGATTCTAGCAGCGCCTATACTTTGCTCGTTGCGGTACAGGCTATAGCCCCCGAGTCCTCTGGTAGAAAATACTATAGGAACCCTGTGCGTCTTGTGACAGAGGTGCCTTGAGCCTTCGTTACAAGCGGACTGCCGTATGCCAACACCCTAACCGCTTGTACGATACCTTATCCGCGAGGACAGGTGAGGGCTTGCTTCTTTCGACAACGAGGTTCCCCATAGGGAGCATAGCAGACAAGTGGTTTTTCTACCACTTGTCTGTTTTTTTGTAGAGGGGGAAGGAAGGGTTAGCGGGCGTTGTAGGTTTCGAGGGCTTTGCGCAGTACGACCATCGCCTTGGCGAGGTCGTCTTTGTTCAGGATATACGCCATACGGACTTGGTGCTTGCCCTCCTCGGGGTTCGTGTAGAAGCCGCTGCCCGGCGCCATCATGATGGTTTGCCCCTCGTATTGGAAATCGGTGAGGCACCATTGGCAGAACTTGTCCGTATCATCGACGGGCAGTTGCACCATGATATAGAATGCACCCATGGGCGTAGGGGCGAAGACGCCCGGTATTTGGTTCAACTGGTCGTTGAGGAAGTTGCGTCGTGCGAGATACTCGTCGTACACCTCCTCCATATATTCCTTCGGGGTTGAGAGGGACGCCTCTGCTATGACTTGTCCGATTAGGGGCGGCGACAGGCGTGCTTGGCAGAACTTCATAACCGCTTGGCGCACTTCTTTGTTTTTGGTTATCAACGCGCCTATGCGTATGCCGCATTCCGAATAGCGTTTGCTGACCGAATCGACCAATATCACATTGTCCTCGATGCCCTCTAAATGGCAGGCGGATATGTACGGGCGTTTGGTATAGATGAACTCCCGATAGACCTCGTCGGAGAGAAGATAGAGGTTGTATTTCTTGACCAAGTCGCGCAGTTGCAGCATCTCTTGCTTCGAATAGAGATATCCTGTCGGATTGTTGGGGTTGCATATAAGAATCGCCCGCGTCTTGGGCGTAATCTGCTTCTCAAACTCCTCGATGGGCGGTAGTTTGAACCCGTCTTCTATGTGGGTTTTCACAGACTTGACAATCGCTCCGCATGAGATGGCGAATGCCATGTAGTTGGCGTAACTCGGGTCGGTGACAATGATTTCATCGCCTGGATCGAGGCACGCCATATAGGCGAACATAATCGCTTCCGAACCACCGGCTGTGATGATAATCTCATCCGGTGAGAGATCGATTCCGTACTCGGCGTAGTAACTGACCATTTTGGTACGCAGCGACTTCGTACCTTGGGAGGGCGAGTATGCGAGGATGTCCTGATGATAATGGTGCAAGGCTTTGAGGGCGCATGCCGGCGTCTTGATGTCGGGTTGACCGATGTTCAGCGTATAGATGTGAATGCCGTTGCGCTTGGCGGCGTCCGCATAGTTCGCCAGTTTGCGGATAGGCGATTGCGGCATGTTTTGCGCACGAGAGGAGATTTCCATAGGTTAATCAAAATATGGGGTGAATAAGGAAAAACTCTGCGGGGTGGTCGATGAGAAAGTCGGGACGGGCTGCTTCCAGTTCCTCGCGTGCCACAAAGCCCCATGAGCAGGCTACTACGGGTACACCGGCGTTGCGAGCCGTCTGGATGTCCACAAGGCTATCGCCCACATAAAGCACCTCGCTGTCGGTTAGGAAGGCGCGTATGTCATACACCACTTGCGGGTTCGGCTTGCGCGGCACACCGTTGCGCTCTCCGAAGACGATGTCAAAGAGGTCCGGGAAGAAATGATCGATAATCGCTGCCGTCGCCTCCTGATATTTGTTGGACGCCACAGCGAGTTTGCAGCCCCGTTGCTTGAGCGTGAGCAGCAGTTCGGGTATGCCTTCGTAGGGGAAGGTATGGTCGCAACTATGAAGATTGTAGTACGGCACAAACTCGTCCCGTACGCGTTGTATAGCCGCCTCGGTATGCGCGGGCGTATCTTTTGCGCTTGCCGGTAAGGCACGCTCGATGAGTTTGTTGATGCCGTTACCCACCAAGTGCGGGTATTCCTCTGCCGCGTGCGGAGGATAGCCCGCTGCCGACAGGGCATAGTTACACGCCGCGCCCAAATCCCCTATCGTGTTGATAAGCGTGCCGTCCAAATCAAAAATAACAACCATCGTTTTCCCGTTTGTCCGTAATCGCTGCAAAGGTATAAAAAAGGTTTGTGTCCCCCAAGCGGTTGCACAGTTTTGGGTGGATATTCCGCAAGAAACGGCGTGTTTTCGGGTATGCTATGCCTGCTCTTTGAGTTGGCGGAGGAGGGGTTGGGGTGCGGGGTGTGTGTGGAGGAGGGTCGGTAGTCCTTCGAAAGAGATTCGGGAATCACATAAGAATCACATAAGAATTACATAAGAATCACATAAGAATTACATAATGGTAAGTTGGAGGAGGTTCGAAGGTGGGTTGGAGGGGGGTGCGGGGAGGTTGCGGAGTGTTTGCGGGGAGGTTGGGAGGGGGTTGCCACGGGGTAACACCCGAGTAAGAGCGGGGGTGCAGTCGGGTAAGACCCTCCTATCTAATTTTTAATGTTTAATTTGTAATGGGAAGTAGAAAAACTATGAGGGGAACTAGAGGGACTAGAAGATCTAGAGGAACTAGAAGATATAGAGGGAGTAGAGGATATAGAAGATCGAGAAGGGCTAGAGGAACTAGAAGATATAGAGGGACGAGAGGATCTAGAAGATCGAGAAGGGCTAGAAGATCGAGAGGAACTAGAGGATCTAGAAGATATAGAGGGAGTAGAAGATCGAAAAGGGAGTAGAGGATATAGAAGATCGAGAGGAACTAGAAGATCTAGAAGATATAGAGGGAGTAGAAGATCGAGAAGGGCTAGAGGATATAGAAGATCGAGAGGATATAGAGGGACGAGAGGGGAAAAGAACCCCGCGTCCCCCTTCAACGGGGGAAAGACCTCCCCATCCCTCTCCAAAGGAGGGGCGGGTTAGTCGCAGTGGAAGAGGTCGCGGGTATATACTTTGGAGCGGACATCGTCCAAACAAGTATTATAGCGGTTGGCTATAATGGCTTGGGACTGCGCTTTGAATTTGTTTAAGTCGTTCACGACCAACGAACCGAAGAAGGTAGAGCCGTCGGGTAGAGTAGGTTCGTAGATGATAACTTGTGCGCCTTTGGCTTTTACGCGTTTCATAATGCCTTGTATGGACGACTGACGGAAGTTGTCAGAGTTCGACTTCATGGTCAATCGGAAGACACCGATTGTACAGGGGTGCTCCTCTTGGGCGTTGTAAGAGCCGTTGTTGTAGTAGTCATAATAGCCTGCCTTGGCTAATACACGGTCGGCTATGAAGTCCTTACGGGTACGATTGCTCTCGACAATGGCTTCTATGAGGTTCTCGGGGACATCCTGATAGTTGGCGAGCAGTTGTTTGGTATCTTTGGGTAGGCAATAGCCGCCGTAACCAAAGGAGGGATTATTATAGTGTGTGCCGATACGAGGGTCGAGACATACACCGTTGATGATGTCTTGCGTGTTCAAGCCTTTCATTTCGGCGTAGGTATCTAACTCGTTGAAATAACTGACACGCAGGGCAAGATAGGTGTTGGCAAAGAGTTTCACCGCTTCTGCTTCAGTAAAGCCCATATAGAGTGTGTCGATATTCTCCTTGATGGCACCTTCTTGCAATAGGCGTGCAAAGGTGTGGGCGGCTTCGACTAAGTGTGCGTCGCCGAGGTCTGTGCCCACAATGATACGGGAGGGGTAGAGATTGTCGTAGAGTGCTTTGGACTCGCGCAAGAATTCCGGCGAGAAAAGGATGTTCTTGCTCCCCAATTTGTTGCGAGTTGCTTCGGTGTAGCCAACGGGAATGGTCGATTTGATGACCATAATAGCATTCGGATTGACCTCCATCACAAGCCGAATGACATCTTCAACGGCAGAAGTGTCGAAATAATTCTTCTGACTGTCGTAGTTGGTGGGTGCGGCAATGACTACAAAGTCTGCCTCACCATAAGCCTTTCTCCCATCAAGTGTGGCGGTGAGATCAAGCGGCTTCTCGGCAAGATATTTCTCGATATACTCATCTTGAATAGGGGACTCGCGACGATTGATTTTCTCCACCTTATCGGGCACAATATCTACGGCTAACACATGATTGTGTTGAGCAAGTAGCGTGGCGATAGAAAGACCTACATATCCGGTTCCGGCAACAGCGATGGTCATAATTTTTAATGTGTAATTTTTAATGTGTAATTTGTAATGGGCGGGGGATTTACGATTCGCAAATCGTACATATTATAGGCGGGCATCTACTAAGGTGCGGTCTACAAAGTTCTTGACATCGAAGATGACGGCACCTTGCTCCTTATACTTCTTGAAATCGAAAGTCTTGAATTGGTCGTGGCATACGCAGGCGATAATGGCTGCATAGTGTTTGTTTGGATCTACAGCCGGTATGAGTTCTTTACCATATTCGTGGCGCACTACTTCGGCATTTGCCCATGGGTCGTAGATGTCAACACAGCAGCCGAATTCCTCTAACTCGGTGGCGATATCCACCACCTTGGTATTGCGGCAGTCGGGGCAGTTCTCCTTGAAGGTAACGCCCAAAATAAGCACATTGGAGTGGAGAATCTTATGGTCGTGCTGTATCATAAGTTTCAGCGTCTTATCGGCTATAAACTTGGCAATAGAGTTGTTGACGGCACGCCCGCTCAAGATAACCTTCGGATCGTAGCCGAGCGACTTTGCCTTGTGTGCCAAATAGTATGGGTCGACAGAAATGCAGTGTCCGCCTACCAATCCGGGACGGTACTTGAGGAAATTCCACTTGGTGCCTGCCGCCTCGATGACATCGTTGGTGTCGATGCCTACACGATCGCAGATAAGTGCCAACTCGTTCATAAAAGAGATATTGACATCACGCTGGCTATTCTCTACTGCCTTGGCTGCCTCTGCCACTTTCATGTTTGGCGCACGGTGGGTGCCGTTCTCAAGTATGGAGTTGTAGAGCGCATCCACCACATCGGCTATCTCGGGGGTAGAACCCGATGTGATTTTCTTAATCTTGGTCAATGTATTGACTTTGTCGCCCGGGTTGATACGCTCCGGCGAGTAGCCACAGAAAAAGTCTTGGTTGAACTTCAAGCCACTGAACTTCTCCAAAACGGGCACGCAGTCTTCTTCCGTACAGCCCGGGTAGACGGTGGATTCGTAGATAACGATATCGCCCTTATGGAGCGTCTTGCCGATGGTCTCGCTCGCCTTCAAGAGCGGCGTAAGGTCGGGGTTGTTGAAGCGGTCGATAGGGGTAGGCACGGTGACAATATAGACATTCACCTCGTTGAGTGCCGCAGGGTCGGAAGTGAAACTAAGACCTATCTTATTGGTGGTGTCGTAGAGGTCGCGTGCCTGCTTCATGCCGATGAGGTCTGCTTCGAGCGTATGGTCTTTGCCTGCACTCAATTCATCGATGCGTGCCTTGTTAACATCAAAACCAAGAACGCGGTATTTCTTGCCGTATTCCACTGCAAGCGGCAGTCCTACATAGCCTAAACCGACTACCGCAATCTTTTTGTCTGACAAATTCATATTCTTATGTACTTTAGCGTAAAATTATGCGATGGATAATGTAATTCAATAACAGGGTCGGTGCTAAAAACGCGCAAAGATACTGCTTTTTTTGAAAAAACGGTGCGAAGGGTGCGCAATTTTATGCTTTTTTAATCGAAGGGGCGGCGGAAACTATTCGGGGAACTGCATGAGGTACGCCTTGATGAACGCGTCCAAATCGCCGTCCATCACGGCATTGACATTCGAGGTCTGGTAGTTGGTGCGGTGGTCCTTGACTCGGCGGTCGTCGAAGACATAGGAGCGTATCTGGCTGCCCCACTCAATCTTCTTCTTGCCCGCCTCGACCTTCGCCGCTGCCTGCCGCCGCTTCTCCAACTCCAACTCGTACAACTGGCTGCGAAGATGACGGAGCGCGTTCTCGCGGTTCTTGGGCTGGTCGCGCGTTTCGGTGTTCTCGATGACGATTTCATCGGGCTGGTTGGTGAGCGGGTTGACGAACTTGTAATGCAACCGCACCCCCGACTCGACCTTATTGACATTCTGTCCGCCCGCACCCGAGGAACGGAAAGTGTCCCACGAAATGCCCGCCGGGTTGATGTCAATCTCGATGGAATCGTCGATAAGCGGCACAACAAAGACCGAGGCAAACGAGGTCATACGCTTACCCTGTGCGTTGTAGGGACTGACGCGTACCAAACGGTGTACGCCGTTCTCACTCTTGAGGTAGCCGTACGCCATGTCGCCCTCGATGTTGAAGGTTACGGTCTTGATACCTGCCTCATCGCCCTCCTGCAGGTTGGCAACGGTGACCTTGTAATCGTGCTTCTCGCAGTAACGCTGGTACATGCGCATGAGCATTTCCGCCCAGTCCTGCGCCTCCGTGCCGCCTGCACCCGCGACAATCTTCAACACCGCGGGCATCTGGTCCTCCTCGTGCGAGAGCATGTTCTTCATCTCCAAGTCCTCGACCTCGTGCAAGGCACGGGCGTAAGCAGCGTCCACCTCTTCGTCGGTAACCAACTCCTCTTTGTAGTACTCGAAGGCAAGTTGCAGTTCCTCCACCGAAGAACGCACACCGGCATAACCGTCTATCCAACGCTTGAGGGACTTTACTTTGCGCATCTGCGCCTCTGCCGCCTTGGCATCGTCCCAGAAACCCGGGGCTTGCGTGTGGAGTTCTTCTTCTTCGAGTTGGACGCGCTTCTCGTCGATGGCGAGGTATTGCTTGAGTTTGTCGGCGCGTTGCTGAATGTCTTTTAGTTGTTCGATTGTAATCATATCGGGTAGGGTTATTATTGCTTGTGGGTCATGATGTCGAGAATGAGGGCATCGGTCTGCGTCATACCGTCGTGCCCGATACGGGTGAGGTTGCGGATGGTACGGTCGATGTCCTCCTCGACAATGCCTTCGGTGCTGTCGGCGTAGGAATGCCGCATGGCAAGGAAAGCGGACATAATCGCCGTGCTGATGCCGCTGGTAACCTTGAGCGAACAGCCCGGCTTGGCTCCGTCGCATATCATGCCGGAGAGGTTGGCTATCATGTTTTTGACGGCGTAGGTGATTTCGGTGTAACCGCCGCCCATAAGGTAGGTAATGCCCACCGCCGAGCCCGTGGCGGCGACCACACAACCGCAGAGTGCGGAAAGGCGACCGAGTGACTGCTTGATGTAGATGACCGTCAGATTGCTCAAGGTAAGGGCGCGGAGCGTCTGCTCTTCGCTGCAGCGGTTCTCCTGCGCGTAGAGGTAAACAGGTACGGAGCAGGAGATGCCCTGGTTGCCCGACCCCGAATTGCTCATCACCGGCACCATGACACCCGACATGCGGGCATCGCATGCCCCACAGGTGTAGGAGAGGATTTTGGTGTAGAGCGTATCGCCAAAGAGGGCTTCGACCGCGTGGTCGGGAGCGTCGGGCGTGAGGTGCAACAGCCTGCCGAGCCCGTGTCCGCAAGGCGTGCGGAATGAGGCTTCCGCTGCGCGGAGGTTCATCTGTGCGCCGTCGAGTAGGAAACGGACGGAGTCAATAGGGACTGTAGTGGCGTAGTCGTAAACGGTGCGCAGGGTTAGGGGGACTCCCTCCGTACAGACTCCCCCCGTCCCCCTCAAAGAGGGGGAGGTTGTTTCTTGGTTAGGTGGCGTTGCGTGGGTGGCTTCGCGTGGGTTGTCTTCGACGAAATGGGTGTGGGTGCCTTGGATGGTGGCGTGGGCGGAAATAGCCTCCTTCGCCACTTCGGCGCGGATATAGAGGATATCGGGCGCGTTGCCGTCGATGTGGATGCCGATAGGGGTGCGGGCAATGTATGCCTTGGCGTAGGCAACGGCTTGGGGAGTGGTGTCGCGTAGCACTTCGAGTTGATAGGCAGACTTGCCGATGGTAGCCCCAAGCGCAACGGCGATGGGAAGACCTGCCATGCCCGTGTTGGGAATGCCGACTGCCATGGCGTTCTTGTACACATTTTTGCTCAAATACACGGTGATACGGTCGGGCTCCGCGCCCAACCGTTCCGTGGCGCGTGCCACACAGAGCGCTACTGCTATCGGCTCGGTACAACCGATGGCAGGGACAACCTCCGTGCGGAGGAGGTGGAGAATGTACGCGTTATTCATGGTGTGCAAAATGGATTTTAAGGCGGATACAGGTATAGGCAATCAACCCCTTGTGCCGTATATCGCGTGCGGCTGCATAGCGTTGGCGCAGGGCGGCGAACAGGGTTTGCTCAGCCCGGCGGTTGCGTCGGGCAGTGGTGGAGTGGGGGTTGAGGCGGTAGTTGTAGCCCGTGTAGTGCAGTAAGCGGTAGGGTGGGCGTTTGCCCCACAAGTCGATGGAGAAGAGTACATCCTCGTAAATCATCCCCTCCGCAAAGGATAAAGCATGGCGCGTGAGGAAGTCGCGGCGGTAGAGCCGCAAGCAAGGCGAGGTGTATTGGTGGAAAGTACGCGGGCAGCGGGAATACAAGACCCTGCCGTCCTGCACGCGGCGGTAGCCGATTTGGACGACAAGCGTGTCGGGACGGAAGGCAGAAAGGAGCGTTTCGTAGTAGTCCGCGTCCAAATAGTCGTCGGCATCAATGAACGAAAGGTACTCGCCCGTGGCATATTGCATACCCCTGTTGCGGGCTGCCGACTGTCCCAAGTCGGGCTGCGTGTAGAGTTGAATGCGCGTATCGGCACGGGCATAGCGTTCCGCAACCGCCAGACTGTTGTCGGTGGAACCGTCGTTGACAAGGATAATCTGCAAGTCGCGGTGCGTCTGGCAGAGCAGCGACTCAATGCACTGTGCCAAGTAAGGCTCGGCATTGTAAACGGGGACTATGACACTGACTACGGGCATGGCTATGGGTTTATCAGGGATAGGAATAACTGCTCGAATTGTGCGGCTTGGTGCTGGCGGGAGAATGGCTCTTTGTGGATAACGGGTTGGCGGGTGTAGCCGTGCTGTTGCCACTCGCGGTACTTGTCCAAGACAAAAGCCTTGACCTCCTCCACATGGGTCGCCGCCAAGCCTGCATGGGTCTGACGGATAAGGTCTGCTAAACATTCCTCGTCGGAACGGATACACAATACCGGCTTTTCGACACCGATATTCTCGAAAAACTTGGTGCCGATGATACCGTGTGTGCCCTCCGCGCGGGCTTTCGTGGTAAGTACTAACAGAATGGACGACAAATGCATGACGGGCAGAATATCCGCACGGGGGATATACCCCTGCAGGTCCAACAGGGCGGATAGCCCGTATTGCGCCCCCAAATCACGCAACACGGGAATGGACTGCGGGTCGGTGTGGAACAGCACTTGTACCTTATCGGGGGCTATGCGCTTTTCCGCTATGAGTTGTTGCAATGCCGCAAACAAAAGGCGCGGGTCGCGCAGCGAAACGGAATAGAGTTTGCCCAAGTAGGTAATCCGAAAACGGTCCGCAGGGATGTCGTTTGGTACGAATTCATCGGCATCATAGCCGTTGTAGATGAGGCGGGTGTTCGCATGGAACTGCGATAGGAACTGCCGATGCCAAGGCGAAACGGTGGTGACCGCATCGGCGGCACGCAAGACACGGTTGCGCTGGCGTATCTGAACGGCAGCATAGACCTTGCCCAAGAGGGTGTTGAGCCATGCAAACGGCACCAAACGGCGTGTGAAATAGGGCGCATCGCCCCACTGCTCGGCAATGTCGCGCAAATCAACCACCAAGGGGATATGGTAGATATGGGCGATGCGTTGCGCAGTCAGCAACGGGAAATAGTAATAGGAAGAGCAGAAGATGATATCGAACGCTGCAAGGTCCGTCTGCCGCTGGACAAAGCGATAGAAAGCACGCTCCCTGCCTTGAAAGACCTTATCGCGCAACACATGAGTGTAAGGGGGCATTTGATGCAAAGGGCAAATGTCTGTTCGGAAAGGCTGCGCACCGGACTGCTCCGTGGCTATCTCACAATGCCATCCGTGCTGTACCAAGCAGGAGGCAAGCGTAAGCACACGCGGCGTATATGCCGGCGGCGCAATGGGGTCACAGAGTATTAGGATTCGCCGAGGCATAGGATATTCAGGATGGTTTCTGCAGTATGCCCGTCACCGTATTCGGCAATGGGAACCGGCGTGAAGGGCGTATGACAGGCATCGATGATGCGTTGCGTATCGGTGCCGGCAAGGATATTCCAACCTGCCGCCACCGTTTCCGTCCACTCCGTTTCGTCACGGAGGGTGATACAGGGAACCTTGTGGAAGTATGCCTCTTTCTGTACCCCGCCCGAGTCGGTGAGTATGCGGGAGGCGTTCTTCTCCAACAGTACCATATCGATATAACCGACCGGCTCAATGCAACGGATGACACCGGAAGATACAAGGTCGGTAAGGGTGGGATGCGCGGCAAGGACTTTGCGGGTGCGGGGGTGCAAGGGCAAAATAACGGGCATGTCCAACCGGCTCAACGCGAGGAGAATGTCGTGCAAACGCGTGGGGTCGTCGGTGTTAGCGGCACGGTGAATGGTCGCCAGAATGTACTGCTTGGGGGCGATGCCGAGTGTCGTGAGAAGGGTGGAACGCGTGTCGGCAATGGCGGCGAAAGTGAGTGCCGCGTCCAACATGATGTCCCCCACATAATGGACACCACGGGTAATGCCCTCCTGCTGCAGGTTGCCGACAGCCTGACGGGTCGGGCAGAAAAGAAAGTCGGATAGTTGGTCGGTGGCTATGCGGTTGCGCTCTTCGGGCATGCTGAGGTTGTGACTGCGCAGTCCTGCCTCGATGTGTGCAAGGGGGATATGGCAACGGTGTGCCGCCAAAGCCCCTGCGAGCGTGGAATTGGTGTCCCCGAAAACAACGATTTCATCGGGTTGATATTCCTCAATAACGGGAAGGATATGCTGTGCCATTTCCTGCGGCAATGCCGTGCTGCCCAAATTCCAACGGGGTGCCGGAATGCCGAGTTCGCGAAAGAAAGTCTCGCTCATCAGAAAGTCGTAATGCTGCCCCGTGTGGAGTATCGCCTCCTGCACAGCAACTCCCTGCAACGCTTTCTGCTGCACCGCGCGACTGAACATCGCCGCTTTGATAAACTGAGGCCGTGCGCCGACTATGGTGAGGAGTTTCATGACCGGAGACAAGCAAGTAATTCGGGATAAAGGGTACGGTGGTAATTGGCTTCGCTCAAGATATGATTGTGCCAGAGAAGCACGATTTCACCGTTGTTCTGGCGTACCTTGTCGAAAAGGCGTTGGCACTCGAAGTAGGCCTCTTCCTCGTTGGGAAGGTTCATGTAACCCGCGTTGCTGAGCGTGCAATCCATGACGGTGAGCGGGTGGAGGGTCAAGGGAGTGAGCATCAAAGTCTTGGGATTGATCCAACGCACGGCACGGGTGGTTTGCAGACGGAAACCGATGACATCGGGGAAACCCATCGTAAAATCATCGGTAATGCCCGCGTCGGCAAGGCACTGCATTTGGTCAATGGAGCAACGCAGATAATGGCTGCGATGGTAACGCCAATCGGGGATAACGCCGTGGAGTGCGGCGTCCAAGTCCGGAGAAAGCAAGTCACCATAGTACGAGGAATGTAAGCCCACCAAAGCATGCGCGGATTGCAATACATGGAGGAGGTGGGTGTAATCCTGTCCGTGGAGGTTGTACTGCGGATAATCAAAGCCGCGTCCGCGCGTGTGCTTGATGAAGTATAGTTGCGTGGCGTCGGGCAAGCGGTGATCTTGCTCCAAGAGCCAAGGGAAGGTGTAAGCGGGGTCGTTGTGCAGGTCGCACCACGCGGCATAGACCTGTCGGCGTTGCCCGCGCAACATGCCCCCGACCGCTCCGCGCAGGTGGCGGAAATGGGCGACGGTATCGACATCGTGGGTGAGGTAGATATGCCGGAACCCCGCCTCAGGCAAGGGCAAATCGAGCAGTTTCATCAGAAAGCGGGCGTACTCATCCACGATAGGGATTTGCAGGCGGTTGGCATCGCCGAGTATGGAGTTCCGCGCCGTGAAGCGGGCGTGAGCATCACGGTCGGCGGTAAGGAGTTCTTCGGCACGCGAGATGAAAAAGAACGTGTTGTAAATAAGGTCGGTACGCACCACGAGTGTGTCGCCGACACGCTCCACCTCGGGATGGCTGAAGTCGGGATAGGCTATCTCTTTGCCCAAACGACCGTTGGGAACAATCACCAAACGGTAACGGCACCACTGCGCGGAATCCGCCGTGTAGCCAATCTGCTTGGCGACTGCGGTGTCGCCATAGAGCAGAAATGCCTTGATATAATCTATTATTCGGTTCATACTTGCGGGGCAGATGTATTGCGGAGGTCTGCCAAAAGTGTGAAATAATGTTAAAATACAAGCCGCGCAGGGGTCGTGTAAGGTTAGCCTATCCTATGCTTATCCTATGCTTATCCTATGCTGTTTGACACGAGGGGGAAGTGGCGAAATTCGTTAACAAATCTTTATACAATTCAAGCGTCCTCGTTGAGGATTTCCCATTCGTACATGCGTTGTTCGAGTTCGTGCTTGATATGGTCGTAGCGTTGGAAGTTCTCCTGCGTCTGGCGGGCAGGGTCGGCAAGGAGGGCTTCCATGTCCCGCTGCTGTTGCTCCAGCACAGCGATGGCGGCTTCGGTTTCGGCGATCTGCTTTTCGCGCTTGCGACGGGCGGCAGAGGCGGCTTTTTGGGCAGCGTAAGAGGTACACCCGACTCCCCCCTTCCCCCTCAAAGAGGGGGAGTCCAGAGTGGGACTCTTCTTTTCAAGTTCTTGTAGGCTGTCGATTTTCTTGGCACGGAGGAAGTCGTAGATACCGCCCAAATGCTCCTTGACCCTGCCGCCGCCAAACTCATAGACCTTGCTCACCAACCCGTCGAGGAAGTCGCGGTCGTGCGAAACACAGATGACCGTGCCGTTGAAATCGCGCAAGGCTGCCTTGAGGACATCCTTGGAGGGCATGTCCAAATGGTTGGTGGGTTCATCGAGAATGAGCAGATTGCACGGCTCCAACAGGAGACGAATCATTGCCAAACGGCTGCGCTCACCGCCCGAAAGCACCTTGACTTTCTTGTCCGATGCCTCGCCGCCAAACATGAATGCCCCGAGAATATCGCGTATTTTGGTGCGGATATCGCCCACCGCCACGCGGTCGATGGTGTCGAAAACCGTTTGCTCGCCATCCAACAAGGCGGCTTGGTTCTGCGCGAAATAGCCTATCTTGACATTATGCCCTATCTTGAGCGTACCCATATAGTCCAACTGCCCCATGATACAGCGCACAAGAGTGGTCTTGCCCTCGCCGTTCTTGCCGACAAAAGCTACTTTCTCGCCGCGGCGGATGGTGAATGTAACGCCCGAAAAGACCGTATGGTCGCCAAAGTCTTTGCGTAAATCCTCGACAATGAGCGGGAAATCGCCGCTGCGCGGGGCAGGCGGGAAACGCAGATTCAGACGGGAAGTGTCCTCCAAATCCACCTCCAAACGCTCTAACTTGTTGAGTTGCTTGAGGCGCGACTGCACCTGCACCGCCTTGGTCGCCTTGTAACGGAAACGCTCGATGAACTCTTCGGTTTCCTGTATCATCTTCTGCTGGTTGAGGTAGGCACGCACCTGCTGGTCGTGCCGTTCCTGACGCAGGACGAGGAACTGGTCGTACGGGACGGCGTAGTCGTAGATACGACCCAAAGTAATCTCGATGGTGCGGTTGGTGACATGGTTGAGAAAAGCGCGGTCGTGGCTAACCAAGACAAGCGTGGTGTTGCCGCTGCAAAGGAAATCTTCCAACCACTGGATGGACTCGATGTCGAGGTGGTTGGTAGGCTCGTCCAAGAGCAGCAAGTCGGGATGCCGGAGCAGAATCTTGGCGAGTTCGATACGCATCCGCCAACCGCCCGAGAACTCGGCGCACGGACGGTCGAAATCCTTGCGCTCAAAGCCCAAACCGATAATGGTTTTGTCCATCTCGGCTATGTGTCGCGCCTGCTCCTGCGCATCGCTGTCGGCAAAGACCTGCATGACCTCCTCGCGCAATGTGCGCCCGTCGGTATGAAGCATGACCTGCGGCAGGTAGCCGACAGTGAGGTCGGCATCGCGCGTGATATGCCCCGAAGTGGGCGTCTCTTCGCCCGCCAACAAACGCAAAAGCGTGGTCTTCCCCGCACCGTTCTTACCAACAAGCGCGATACGCTCCTTGGGGTTGATAAGGAAGGAGATGTCGTCCAAGACAGGACGCGAGGAGAACTCTATGCTCAGGTGCTCGACACTTAGCATGCTTTTGCGGTTTTATGGTCGATAATGCGCCACAACACCAAGGTGAGCAGCACGGCAAGGGAAAAATCAACACCGAGTAACAACCACATATTCCAGTTGCGACCGAGTATGGCAAGCCCGATGAAAAGGAGCGAAACCGCAAGCAGTACGCAGGTGGTTTGGACATGGCTCAAGCCTGTGCGCAGCAACAGATGGTGGATATGGTTCTTGTCGGGGAGGAAAGGCGACTTGTGGTGCCGGATACGCGTAAGGCTGACGCGCAACATATCAAACAGAGGCACCGTCAGCAGGCAGATTGCCACCGCCGGTGCGGCGGACATGTGGAGAGCCTCCGGCACACGATGGTAGGCGTTCTGCTCGCAGAAATAGAAGACCAAGGTGGTGAGCATATACCCCAAGAGCAGCGAACCCGAGTCGCCCATAAATATCTTGCTCTTATGTCCGAACACATTGTAGAGGAAGAACACCGCCAATGAACCCACTAAACAAATAGCGAGTATCGCCCAATGGGAGTCGCCCGTCAAGGAGAAATAGACAGCAAAAAACAAGCAGTAGAGGATGCCCAAGCCGGACGCTAAACCGTCCACCCCGTCAATGAGATTGAGGGCATTGATGAGGGCTATCAGCACGAAAAACGACAAGAGATACGAGGGAATAATGCCGATTTCACCGATACCGAACAGCCCGTGCAAGTGCGTGATGCGTTGGTCGGAAAAGCCGATGAGCGCGATACCCGCCAACACCTCGCCGCAGAGTTTTGCAAAAGGCGACAGCACCAGAATGTCATCAATAAAACCCACCATAACAATGACGAGAATACCCACCAAAAAGAACGGATACTCGCCCAACATCGCATAGTCGAACAACATAAACGACAGCAGGAAACTGAAACAGATGTCTATACCTCCGATGTCGGGTACCTCACCGGTGTGGCACATGCGCTTGTTGGGACGCACAACAAAATGCTTCTCTTTGGCGATTTTCAACACCAAAGGCATGAACAGAAACCCGATGACAAAGGAGGCTATTCCTGCCAAATAACTGTGTGTGGTTACGAAATCTTGTATCATATTTTGTCTTTTGGACTTGCTATGGCTGCCGTCTATGCATCGAGTTTCTCGAATACCGAGTTGTTGCTCTTGAACTCGGGGACTATTCGCTTCATCATCTCAACGGTAGTGAACGGCTTGTCTTTGCCGGTTACTCCGATCAGAGTATCAATCTCTTGGGCAACCTCATCGAAATCGAACTCGCGCACACGGGCAATTTTTATCTTGTCGTTGGAAGTGCCAATGGTGGTCTCCTTTTGGTTGAGCAACTCCTCGTAGAGTTTCTCGCCCGGACGCAGACCCGTGTAAACAATGGGTATGTCTTTATCCGGTACGAGACCGGACAGACGAATCATATTCCTTGCCAAGTCGGCTATCTTGACAGGATGCCCCATGTCGAAGATGAATATCTCGCCCCCGTTGCCGAGTGTGGCTGCCTCCATGACCAAGGTGCACGCTTCGGGTATGGTCATGAAGTAACGGATGATGTCCGGATGTGTGACCGTAACAGGACCGCCCGCCGCTATCTGCTTCTTGAAATAGGGTATTACCGAACCGTTTGAGCCCAAGACATTGCCGAAACGCGTGGTAATGAACTTGGTGCAATCGGGGTTCTCCTGCACCAATTTCTTGAAGAGCGACTGCACATATATCTCGGCGATACGCTTGCTGGCACCCATGATATTGGTAGGATTGACCGCTTTGTCTGTGGAAATCATTACAAAGCGCTCCGCCCCGTACTTGACCGCCATATCCGCCATGTTCTTGGTTCCCAATACATTCGCCTGAACCGCCTCGTTAGGGTGCGACTCCATGAGCGGAACATGCTTGTAGGCTGCTGCATGGAAGATGACTTGGGGGTGAAAGTCATTGTAGATAGCCTCCATACGCGCACGGTTGCGGACATCGCCGATGAGCGGAATATAGTGTATGGCAGGGTTCGCGTGCATAAGATCGAGGGTGAAGTCGTGCAGGGGCGATTCCGCTTGCTCCAACAACAAAACAGCCTTCGGCGTAAATTTGGATATCTGGCGTACCAACTCGCTGCCTATACTGCCTGCCGCACCACTGACCAACACCACTTTGTCGTGCAGAATGGCGGAGACATTGTCGGTATTGAGTTGAATGGCGGGACGCTCCAACAAATCCTCTACCTGTATGGCATCAATGCGACCGATAATTGCTGCCAATTCCGTAGTAGTAGTAGTAGTAGTAGTAGTAGTAGTAGCGTCCCAGTCGGTGAACGAAGGTGTGGTGAGAATCCGTATGCCGTTGTTCAGAAATAGCGCTAAGTCGGTCGCCGGATTGAGCGTTTGCATTTTGAGCGGCGAAACGATGACATTGCGGATGTTGTGCTGCTTCATGTAGGGAATGAGCGTCTCGTCTTTGAGGTGGACATGCATACCGACCAAGTCGTGGTCGGTGCGCTCGTTTTCATCACAGATGAACCCTGCGGGGCGGTAGTTGCTACCACTGCCGCCGCTTCGAAGCATCTTGGCGATGGCAATGCCTGCCGATTGAACGCCGTAAATCATGACTTTGGGGTTGTTGGCACCGCGAATGTATTCAAAGGCGGTCTTGGTACCGACCCGCAAGCAGAATAGTCCGACAAACGCTATAAAGGCGTAGATGACGGCTACGGTGGTGTAAAAAGGCTGCGTTCCCGTTAGGACGAAGATGGTATAATTGACCGCTATATACACTACAACTGCCAAAAAGACGGCGAACAAGACCTTGGTCATATCCACAAAGGTGGAGTAGCGGAGAATGCCCGAATAGGTATGGAATATCCAAAAGAAAACGACCTGCAGCAACAGCAAGATGCCGCACTGCTGCCATATCGCCACAACAGGCGACTCCAAATGGTAGGAGAACATACCTTTGCCCAGCAGGTAACTAAGCACAAAGGATACAAAACAAATGGATATATCCAACAATAACACTGCCCAACGCGGCAGATAGGCGAGCGCCTTGGTGTGCTCGAAGATGTCGGAGTTTCGCAACTCCGCTACATGAGGGAAATGATGGTTCATAAACGGTTATTAATAATGTGTTTGTCGTGTGTTATTTGATTGCCTTGTGTGAGGCTTGTGTTTGCGGTGTTGGGTGCGGTAGCGGGCACAAGCAGGGCGGCAAGGGCTTGCCCTGTGTAACTGTCGGGACATTGTATAATCTGTTCGGGAGTGCCTTCGGCTACGATATAACCGCCTTCGTTGCCCCCTTCTTTGCCGAGGTCGATGACATGGTCTGCCGCAAGGATGACAAGAGGGTTATGCTCGATGACAAGCACGGTATGCCCGCGTGCGATGAGCGCGTTCAGTGCGCGGAGCAATACATCCACATCGCGGTGATGCAAACCCGTTGTAGGCTCATCGAAAATGAACAGAGTGGGCGTGGCTGTCTGCTGAGTGAGGAACGATGCCAACTTGACACGCTGGCTCTCGCCGCCTGACAGCGTGCTGCCCGACTGCCCGAGTTTCACATAACCGATGCCGACTTCCTGCAGGGGTTTCAGACGGGCGACAATCTTCTTGCAGAGCAAGTCTGCATCTTCGGAGAAAAATGTAATCGCCTCATTGACGGTCATCTCCAATATATCGTAGATATTCTTGCCGCGGTACAACACCTCGAGAATGTCCGGTTTGAAGCGTTTGCCGTGGCATTGGTCGCAGGTCATGGTGATGTCCGCCATAAATTGCATTTCGATAGTAATCGTCCCCTCTCCTTGGCAGACCTCACAGCGTCCGCCGGGCGTGTTAAATGAGAAGTGCGCAGGTGTCAGACCCAACTGCCGGCTGAGCGGCTGTTCGGCAAACAAGCGGCGTATCTCGTCGTAGGCTTTCAGGTAGGTTACGGGATTGGAACGCGAGGAACGGGTGAGCGGGTTTTGATCGATGAATTCAACATTATCAAGCAAATGCAGACTGCCGCGCAGGTTTCCGAAGTCCCCCGTGCGCTCTGCAATGCCGCCATAGTGCTTTTTGAGAGCCGGATAGAGCACCTTGCTCACCAAGGACGACTTACCGCTGCCGCTGACACCCGTCACGACGGTCATCACATTGAGCGGGAAGCGGACATCAATGTTCTTGAGGTTGTTTTCGCAAGCACCCACAATCTCGATATAGTTGTTCCAAGGACGGCGGGTGGAGGGCAGTGCGTAGGTGTACTCATCGGGCTTGGGCTGCCCCGCATAGACGACCTCTCCGCCGTGCTGACCGGCTGCGGGACCTATCTCAATGATGTAGTCGGCGGCACGCTGTATCGCCTCATCGTGCTCTACAACGACAATGGTATTGCCCAAATCGCGCAGTTCCTGCAGCACATGAATCAACCGATAGGTGTCGCGCGGATGCAAACCGATACTTGGTTCATCGAGGATATACAGCGAACCGACAAGGCTGCTGCCCAAGGACTTTGCCAATGTGATACGCTGACTCTCGCCGCCCGACAGCGTGGCGGATTGCCGGTTGAGCGTCAAGTATTCCAACCCGACATCCTGCATAAACTGCAGGCGCGACCGTATCTCCGTCAATAGCGGCTCCACCATAGCCTGCTCAATCGATGACAGGTGCAACGCCGCAAACCACTCCGCCAAGTCGCGGATAGACATCTGCACAAGGTCGTTGACGGACTTGCCGCCCACCTGCACATAGCCCGCCTCCTTGCGCAGGCGTAACCCCTCGCAGTCGGGGCAGGTTGCTTTGCCGCGATAGCGACTGAGCATAACGCGGTACTGTATCTTCGCGTTCTGCTTGCTCTCCAATTCGTGGAAAAAGTCATTCAGTCCGTGGAACCAAGCGTTGCCCGTCCAGACAAGTTGCTTCTGCTCGTGGGAGAGGGCGTAGAACGGTGTATGGATGGGAAAGTCGAACTTGTCGGCATTATAGACCAACTCATCGTTCCAGCGGCTCATACGCTCGCCCCGCCAACAGGCGATAGCCCCTTCATAGATAGACAAGGATTTGTCGGGCACTACCAAATCGGGGTCAATGCCTACGATGTTGCCAAAGCCTCCACAGGTGGGGCATGCGCCGAGCGGGTTGTTAAAATCGAACAAGTGTTCACTCGGCTCTATGAAAGAGATACCGTCGGCTTCAAAGCGTTCCGAAAAAGTGAGAAGGGTGGGGCGGTGGTCGTCCGAGCGTGTGAGGTGCAGTCTGCATTCACCGTTTCCTTCGTAGAAAGCCGTTTGCACGGAGTCGGCAAAGCGATTACGGGTAGCCGGTTCACCGTCCGCTACAAGGCGGTCGATGAGCAGATAGGTATCGGTTGTGGATTGCGGGCAGTTGGCACTGATACGCAATATATCGCTGCTGCCGTCCGCATTGATATGCAGCAGGCGCGAGAAGCCTTGTTGCTGCCATACGCTCAAGCGCTTGGCGAGTTCGGATTCGCCCGTTGGAATGGGCGAAAGCAGGAGTATTTTGGTGCCGGCAGGCTGCCGGTCAAGGCACTCTACGACATCCTGTATGGTATGGCGTTTCACCTCCTGACCGCTGACGGGCGAGAAGGTATGCCCTGCCCGCGCAAAGAGCAACTTGAGGTAGTCGTAAATCTCGGTAACGGTACCGACCGTACTGCGCGGATTGTGCGAGGAGACACGCTGCTCGATGGCGATAGCGGGAGGAATGCCGTCGATGCTGTCCACATCCGGCTTCTGCATGCGTCCGAGGAACTGGCGGGCATACGCGCTCAAACTCTCGACATAACGGCGTTGCCCTTCGGCGAAGAGTGTGTCAAACGCCAAAGAAGACTTACCGCTACCGCTCACGCCCGTAATAACTACCAACTTGTTGCGAGGAATATCAACCGTGATATTCTTCAAGTTGTGTGTGCGGGCTCCCTGAATATGGATTACATCGCGCTCCAATTCGCTATTGGTTCAGATACTCTTGCTGCAGGTCATCAATCAGTTTCCGTGTCTCGGGGTCGGACAGATCCATAAGTTTTTCAGTAAGCAGGGGTACGCGTATTTTCTGTTTGTATTTCAAGTGGTTAGGATGGGCTATTTGGTCGCGATTCGCCTCATAGATAAATACCCATAAGTCCTTTACGCCGTAGTACTTGTATGATATCCACGCCAAACGGCTGCCCTTGCCCACACGCTCGGTGCCGATAAAACGGGTGTATTCGCGCGGTTGCTGCGCGAGTGGGACTGCCTGCGGCGTTTCATCGGGGACGATGGCGGGGGCGGCGGGAACTGCCTGCCCGGCCGGGCGGCTGTCCTGCACACATTGCCACCACAAGCGTATGGTGTCTCTGAAATAAAAGCCGGCACACGCAAGGGCTAATATAAGGATAGCGGCAACCACCCAAGCACTCCAAGTGCGTCGGGGACGCGGGGAGGGAGGGGGCGTTTGCGAGTCCGTCTGCGCATCGGCAGACGGCTCCTGCGGGCGAGGCTCGGCAGCGGGTGGGTTACTCGGGGCAGCCGGTTGCGGACTTTGTCCGAGGTCTGCCAAGATATCTACGATTTCATCGGCTTGTTCGCCTAATTTGCGTATAGGGTCCTGTTCCATATCGGTTGTTTTTACAGTGGTTTTGGGTGCATCGATGCGTTTGGCTACCGTTTCTTTGAGTGCAGCCTCCGCATTGAATACGAGTTTGTTGTATCCGTCGATTACAAAAGTTTCACCGGTGGCGATATTCACGCTGCGGCGCGGAGCAACGCTCTTGAGCGCGAAGGTGCCTATTCCTTTCAGGCGCACCTGTTTGTCTTGCTGCAAGCCCTCGGTGATACCCTCTATGAATGCCGTCAAGAAGCGTCCTGCTTCCTGTTCACTACACCCTGCGGCTTGTGCGACGGCTGCCCGCAAGTCTGCCCATGTCAGTTTGTCTGTCGCCATAATCAGATATTTTTAAGCATCTCTTTTAGGTGCTGTTGCGGTTTGAATTGCAGGCGCATTTTCTCGGGTACGGCGGTGCGCTCCCCCGTGCGCGGGTGGACGATGGTGCGGGCGTTCTTGCGCGTCATTTCCAACACGCCCAAGTTTTGCAGCGCGACACTCTTGCCCGCCAGCAACTCGCGCTGCAAGACGGATACGGTGGCGGACAACAAGTCCTCCGTTTGTGCTTTTGTCATTGCGGTTTGTCCGGCAATGCGGTTTATCAAGTCTTTGGTTGTCATATTGTTGCGTAGAGGTCAAAGTCCTCGTTCCGGGTGATGGTTACCGTATAGAATTCGCCCGTTTGCAAGGGCTGGCTGCATTGGGCGGCGTCAATTAGTACCTCGCAATCCACTTCGGGGGAATCGTATTGTGTGCGCCCGATGTAGTAGGCGTCTTCGCGGCGATCGATGATGACGCGTTGCTGCGTGCCTACGAGTTGCCCCAATAAGTCTGCGGATATCGCCTGCTGTATGCGCATAATCGCTGCCACGCGCCGCTCTTTTTCCTGCTGCGGGACATCGTCCTTGTAGTGCGTATAGGCGTACGTCCCTTCTTCGTTGCTGTATGCAAATGCGCCCAAGCGTTCAAACCGCATGGTTTGTACCCACTCGCACAGGGCTTCAAAGTCTTTCTGTGTTTCGCCAGGGTGTCCGACCAGCAGCGTCGTGCGGATACATATCCCGGGAACCTCCCTGCGGATGCGTGCGATGAGAGCGTTCTGCTCCTCGCGCGTTATATGGCGTCGCATACGGCGCAGCATGCGGTTTGAGCCGTGTTGCAGAGCGATGTCCAAGTACTTGCATATATTCGCGTGTTTCGCCATGACGGGCAGCAGGTCGTAGGGGAAATCGGTGGGGTAGGCGTAATGTAGCCTTATCCATGCGACACCCTCTATTTGCGCCATGGCATCGATTAGTTGCGCCAAGCGGTGTTCCCCGTACAAGTCCAAGCCGTAGGACGACAAATCCTGCGCAATCACATTCAACTCCTTCACCCCTTGCTTTACCAACCAACGGACCTCGTCCAATATCTCTTCTTGGGGGCGCGATACATATTTGCCGGTGATAAGGGGAATGGCGCAATACGAACAGAAGCGGTTGCAGCCCTCCGCTATTTTGAGATAGGCGTAGTGACGGGGGGTGGTGAGAACACGCTCGTAGCGGCAACCGTCGTGGGAGGGAGCCGGTTCGGCAGGGGCTAACCGTTCCACCAAGCGTGTATAGTCGAACTTGCCGAACCATGCGTCCACTTCGGGGATTTCCCGTTGCAATTCCGTGCGGTAGCGTTGCGACAGGCAGCCCATTACATAGAGTTCGCGGAGTTGCCCTTTCTGCTTGCGTTGCGCGAACTGCAGGATGGCCTGTATGCTTTCTTCTTTGGCGTCGTTGATGAAACCGCAAGTATTGATAACGGCAATTTCGCCCTCCGGCTGTTCGGGGTCGTGCGTACACCGGTAGCCCAATGCCCCAAGTTGGAGCATCAGTCGCTCGGCGTCCACCAAGTTTTTGGAGCAGCCTAAAGTGATAATGTCGATTTCCTTGCCGTTCATTGCGTTAATTGCCTAAATCGTTGTGGAACTGAATGCGTACCAACCGCACATTGATTTCGGTATAGTCGTTCTCGCCCAAGGCTTTCAATGCCTCCTTGATATTGTCGCTTTCGGCGGTGCGGAAGTAGTCGTAGATATCTTCTTCCTCATCGGGATCGACCACCTCATCGATAAAGTATTTGATGTTTAGTTTGGTGCCCGAGTAAACAATGGACTCGATTTCGTCCAGCATCTCTTCCATAGACATTCCCAATCGTTCCGCCAAGTCGTCTAAATCGACACGCCGGTCAATCGCTTGTATGATTGATATTTTCCGGGCAGAGTTCTTCGCCGTGGAACGGATACGCAAGTCTTCGGGGCGGATGATGTCATTCTCGTCCACATAATTCTTGATGAGTTGCACAAACTCTTCACCGTATCGCTTGGCTTTGCCGGCGCCTACGCCCGGAATGTTCTGCAACTCCTCCAACGAGATGGGGTAGGATGTCGCCATCGATTCCAGACTGGTGTCTTGGAATATGACGAAAGGCGGCACATTCAGTTTCTTGCTTAACTTCTTGCGCAGATCTTTCAGAATGGAGAACAGCACATCGTCCGCCGCCGTGCAGGTCGCCATGCCGGCGTCAATCTCGCCATCGTCCTCTTCGACAGGCACCTCGACAGGCACCTCGAACTTGCTGGGACGCTTCATATAGCGGCGTCCTTCGGGCGTGATTTTCAAATCCCCGTAGGAATCAATGTCCTTGTGCAGGTAGCCGCTGAGCATCGCTTGGCGGATAATCGCGTGCAGGGTGGAGTCGTCTTCGTCCTCGCCCACACCGAAGTTCTCTATCTCGTTGTGCTTGTAGGACATCACGGAGGCCGTCTCCCGACCCTTGATGATATCCACGATATGTCCCGCTTTGAACTTCTCGTTGAGTTGCGCAATCGTCTCCAAAATGATGCTCAACAGTTCGGTGGCATCCAACATACGGTAGGTCTTGCGGCAGTTGTCGCAGTTGCCGCAGTTCTCCTCTGGATATTCCTCCCCGAAATAGTGCAGCAGCAGTTTTCGTCGGCAGAGCGGTGATTCGGCGTAGGATTGCGTCTCAAAGAGCAACTGGTTGCCTATCTCTTGTTCGGCGACAGGCTTGCCCTGCTGGAAGCGGCGAAGCCGCTCGATGTCTTTGGGCGAGTAGAAACATACGCAGAGTCCCTCACCGCCGTCGCGCCCTGCGCGTCCTGTCTCCTGATAATAGCCCTCTAAGGATTTCGGGATGTCGTAATGCACGACAAAGCGCACATCGGGCTTGTCGATACCCATGCCGAAGGCGATTGTGGCGACGATGACTTGGGCGCGTTCCATAAGAAATGCGTCTTGGTTGGCACTGCGCGTTGCCGCATCCATACCGGCGTGATAGGGCAGGGCGGTGATATCGTTTACTTTCAGTGTGGCTGCCAACTCCTCTACTGTCTTGCGGCTCAAGCAGTAAACTATGCCCGACTTGCCCTCCATGCTGCGGATGAACTTGATCAGTTCGCGGTCGATGGAATCGGTCTTTGGGCGTACCTCGTAATATAAATTAGGTCGGTTGAAGGACGATTTGAAGACCTTGGCGTCTAACATATCCAGATTCTTTTGGATATCGTGCTGCACTTTCGGCGTTGCTGTGGCAGTCAGGGCAATGATGGGTGCGTGCCCGATGCGCTCCACAATGGGGTGGATTCTCCGGTATTCGGGACGGAAATCGTGTCCCCATTCCGAGATACAGTGCGCTTCGTCCACCGCGTAAAACGATATATTCATTCCCCGCAGGAAGTCCACATTCTCGTCTTTGGTCAGCGACTCGGGGGCTACATAGAGCAGTTTGGTCTTACCGGAGGCAATGTCTTCTTTCACGGCGTGTATCTCCGGTCGTGAGAGTGAAGAGTTGATGAAATGCGCCACGCCGTCCTCTTCCGAGTAGGTGCGCATAGCATCGACCTGGTTTTTCATCAGGGCTATGAGCGGGCTGATGATGATAGCCACGCCATCCATGAGAAGGGCGGGCAACTGATAGCACAGACTCTTGCCGCCTCCCGTAGGCATAAGGACAAAGGTGTCGTTCCCGTCCAAGAGGTTGTTGATAATCTCCTCTTGATTCCCTTTAAACGAATTGAACCCGAAGTGGTGTTGTAGTGCTTGTATTAATTGTTCATGTCGTGTCATAGAACAAATCTCTCTTCTTTTCTTATCGCGTTGTATTTTACATCCATTTTAGCGGTGCGTTTTGCAATTCGCGGCAAAGGTAATTCTTTTTTTGTGTATATGCAAAGAATAACGAAATTTATTTTCCGGCGGTTTTTCCGCGCGTGTATGGGGCGTTTGCGGCGGTGGTAGGCGGAAGTTTTTGCGGAATGTACGATTTTTTGTGCAATCTGTTTGCATAATTCGTCGGGGTTTTGTAATTTTGCAGCACCAAAAGGGTGGAATCGGGAAAATCCGGCGGATTTCAGACGCATTTTCTTCGAAGGTTGTTCGAAGCTCCTTCGGAGGTGATTCGAAGGTGATTCGAAGGTCGTTCGAAATTTCTGCGGTTTGGGTTGCCACAGGGTAGCACCCGCATAGCACCCCCGTAGCACCCGCATAGCACCCTCCTTGCACCTTGGTAGGTGCATTTTTAGATTTACGATTTACGAATTTACAATTTACGAATTGCGAATTTACGATTTGCGTGCGTTTGATAATCAGTCGCTTACAAAGAAAAAGCGAAAAAAAAGCACGCAACATTTGGCGGGTTCCGCGGAAAGCAGTACCTTTGCACCCGTTTTCGCGCAAGGCGTAAGCGAACGCCGCAAACAAAGCGATAAACCGTAATGCTGACGACACTTGATTATCAGCCTCTTACAAAGAAAATGCGAAAAAAGTTACTGAAAATTTGGTCAGTCCGAATAAAGGCAGTAATTTTGCAGTCGGTTTCGCGCTGAAAAGTATGGAAGCATGAACCGCACGAAAGTGGTCTTTGAAACATTGAAGCAATAGATGTAGTACAAGAGGACATACCTTATATATTATATGGGGTTATGTTCATCAGG
>CAVGOI010000026.1:0-27282 GCA_963630875.1 Mycobacteriaceae bacterium | reverse complement strand
GGGTTGGAGGGGGATTGGAGGAGGTTTGAAGGGGAGTTGGAGGGGGATTGAAGGGGGTGCGGAGGGGAGTGCGGGGAGGTTGCGGAGCGTTTGCGGGGAGGTTGCGGAGCGTTTGCGGGGAGGTTGGGAGGGGTATAGGCGAAGGTTGCCACGGGGTAACACCCGAGTAGCAGCGGGGGTGCAGGAGGGTAAGACCCTCCTATCTTATTTTTAATGTTTAATTTGTAATGGGGAAGTAGAAAAACTATGAGGAACTAGAGGGAGTAGAAGATGTAGAGGAACTAGAAGATCTAGAAGATCTAGAGGATCTAGAGGAACTAGAAGGATTAGAGGGACTGGAAGGATTAGAGGGACTGGAAGGATTAGAGGGACTGGAAGGATTAGAGGGACTAGAAGGATTAGAGGGACTGGAAGGATTAGAGGGACTGGAAAGATTAGAGGGATGAGAGGGGTGAGAAATTGGAGGATTGGGGAAGTTTTTGTACCTTTGTGGCGTTTTAGGAAATGAATGTTTTAATGAATTTGGATATGGAAGAAAGGGAAAATAGGGATAGGATGATAATTGTGGAAGAACGGGAAATAGCGGAACGCGTGGAACGGGCAAAACAACTGTTCCGACAGGGATACAACTGCAGCCAGTCGGTGTTTGCAGCGTGCGCCGACCTGTACGGCATCACCGACACAAACCTCGCCCTGCGTCTGTCTGCCTCGTTCGGCGGAGGCATCGGGCGCATGCGTCAGACCTGCGGCGCAGCGTGCGGGATGTTCCTGCTCGCCGGCTTGCACAACGGCAGCGACACTGCCGGCGACACCGTCGGTAAACAACAGAACTACGCCCTCGTGCAACAACTCGCCGAGTCCTTCCGCCAAAAACACGGCAGCCTCGTATGCGCCGAACTGCTCGGACTCGCCCAAGTGAAGACCGACAACTCCCCCACCCCCGCCCCGCGCACCAACGCCTACTACCAAAAACGCCCGTGCGTGGAAATGGTGGGCAACGCCGTGCGTATCTACTTGGAAACCATAGCCCATACCTCCTCCGTAACACCCCGCGCAACAAGAGAACGGGCGTTTTGACAAGTCTATGTTGCAAATTGTAGTTTGGTTTGTAAAATCACAGGAAAAATAATACTTTTGCACCAAATTTTGCTTTCGGGCAGGGCTTTGCGTTGCCCGTACGGAAAGGAAGATATAAAAAACCATAATATCGTTTAATTCTTTTTTAATTACACAACAATGAAACCAACTCATATTGAGCATCTTGGGATCGCTGTTACCAGTTTGGAGGAGGCTATGCCCTTCTTCGAGTTCTTAACCGGCAGTAAATGCTATGCCATTGAAGAAGTGGCTGACCAGAAAGTACGCACGGCGTTCTTCAAAGTCGGACAAACCAAAATCGAATTGCTGGAGCCTACCTGCCCCGAATCGACCATCGCCAAGTTCATCGAGAAGAACGGCGGTCGCGGCGGTGTACACCATGTAGCCTTCAATGTAGAAAATGTTGAGGAGGCACTCCGTGAAGCAGAGGCTGCCGGCTTGCAACTCATCGACAAAGCACCGCGCAAAGGCGCAGAGAACCTGATGATTGCGTTCCTGCACCCGAAGAGCACCAAGGGGGTACTGACGGAATTGTGCCAGCAACCGAAGTAAATAGAAGATCTAGAGGATCTGGAAGATCTAGAGGATCTAGAAAATAATAGAAAAGATTATGAATACGGATAATTTGCAAAAACTGATTGACAACCGCGCCAAAGCACAAGCCGGCGGCGGCGAAGCAGCAGTAGAAAAACATCACGCCAAGGGCAGTTATACCGCCCGTGAGCGTATCAATATGCTCCTCGACGAAGGCTCGTTTGAGGAGGTGAACATGTTCCTTACCCACCGTTGCCACGACTTCGGCATGGAAAAGAAAGTCTTCCTCGGCGATGGTGTGGCTGTTGGCTCGGGTACGATTGACGGACGCCTCGTGTTTGTCTTTGCACAAGACGCTACCGTTATCGGCGGCTCGCTGAGCGAGACCATGGCACAGAAGATTTGCAATGTCATGGACCAAGCCATGAAACTCGGTGCACCTATCATCGGTCTGAACGACTCGGGTGGTGCGCGTATCCAAGAGGGTGCATGCGCATTGGCAGGCTATGCCGAGATATTCGAGCGTAATATCCTTGCCAGCGGCGTGGTACCCCAAATTAGCGTTATCTTTGGTCCTTGCGCCGGCGGTGCGGTTTATAGCCCTGCGCTGACCGACTTTATTATGATGACCGAGCAGAACTCGTATATGTTCATCACGGGTCCGAAGGTAGTAAAATCCGTTACGGGCGAGGATGTCAGCGTCGAAGACCTTGGTGGTGCGAAAGTACACGCTACCAAATCGGGCGTTACCCATTTCGTAGCCGCTACCGAAGAGGAGGCACTGCAAGAGGTACGCCGCTTGGTTGGTTTCATTCCGCAGAACAACATGGAAGAGGCACCGCTCGTACAATGCACCGACGACCCGCTGCGTGTGGAGGAGGCACTCAACGACATTGTACCCGATGACCCCAACAAGCCCTACGATATGAAGGATATCATCAACCTGATTGTGGATAACGGCGACTTTATGGAGGTGCAGAAGGACTATGCCAAGAATATCATCTGTGGTTTTGCGCGTTTCAACGGACGCTCTACGGGTATCATTGCCAACCAGCCGAGTTGGCTTGCCGGGGTGCTTGACTGCGACGCCAGCCGCAAGGCAGCCCGCTTCGTACGCTTCTGCGATGCCTTTAATATTCAGATTCTGACGCTTGTCGATGTGCCGGGATTCTTGTGCGGTACAGGGCAAGAGTATGCGGGTATCATCGACCACGGAGCCAAACTGATGTTCGCATTCGGCGAGGCTACGGTGCCTAAGGTTACGGTAACCATCCGCAAGTCCTACGGCGGCAGCCATATCGTGATGAGTTGCAAGCAGTTGCGCGGCGATACATGCTATGCATGGCCTAATGCGGAGATTGCCGTTATGGGGGCGAGTGGCGCGGTAGGCGTACTCCAAGCCAAGGCCATCAAGGCGATCGAAGACCCTGAAGAGAAAAAGCAGTTCATTGCCGAGAAAGAGGCAGAGTACCGCGACCTCTTCGCCAGCCCCTATCAGGCAGCCAACCGCGGGTATATCGACGATATCATTGAGCCGCGCAACACGCGCAAGCGCATCATCCATGCCTTCGAGAACCTGCAGACCAAGCGCCTGACCAACCCGCTGAAGAAACACTCTAATATACCCTTGTAATTATGATACTGTTAGAAGTTTCGACGGTCGTTACCGGTATAACGCCGTTTATATGGATGGTTACAGGTATCGGGTTCCTGCTCGTATTAGTGCTGCTCTTTGTCTTCGTGTATATCATGAAGTTGATGGGCTGGATTATGCAACCGCGCGTGAAACCCCAAAGCAAAGGCGCAGAGGTACACGCCGAGAGTGTCGCCCATACGCAGAAAGAGGATACCGAGCGTATCACCCTGACTGCCGACAGCACGGCGGCTATCGCGCTGGCACTGCACCTGTATTACCACGGCGTGCACGACGAAGAAAGCACCAAAACGATTGTACAACCCCACCGTACCCAATGGAACAATAAGATGTACGGCATGAATAACTTACACAGATGAACGCAAAATCATTTCAATTTACAATCGACGGGCGTAGATTCGACACGACCGTCAAAGAGTTAGACGGCGGTATGGCCGAGGTTACCGTAAACGGCACCGTCTTCCATGTAGCCATCGACCAAAACAAGACCGTAACCTCCGTCAAACCGGCGGCTGCCAAGACGGCCGCTGCCGCTCCCGCCGCACAGGCAGGCGGTATGGTCGCTGTCAAGAGTCCGCTGCCGGGCAGCATCGTGAAGGTGGCGGTTACCGCCGGACAGACCGTGAAGAAAGGCGACCTGCTGCTGACTATGGAGTCGATGAAGATGGAGAACAATGTGCCCAGCGAATACAGCGGTACGATAAAAAGCGTACTCGTACAGCCCGGTCAGAATGTGATGCAGGACGACAAACTCGTTGAGATTGAGACGGTTGCCGTAGCCGCCGCTCCTGCGGCTCCCGCAGCAGCACCCAAGCCCGCACCCGCTCCCGTAACCGAGGCTCCCAAGGCCGCTGCACCGAAAGCGGAAGCCCCTGCCGGCGGCAAGAAAATCAACTCTCCCCTACCCGGCTCCATCATCAAAGTGATGGTCAGCGAAGGGCAAGCCGTAAAGAAAGGCGACACCCTGCTCACCCTCGAATCGATGAAGATGGAGAATGCCGTACTCGCCGACTGCGACGGCACCGTAACCAAAATTGCCGTTACCGCCGGGCAGAATGTGATGCAGGACGACCTGCTCGTTGTACTTGGCTGATAAATTGTCCGTATTATGTGGTATGATGATTTAGTAGCCTTCTTCCAGACAATGGGATTTATGAACATGGACTGGCGCCAAGGCGTTATGCTCCTTGTGTCGTTCTTCCTCTTGTTTCTGGCGATTAAGAAGCAGTATGAACCCCTGCTGTTGTTGCCCATTGCCTTTGGTATGTTGCTTACCAACCTGCCCAATGCGCACATGTTCAACCAAGAGTTGTGGGACTTGTTTTTAGCCCAAGAGTTGTATTACGACCCGAGTGTGGATGTAAGCCATATATCGAGTATTTTAGAGGCTTTCCGCGACGGCGTTCTGGTGGATGCCGCACATAGCACGGAGGGTATGCTCTCGATGGCGAATCCCTCGTATCATAGTTACGGAGCAGTGCTGAAAGAGGCGGGGCTGTTGGATGTGCTGTATATCGGCGTGAAAGCAGGCTTGTATCCGTGCTTGATATTCATCGGCGTCGGGGCAATGACGGACTTCGGACCGCTGATTGCCAACCCCAAGTCGCTGATGTTGGGTGCGGCTGCGCAGATAGGTATCTTTATCACTTTCCTGTGCGCCAATGCCATCGGGTTTACGCCTGCCGAGGCCGGTTCAATCGGTATCATCGGCGGTGCCGACGGTCCTACCTCCATCTACCTGACCTCGAAATTGGCACCCCACCTGCTCGGTCCTATCGCCATTGCCGCTTACTCGTATATGGCATTGGTGCCGGTGATTCAGCCGCCTATCATGCAGACCCTGACCACCAAGAAAGAGCGTCAGATAAAGATGAAACAACTCCGCTCGGTGAGCAAGACCGAGAAGATTGTGTTCCCGATTATCATCACGGCTATCGTGGCACTGGTGCTGCCCGATGCGGCTCCGCTGATTGGCTGCTTGATGCTCGGCAACCTGATGAAGGAGTGCGGCGTGGTTGACCGTTTGAGCAAGACGGCGCAGAACGAGTTGATGAACATCGTGGTTATCTTCCTCGGTCTGTCGGTCGGCGCAACGGCTACGGGTGCAACCTTCCTCAACGCCAAGACCATTGCCATTCTGTGTATGGGTATCGTGGCGTTCAGTCTGAGTACGGCAGGCGGTGTACTACTCGCCAAACTGATGAACCTCTTCTCGAAGGACAAAATCAACCCGCTTATCGGTTCTGCCGGTGTGTCGGCTGTGCCGATGGCAGCGCGTGTGAGCCAGATTGAGGGGCAGAAAGACGACCCGAGTAACTACCTGCTCATGCACGCCATGGGACCGAATGTTGCCGGTGTGATCGGCTCTGCCGTGGCTGCCGGTATCCTGTTGAGTATGCTCGGATAATCCGCACGGGAATTATAAAAGAGGCTGCCTGACAAAGCAATGTTGTCGGGCAGCCTTGTTATTTTTATTTGTGCATATCAAACATTTATTGTACTTTTGCGCCGAATTATAACAAAATGCCTATGATATAACCCGCACCCGTAGAGGGTGCAAGACATCGTAAGAAAAGCGTAGTAAGCCAGACTTGATTTTCTGAAACTTCGACACTTTTGGAAAAATCAATGTGATTCAAGCACGGTTTATACACGCTCGCGCTGATAGCGTGGGTTTTCCGTGTATTTATTTGAATCACAAAGGTAGTCGAAGACCTCAGAAAATCAAATGATACAAGCGAAAGTTCACGCTTTGTTTGTGTTCACTACCCTACCCAACGACTGACAGAACCCCTTATAAGGAGGAAGCCGAAAATCCTTAAGCGAGTAGGCGTGTATATTAAATCTAATCATTTTATGTTTACCATTAATGAAAGCCAAACCGTTATTCAAGGTTTGCCTCATGAGTTTGACTCGCATGACTTTATTCATGCCGGTGCGTTGCAGTTTCCTTCTACTTTCCTTGCTTTACTGCGGAAATATAAGGGGGATTTCACCATTATTGACCAGCAAATAGGTTCCTTCCTTCTTCGTAATGAAAGTGCGCTGAACATCAAAAAAGTCGATACCCGAATCACAGAAACAATTATCGGAACCCCGAGCGCATGTGCTATATGGAATAAGCAGAAGTAAGTCGCACTAATTCGTATATTATCGTGGGTATTACAGCCCACGGTAATATACTTTTGGGAATGAAATTAACTCTAAAACTACAATGATATGAAACATTTTTCTATTATTCCGCTTCTATGCGGAGTTCTCGTTGGTGCGCTTATCGGCTGTCATCCCGAGGAGGTAACAAAAGATACAACCGATACCAAAAACTACCGGTTGGATAGTGTTTATGATTACACTTTTGCAGATAATCAATGGACTCCGACTAGCAAAATCCTATACACTTACATGGGCGATAAGAAAATCGGGTTCATTTCCTATGTGTGGCAAGATGAGCAGTGGACGCCTTCAGAGAAATCTGAATCTACCTATAGTGGCGATGAAAAGGCTGTACATAAGGAGACAACCATCTCTTATAATAGACAAGACGAGCAGTGGGTACCGTCAAGGAAATACGAATACACGGGTATCGGTTCTCGGACGATAGCATCCAACGCATATAGGTGGCAGAACAACCAATGGGAATTATGGTATGGGTGGCACTACACTTATACAGGAGACAAAATAGCGACAAAATACCGGATTTATTTAAGAAGCTATGGTATTGATGGTTATACACCTATCTATGAGGGTGAGAAAAGCGAATACACCTACGATGGCGATAAGGTAGCCACCGAAATGTATTATAGTATGCAGGACGGTCAGTGGGTACTATCAAGTAAATACGAATACACTTACAACGGCGATAAGGTAGCCACCGAAATGTATTATAGGTTGCAGGACGGTCAGTGGGTACCGTCAAGTAAATACGAATACACTTACAACGGCGATAAGGTAGCCACCGAAATATATTATGATATGCAGGACGGGCAATGGGTACCGTCATGGAAATACGAATACACTTACAACGGCGATAAGTTTGCCACTTATATACGGTACAATTGGGAAGACGAGCAGTGGGTGATAACATATAAAGAAGAAAATACTTGGAGCGGCAACAAGATAGTATGTTATATACGGTATTTTGTGGATAGGGAAGATAACCAGTTGAAACCTCAATCTAAATGGGAATGTACCTACGATGCGCACCAAAATAAAGAATCGCACCATAGTTATTATTGGATCAACGGGGCTTTGAGAGAAACTTATGGCGAAAATTACGAGTACAATTATATCTCCGGCACAGACAAAATCAATTGGCAGATAAAGCATAGCGTATCTTACGATTACAACTACCAAGACGGGTCATTGGTAGGGGTAACTCTTTCGGATACGAAGTCGGTAAACTACTGGACAATCTCCGAAACGCTCCCCGCCGCGCAACCCTCCAATGCACCCCGCAATCGAAGAGGATGGGTTCCTGACCAACCGGAAGCAGACCCCTATCTACCCACAGATGGCGTTCTGCGGGACAGGCGGGACTATCCCTTCGCGGAGCCGTCCACATTCCCACGATAAGCGTCCGAGCATTCGGATACGCACAACGAAAATGCAGATTCGGCGGTTGTAATGGCTACAAATTGTAAGAGTTGGCAATTACAACCGCCAACTCTTATATCCGCAAAACTCCCAACGCCCACACACAACGCCCCCAACACCCCGCGAAAAAGTATCAGTGCAAAATCTTGTAGATGAGTTCCTTCCAGAGGTCGTCATCTTTGGCAGAGGCATTATTGAGTCCCTTCGATTTCGCATCGATGTCGCGGAAATAGCCGATAATGGCAAAGGTCTTGCCGGCGGAGTAACGCCGCGCGGCAGCCGCATAATCCTTGGCGAAATAGGGCGAGATATTCAGTGCCGCCGCCACCGCTCGGTCGCTCTTGTCCTCCAAATAGTGGTACACCATCAGATTGGCAAAGAAATTGAACAGAATGCCTATCTCCTTCACGAGCGGGTGGTCTTTCGATTTGGCGAAATACTGCGCAATGCGGTTGGCTTTCAGCACGTCCCCTCTCACCAACGCGTCCTGCAACTCAAAGACATTGAAGTCTTTCGAGATGCCGATATTGCGCTCCACGAGGTCGGCGTCTATCTTCGTGACACCCTCCGGACGCCCGTCTATGAGTTTCTGCAACGCGCCGGCAATCTGCTCCAACTCCGCACCGATACTGTCGGCTAATAGTTTCGCCACCCGCTCATCGATTTGCACGCTGTCGCCTTTTTCGCGCAGTTCGGCATCGCGTTGCGCCACATAGTTGCGTATCCAAGGCTCTATCTGGTAGTCTTTCAGGCGCTTGGACTCCATCCACACGCCACCGTTTTCCTCGAAGTTCCGGAAAGCAGCCAGACGCAGGTCCGGTGTGCCGTACTTATAGCATATCACCAACAGCGTGGAAGGTTGCGGGTTTTTGACATACTTCCCGAGTGCCTCCCATTTGTGAATCATTTGCGCCTCTTTGACGATAATCACCTTATGCCCGCCCATCATCGGAAACCCGCGTGCGGCACTGACAGCGGTGTCTATGCCGCTGTCCTCCAAATCCTTGCCGTACAGCACCAACTGGTCGAACTCGCGTGCCATACCGTCTAACACATGGTTCTCCACATACTCCGCCACGCGGTTGATATAGTACGGTTCCTCGCCGCACAGTATATACACCGGCGCATATTCTCCTTTGCGGAGAGCTTTCATTAGGTCCTCGTATTTCGTCATCTATAGAATGCTATTTGGTTCGGATCTTTGCGGTCGCGTATCAGGTGTTCCTGTATGCGTTTCCTACCGTAGCGGAACAGCAGAAAGCAGAACACATAGAATATCAGCAGCAGAATGGTGCTGAGCACCGTCTGCATATTGACCATGAAGAGGATCGAGTCGTAAATACCGTGAAACAGCACGGGCACCCAGAAGACGCGCCCCCGCTTCCGCCACGACATGTCGCCGAAATACACGGACGAGTACATGTAGCCCATCGCCACGGCAAACATAAAGTGCCCGGGCACGGCAAACATCGCCCGTCCCACAGCCACCGACTGCCAGTCGTTGATATTGCCGAGCAGGTAGAGGATATTCTCCGTGCCGGCGAAGCCCATGCCCACACACGCCGCATAGACGATGCCGTCGAAGCGCTCGTCAAAGTAGCGGTTGTGCCGCAGCAGGAGCCAGAGCATCAGCAGTTTGGCACTTTCTTCGGGCATCGCCGCGCCCACAAAGGCGTTCCATGCCGCCTGACCGAAGGTGAACGGCGTTTCGTACAGCCAGCCGAGCCCTTGCAGGGACGACTCTATGCAGTAGGCGATGCCTGCCGACAGCACGCCATACGCCACGCCTTTCAGTATCTGCCCGATCGGCTCACGCTGGTATCGGTCGCGCAGATAGATATACACCACCAATAGGAACGCCGGCAATATACCGGCAAAAATGACTAAATACATACCGTTACAAGGTTTGTACAAAGGCTTCCGCCTCCGTCAGTTGGTTTATTTTCCCCACATCCATCATTCTATAGTCCGACGGCACATACCCGCGCAGCCGTTCCTCGTCCGCCACACTCAGATATAGGTCAATGAGCGAGAACACCTCCCCTTTCTCCTGCAGCACGCGGTGCATCGCATCGAACACGCGCGGGTGCAGCACCTGCATCCCCGAGAATGCTAACGGCAGCAACCCCTGCACCGCCTCAGCGGTCAGGGTATCCGGTCGTCGCTCCCCTGTCGCACGGTTTATCCAGCCGCGCAGGCGCATTTCGTCGTCCCACAGCAGGTATCGTTGCGTCGTGCGGGGACTGACCACAAGCAACCCCAAGTCGTCGGGGCGGTAAGCGCGGCAGAGCGCGGCGATGTCGATGTTGGAAAGGATATCCACATTGCACGCCAATATCGGTTCCTCGCTGTTGCCCTGCAGCAGGAGGTCTTGGGCTTTGCGCAGCCCGCCGCCCGTGTCCAACAGGCGGTCGCGCTCATCGCTGATACGGATACGGCAGCCGAAGTTCCCGTGCGCCGCAAGGTAGCCGATGATTTGGTCAGGGAAATGGTGCACATTGACCACGATATCCTGTATCCCTGCCGCTTTCAGGTGTTCTATCTGCCATTGCAGCAGGGTCTTCCCGCCGATAGCCACCAACGCTTTCGGGCGGGTATCCGTGAGGGGTTTGAGCCGCGTTCCTAAACCGGCGGCGAACAACATGGCTTTCATAGGCAGTTCTCCGCTTGTTGTTGCCGGTAGGCTTGCAGGGTGTTCTGCAGCAGCGATACGATGGTCATCGGTCCTACGCCACCGGGCACGGGCGAGATATACGCCGCCTTGCGGCTGACGCCCTCGAAATCCACATCGCCGTACAGGCGGTACCCCTTCGGGCAGGTCGTATCCTTCACACGCGTAATGCCCACATCCACCACGGTTACGCCCTCGCGCACCATATCGGCGGTCAGCAGTTTAGGCTGTCCGGTCGCCATAATGATAATATCGGCGGTACGGCAAATTGCCGGCAGGTCGTGCGTATGCGAATGGCAGAGGGTGACGGTGGCATTTCCGTCTTCGCTCTTTTGTACAAGGAGGTTTGCCATGGGCTTTCCCACGATGTTGGAACGCCCCACAATGACCACATGTTTTCCCTCGGTCGGGATATGGTATCGTCGCAGCAGTTCGCGTATGCCGCGCGGCGTTGCGCTGACGATGCCGGGCAGTCCGAGCATCGTGCGCCCGATGTTCTCGCAGGTCAGTCCGTCCACATCCTTGCGGTAGTCGATAGCGGCGGTTATCACTTGTTCTTGGATATGCGCGGGCAGCGGCAGTTGCACAATAATGCCGTCCACCTCAGGGTTTTTGTTGAGGCGTCGGACTTCTTCAAGCAGTGCCTCCTGCGGTATTTCTTCCTTGAAAGAGATGCATACCGTGCTGATACCCACCTCGTTGCAAGCCTTTACCTTGTTGGCGATATAGGTTTCGCTGGCGGGGTTGTTTCCCACATTCACAATGCACAGGCGGGGTACCCGCTGCCCGTTTGCACGCAGGAGGTCTATTTCCTGCCGCAGTTCAGCGCGTATCTGCCGTGCTATTTCTTTTCCGTCTAAAAGGGTCATCCCAAAAGGGTCTGTTTTATTCAGCCTGCTTTGTTGCAACGGATTCGCCCGTTACATCGTCTATCTCTTCGATTTCGAGGGTTTTCAGGTCTTCGTAGAAATGGGCAACGGCGGTGCTACGGTAGGGGGATATCCACAGGGCGAGTATGCCGGCCGTCAGCAGGCACAGTATCCACCAGCCGATAAAAGTAAGGTCTAACACGAAGAGGTCGAACTTGTGTCCCCGCATCAATTCGCGGCTTTTGCGCAGGGTCTCGCGGGTGCCGAGGGTCGGATAGTCATGCAGCAGGTAGGGCACCATGCGGTAGGCGTAGGAGAATATCACACCGGCGATACCGAGCGTGACGATAGACAGCAGCGCAATTACCACCACTTCCAACAACCCTACCGGCACTAATTGGGCGTACCGTTTGCGGAAAGTGCGCCATACATTGTCCAGCGTGTTTCTTTCGTCCCCGCGTGCGGTTTGTAGCAGGGCGGTTTCGTAGGCGAATCCCAAGGGGACTCCCACGAGGATAGTGAGGAAGGTGGTCAGTCCGCTCATGGAGGAATCGAGCCACCTCCAATCGGTGCCTACATTTCCCGCGTATATGCCGGGCAGTCCGCACAGCACGGACGATATGAGTACTACGACTAAGGTTGCGATGGCGGCTTCACCCCAGCGGTTTTGCAGGGATTCGCGCGCTTGTTGCCGATAAAAAGAAGAGTTTTGCATAGCAGTATGGGGTTAGTATTTAACGAATAGATTAGTATATGATTCGTATTGAATGAGTTTGTATTACACGCGGCAAAATTACAAAAAAGCGGCGACATCACCAAATTTCCCCACGAAATTGCCCATTCTTTTATAGGTACGACCCTTGGGGGAGGGACAACGGGGGACAACGCACCTCGCATCGTCAGAGAGTCCGACTCCCTCCGACTCCCCAACAGCGTAAGCGCCTCCAAAGGAGAGGGTTTCAGAGCATCCATCCCCCCGCGTCCCTCTCGATCTTCTAGTCCTCCTAATTCTTCTATTCCTTCTATCTCTCTTAAAAATTAGATAAGCGGTGCAAGGAGGGTCCTACCCCGCTCTTACTCGGGTGTTACCCCGTGGCAACCTTCGCCTATCCCCCTCCCAACCTCCCTGCAAACGCTCCGCAACCTCCCCGCACTCCCCTTCAATCCCCCTCCGCCCTGCCTCGCACCCACCTCGCACCCATCCCCGTCCCACCTCCAACCAACCCTCGAACCCCCTTTGACTTACCCTTATGTAATTCTTATGTTATTCTTATGAGATTCTTATGTGATTCTTATGTGATTCCCGAATTACTTTCGAAGGACTGCCGCAGGTCTCCCGCGGATACAGCAAAAAATTTTGCAAAGATTTTGCGAATTATTTTGCGGGTCAAAGAAAAAGCAGTACCTTTGCGGGCGAAATTAAACGGAGGATACAACTATAGCAAATCCACAGAATGGTCCGCAACGCCGTGGCCGCCAAGTAAAAGAAATGCCCAATCGTATCAACGACAAGATACGGGGAGTGCGGGAAGTTCGCCTGGTTGGCGACAATGTAGAGCAAGGTATCTACTCGTATGAACGGGCGATGCACATTGCTGACGAGCAGAACTTAGACCTCGTGGAGATTTCGCCGAATGCCGATCCTCCTGTTTGTCGTGTGTTAGACTACCAGAAGTTTCTTTACCAGAAGAAGCGCAAGGAGAAGGAGCAGAAGGCCAACTCGGCGAAAGTAGTCATCAAGGAGATACGCTTCGGACCGCAAACCGACGAGCATGACTATAATTTCAAACTCAAGCATGCGCAGGAGTTCCTCAAGGATGGTAACAAAGTGAAAGCGTATGTCTTTTTCCGTGGGCGCAGTATCCTGTTCAAGGAGCAAGGGGAGTTGCTGTTGGCGCGCTTTGCCAACGACCTCGAAGAGTACGGAAAAGTGGAGGCGATGCCCAAGTTGGAGGGCAAACGAATGATTGTGAACATTGCACCCAAGAGATAACGGTCGTAGGCTACCACTGGCTGCCTGAGACCTAAAATAATAACAATTAAAACATCAAAAAAATGCCAAAGGTAAAGACTAATTCCGGTGCCAAAAAGAGGTTCGCTCTTACCGGAACGGGCAAAATTAAGCGTAAGCACGCTTACAAGAGTCACATTTTGACCAAGAAAACCAAGAAACAGAAACGCAACTTGACTCATGTTGCAATGGTGGACCAGACCAACCTGCGCTCCTTGCGCGAGATGTTGCGGCTCCGCTAAGTCATTAACCACCAAAAAAGTAGTAACGAACTATGCCAAGATCAGTAAATCATGTTGCTTCGCGCAACCGTCGAAAGAAGATCATGAGCCTTACAAAAGGCAATTTTGGTGGCCGTGCCAATGTATGGACAGTTGCCAAGAACACTTGGGAGAAAGGTCTCCTCTATGCTTACCGCGATCGTAAGAACAAGAAACGCTCTTTCCGCGCTTTGTGGATACAGCGTATCAACGCCGCCGCCCGATTGGAGGGTTACAGTTACAGCCAACTGATGGGGGCTTTGAAGAAGTCGGGTATTGAGATTAACCGCAAGGTCCTCGCCGACATCGCGATGAATCATCCTCAAGCCTTCAAGGCGATCATAGAGAAAGCCAAGAAATCGTTATAATGATGACGCGACCCCAAATAAATAAGGTGCACCTCCGAAAGGAGAGGCACCTTATTTCGTCTCACGGAACGGGCGTCTCTGTCGGTTTGCAAACTTATTGGTCAATTAACCAACACTTGTACAAATGAAAAGCATAAAGCATTGCATAATGTCAGGACTGCTCTTTTGTGCCCTAACAACGCAAGCCGCCGAACTACCGGGCTTCCGTTACGAAGACGCAACGCATTTTCGCATCATCAATCGCGGCTGGGAAACTACTTCTACGCCTTACAGTCGTATGCCCGCGTATATGCAGGACAGTTGCCGTCAGAATCAATGGTGGCTTTACCGGCACTCTTCGGGCATTGCCGTGCGTTTCGCTACGGACAGCAAACGCATCGCCGCACAATACAACCTCATCAACAATTTCCACATGCAACACATGGCGATGACGGGCATTAAGGGAACCGACCTTTACTGCCTCAACGCGCAAACGAACCGTTGGGAATATATCAACACCGCCCGTCCGCAAGAGAAGGACGGCAAAGCCGATTCCGTCCAATCCAAGTTGTATGTAGAGAACTTGGACGGTGCAATGCACGAGTACATATTATACTTGCCGCTCTATGATGGCGTGAACTGGGTACAGATAGGCGTTGATTCCACGGCAGTCCTCACCTACCCTATCGCAGACAATCCCTGCAAGGGCAAGGTGGTCTTCTACGGTACGAGTATCCTGCAGGGAGGTTGTGCCAGCCGTACAGGTATGGTCGCCACATCGATGATTCAGCGCGATTTGGGCGTGGAGTGCGTGAACCTCGCCACATCGGGCGAGGGCAAGATGGACTTCTACATTGCCCGCGCGATGGCAACCATAGAGGACGCCGTCTGCTTTGTGGTGGACCCCGTGCCGAACTGTACCGAAATGATGTGCGACACGCTAACCTACGATTTTGTATCTATCTTGCGCCGCCTACGGCCGGAGGTTCCGGTTATTATGGTGGAAGGTATCACTTACCCGTATGCACGCTACAACCGCTTTTTCGGGGAGTATCTTCCCAAGAAGAACGCCGCATTCCGTCGTAACTACGAGCGACTGAAAGCCGAAAATCCGCAGGGGCTGTACTATGTGCCGACCGACGGACTCGTCGGCGAGGACATGGAGGGTACCGTGGATGGCATTCACCTCACCGACCTCGGCTTCCGTGCGTATGCGGACATCGTCGAGAAGTATGTGGCGCAGGCTTTGATAGAGGCACACACCACGCAAGTGCTGACACAAAAGGTGCAACCTCAGCCCGCCCCCGCAAAGACCCAAAAGACCCGCAAGAAGTAAAATCGTTAACCGCCCCACCCTCCTTTCCCAATCGTGCAAAACAGCAAGGGATGAGCAAGGGATGAGCAAGGGATAGACACCTGATATAAAGCCCGACAGCAACAATAGTAACCACCAAATAGGGTAATTATGCAAAAAATCTTCACTCTCTTACTCAGCATGATGACAACAGTCGTCATCTATGCTCAATCGGTTACCGTAACCGGTACGGTGCTGGACGCTGCCAACGGCGAACCGCTGATTGGGGTCTCCGTACTCGAAAAGGGTACCACCAACGGCGTAGTAACAGACCTTGACGGAAACTTCAAGTTGTCGGTCGCGCAGGGCGCCAAATTGCAATTCTCCTATGTAGGGTACGCCAACGGGGAGATAACCGCGAAATCCGCCAACCTCGGCACTATCACCTTAGACCCTGAAGTTGTCGGGCTTGAGGATGTTACCATCACGGGTCAAATGGCACGCCAACAGAAGACGCCGGTGGCAGTAAGTCAAGTGAGTGCGATAGAGATAGAAGAACGATTAGGTGGTGGTGAATTTGTCGAAGTGCTGAAGAATACGCCAGGTGTCCATGCTAACGGTCAAGGCGGCGGTTGGGGAGATAGTGAGATATGGATGCGCGGTTTCGACAATACTAATGTAGCCACTATGATTAACGGTGTGCCGATGAACGATATGGAAGGCGGCACCGTCTATTGGTCGAACTGGCAGGGGTTGAGCGATGTAACTTCTATCATGCAGACGCAACGCGGTATGGGCGCCAGCAAGGTCAGCGCACCCTCTGTGGGCGGTACCATTAACATTGTAACCAAAGGTATTGATGCCAAGCAAGGCGGTTTCCTGAGTTATGCACTCGGCAACGACGGCTACAACAAAGTGGCCTTCTCGGTATCCACAGGGCTGATGAAGAATGGTTGGGCAATAACCGTATTGGGGTCAAAGACATGGGGCGATGGCTATATACAGGGCACCGGTTTTTCGGGATACAGTTACTTTGCCAACATCTCAAAGCGTATCAACGAAAACCATCAGTTGAGCCTTACGGGCTTCGGTGCTCCGCAATGGCACTGGACACGCCCATCGGGTTCAAGTGGCGCACTCACCCTATCGGAGTGGAATAATGTGAAACGCTATATGACCAACGGAATGGATTATCGCCGCTACAATCCTGCATACGGTTATGCAAATAATGGTCAGCAAAAGGGTTGCAACTACAACCAATACCACAAACCACAAATTTCGTTGAATTATGTTTGGCAGATAGACCACAAATCAAGCCTCTCAACATCTCTCTACACCTCAATAGGTCGTGGCTTCGGTAATACGGGCGAGCCAAGTCCTTATTCCCAATATGCTTATTCGGATTTAACACGCGGTGCATATAATGGCGTACTCTGTACCACATTCCGCCGTGATGACGGGACTTTTGACTACGGTGCCATTGAAAACCTAAACGCTGCCAGTGAAAACGGAGCGCAGTTGGTGATATGTGAGAACCGAAACTACCACAACTGGTACGGGTTAGTCAGTTCCTATAACAATAAGTTCCTGAACGACCGACTTGATCTAACAGCGGGTATTGACATTCGTTACTATGAAGGTATTCACACTGCCGTTATCAGTGACTTGTTGAGCGGAGCCTATTTTATAGACGCAACGCGGGCAAACAGCGTATCGGCAAGCAACAACAGCCATCGCAATGATCCGGATTGGACATACGAAAAGCAAACAGTAGGCGGGATTGTATATCGCGATTATACAGGTTATGTCATGCAAGAGGGGGCTTTTGCCACACTCGAATGGAACCAAGAGCACCTATCTGCTTTCCTCAACGGTTCGTTCTCTTATACTGATTATTGGCGTGTAGATCGCTTCTACTATGACGAAGAGCATCAGCGTTCTGAAACAATCGGCTTTGCAGGTGGCACTATCAAGGGAGGTGCCAATTACAAAATAAACACCCAGAACAATATCTTTGTAAATGCAGGTTTTATAAGCCGTGCACCAAAGTTCAACGGTGCTTTCATGACCTCAAACACGAGCCATGCCTTCAACCGTAACGCAGCCAATGAAAAGATTGCCTCAGTCGAAGTTGGCTATGGCTTTCACAACGAATATGTGAATTTCATTTTCAATGGGTACTATACGCGTTGGTTAGACAAGACTATGTCCAAGTCCACCACTTTAGACAACCAAGCAACGGGATATATCAACATGACGGGGGTTAATGCACAACACATGGGATTGGAGTTTGAGTTGAAAGCGCGTCCTGTAAAATGGTTAGAGATTAACGCAATGCTCTCTTTGGGCGATTGGCGTTGGAAGGGGAACGATATCATCGGCTATATATACGATGAACATGGAAATGCCGTTACCTCCACAGGTGAAACCACCACACCGGGATGTACTGATGAGGGCAAAGAGCATGCGTGGGCAAAGATTAACCTTGAAGACATCCATGTAGGAGGTCAGGCGCAAACTACGGCAAGCCTTGGTGTACTATTCAAACCATTTAAGGGGTTCCGAGTAGGAGCGGAATATACGCTCTACGACCGCAACTATTCTTACTATTCATTTTCCGGGTCGAACTTGTCGGTGGGCAAGACGGTCAATGTCGTTGAGCCATACCGTTGCCCCGTTGGCGGAGCCTTGGATATGCGTGCCAGTTACTCATTCGAGATAGGTCCCATGCGCGCTACCTTGTCGGCGAATGTAACTAACATACTCGACCAACACTATATCGAGAAGGCTTGGAGTGCCAGCACGGTATCTCAGGCTGTTGCAGAGAACACGATAGACAATATCTACTTCTTCTACAACAAAGGCCGCCAATGGAATCTCCGATTGAAAGTGTCATTCTAATGGTTTAACGGATAAATGTTTACGAATATGAATACAACAAAATATATTCTTCCCGCTATAGCATTGCTCATGGTGTCGTGTGCCGACTTCTTTGACGAGAAGCAACTGGGCAATGTAGGTTACCAACCCATTGATGCCCGTACGGATATGACCTATACCCTTACCGAGGACGATTTGGGACAAGTCACCAAGAAAGGCTCCGAGTATGAGCAACGCGCCCTGTCGCTCTGCACGGCTGACGACTCTACGGCATATCAGGCATGGCTTGATATTGCCACACTCAAGGCGTTCAACGAGAACGCTGATGCCGACATCTACCTGCCAACATTCATGCTCAATACATTCCCGTATATGGACAAGGGGGCTATCTGCAAGGTATTCTACCCCTACTACAAGGGCAAGACCAACCGTGTCATACCCTTTATGACCGCTACGGGCTACACGCTCACCGACGATGACTACAAGACCGTTTGGGGAGGACGCGGTGCAGACTATCTGACCGTTACCGCAGAACCGAACATTCCCGACTTTCTGCTTAAAAAATTCACCACGGCTACCGAGGGGAAGATTATCGTACTCACCTACAAGACCCTCAACACCGACCCCGACACCATCTACCCGCCTCTGCCTTACGAGTGCACAGTGGCGGAATTGTTGGAGGCTCAGGAGACCGTAGAGCACCAACTGACGGGTATTGTCGGTACCGTAAAATCGACTATCTCCGGTCGTTTCTATCTCGTGGACGGAGCAGACTCTATCTATGTCTATGGGCTGTCCGATGAAAAAGGAGACAAAGTGTGGAAGGCAAAGGGCATTAACAAAGGCGACCAAATCACGGTATGTGGTAAGTACAGCAACGAGAGTGATGAACCGCTGTTCATGGATGCTGTCTATGTGAGCCACACACCTGCGGGCAAGGCTGTCCGTCAGCGTATGACTGCCAAAGAGCCGCTTTCGCAAGACACTGTCTATAAGTCGGTTATCTATCAGTTGAACCAAGGCGCATGGACGCTCTACACCAACGATCAGGTCAAGGCATACTTCGCTTTGCCCAAGGCTGTCTATGACGCACTGGGCAGCACCACAGTCGCTGACCCGCAGGAGACCATCGGCAAGTATCTCCGTATCAACTACCCGTACGCAGCGGAGAAAGACATTTTCCTTGTCGCATATAGCGGCAGCAAGGGCATGACTGCTGACGAATTCACCTACGATGGCACCGACTTCGTTATGAATACGGGCTACACCACCGAGGAAATGAATTTCGTACGCTCCGACAAGTGGATAGCAGACATCTCCACCTACTACACCACCCCTTTCGTCAACAACGGGCAAGCCGACTTCACTATTCAGCATGTCAATCTCGATGGCTTGAGTTACGTATGGCGTTATCAGGCGTCGTATGGTATGACGGCATCGGCTTATGTCAAGACCGTCAACCACGCGGTAGAGGATTGGCTTGTCAGTCCTTCTATCCGCCTCAAGAAGAGCGTTAACCCCAAGATGCACTTCGACCACGCAGTGCGCTACGGAAACCAAGCTTACAACAAGGAGTGGCTCAAGGTAATGGTTACCAACAACTTCACAGGCGATGTCACTACCACCGAATGGGAGCACCTGCAGTTCCCCGACTCCATACCCGATGGTTCCAACTGGACGTTCATGTCGTCAGGCGACTTTGACCTTAGTCAGTACAACAACCAGAGTATTGTTATTGCATTCCAATACAATACCACCACGGGCGAACTGACATCCGCACCCACATGGGAGATACAGAACCTTCTTGTCTTTGAGCCGGAAGCAGAAACCACAGAGGAATAAACTATAACATAGAAACAACAAACATATATGTCCCCGCACCTGCGGGTGCGGGGACATGGAAATAAAAACAACAAATTATTCATTTCAAACAACAAAATCAGTATGAAAAAGATTTTAACTCTTTGTGCAGCCCTTGTCGCTGCAATGAGCATGAGCGCAGAAATCACCAACATGACCTGCGCTGAGGCAGCCGCTGCCTGCGCACTGCTGCAAAGCGGTCAAACAGGTACGGACTCCGTAGCCGTTACGGGCTATGTGACTAACACTGATGGTAAAATCAGCAGGAACCAACAGACATTTTGGATGGACGACGAGAAAGGCAGCAAAAAGACTTTCGAGGGCTATTGGTGCAATATGCCTGCAGGTGAGACTGCATTGAACATAGGCGACAAAGTAGTCATCAAAGGTTTCTTGAAACGCTACAATGATACCTATGAAATGCAGAATGGTGACATTACTATCTTGGAGCGTGCCGTCGTGAAGATTGATACTATCCAAGCCACAGTATGCGAGGCTGTTGAGGAATGTGAAGCATTGGCTGACGGTGACAATACACAAGATGTATTCATCGTAGAGGCTGTTGTTACATCGGTTCTTGAGCAGAACGACACCTACAATACGCAGAAGTTCAATGTTACTTGCGAAGACAACAATAAAGACCTCCAAGCCTATAATGTAACCATGAATGACGGTTATGCTGCTATTGGTGACAAGGTACGCTTGACCGGCAAACTCAAAAGGTATGGTTCCACCCTTGAGTTGGTAGGTGATGGTGTTGTTTTGGAGAAAGGCAACGTAAAAATTGATACAATCCAAGCAACGGTAGCAGAGGCTTTGGCTGCAGCAAAGGCTTTGGAGAACGGCAAGGTTAGCCAGGATGTATATGTGGTTACGGGTTACATCGATAGTATTTCCTACGCATACAGCGAAGATTACAAGAATATCTCTTTCTATATGTGTGATGACCTCAAAGCACCTGCTTATGAGTTCCAAGCATACCGCGTAAAGGGTGGTGCAGACCTCAAGGTAGGTGACAAGGTAGCCGTAAAGGGCAACTTGATGCACTATTATCAAGCAGCAACTGACGGCAAAGAAGAGAAGCACGCATACCAGATGAATGCCGGTGCTACTTACACTATTGTTACTGAGTCTGCTGTAGAAAACATTATCAGCAACACGGGCGACAAAGCCGTTAAGGTTGTGCGCAACGGACAAATCTACATTCGCAAGGATGGCATAGAGTATAATGTATTAGGTGCGGAAATAAAGTAAGGCGACCCGATACGGGCATTATCCTTGCCTGTTATAAAAAGCAATACGCCTGTCCGACGGGACAGGCGTATTGTGGTTTGTATGCCAAGCATTGTGCTGAGAGCAGGCTATGCAAGGTTTTGCAGGGCACGAAGGATAAGGCGTTGTACCTCTTGGGAATTGGGGACAAGCGGCAAGCGCAGCACATTGTGTATCAACCCCTGCGCAGTGAGAACCGTCTTGATACCGGAAGGGTTGCCTTCGACAAACAAAAGGTGTATCAAGTGGGCATACCGTTGCTGGAGCAGCATACTATGCTCATGCACCAAACGGGCAAAGTCTTCGGGAAAGGCGTTGCTTGCCACGCTGATAAGCCCATCGGCACCGGCATTCATCAGTTCACACGCAATAGCATCATCGCCGCTTATAACGAGGAATTGCCCTTGCGAGCGTTCTATCAGTTCGGTGATTTGCTCAACATTACCGCTTGCTTCCTTGATACCGAGAATACGGTCGGGGGTGGCTTCGTAGATACGCATAACGGTTTCGGGCAAGAGATTCACCCCCGTACGCCCCGGCACATTGTAGAGGATAACAGGGACAGGGCTTGCCTTGGCAATCGCCGTGAAATGCTGAAACAAGCCCTCCTGTGAGGGTTTGTTGTAGTAAGGGCAGACGGACAGAATAGCCGCAAAGTCCGACAGCAGTGTATCACGGAGTGCTTCGATACGCCTGAGAACTGCATCGGTATGGTTGCCCCCTATCCCCAAGACGAGGGGCACGCGACCTGCCACTTGGCGGACGATATGCTCGCGCACGCTATCCTGTTCGGCAGGAGTCAGCGTGGCGGTTTCCGCCGTTGTGCCAAGCACCACCAAATAATCCACTCCCACACGGGGAGCGTTGCGGGTACGACTATCCAATTGTTTGTCAATCAAATGCGTCAAGGCAGCGTAGTCCACGCTGCCGTCTTCCGTGAAAGGAGTAATGAGTGCGGTACCAAGACCGCGTAAGGACGGATTCATAACGGTATCAACGAATCATATCTCCTTTTCCGATGGAGTCGTGAAGATATGGAGGTATTTAATGATTTGGGCAAAGAGATAATCGGGCGTGTCCTGCGCCGGCGTATCAATCGTCAAGTCGTAGATACTCTCGCGGGTATGACGACCGACCTTGAACGCTGCGCGGATGTAGAGTGCCATATAGAGCGACACAAGCGTGGGTTGCTGTGTGAGGTCAATAAACAGGTCGTATTCCCGTGCCGTAAGGGTACGGATAATCTCCTTTTTCGGACGATTGAGCAGAGTGCAGACTTGTTTTTTGTCCGGCACAACGAAAACATCCACTTGCTTTTGGGTAGCGGCAGAAGTTTGCCGCGTAAGTTGTTGCACCAAGGCGGAAATATCGCTGCTATCGTGCAGGATAGCGATATGCTGCACCTTCTCCCATTGCGGCATAACCACACGGCGTGGCGACCAATGGTGCAGGAGGTAGTTGAATATCTTTTCTTTCAGTGACATCTGTGGTTTATGCGTTGAGGAGTTTATAGGTTGATATGGGGTTGAATGGGTTGAAAAAGTTGAGGAGTTAAGACTACTCTGTGGCAGGTGTAAGCATTTGCAGGAAATCGTCCTCCGAGAGGAGTGGAATACCGTACTCTTCGGCTTTCTTGCGTTTCTCGGGACCCATATTGTCGCCTGCAAGAACGAACGAGGTCTTCTTGCTGACCGAACCGGCATTCTTTCCGCCATTTGCCTCAATCATAGCCTTATAGTCATCGCGACTATGGTGTGCAAATACTCCTGAGATAACGATACTCTTGCCTTGCAGCAGGTCAGACTGGGGGGCAGGCGTTTCTTCCGTTGCCTGCATCTGTACGCCGGCAGTGCGCAGACGATTAACAATCTCCAAGTTGTGCAAGTCGTTGAAATAGGCAATGATATTGTCGGCTATCTGCGGTCCTACATCTTCCATCGCGGTAAGTTGGTCGTGCGTTGCCCATTGGAGTTGGTCAACAGAGCGATAGTATCGCGCTATCTTTTTGGCAGTTGTCTCACCCACCATGCGTATGCCGAGCGCAAAGAGTACCCGCGCCCACGGAACTTGTTTGCTTGCAGCAATACCCGACAGGATATTCTGTGCCGACTTTTTGCCCAACCTGTCCTGACGGGCTATGTCGGCTTCTGTAAGGTCATAGATGTCGGCAATGTTATGCAAGAGGTTCTGTGTGTAGAGCAAATCGATAGTTTCCGCACCGAGTCCGTCAATGTTCATCGCCCTGCGAGACACGAAATGCTCAATCTTTCCCTTTATCTGCGGCGGGCAACCCGCTTCGTTGGGGCAACGCCACGCGGCTTCACCCTCTATGCGTACCAAGGGGGTACCACAGGCAGGGCAGACTCCCCCTACCCCTTCGAAGAGGGGGCTTGCTATTACTCTGTCGAGGGTCTTGTCTGCCTCTTTACCGACTATCTTAGGGATGATTTCACCTCCCTTTTCCACCCAGACACGGTCGCCCTCACGAATACCGAGTTGGCGGATAAAGTCCTCGTTGTGCAGCGTGGCGCGTTGGACAACCGTACCCGACAGTTGCACAGGGTCAAGGTTCGCCACAGGCGTTACCACCCCGGTCCGTCCGACCTGATAGGTAATGCGGCGCAAGGTGGTAAGTTGGCGTTCTGCGGGAAACTTGTAAGCGATAGCCCAACGCGGCGTTTTCGCCGTGTAACCAAGTTGCTGCTGTTGCCGCAGGCTATTCACTTTCAGCACGATACCGTCTGTTGCCACCGGCAGGTTCTTGCGCTCGGTGTCCCAATAGGCGATGTATTGCATCACCTCGTCCACACTATGGCAGAGGCGAATGGCATCGCTGACCTGAAAGCCCCATTGGCGGGCTATCTGCAAACGCTCGTAATGGGTGTCGGCGGGCAGGTTCTCCCCCAACATATAGTACAGGTAAGCGGTTAGCCCGCGCCGCGCAACCTCACGCGGATCCTGTAGTTTGAGAGTGCCTGACGCTGCGTTACGCGGATTGGCGAAAAGCGGTTCTTCTTGTTCTTCCCGCTCCTTGTTCAAGCGTTCAAATGCCTTCCACGGCAGCAAGACTTCGCCCCGCAACTCGAAGAAATCCGGTATATCGGAGCGGTTGAGTTGCCAAGGGATAGAGGGAATGGTCTTGATGTTGTCGATCACATTGTCGCCCCGCACGCCATCCCCGCGGGTAACGGCTTTGGTGAGTTTACCGTACTCATACCAAAGGGATATGCTCAAGCCGTCGAACTTCAACTCACAGACTATCTCGGCATCGTGCGGCAGCTTCCGTACCCAGTCTTCCACTTCCTCGCGCGAATAGGTATTCGCCAACGAGAGCATGGGATAGCAATGGGCTACCTGCTCAAAGCCCTTCTTGCCGGCAAGGTCTGACCCGACATGCTGCGTAGGCGACTTGGGGTCTGCCATCTCGGGATGCCGTGCTTCGAGGTCTTGTAGGCGGCGCATCTTGTGGTCGAACTCCTCATCGGACATGGTAGGAGCGTTGAGGACATAGTACTTGTAGTTCTGCTCCTCCAACTCGCTGCGCAAGGCACGGATTTCGTCTTGCTCGGGCTGTGCTATGGTATCGAATAAATCCATTATGGAACAAGGAGTTTGGTGGAAAGGCAAGTGCCTTGCCCGTAGATATTGAGAATATAGAGACCTTGCGTTAGTCGCTCTATCGGCTGTTCGGCAGCGGTTATCTCACCTTGCACGACCACCCGCCCGTCCACACGGAAGACAATGTAATAACCGCCTTTGGCATTGCGTATGCAGGGTGTGATGCCTTCGTAGAAGACCTCATAGTTGTTGAACGACACATCGCGTGTGGCCGTACGGTCAAGGCGCAACCCCACCAAAACAGGGTCGTGGTCGCTGCAACGGAACATGGTCAAGTCATCGGAGTGGTCGTAGGTGTAGCGGTCATGCTCATCGGAATTGATGTGGTATGCCACCATGCCCGTAACCTGCGGATAGAGCGAGGAATTGCAAAGAGCGTGGTCAAGATAACCGGCTTGTCCGTAAAAGGTGTAACTGTAACTGCTATCGGCATGGAAAGTGCGGTGCAAATCAATCATACCTCCGTTGCGCAGAATGGTAATAGGGTCTTCTTTGGCATAGGCATTGAGGTCTCCCATGATGAGGACATCGCTTTCACCCAGTTGGCGGCTGTACAGGTTGCAGTAGGACAGCACAGCAGTAGCTTCCGCCTTGCGATCCGCATTGTATCCGCCCTGTCCGTCCCCCTGGTCGGCATTGGCTCCGGGACCCGCACCGCTCTTCGCCTTGAAGTGATTGAGCGAAAACAGGAAGCGCTCCCCCGTGGATATCTCGGTGAAGCCCTGTATTTTCTTACGGTTTTTAACACCTTCCTCGACACTGTAGAGTGCGCCGTAGCGTTCCACTTTGTCTGTGCGGTAAACATATCCCGACTTGGTGTAAGAGCCGTACGCAGAACCACCGTCATCAATATAGGTGTACGGGCAGCCCGTACGGGTTGTGAGGTCGGAGGCTATCTCTGCCAATGCACTTTGCCCTCGCTCGACCTCGACCAAGCCATAGATATCCGCTGCTATGGCAGACAAGGCCTTGCTGATTTTTGTACGCTGCTTTTGGTGCGCCGTTTTGCTGGCGGGACCGCGGTCCGTGCCTGTATTTTCGACTAAATAGTACTCACAATTCATGGCGCATACCAATAAGGTGTGCTTCCCGAACTTATCGATGACCTCGGTATCATAGCCCTTTTCAAGGTCAGCACGCGTGTTGCCTGCCCATGTGCAGGATTGCAGGCTGACGCTATTGGTGCTACTGACATACACCGTGAGGTCAAGCAGCCGCTCGCCCATACGATGGTAGTCGCTGACACCCGTCAGGGTAATTGTACCAGTGGCGTTGGCAGAGAGTAACCTGTTGTATTCCGTAGAAAGCGGAAGGGCTTGATTGGTAGGCGAATAGATACGGCGCGGCGAGATAGTAAGGCTACCCTCGTAGTAATTGTTCGTCACATAAAACGGCGTCGTAAACAGGATGGTCTTACCCTTATAAGTACTGAGTTCGGAGTTTTTCCAAGTGTCGGGGTCGGAGATGGTTACAGGCTCTTGCGCCCTGCACACAAAGGGCATAAACAGAATGGCAGCACATAGCAGGGACAGCCACAGTCCATACCCTCGCACTTTGTTTTTTATAGATTTCACCATATAGTACATATAATTTCGCAAAGGTAGGATTTTTCTGTGATATGCACAAAGAAACACACTTTTTTGCAAAAAAACGCACGATCCATTTGCACAGGTGTACAAAAAGCAGTACCTTTGCACCCGCTTTCGGAAAGAGAGAGCAAGTCTCCCTAGCTCAGTTGGTAGAGCAACTGACTCTTAATCAGTGGGTCGAGAGTTCGAGCCTCTCGGGGGACACAAGACATAACATACTGAAAACAAGATACTTACAACTATCGTAGGTGTCTTGTTTTCTGTTTTTATGTACCGCCCACTTACCTTTTGCCTTCAACCCCGCACCAGCACAGGGAAAACAGGGTACAAACAGGGTACATTTGACACACATTTGAAAACGGGTAAAACCTTGCAATTTCCTTGCAACTAATCCAGAACCCAACCAAAAACAACAAATACAATGGCAAAAATCACAATCATCTTGGACAAGCGTGCAGCAAACGCCCACGGTCTCTTCCCAATCAAGATACAGATATGCAACGCCAACAGCAGCACCTCTGTCAGCACAAAGATGTCCGTCTCCGAGAAAGCCTTTATCGGTAACCCAGACAAAGCGGTGGATAGGACATTCCCCAACGCCTCCGTCATCAATGCCTGCGTCAAATGGAAAACCCATTTAGTTTTGCCCCCTTCTGCCAGTTTTTGATTGACCCCCTAAACCATTTAAAAATTGACCCCTTAAAAATCCTGACAGGTGGGGTCAATTATTCA
>CAVGOI010000025.1:0-32744 GCA_963630875.1 Mycobacteriaceae bacterium | reverse complement strand
GTGTAGGGGGCTCGTCAAAGAAAAAATGTGTTTCCTGTCCCATTTTTACGATAGTATTTAGCCCTCTTTCGGAACATCCCCACTTTTACCGGACAGCAATAGAATAATATATTCTTCTAAAAGAATACCACTACATACAGCCTTAACCAAAGGACCAAAATTTTGTGTGCCAGTAGCTCTCATTGAATTTGTGATAAATGGGGCTATTCCAAACACTGCTTGATGGTAGTCATTATATGCCAATGCTCCTGTGGTTCCCTCATCCTTTTTTGGGAGCAAACTATTTAACGAATAAAATGCGTTGTTGGATAATACATCTGCCCATCCCCAATTAATGTGGAACATATCTCCCTCGTATCCGTCAATAACAAAAGCATGCCCACTATTAGAGGATTGCCACGCCGCATATAAAACAGGTCTATTTGCGTCAATCTCATTTTTAAGTTTTTGTATCCATTTAGATTTCATATAAGCACTTCTATGTTTATAGGACATTCCGCTCTTGTAACCAAAATTATGACTTAATGCGTTCATGGCATTTTCAAGAGACGCACCTGATCCATTTGCACGGTATTTCATTTTCGCAGCATAACCACAATCTCGTAGAAATGTGGTTATCATTTCCACTTCATTATTAGGTGTATTATCTCGCAGTGTAGGCGGCATCAAATCCCAATCATACAATTGGAAATGACATTCTTCAGATGGGGTACCATCCATAGAAATAGAGTTGGGGACAACTGCCCAATATGGCCACTTGTAATACCACATGATTTGAGCCATAGCGACTGCGGTACAACCTACATATGTATGTTCACACCTCGGAGTATAAAATGTGGGGCATAACATATTGTATGATGGAGTACAATTTCCATCATTATTTCTGTCTTGATTCCAAAGAACCTCTGTACAACGTTCTAAAACTTTTCTATTGGTTGTTGTACTCATTGTTCCTATAGCGAGTTGATGCCATTGGGGATTATCTATAGAATCTGGTATATTGCTTTGTACATAATGAATATCTTCGTTGTAACTTAACAGAAGTTCCATTAATCCTTTAGGAATGTTATCAATATCCAAATTATTACTTGTTGTAGAATATGCTAAGATGGGCTGAACTCGAGTATCATTAGATAATATCACCCAGCCATCTGTAGAATTTACAAGATACAGATTGGATAGTCCATGAGCAGAAAGATTAATTGTTTCCGTAATGATATTTGCCTGTGCTTGTATAGGTTGGTTATCTTTGTGTGCCATATTGGACAAAAAAGACAAACCTATTTGCTGGGCTCGTTCTTGTGTCACATTTTCTGCTAATATGACAACAGAACAAAGACAAATGGTGACTAAAAGGATTAACTTTTTCATATCGGGTCTTTTTTAAGTTCTTCCAATGACGTATAGTGTACATCTTTGCTCTGCTCTTCAAGAACATCTTTGTACTCTCCACTTTGGAATAGTTCAATAATCATTTGTTCATACTGATGCCGAACATTCAGCAAATGGTCACAGAGTTCGGGGTATTCCTTCACTCCGCAAACGATATCACCATCCCAACCATTTTTGAAATCATAATATAGTTTTCCGTCTTTCCATGTTTGGCAAGTACCCGCCTGCAAAATATCTTGCAATTGGATATTATAGATATTGTCTATTGTTTTGGAAGTGAATCCATAATACTCAGCAAAAGGGGCTTCCGCTAACACCGTCACATCATCAATAGCCCAGCGTTGGTAAGGAGATGTTAAGTCTTTCCAATCTATATCAAGCAGCACGGGGATATGGAAATTATATCGCGAAACAAGCCTTGACCACGGCCAACGTGCCAACAAGTAGCCATTACCCATATCTATATAAGGCTGATTCCCCACATCAAAAAAACTTTCACATGTGTATTCTGTACATACCGGATTCAGTTCAAAACTATCCAATTTAGCGTCATAGTAGGCAAGTGCTCCATCACGCCGAACCAAAGTCCTCTCCACATACGGGGTTGCAAGTATCTTTTGAGCATAGTCTGCGTTCGTAAATTTGACCACTTGAAAAATAAGATAGTCAGGAGCATGTCCACCAGGACCATTAGTGCGTTTGCATGAAGGTAAACAATGGACTATTGCGACAACTCCAAATAACAATAGTATGTTCGGCAAAGTACATCTTTTCATAGCACTACTTTTTTAGCAATTCAACTTGTTTCTGTAAATCTCCAATTCTCTCATCTTGTTGAATGAGGTATAGTGTCAGTTCTTCACTATGGTTTCTGATACCACACTGCCGTCAGTCATGTGCTTTTGCAAGACATAGAATCCACTCGGCAGGGATGAAAGGTCTATGTCGGCACCTTGACTTTTTTGCAACAGTTGTCCGCTAATGGTATAGACTGATATTGATGAAACATCGATACTCTCAAAACTCTCCAATACACTATTATGAATATCTGTAATCTCTGTTGTACTTGGTGTGTAGGAGGGCATACATTGAGGCAGGGCGGTTGCAGATATCGTTTCATTAGCAGGACCTGTTTTTATGTGCAATTGACATCCGTTTTTTGCATGAACCCCGGATTTTAAGACGACTTGTTCCGTTGCTGCAAGTGTTACATTACTTCCTTCTTCCAGTATAACATCGCCGTATGGTTTACTATTAGTAACGGAAGAACCTGCTATGATTATGGGAGCATGTTCTGTAATAACATTTCCGCTTAGGTATGTTTGATTTTGAAGATACTTTGTTTTGGCAGCCATAACGGCGGCATAAGCATCCACCAAACCATATCCTACTTCATTGTTCCAAGTGCCATTAGGATGGTCGGCAATCAAAGAATAGGTGTAGTTCCCAACTTTCTGTGCTGTATTTTCTATAATATCAACAACTTCCTTTCTGGTTAAATTTTGATTCATAGATAAAATGAGTCCTGCTATTGCTGCTACATGAGGACATGCAGAAGATGTTCCATTAAAGTCTAAAATATAATCTGTTTCGGTATATCCTGAAGTGCCAGTTAAATCGGTAGTAGGGATTAATACTCCGGGGGCAACAACATCTAAATTCGAGCCATAGTTACTCCCCCACCAATATTCATTATCACAAGATTGTGGACTTTTTCTTTCGCCACAAGGAGACATAGCTCCAACAACAAGAATGTCTTCATTAGAATTTGCAGGATAAGAGGCTTGTGCTTTATTGTCATTTCCTGACGCAAAGACTATGATACATCCCAAGCCATCACGTCCTTGTTGTATCGCGTAAGATATTGCATCATCAATGACTGAAGACGAAAGACTTGTTTCCCAAGAACAACTTATAACAGAGCAACCATTATCTGCTGCAAATATGAAGCCATTAGCGAGGTTCATAGAACTAGTGAATCCTGATAGGCTAATTGACATAATAGGGCAAGAAGATGCAATACCTGCTATGCCTAATTGATTATTCTTTAAGGCTCCAATAATACCGGCACATGCAGTCCCATGGTCGTCATATATATGGTTTGGGGAAGATGTCGTATGTGCATCATAACTCAATGGGTAGATATTAATATCTGGGTGTGATAGTTCTACCCCAAAATCATAAACGGCTATGATGGTGTTAGTATTACCTGAAGTTATCATGTGAACATCACAATAGTTAATGTCAAAAACATTACCATAGTTACTATGCTGTCCCGTATTACGAAGATTCCATTGCAAATTAAAATAAGGATCATTTGTGCACGCTTTGCTAATGAACCCAATAAACTCTGGTTCACAAGCCTCGAACTTGTTAGATTCGTAAAAGATATTCGCCAATTCCAAGGCATTGTATTGACTACGTTCTGTGCATCTTAAGATATTCCATAGTGGTGATATTGTATTAGATAAAATTTCCAAATGATACATAGATGCCATACATGCTAACAATTGGAAATCATCGAATTGATGTAGTTTGACATAAAATTTATCTGTGATAAATACATCTGTAGAATCTTTGGAAGATATATAAGATGTCATCTTGTATATAATTTTATCAGTTCCTAACTCTGCTCCTTTATTGATAATTCCCCATTTTAATGCCGCATTGGTAGGCAATGAGATACTATCTTCATACAAAAAAGCAGGTTTAACTTTTTGTATAGCATTGGATTCATATACAACATATTCTTTATTTCCTGTATTTAAACCAATTTTTGTTCCCTTATACCAGTAGTAATCATTAGCTAGTAGTGGTAGTGGTATTAGAAATAAAATTAATAATAACTGTTTCATAATTTTTTCTTTTGCAATTTTACTTTCCTGAAACGTAAACCATCGTCCGAGAATTTATCCAATGTCAGGGTGTCATCTGCAATGGTGTAAGCCGTAGTATATCCGAATTCTTCTGCCGTAGAGTTAGGTGTATGGGAGATTCTCAAAGAATCCGCAGAAGCGTGATAGTGCAACTCTTTATGAGTGCCTCCCCAGGTGCTGTGAATAGGGCTATTGCTATCCGGCTTGTTCTCATATATTAAAATGCTGTCATGCAGGAAAGTGAGACTTTCTACCGTTGCTTCCTCTGAATGATAGCATACCCATTCTCCCGCTGTTAGCAGATTGCCTTCGGTTTCTGTCGGCGTGTTGTGTGTACCGCATTTCTCATCTGGTATATTCTGCTGATTGCAAGCAATCATTGACATTGCAATCAATATCACTAAAATATTCTCTGTATTCATAAGTGGAGTAGTATTTTCTATTATATGCATAACATTGTCAGTTCTGTATTATTCTTGCCTGCTTAAAGTGTTCCACCAGATAAGGCAAACCGGGGAGCATTGCATTAGAGGCGGGAATCTCATAATCTACATAATCTGTGTCCGATGGCTCTAAATACACAAAGGAAAACCGGAATGGAATTTGATAACTGCTGACTCCGTAAATCCCCATAGCATTGTAGTTTGTCGGAATTTGGATGTTATCACTAAATGTCAGGATTGAATCTTTGGTGTCGGTAATGATGTAATACCCTTTCCGTGTATCTTTATTTATATCTAAACAAGATATCGTCCCTACAACAACCCCGGATATATTGGATGTGGCATCTGTATTCTCATTACATAGGGTGATAGTTTGTAATTTTATGGGTTGTCCGCTTAATGGGATGCTATACACACCATAAGGGTAAAGATGTCCTATTGCCTCCCAGCAATTCTGACATTCGCGGATGCTTACTACAAATGTATACCCTCTGTTTCCTTGTGTGTTGAATAGTTCAGCCTTGACTAACTCATCGGAAATAGAAGATGTTTTGATGGGAGAATAGACAATGCAATTCTGTTTCATATCTATGTCAGGACACTCAACCCCGTCAGGACACAGCGACCATAAGTCTTCGTACGATTGTATCACAAACACGCTGCTATCTTTCTTATCTCGCAGTTTATCATTTGATTCATCAAATATTTGATCAAGCAATGTCGTTTGTAATTCAGTTAACTCGACCTCATATATCGTATCTGTTGAGTCCTCTGAATCAGTAGTCGGACGGCAAGCCACTGCTGACACTATCATCAATACAACTAAAAATATATTTCGTCTCATATCTATTTCTTTAGTTGTTCTACTTGTTGTTGCAGGTCTTGGATAGTCTGCTCTTGTTGAATGAGATAAAGAGTCAATTCCTCTATCTTTTGAAGCAACTGAATTTGCAATTCATTAACGCTGACACCATTCTTTTCCATTTGCTCAGCAGATTGAATTTCCGGTAGATGCTTGTGCTCTTGGATAAATTGATGTACCTCACTCAAAGAACGCAGGTTGTAATCATCTGCAAACACAAAGTCTGCAGAACCGGAGTTGACAAGTATCTCATTGGCACGGATAGTGCCATTTACATCCAACATATAACTCGGAGCCGTAGTTCCTATGCCCACTTTTGTAGTGGCAATGACTTGGGAAGCACGCATTGTGCCATTTACATCCAAGCGGTAAGTAGGATTAGAAGTTCCAATACCAACATAGCCATTATTTCTAAGGATGGTTAGGCGTGGAGAGAAATTCGTCTGTAGTGTAAGGTTACTATTATTTGCACTAAAGGTGCCTGAACTGTTGAATATCGGCTTGTCAAATACATAGCGACTGAGATTGGTATTGAAGTTCATCGTTGTTTTGGTGGTAGGACCGACATATACATAGCCACTATCCGTGCGAATCATCAATTGCCCTGCGGTACCCGTACCACGGACGGCACCTGCAATATGCAATTTCTCTTTAGGGTCGTCTATTCCTATGCCCACTTTACCCGAATTGGCGGTCATAATCACATTGGCATTCGATGTATAGCGATTGATATATACATTGTGGTTGCCATAACCATTGGGATTACCACCCAAAATAAGGTATCCTTCGTTGCTGCCGCGTATCATACCTCCTCGAGGTGAGCCGAAACAGGTGTACTGGTTATAACCATCACCAAGGACTGCCGTTACTTTGGTCCCTATATACTCTTTGTATCCTGATGTATAGAACGCACCCGATACGACTTCTACATCACCATTGAAATAGACGGTTTCTGAAGACGGGTATTCATCGATAACAGAGAAACGAATGGTAATGGCAGGATCCTTGGGAACAAAAGCATAGTCTTGTGTAAAACCTTGGATAACCAAAGTTAGGTTTGAGGCGTTGCTTATGGTATCCACATAGACACCCATTGTGAAGGCGGTATTTTCATCCGTTATAAGGTCGGTGTTCCCGTTTACCAGCAATAACACATGATTGCTGCTTGTGCGCTTGAAGTGTGTGCTATTGATACGAGTTACTTTGATGCGTTTGTTACTGGGTAATGTGATTTGCCATGAGTGCTCTGTACTATCAAAATCGGCAGATGATACTTTCAGTTCACCACTCATATGGTCTTCTGCATACACAATTTGGGATACATTGGTTGCGAACAATAAATGGCTGCCTAATATGGCGAGACATACCATGGATAATAAAGATTTCTTCATGTGTATTATTGATTTGGTTGATATTACTGGATATTGAATTGCCCTTCTACAGCAGTGCCGGCGGATTGAATATGTATGGTATAGGAACCATTGGCGGGTACCGAGAAGGTAGTCATACCATAAAAGTCTTGGTTGGCAACAGTAGTGCCTGTGGTCTGGTTGTACACCTTCACTTGTGCGAGCGCGTCCGTGTCTGCACTTACGGTAATGATGGTGCCATCCTGTGTGGCGCGAAACTGACGCGGGTCAGGACGACTACCTCCTTTCTCATTTTTATTGTCGTCCAACGGGGCAAAGATGATAACTTCAGTTAGAACGATTTCTGTTTCCTGAATACTCCATTGAGCCGAAACATAGCAAATGCCCAATAGGCACATGGCAAAAAGCAAAACTTGTTTCTTCATGTTTTTGATTTAAGGTGATATATTTTTGTTCAATATTCAAGTGCAAAGGTACTGCTTTTCATTCTATCAATCAAGAAAAGTGTGTGGACAAATGAAAAATACAATTCGTTGACAAACAATATATTACTATTTCTCTATGTGTACAAATCAAATTTTTACAACCTTATCGGAGTGCCTGTAATCGCCAAATCAAGTAAGAAAGGATAAAGAGCGGAGGCATTATCAAGTGCCAATTTCTTGGCTATGCGTTGTTTAATGGTACGGATGCTTCTCGGCGAATAACACAAATAATCTGCCAACTGATTAAGGGTAGCCTTGTTGTAAATTAGGATGTAAACACAAAATGTGATTTCCTTCTCGGATAGTTGCAACTGCCGTAGTCGGTTGCAAAAGCAGAGCAAAACGGGGCTTACTGCCTCATGGAGTGCGGGATAAAACAACCAACTCTTTTCGGGTTGAGGATGTAGTGATTGCATGTGTGCAATATACTCCATAATCTCAGTGCGCTGATCTTCATGGAGGGTTGCGGTTAGTTCATGAATAGTATCTTGGTATTGATGTAACGATATGGACTGTTGTTGTAGGAGGGTGTCTTTTTCCCGCAACTGTATATCTTTTTGCTTTAGACCCTGTTTTTGGTACCGATGTGAGAGGTACACAATGCCCGATAGTACAACACAGCACATCACTGCAATGGTCAACCATATCCTCCATGGTCGGAATGGGTGTGGCGTGACTATGTAGGCTTGTAATTTCACCACGGCTTGGGCATAGTCTTCGCATTGAGTGGTGAGCAGATTGCTATAGTCTTGGCGTCGGTATGAGTACGCTGCTGTAAGTTCTGCATTGTTTTCATGCTTTGCTTTATTGATGAGTGTATAGTAAGCATTGGTGCAGAAATTAGGTGTCTGTGAGTGGGATACGATGTACTCGGCATAAGGATATGCCAATACATATTTATCCATACTCTCATAAATCTGTGCAATCTTCAGATAGTTATAACACCTATATTCGTTGTCAGTAGGGAACTCTGCAACTTGCAAATAGTATGTTAATGCGGAGTCATATCGCTGCTGTTCATAGAAATAGAAGCCCCGCATTTCCAACATATAGGCCTTGTACACACTATCTAATTGGAACAATCGTGCTTCTTGCCATAGGCTATCGGCAATATGAAAATTGCCAATTTTGCTATAGTTTTCACTTAAGGAAAGGAGACTATAGGCATAGTACCATTCACTGTCGCTTTCTTGAAATGCCTTTATGGCACATTTATTGAAAACAAGAGCCAATGTGTCATTACATTGTTGGCTGCAAATATATGCCATGCAAGCATTTACTCGTCCACGGCGAATGGGGTCATCAGGGTGCAGACGGTCACATGCGATGTAATATTCAGCAGCATCGAGAATGGCATTGTTGGCACTTAGGTTGCGCCCCATATAGTAGTACGCCGCGGCAAGGGTGTTGCGGTGCGTATATCGGTTGAAGGGTCTATCAAGCGTGCGGATGGCATGGCGGATGGCAATGGTGTCTGTGTAGAGTAGATGTTCTCTATCCAAACTATCCGCCATAGTGATGATACGCTCTGCCTCACGAACCTGCGTTGGAGATGAGGTACAGGCTGTCATCGCTACTTGCCCTATAAACAACGGCAACAACAAATATGTTACCCAAGTACGCATTCTGCCTACAAAGTTACACGGTTTTAACCATATATGCAACCGTGAAAGGTACTATCCCGCTTGCACTAACTGCGTGCCCAGCCCAAGGCAAAGACACTGATTTTGCTACCGCGGACAGGCGTTAGGGGCTTCATACACGCCAACATCGTTGCGCCGGAAGTAATGACATCGTCCACCAACAAGATGTGCTTCCCCTTCCATTCCTCTGGATGGATAATGTCGAACAGCCCCTGCACATTGCGTATGCGGTTGTCATAACGGGAGCGCGATTGGTGCGGATTGTTGCGCAGCCGCACCAAATGGTCGGTGTCAATGGGGATATGCGTTATTACCTGCAACCCGCGGCAGATGTATTCGGCCTGATTAAATCCACGCTCGCGCAGGCGTACCGGATGCAGCGGCACGGGTACCAACAAGTCGATGTCCTCCAACAATGCCGACCCCACAAACTCACGCGCCGCCTCCTTCCCTAACCGCTCAAATATCTCAGGTTGCGGACGCTGTCCGAACTTGCCCCGCTCAATGAGCAGCCGTAAGTTCTTGCCCCGCGCACGGTTGTAGAAGCCAAATGCCGCGCCACGCTCGTAGTGAATGCGTTTGCCGTAATCTTTAATCAGTTCGGCAAACAGCATATCAATCCCGTTATCGGCAAGGGCGGCATGCTCCGTTCGGGAAACAGACGCGAGACACGGCGCACAAACCACCTCTTCATCCTGCAGCAGTTTTCTGCCACACACCGGACAACAGATTGGAAAGAGGAGTTCAGCAATTGCATTCCAACCTTGGGCAAAGACCGAAAGGCGCATACTATTGGCGGAGCCAACCAACGATCTGCCGGCGTTTCTCAACAACAGCCGCGATAACCAAGCCAAGTATCCAGCCGAGTATCATGGCCATCACTAGACATTTCGGAAGACTGTTAACCGCGGCAGCCTCTGCCAGAAAGTGCGATTGCAATACGACAGGTGCCGTGCATACCGCCAACTTGCGGTCTGTCTTTTTCTTCATTTCAAATTCGCGGTAAATCTCCGGCAGACTTGTCTTTATCTCACGCCGCCCCAAGACAAGTGTCTGATTGCTCCATTGCAGTTGTTGGGGGTCCTGCGTATAGTAGAAGAGCGTGGTCATACTGTCCAACTTCTCGACTTGGTCGTGGTGGAAACGGGATTCCCGCTCCAAGTTGGCGCGATAGTAAGCATATTCCTGCTGCAGATAGGGGCGCGAGTTCAAGTGCCGCACAATGGCGTCCTCAACAACCGGCACGCACGCCATATCCGAGGTCTGGAACTGCAAAGCCAACAGATACTCCATGTGAGTGTACATCGTATCTTTCCGCGTCGCGCGGTCGCCGTAGTCCACATAATCGGGAATGCCGTCCTTCATGCAATCGATCACATCAAACGCCTTGAATTGCGTGATTGCTTCCGCCTGTTCGGGCGTGATATTCAGCACCGCAGCCAAGTTCTGCTGCTCAGAGTTCTTGTCTAAATTGCCCAACGCTGTAAACTCGGTGCGTACCACCTCTCGGCTCACCCCGTTGAGTGTGGCGACCGCATTCACTTTGTAGATTTGCTTGGAGGGGCGTGCATGGTAAACGCCCAACACGATTCCCAATATCATAAGGGGAAGTACTATCCACCACTTGCGATAGGTTAGGCGCAGCATATCGCCGCAACGCCTCCCAAGCCATACAATGCCTTGACCGATGGCGCGGAAAAGAGCGCAACACAGGTCAAACAGATTCATTTCTTTTTCTCGTTCCATATTGTTTGTATTCGTTGTCGGTTGTTATTTACGCCCGCGCATCCAGCCGCGGAAGGAGGTATTCTCTTTACCGTGGGCAGCAGGGGTATTCGCAGACTCTGCAGGGCGGGGATTGGTGGGTGTGATGACTTTGTTGTCATCCCCCAACACGAAGATTATCTCGTTGTCGTCTGGCGTACCTTGCGAAGCCGGCGTTGAGGTGTCCGTTGTTTCAGAGTTCTCGGTGGAGGTCTTTTCGGCAGATGGGGGACCATACTGACCGGCAATCGCCTCCTCCACCGAGATCTTGCCGACCGCATCGTCCAACCCGGGTATATCCGACACGTCATAGCCCGTTGCGATGATGGTTACGCGTACTTTATCGCCCAAAGTATCATCCACCGAGATGCCCCACTGCACCTCGACATTGGTGCCTACCTCGTTGATGAATTGGTGTATCTGGTCCACTTCTGACATCACGATCGCCTGCTCCTGCGAGCAATACAATTGCAGCAACACGCGCCCCGCACCATGCACATCGCTGTTCACCAACGGTGAATGCAACGCCTCATTGATGGCACGGGTGATACGCTTCTCGCCATTGGCAACACCCACACTCATAATGGCAACATTACCGTTCTTGAGAGTGTTGTACACATCGGCAAAGTCAGTGTTGATATAGCCGGGTACCGTGATAATCTCAGCAATAGCCCGCGCCGCATTGGCAACTACATCGTCCGATTTGGAGAAGGCATTCAGCATGGTGAAATCGGGGTATATCTGGCAGAGTTTCTCGTTGTTGATGACGAGTATTGCGTCCACCTGCTCCGCCAACTGGGCAACGCCCACCATGGCTTTGTGTATCTTCAATGGTCCCTCAAAGGCAAAAGGCAAAGTAACAATTCCCACTGTCAGTATGCCCATCTCCTTTGCCACCGATGCCACAATAGACGATGCGCCCGTGCCTGTGCCACCGCCCATACCGGCGGTGAGGAAAAGCATTTGCGTGCCGTCGTTCAGGGCATCGTGAATACGCTCTCTGTTCTGCTCGGCATATTCTTTGGCTTTCTCGGGATTGCCGCCAGCACCCAAGCCGGGACCCAACTGCAACTTGGCAGGCACACTGCTGCGCCCCAAGGCTTGCTTGTCGGTGTTGCACACCAAAAAGGTAATATCTTTCACGCCTTGTGCGTAGAGGTAGTTCACGGAATTGCATCCGCCGCCGCCTACGCCCATCACCTTGATAATAGCATCTTGCGCCAAATCAAGTCCTTCTATTTCCTGGCTTACATCGTACATAGTTGTCTTATTTTTCGGGTTGCTGAATATCTTGGTCTTGCGGATAAGTGAATAGGTCTATCGTCTTATCGCGCAGTTTCTCGAGGGCTTTGTCCAACGACCAGCCCTTGGTCATCTTCGTGGCGGCGTCGGGGTGTTTTTCGCGGTAGTCCGCCCCCAACAGCAGCGTACCGATTAACGAAGAATAGGTGGGTTCGCACATCTTGTCATCGGTGTCGGCGGTTAGGAAACCGGCATGCGAGCCATACTGCACCGGCACTGCCAGTCGGTTTTGTAGATAGGGAATCATGCCGTTGAGCATTGCCCCTCCGCCCGTCACATAGAGTACATCAATACGCCCCGTAAACTCTTTCAGGGCTTCCACGACAGGTTGCGTTATCTGGTCTAACCGTCCCTCGATAACGCCTGCCAACTCATTGCAGTCAATCACCACATCCTCCGCCAGCCCTTCCGCATGAGGGATACGCAACCGGTAGTTTTTCTCCACATAGCGCGGCGAGGCAGCCCCGTATTGGCGTTTTACATTCTCGGCATAACTCAAGGATATGCCCAACGCCTCTATGTCGCGTGCGATGTCGCAGCCGCCGGTGGGGATAACCTTGTTGAGCACATACCGATAGTTGTGAAACAGGGTTAGCGTCGTGGTTTGTGCGCCCATATCCAAGAGGGCAATGCCCTTTGAGAGGTCTTCGTCTAAAGTCAGGGCGCACAGCAGAGCGTCGGGACGCACATAGGCATGTTCCAGCACTTTTGAAGAGCGCGCAAAACTGTCCAACATCTTCTGTTCTAACTCCTTCACGCCCACAAAGGCGGTGTAGTGTGCCTCCACCAACACGGCGCGTTGTTTCGGCGTGGGGATGTCTTCCTGCTCCACGCCGTCTAACACATAGCGCACAGGAATTAGGTCTAACACAACCGCCGAGGGGTTCTTGAGTTCGATTTTCTGCTTGCACTCCTGCTCCATATCGTCCAAGACTGCCTGCGTCACCTCGCTTCTGCGCACAAGATTGCGTTTGGACGATATGGGGGCGATATTCATAGTTCTGCCGCCCACGCACACAAAAGCGGAGGGCAGGTTTTCTACATGGATACGGTTTGCCAACTTCTTGAGCAGGGCGTTGAGGTGATAGCCCGCATTGCTGCTATTGGTAATAATGCCGCGCTCTACAGGCAGATTGTCTTTTCCGTTGTCATCCACCTGTTCCACGCCCAAGACACGAAGCAGTTTCTCGGGGGTGTATTCTGCCGCCATCACGCGGATGGTGTCGCTCCCGAAGTCCACCGCCACCAGAGGCACCGATTGTACTGTCGTCTTTTTCTTTGCCATAATTTGTTATTTTCGTCCCACCACTTGTCCGGCAAACCGCAGGTCATATTCCCGATAATCCGTATAGCCCAATTGGTCGAACCCTTTGGTATAGAGCAAGCGTAACTTGTTCATTTTCTGTTCGTAGCCGGTCAAGTCGCCCAACACGATTCGCGCATTCATATCGCGTTGCAGCAGCACAATATCTTTCGGGTTGTTTACGCGCACGCTTTTTATGCGGCTTGCCCAATAGTCGTCCTCGCGCAGCCATTGCGCAAAGTCGAAATACACCGTAGCAGCCGCCCGTTGGCTGACAGCCCCCTCAAAGGTCGGCACCTGCACCTTGATGGAGGTCCTAATGGGCATCACTTTGCGGTCGCTGTCGATATAGTAGCAGCCATCGTTGGACACGACATAGAGTATCGGTATTCGCTGTGTTACGCGCACGCATACTGCATTTCCGTTGGTCTTGTAGCACTCTGCCGTGCGCACCATGGGGTGTTTGCGCAAGCAATCTTCTATCTTCTGACACGGGATAGAGTCCATCGGCAGCCCCACCGCGTGTATGCAGGCTTTCATTAGGCAGCGGTGCAACTCGCTTTCGCCCACAAATTGGCGTTTCGCACTATCCGCCACCACAATCTGCACCTCGCGGCACAACGCACCGTTGGGTTGCGAGGCAGACCACACGCCCGCCACGAGCAGATAGCCCGCCCCGCCCGCCACGAGCAGTCCCAATACGATGATGCGTCCGATTTGTTTCATAGGGTCAAAGCACGGGTTATGTCATCCACCAATCGGTCAATATCGCCGGCACCGAGGGTCATCACCACGCAGGCTTGCCCTTTGCTCACGAGGTCTTGCACGCGTTTGCGCAGGTGCGCCACCAAGCCCTGCTTCTCCACCAAAGCCTTCTCGCAACCGATTTTGCCGAGCAGCAGTTCACTCGTAATCCCCTCTATCGGCAGTTCGCGTGCCGGATAGATAGGTAGCAGCACGACCTCGTCCAAGTGGCTCAGGATACGGGCGAAGTCGTCCGCAAAGTCCCGTGTCCGCGAGTAGAGGTGGGGTTGAAACACCCCGATTATATGCCGATTGGGGTACAATCTTTTCACCGATTCTATGCTGGCATTCAACTCGGTGGGATGGTGAGCGTAGTCATCGATATAGACGATTTCGGGTGTTTGGAGGTGTCGGTTAAAACGGCGGTACACCCCGCTGAAACTCTCCACCCCGCAGCGCAACTCTTCTGCTGTCGCGCCCGCGAGACTTGCCATCGCCATTGCCGCCACGCTGTTCTCAATGTTCACCCACACGGGTACGCCCAAATTCACAGCGTTTATCACGCCGTTAGGCGCGTGATAATCAAAGCGTATCCCGCCTTCCGTTTCTTGGATATTGTCGGCGTAGTAGTCGGCTTTTTCGTTCACGGCGTAGGTGAAAACCTGCTTTGCACTGGCGGTTCCCAAGGCGGGAATGGCGTCTAATACCTGCTTTTTCACCACCAAGGCGTGGCGTATCAGGGACGCATAGTGCATAAAACTCTCCCTGTATGCTATCGGCGTGCCGTACACATCCAAATGGTCGGGGTCAACGCTCGTGATGACCGACATATAGGGCGTGAGGTGATGAAAGGAGCGGTCGTATTCATCGGCTTCCACCACCACCCAATCACTCTTGTTGTCTATCAGCAGATTCGTGCCGTAGTTGTTGGCTATCCCGCCCAAGAACGCGCTGGCACCCTCGTGCGAGGAATGCAGGATATGGGCAAGCATTGTGGAAGTGGTGGTCTTGCCGTGTGTCCCCGCCACGCACAGGGCTTTCTTCCAGCGGGTTATCTGCCCCAACACCTCCGCCCGTTTTTGGATAGTGAAGTGATGGTCTCGTAAGTATCGGTAGATTTGTTCCTCACTCGGTACGGCGGGTGTGCGTACCACGAGGGTTGTGTGCGGGTCGAGGGTCTGAACGATACGCATGGAGTCGTCGTATTGGACGGTGATGCCCTCCTGTTCCAACGCCCGCGTGAGCGGTGAGGGTGTGTGGTCGTAGCCGCACACGCGGCATCCTTGCGCCGCGAAGTAGCGTGCCAACGCACTCATGCCGATGCCGCCTATCCCTAAGAAATAAAATGTATCAAAGGTAGTTGTCTCGATGCCTTTCGTTGTCATAGTCGTCGTTCCCGTATGGGTCTTCGGGTGTATCTTCCTGCATTCGCCGATGTACTGCGGATATATATATGTTTCTGATGGGTTGCCTGTTATATCGCCCGCAAAGGTACAAAAAACTCTGCAGGCAAGCAAATCTTCTGTACTTTTTCCCGAGCAAGCGCAACAAAAATGAGCGTGAGGTCGTATTTCGGTAAGATCGTTTTTGTTGAGAGCGGCACGGAATAGCGTTTTCCCGACAGGAAAGCGAACGGAAGAGAGCGTTCGGAGCGTGCCAGAAAGGGTGAATATTCGTGTTCGGTCGTAAGGATACGAATCATTCGGGAGGTGTAGAAGGGTCTTACAAAAGTCTTACAAGAGTCTTATCAGAGTCGCATAATAAACCGTGTATCTACCGTGTATCTACCGTGTTTCAACCGTGGTGGTAGGCGGATAGACCGCTGATTGGATGCTGATTTATCGGGTACACACTTGGATACCCATTTAGGTACACCACAGGGGACAATTGCGTTCCCCAAAAGGGCACTATGCTCTATTTTTATTGCTTGTTTCGAATAAAAGGCATACCTTTGCAGGCAAAATAACAAGATTCGGAAAGTCCCGAGGATGCCCATCGTTGGATAACGCTATCGGCGTCAAATACGGAATTCCGAGCGAGTTTGTATAGTCCATGCCGCTATGTTTTTCGGATAAACCTAATGAAGGATGACATACGCTGAAACCCTTGCTTACCTCTACCAATCGCAGCCTGCCTTTCATTTGCTGGGGGGTGCCGCCTACAAACCCGGGCTGTACAACACGCTCCTGCTGATGCGGCATTTGCACAACCCGCACCAGCACTTTCTTTCCATTCATATAGGCGGTACCAACGGCAAGGGTTCCACCTCGCACCTGTTGGCTGCCGTTCTGCAAGCGGCAGGCTTTCGCGTGGGGTTGTACACCTCTCCGCATTTGGTGGATTTTCGTGAGCGCATCCGTATATCGGGGCAAGCCATTCCGGAGAAAGAGGTGGTTGCTTTTGTGGAAAAGCACCGTGCCTTCTTGGAAGAGATACACCCCTCGTTTTTTGAAACAACCATGGCGATGGCTTTCGACTTTTTTGCCCGCCGGCGCGTGGACATTGCCGTCATTGAGGTTGGATTGGGCGGACGGTTGGACAGCACCAATGTCATCACGCCCCTCCTGTCGGTCATTACCAACATCGGCTTTGACCATACCGAGTTTCTCGGCACAACCTTAGAGGCCATTGCCCGCGAGAAAGCGGGTATCATCAAGCCGCATATCCCCTGCGTCATCGGCGAGAGCCAACCGCAGACCGACCCTGTGTTCTTGCAGCGGGCGGTGGAATGCGACCTTCTCGGGGAAGGGGTGGAAACGACCGATTGCCGTCTCTGGTTTGCTGACCAATGCGGGTATATGCGCCGGCGGCGGGAGCAGGAAGCCCCTGAATGTCAGTTGCATGGAAACTATCAGAGCCATAATGTGCAGACCGTGTATGTCGCCCTGCAAGTCCTCTACCACTACACGGAATGGGGGCAGTTGCACCCCTTGCCCACGCCGTTAGCGTTGGCGGAGTACATACGCAACGGCTTTGCACATGTGTGCGAGATGACCGGTTTGCGCGGCAGGTGGGAGGTGTTGCAGACATCGCCGCTTGTCATCTGCGACACGGGGCATAATGCACACGGTATTCGCTATGTGGCGCAGCAACTGACCGCCCTGCAGCAACAGCGCCAATGCGACCTGCATATTGTGTTCGGCATGGTGAGCGACAAAGATGTGGATGTTGTCCTGTCGTTGCTGCCAACCGACGCTACCTACTATTTCACGCAGGCGCACACGCACCGCGCAATACCTGCCAACGAATTGCAGGCAATGTGGCGCACCCTGCACCATGAGTTGCCCAACACACAGAACGGAGCGTACAACGATGTGCCAACCGCTGTATCGGCTGCCCTTGCCGCTGCCGATGGGCAGTCCGTTGTGTTCATCGGCGGTAGCAACTATGTGGTGGGTGAAACCTTGCAGATGACGGATAAGTGTTTGTAGCAAAAAGCAACAAAAAGACGCGAGCCGCGTCGTCCCCCCAACCCCCTCAAGCACCGCTAAACATACGCTTATCCACCGCTGAAAATAAGTAGGAATTGTATTGCGTACTATGCGGAATAGTCGCGCGGATTTGGGGGTATCTTTGCAACGAAATAAAATGAGCCCCAAAAAGCATTTGCATATATCCGTCAAAAGCAGTACCTTTGCCGCGCAAATTTGTGCGTGTACGCCGGAAAGCGTACCCACTCATCACCAAAAGCGTATTCAATCCTTATGAAAGAGCGTATTCAGTCATTGCTGCAACAGGTGCAGACCATGCAGGCGAACAATGCAGAGGAGTTGGAGGCTCTGCGCATTAAGTATATTTCCAAGAAAGGGGAGATTACCGAGTTGTTCAACGAGTTTCGGGCTGTTCCCAAAGAGGAAAAGGCCTTAATCGGGCAACCTCTCAACCAACTCCGCCAATTGGCAGAGGCGCGTATCAATGAACTGCGCGAACAATTGGATGCCCGCAACACCGGCACGGACGCTGCGCACAGTGCCGACCTCACGCGAACCCCCGACCCTATCGCCTTGGGGACACGCCACCCCATCTCCCTCGTGCGCGAACAGATTATAGACATCTTCTCGCGGGTCGGGTTTACAGTGGCAGAAGGTCCGGAAGTGGAGGACGACAAGCATGTATTCTCGCTGCTGAATTTCGCGCCCGAACACCCTGCGCGTGATATGCAGGACACCTTTTTCATCGAAAAACAACCTGGGGTTCAAAGTCCGCAGGATATTCTGCTGCGCACGCACACCTCCAGCGTCCAGACACGCACCATGCTCTCGCAGCAGCCGCCCATCCGGGTGCTATGTCCCGGACGCGTGTACCGAAACGAGGCTATCTCTGCACGGGCACACTGTTTCTTCCACCAAGTGGAGGGGCTGTATGTGGACAAGAATGTCAGTTTTGCCGACCTGCGCGAGATACTGCTCTATTTTGCCAAAGAGATGTTTGGCGCGGACACGCAAATACGCCTGCGCCCGTCCTATTTCCCGTTCACGGAACCGTCTGCCGAGATGGACATCTCGTGCGACATCTGCGGCGGCAAGGGTTGCTCGTTCTGCAAAGGAACGGGGTGGGTGGAGATACTCGGGTGCGGTATGGTTGACCCCAATGTGCTGGAAGCATGCGGCATTGACTCCAAAGTCTATACGGGCTACGCTTTCGGCTTGGGCGTGGAGCGCATTACCAACCTCAAGTACCGCGTAAAAGACCTCCGTCTCTTCTCGGAGAACGATGTGCGTTTTCTCCGCCAATTCGAGAGTTGCTGATTTTTAAGAAAGTAATGGCATTCTTTGGGCGATACTTGGCAATATGCTGCAGAAATTGTAACTTTGCGGCTTGAATGAAGATAATTGGGTTTAGTCATATCAATGGTGCATTGCGGATGGTGCTCAAGGGGGATTCGTCGTTGTTGGTAAACCGCAAGCCGTTCTTTGTTCCCGATTGGAGCCGAGATATCCGTGTAACGCCTTGTCAGGTGGTGCGTATCAGCCGTCTGGGCAAGAATATGGAGGCGCGTTTCGCAGCCCGTTACTACGATGGCATTGCCTGCGGGCTGAACCTGCAAGCAGCAGATTATGTGGCAGATGGCGATTATGTGCGCGGCTTTGCGTTTGACTATGCCTTGCCCGTCGGCACTTTTCTTCCACCCGACCACCCTTATTGGCAGAGTCCAACCCTGTCCGCAGAGCCGGTGTTGCCGATTTGCGAGGCCATACACAAGGCGGGTGAGGTAATGACACTGCGGCAGGGGGACTATATTTATATTGACCTCGCTGTGCCTTCCCGCCCCTTGGTGCGCGAAGAGGTTATCGCACAGCATTTTGAGACACAAGAACTCTTATATTGCAAAATCAAATGAAACGCCTTGCTACCCTATTCAGTGCCGTCCTGCTTGCGTGGAGTGCGCAGGCGGTGGTGCATACCTACGCTGACCACTCCGTGTTGCGCGAGGGGCGTGTGGTTAAAATTCGCGTCAGCGAAACGGGCATCTACTGCATTCCGTACGACACTCTGCAGGCATGGGGATTGCAGCCGGAGAAAGTACGCGTACTCGGCTACGGCGGGGCTATGCTCAGCGAGAATTTCCTGTTGGCGCATTGGGATGACCTACCCTCGGTGGGCATCTATATGCACAAAGGAGCGGACAATGTATTCGGCAGCGGCGACTATATCCTTTTCTATGCACAGGGTGCCGTCAGTTGGCGTTATGCCGACGCGCGTTGGCAGCACACGCAGAACCCCTACAGCCAATACGGCTACTACTTTGTCAGCGATAGTGCTGGCGAGCAGAACCTGATTACCCTGTCGGAGCCGATAGACAGCACGGGGGCGGTGGATGTGGACTGGTACGAAGACTACCGCGTCTTTGAAGAGGACAGCGTGAATCTTATCGACAAATCCGGCAGCAGCGGCGGCGGACGCGAGTTCTACGGGCGCACACTATCGGAGAAATCGCCGCGTCAGACCCTATCGTTCGCTATGCGCAATGTGCTGACCGACCGACCGATGACCTGCTTTGTGGATGTGGCAGCGACCTCGTCCAAGGCTTCGACTTTTACCATCCTGCTTGCCGACAAACAGGCTACTGCGCGTACCGCCGGCATCTCCGTCAGCGACAACTACACCTACGCCGAGTGCGATACCGTCCTCTTTTCGGCAACAGCGACAAGCAACGCGACGCAGACTGTCAGCATCCGGTTCAACCCGACCACCTCCGGTGCTTTCGGCTACCTCAATTATGTAGAACTAACCGCTCCTTGCGCCCTGTCTATGCAGGGGAACGCCATGCCGATTACCAACACGGCTCATCTCGGACAATCCTACAACACCCGTTTTCACCTCTCCGATGCACCGGCTCAAACGCAGATATGGTGCGTGACGGATGGCGTGAATATCCGTCAAATGCCCACAGAGAGAGTGGATAACCGGTTGGTTTGGACGGGCAGCAATGCAGCGGCGGAACGCTATATGGCGGTGAATGTGGCGGCTGGTTCGTGGCTCAAGCCCACCAAGATAGGCGTTGTTCCCAATCAGGATTTGCACGCGCTGCGCAATATCGATTATGTCATCATCTGCCCCGAAGAGTTTGTGCCGCAAGCCACCCGTTTGGCGAAAAAGCACGAGGTGGTTGACCATCTCACATGGGCGGTGGTTACCGACCAGCAGGTCTATAACGAGTTCTCTTCCGGCACGCCAGATGTGTCCGCCTACCGATGGCTGATGAAGATGCTCTACGACACGGCGTCCGACACGGACAACCGCCCCAAGAACCTGTTGCTGTTCGGCAGTGCATCATACGACAACCGCAATCTCCTTGCCACCTCCGGCACAGGGCGTTTGTTGGTGTTCGAGGCCTACAACTCCACCGTAGAGACCAAAGCCTACGCCTGCGATGACTATTGCGGCTTTATGCAAAACAACGCCGGCGTGGATGACCGAGGCACCTTCAACGAGGTACGCGCCACCATGGATATCGGCGTGGGGCGTCTGCCCGTTACCACTGCCCAACAAGCTACCGAGGTGGTGGATAAGATATGCACCTATATGGACAATCAGGTCTTGGGCAAATGGAAGACGCAGATTTGTTTCTTGGCGGACGACGGCGACCACGGCTTGCATGTTCAGACGGCGGACGGCGGAGCCGAGTTGCTGCGCAAGCGCAACCTCGATTTTGTGGTGAACAAAATTTACTTGGATGCCTACACGCAGGAGGTGAGTGCCGCTGGTGAGAGTTACCCGCTCGCCAAGAACCAATTCGACAACCTGATGAGCAACGGGGTGTTGTTTATGGACTATTCGGGGCATGGCGGCTACAACAACATCACCAACGAACTCTTTATGACGATCAACGACATACGCAAGATGAGCAACACCAATCAGGGCTTCTGGTTTTTGGCAACTTGCAGTTTCGCCCATTTCGACAGCCGTGTTACTTCGGCGGCCGAGGAGGCGGTGCTGAATCCCATCGGCGGTGCCATTGGCGTGATGTCAGCATGCCGCACGGTATATGCGACCCAGAACACGGTTATCAACCGCCATCTCTGCGACACCCTGTTCGGTCATAAAGACGCTTTCTCGTACCATACCACCTTGGGCGAAGCCGCTCGGGCAGCCAAGAACAAGACCGGTCGTGATGCCAACAAGATGGCGTATGTCCTGTTGGGCGACCCTGCTTTGCGCCTCAACTACCCCACGCAGTACCAGGTGCGTACCACCACGCAATTGGACACCCTCAAGGCCCTCACCATTCAGACCCTGCAAGGGTACATCGAGTCTTCCGACCGCGACACCGCCACTTGGTTTAACGGCAAGTTGGACATCACCATCTTCGACAAGATGCAGCAAATCACCACGCGGGACAACGACGAGACCGATGAGAGCAAGAAGACCAAAATCACCTACAACGACTACCCCAACACCCTGTTTGCGGGGAAAACCGATGTGGTGGACGGCAAGTTTGCGTTCACCTTTATGGTGCCGAAAGATATCCGCTACAACTATGGCAAGGGGCGTGTAGTCTATTACGCGCACGATGACGACAACCGCGAAGAGGGGGTCGGGCATTTCGAGGAGTTCATCATTGGCGGCAGCAATCCGGTGGAGATTGCTGATACCTTGGGTCCCGATATTCGCATTTATCTCAACAACCCTGCCTTTGCGGATGGCGACCAGACCTACGAGTTTCCGCATTTCTACGCCGAGTTGGCGGACGAGCATGGCATCAACACGGTAGGCACGGGGATTGGGCATGACCTGCTTCTCGTCATCGATGAAGACCCGCAAATGACCTATGTGGTCAACGATTATTTCACAGCGACCAACAACAGTTTCCAACAAGGGCAGGTCAGTTACAAAATGCCGGAAATGGAAGAGGGACAACACTCGCTCACTTTCCGCGCATGGGACTTGCTCAACAACAGCAACACGGCCTCCTTGTCCTTCCAAGTGGTGAAGGGGTTAGACCCGCATATTTACCAAGTGATGACTTACCCCAATCCGGTATCGTCCACCGAAGTCATGAATGTGCGCATTGAGTTCGACCAGCCGGACGAGGTCATTGCCACCACCTTCTCTATCTACGACCTCAACGGGAAACTCTTGTTCTCGCACGAGCAGACAGGCACGGAAGGTATCGCATGGAACCTCCACCAAATCGGTATCGGGGCAGGCATCTATGTCTATCGGGCAACCATTCGCACACAAACCTCCAATTATGTATCCAAAGCGGGCAAGATTATTGTCTCGCAATAAGTATAATCCCTTTCATTGTATATTTTCATCCGTCCGTGCCTATGCAGCAACTCTAAGAAAATCTTTCGGTAATGAACTTGATAAATACTACACAGTACAAAATGAAACGCATATTTTTTTCTTTCGTGGCAGTAGCAGGGCTTGCTTTGCCGGTGCTTGCCACCAATCCCGTTATCACGGCGATGCCGTCCCTCAGCATTGCGCCCGATGCGCATGCCGCAGGTTTGGGCGACATTGGCGCAGCCACTACGCCGGACCTCAACTCGCAACACTGGAATGCCGCCAAATACGCTTTTATGGACAGCCGTGGTGGATTAACCGCCAACTACACCCCGTGGTTGCGCAAGTTGGTAAGCGACATCGACTTGGCATACCTTGCCGGCTACTATAAGTTTGACGACTTGCAGGCGATCTCTGCCAGTTTCAGTTATTTCTCGATGGGTGCCGTGCAACTCATCGACTACACGGGTACGGCTTTTCAAGAGGCTCACCCCAACGAGTGGGCTTTGGATGTGGCATATTCCCGCAAGTTGCACGAGTATGTCAGCATGGCGGTTGCCCTGCGCTTTCTCTACAGCGACTTGAACAACGGTGCCAATTCGTCCGTTTCGGGCAGTGCCGGCGAGTTGCACCCCGCATGGACATTTGCCGGCGACTTGTCGTTGTACTACCGGCAACCTATCGATTTGCCGATGGGGCAGAGTTATTTCGCGTTGGGATTTAACTTGAGCAACATGGGTGGTTCGATGACCTATGATGACGGTGTCACGCGCAATTTCATTCCGACGAATATGCGTTTGGGCGTCAGTTACGAACTGCCTTTCGACAACTACAACCGACTGATGTTTGCGCTTGAGGCGAACAAAATGCTTGTCCCCACGCGTTATTCCAAGTTTGCCGCCAACGACAGCACGCATTACCTCACCGATTCCGAATATGCCTCCATCAACCCCGTGGTGGGTTGGGGACGCTCTTTCTGCGATGCCCCGGGCTACACCAACGAGAAAACCGGCAAAAAGGTATCCCCCGCTGTGGAGGAGTTGCAGGAGATTCAGTGGGCTATCGGCTTGGAGTATAGTTACAACCGCCAGTTCTTCGGGCGTGTGGGCTACAGCCACGAGAACTACTACAAAGGCAACCGCCGCTATGTGACGCTCGGCGCGGGCTTCAAACTCAGCATTTTCTCGTTGGATTTCGCCTATTGCATTGCCACCAATGCCTCCAACCCGCTCAACAACACCATGCGTTTCACGCTCGGGTTCGACCTTGCCGGTATCAAAGACCTCGTCAACAACCGCAAGTGAGAGTAGGCTTTGGATACGATGTGCATGCTTTCGCCCCCGACCGCCCTTTGTGGTTGGGGGGGATTGCGATACCCGCAGGGCAGGGGCTGCTCGGACATTCCGATGCCGATGTGCTGATACACGCCTTGTGCGATGCGCTGCTCGGCGCGGCAGCCCTGCGCGACATCGGCTACCATTTCCCCGATACGCCGGGGAACGAATACGAAAATATCGATTCCAAACGCCTGCTCCGACAAGTACTGCAAATGCTTCGCCAAGCGGGGTATGAGTTGGTGAATTGCGATTGCACCGTCTGCGCCCAGCAGCCCAAACTCAGCCCGTACATTCCGCAAATGCAGGCTTGCCTCGCGCAGGTAATGGGCGTTGCGCCCGACCAAGTCAGCATCAAGGCGACCACCACCGAGCATCTCGGTTTTGTCGGACGCGAAGAGGGGATGGCGGCGTACGCCGTAGCCCTGATCGAAAAAACAACTGCCACGGACTGATATGACTTTTCCCGCCGTACATAGCCGTCGCCTGCTCCTGCTTTTTCCGCTGCTCTGCATGACTCTGTGGACGATGGGCGAGGACAGCATCCCCGTTGCTTACGCCACCACCTCCACGCGCGACACCCTCTGTGCGGGCGACACGATCTGGGTCATCCACACGGTCTGCGCTCCGGTCTGCTCCTCGTGCGTGCGCGTATACGATAAGGAGTGGCACTATGTCCGCACGCTCACGCCGCCTTTCCGCAGCCCGTTTCCGGAGGCCTTTATTGAGAACGGGCAATTGCTGTGGCGCGACAACTATCCGCAGTTGTTGGACGACAGCGAAAAACGCCTACGCGGCCCCCTCCCGCACGACACGGTAATTCTGCATTGATTGTCATGGAATATCCTATTTACCTCATCGGCTATATGGGGGCGGGGAAGACCACCGTCGGGAAACTCCTCGCCGACAAACTCGGTTGGCGTTTCGTGGATTTAGACCAAGCGTTCCACGAGATACACGGGCTCTCCACCACCGATTACATCCGCACTTACGGCATCGAAACCTTCCGCCGCAAAGAGAAATATGTGGTGGAGGACTTGGCAGAACTCCCTTTCGGACAGGTCGTTTATGCCACGGGCGGCGGCTATCCGTGCTGGGAGGACAATATGGATTGTCTGCACGAGTTGGGCACTGTTTTTTACTTGCGCTGGCCGCCCGAACTGCTGGCCAAACGCCTGATGCTCACCGACTTGGACGAGCGTCCTCTGCTGCAAGGCCGCACCGAGGCGGAGTTGCTGTCCTTCATCCGTGTGCAACTTGCCGCCCGCGAACCCTTCTACGAGCAGGCGGATTATATCATCGATGCGCCTTTTGCAGACATCGCGGAGGACGATGATTTGTTCTTGGCGGAGCGGATATTCACGATTATTACCCAACACGATGACGAATAATATCAACGATATACAAGACGGGATTATCGAAGAGTTCAATGCCCTCGATGACTGGATGGACCGTTACAGCCTGCTCATCGACTACGGCAACAGCCTGCCCCCTTTCCCGGAGTCCGACCGCACCGAGCAGAATCTCATCGATGGCTGCCAGTCCAAAGTTTGGTTCACCGCCCGCATGGAGGACGGCAAAATCATCTACAACGGGGACTCCGACGCCATACTCGTGAAGGGCATTGTCGCCCTGCTCATACGCGTATTGAGCGACCAGACACCGCAGGCTATTGTGGCGGCGGACCTGTATTTTATCGATGCCATCCAATTGCGGGAGCATCTCTCCCCCACCCGCAGCAACGGCTTGGCGGCAATGCTCAAGCAGATGCGGTTGTACGCGGTGGCTCTTCTCTCCCGCGGTGCGTCCGAAACGCAAGAACATACATAATAACCTTCTAAATCATAAATCGTATGGAACCCAATTCATGTCCTTTTATCCCCAATTTCCTGCTCGGTTGTGCAGGCGGAATACAGTATTTGAATCTCAAGAAGGCCAGTCGTAACCCCCGCAAGGCGCAGGAGCAGACCCTCCGTGCCATTCTCACCTACGCGCGGGACACCGAGTACGGCAAGGAACACCGCTTTGCCGAGATACTCCAAGCCAAGACGGACACCGAACTCTACGCCCGTTACCGGCAACAGGTGCAACTCAATGATTATGAAGACCTTCGCCCCTATGTGGAGAAGCACAAAAACGGAGGCGAGAACATTCTCTTTCCGGGCAAGCCGCTGATGTACGCCACCACTTCGGGTACGACCAAAGAGCCCAAGTGGGTGCCTATCACCAAGGAGTATCTCAACAATATCTACGGCAAGATGACCAAGGTGTGGCTCTTCAATTTCATCAAGAACCGCCCGAAAGTCTTCACTGGCAAGATTGTGTCCATCGTGGGCAAGGTCAAAGAGGGGGAGGCACCCGATGGCACGATGTATGGCTCTGTCAGCGGGGTTACGCAGCGCGACTGCCCCAAGTTCGTCAAGAAACTCTACGCCTCGCCCGCCTCGGTGTTTGCCATCGAGGACTACACCGCCCGTTACTACACCATCATGCGCATGGGCATTGAGCGCAATGTGACGCTCATCGTTACGGCGAATCCCTCCACGATTGTCGAGATGCAAAATAATGTCAATGAGTATTTTGAGGACTATTGCAACGACATCGAACACGGCACGCTGAAAGCCTCGCTCAACATCCCGCAGTGGATACGCGACGAGGTGCAGCCCTACCTCAAGCCGAACCCTGCGCGTGCCAACGAACTGCGGGCGCTGAAGCAGCAATACGGCACGGTGCTGCCCAAGCATTACTGGCCGAACTTGCAGATTCTCAACACTTGGAAGTGCGGCAACACCTATGTCTATGTCGAGAAATTTAAGGACTCTTTCCCGGAGGGCACGCTCCATCAGGAGTTCGGTTATTTTGCATCCGAGTGCCGCTTCGGACTGGTTTTGGACGACACACTCAACACCGTCCTCTTCCCGCATTTCCACTATTACGAATTCATTGCCGAAGACGATTTGGAGAGCGAGAACAAGCATTTCCTGCAACTCTGGGAGTTGGAGAAAGGCAAGCGTTACTGCCCCTATGTAACGACCTTTGCGGGGCTTTACCGCTACAATATGAACGACCTCGTCGAGGTGGGCGACTCGTTCTGCAACACGCCCACCGTCCACATGATTCAGAAAGTGAACGGCATTGTCACCATGACGGGCGAGAAACTGCACGAGCGGCAATTCATTGAGGCGGTGCATGCGGCGGAGAAGGAGACGGGCTTGCCCACGAAGTTCTTTGTCGGCTTTGCCGATATGGAGCGTTCCGCCTACCATTTCTACTACGAGTTTGCCGACCAGCAGACCTCGCAGGAGCAAGCGGAGGTATTCACCAAGGTAGTGGATAAGGTGCTGAAAGAAATCAACATCGAGTATGCCGCCAAGCGTGCCTCTTTCCGCGTGAAAGACCCGCTGACGCACCGTTTGGTCGCACAGTCTTTCGAGAAGTTCAAGGCGGAATGCATAGCCGAAGGAGCCCGCGACGGTCAGTTCAAGATGAATCTTCTCCTGCAGGACGAGCGACGCCACGCCAAGTTCCGCAAATTAGTCATTGAAGCATAAAAGGGGGCTACTGCAAAGCAATTTGTAGTAGCCCGAATTTATAGAACTCCCCGATAAGTCCCCTCAGGCAGTCATCGGATACGATGACTGCTTTCTTGTTGTCTTCCCGCAGCCTTCCTGCTGCTCTCTCCCTGTTAATCACGGCAAAAAGACGGCAAAAACACGGCAAAAGGACGGCAAAAGCACGGCAAAAACACGCGACTTTCCCACAGGTATAGGCTCTAACTACCTAACCCCCTGTCTTATTGTGTTTTTAGTAATAGACCCCCACGCCGAGTGCGATAAACTCCACTTTGGTCAGATGGGTCTTGATAGAACCCTGCACAAACAAATGGTAGGGAAAATGATACCGCAGCACAACCTGCGTGTATAGCCACCCGTCCGGATAGCCTGCGCTACCTGCCCGCCAGAGATCATAGCGGTAGAAGAGCGGTTTCTGCACGCGTCCCGTAGGCGATTGCACCGCCTCATCGTAGGGTTCCAACTCGCGGACGGGGTCGTAGAGATAGACTCCCGCATGGAGTCCCGCGGTCAGCCGCCCCACCACAAATTCGGGTTGCAGACTGATACCCACGCGCCAGCAGTCCTTGCCATTCGGGTCGGCTGCCGCATAGTTGGTTTTGCGCCACGAGGAAGCAACCTCACGGCGAATATAGGCTCCGTCGTAGAATACATCCACCCCGCCCCCCAAACGGAATATGGGGCAAGCCCGCCAATACGCCGCCGCTTGCAGGGCAGCCACAAAAAAGGTCTGCCTGTCTTTGTAATAGACCTGCCGCCCGCCGCCCACGCAGGACAGTTCCACTTCCCATGCTCGCAACGGAACAGCCGCAGCCGACGCAGGCATTGCGTCCGCAGAGGTTGCAGATGGGGTCGGGTGGGGTGGGCGATAGCGTACCCCGAGTTCGGCGGCAAAGATGTTGTACCCCGAGTTGGGCTGACGGACACTGCCGTTGCTGATGTGGTACCATCCGCCGCCGGCAAACACACTCCATCCGCAGCGGATGGGGAAATCCATGTACAACGCCTCCGGAAAATAGAGATTGGATACGCTGCCTATGCAGATATTGGCGTCTGTCAGTTCCTGATACAACTGCTCCGTCGGCACGGTGTTTGCATAGGTCTTGGTTACAAAAGCCGCACCGATTGCGGGGCGCAGCCCCAACACGAAATGCGGGAGTCGCACCAATGGAATATCCAAATAGGCGTAGGGTGCAACAGCGTGTCCGAGAAGCGGGTGCGCCAAGTTCCAATAGGTCAGCCCCACACCTACCCCCGCTTTGTTCCACGCCTGCAACGACGACCAATCCGGATACAGGGTTGCCGAAAAGTCGGCACTGTACACCGCGCCGTACCACCGGTCGGGTTGTGCAACCACCTTGTCCACCTTGCCGTCCGGCATAATCCATCCCACCTTACCCGAAAGGCGGTACTCCGTATCCATTGCCCAACCGCTCTGCGACACGGCAAGCAGCACAGCCGTTCCCCACAGCGACAGTCGGCGTTGCCACCGACCGCTGCCCCCCAACCGATATGCACGAAACGGACCTCTCATAACGGGGCAAAGGTATAAATTATTTGCATACTACGCAAATTTGTAGTATTTTTGCGGTGCGAAAAGGCGACAGAACTATGCCTTTCCGCGTAGCGTTATGTACAGCATTCCATTTACCAAAATGCATGGGCTTGGAAATGACTATATCTATATAGATAGGGTCAGCCACTCCTTCCCGTTGCCGTTGGACACCCCGCAATGGACCCTGCAGGTGCAGCAATGGAGCCATCGCCATACGGGGATAGGCGGTGACGGCGTGGTGTTGATTTTGCCGAGCCGGACTGCCGACTTCGCTATGCGAATCTTCAATGCGGACGGTTCGGAGGCACAGATGTGCGGCAATGCTTCGCGCTGTATCGGCAAGTATGTTTATGAGCAAGGGCTTAAGCGCAAGACAACGCTCTCGTTGGAAACCTTGTCGGGCATCAAAACCCTGCACCTGCACCTCCAAGACGGACAGGTGGAATCGGTGAGCGTGGATATGGGCATCCCGCAAGCCCTCTCTGCGGTGAGCCTGCAGCAGGAGGGCTATCGGTTGGAACTCACCGCCGTGGACATGGGCAACCCGCATGCCGTATGGGAGGTGGAGAACATTGAGAATGCACCGGTAGCGTTGATAGGACCTTTGGTGGAGCATGCCAAGGTCTTCCCCGACCGTACCAATGTGGAGTTCGTGCAGGTCATCAACCGTCGGGAGTTGGCTATGCGTGTGTGGGAACGCGGCAGCGGAGAGACGATGGCATGCGGCACGGGTGCATGTGCCGCCGCCGTAGCAGCCATGCACCACGGACGCGTGGACGACACCGTTGTTGTCCATCTGCGGGGTGGCGACCTCACCATACAGCGGCTGCCCGATGAGCATATCCTGATGACCGGCACCGCCACCCGTGTGTTTGAGGGGCGTTTACAAGTTGATGAGTTAACATGAAGATAAACAATAATTTCTGCAAACTGAAAGCCACCTATCTGTTTACCGAGGTGGCAAACCGAACACGCGCCTACGAGGCACAACACCCCGACCAACGCGTCTTGCGTTTGGGCATCGGCGATGTGCAGGGGCCCTTAGCCCCCGTAGTCATTGACGCTCTGCACAAGGCCGTCGCCGACCAATCCGACACACGGACCTTTCATGGCTACGGTTTAGAAGAGGGACCGTTGTGGCTGCGCCAGCGCATAGCCGACTTCGACTACAAGCCGTTGGGTATTACCTTTGCCGCCGACGAGATATTCATTTCAGACGGTGCCGGCAGCGACATCGGCAATATCGGCGACATCCTCGGAGTGGACAACCGCGTAGCAATTCCCGACCCCGTCTATCCTGCCTATGTGGATTGCAATGTGATGGACGGACGCGCCGGCGACTGGCAGAACGGGCAATGGAGCCGCCTCATCATGCTGCCCTGCACGCCTGCGAACCAATTCTGCCCCGCACTGCCCGACGAGGTGGCAGACATTATCTACCTCTGCTCCCCCAACAACCCAACGGGTACTGCCCTCACGCGCGAGCAACTGACGCGCTGGGTGGACTACGCCCACCGCCATCAAAGCGTCATTCTGTTCGACGGTGCCTACGAAGCGTTTGTCCATACGCCCGATGTACCCCATTCCATCTATGAAATCCCCCATGCCGACGAGGTAGCCATTGAGATTCGCAGTTTCAGTAAGACGGCAGGTTTCACGGGGATTCGGTGCGGCTATACGGTAGTGCCCAAAGCCCTTGTACGCAAAAACGACAAGGGCGAAGACATCAGCCTGAATGCCCTGTGGTATCGGCGGGTATGCACCAAATACAACGGCACCAGTTACCTGTCGGAGCGAGCCGCTGAAGCCGTACTGACCGAGGAGGGCTATCGGCAAACCCGCGCGCAGATTGGCGTGTATCGCCGCAATGCGCAGACCATCTTGTCGGGGGTGCGCCATGTAGGCTGGGAAGCCTACGGCGGCGAGAACAGCCCCTACATTTGGGTGCGTGCGCCCTACGGCATGGACTCGTGGACTTTCTTCGACTATCTGCTCAACCGCTGCCAAGTGGTATGCACGCCGGGCGAAGGGTTCGGGGCGCAGGGGAAAGGTTTTATTCGTTTTTCGGCTTTCGGCAACCCCGAACTCATTGCAGAAGCCATGCAACGGATAAGCCTGCTCACCGTTTGAGATCTTAGCGGTTGATAACTTGCATATATTCGCAAAGAGTTGTAATTTTGCGCCCCGAAAATTAGTCGGATAATGCGTACGGAAAAAGTTTGGTTGCGCCACGTGTCTATGGCAATGGCGTGCGTTTGTTGGGGACCGATGGCACCCTTTACCAAAGATGCTATGCGTGTTGATTTCACGGGATTGGATATCGTATCGTTCCGTGTGGTAGGCGGAGCGGTGCTCTTTTGGCTGACCTCGCTCGTTTTGTCGCTCTGCGGCAAGAAACAAGACCATGTACCTCTGCGCGATGTAGGACTCTTTTTCTTGGCATCGCTCTGTAGTTTCACTTTCAACCAAGGGCTGTACACGATGGGAATCAGTTACACCTCGCCCGTCAATGCAAGCATCATGACTACCACGCTGCCCATTATATCGCTGATACTGTCGGCTATTTTCCTGCACGAGCGCATTTCGTGGCGCAAGATTGCGGGAATCTGTCTGGCTCTGTCGGGGGCATTGATGGTGATTCTCACTTCACATACTGCCTCACCGCAGCCATCCGCCAATCCACATACCGATGCCATTGGGTCGGTGATGTGCGTGCTGGCACAAGTGTCGTTTGCCACTTATCTGCTGCTGTTCAGCAAGTTCGTCCAGAAATACTCGGCGATAACCTGTATGAAATGGATGATGTTGTTCTCCTCTGTCACCATTTTGCCTTTCACGGCACCGCATATCATCGCCTTACCGTGGCAGACAATAGCACTGACATCGTACCTTGAAGCAGGTTTTGCCGTCTTTTTCGGCACGTATGTTGCTTATATCCTGCTCACTTTTGCCCAACAAGGCTTGCAACCCACCCAAGTGGCGATATACAACTATCTGCAACCCGTTCTTGCCAGTTTGGTTTCCGTGATTATGGGATTGGCAGTGTTCGGCTGGCAGCAGGCGGTGGCTATCCTGTTGGTCTTTGCCGGCGTGTGGTTGGTCATCTACACCCGGACACCACAACCTGCCCAACAGACCCACCACCTTCACCATGCGTGGCACTGACTGTCGTAGCGGACTTCCCATACCCCAATTACAGAAAAGAGTACCCCGATTCCCGATTGTGCACCGGTGTCTTGGTACGGAAAAAGTTGACTCAAAAAGACAAAAAAAATGAGTCAAAAAAGTGAAGAGTTATCGAGAGTCTCTGGGTCAAAATCTCGAAAAAAGACGCATTACGCAGCAGAATTTAAGCGTGCGAAAGTG
>CAVGOI010000024.1:0-33903 GCA_963630875.1 Mycobacteriaceae bacterium | reverse complement strand
TCGATGTGTTTGATTACTTTGGCGGGAGCACCTGCGGCTACAGAGTAAGCGGGGATGTCGTGAGTGACAACGCTATTGGCTGCAATAATAGCCCCATCTGCGATGGTTACGCCCGGCATAATGCAGGCATTTTGTCCGATCCAGACATTATTGCCGATATGTACTGCTCCTTTGGAATAGAGTGGGCGTTGGTTCGGAGCCATTTGCAATTCTGCAAGTGTAGTATTCTGCCCATGGCTATTGTCGGTGATTAGCACATTGGGACCGGTCAGTAGGTTATCGCCAATGATAATTTGATGGATGGCAGTGATATGAGAATGGTTTCCGAAAGAGCAGTTGTTGCCTATTGTGATTAAGGGCGTGAAATGCTGGTCGTGATAGGAATCCCATGCGGTGAGGATACAACCTATTCCAAAAGTGCAATGGCTTCCGATGCTGATATATTTGCCCCCTAAGAAATTGCTTAATGTGGGTATGATTCGGCTTTTAGAGCCGAACTGCTTCATTTGGCGGGCATAGTAGCCGGTATAGAGATAGGTATATGCTGCCTTGATGTTTTGGCGTAAGCGCAGTGGGTGTAGGTATGACCAGAGACAACCAAGTAAAAGAAGAAAGGATTTGAATATCATGAGTTGGATCTATAAACTTGTTGGTATATCTCGAGCATTTGTCGGGCGATGGCTTTCCATGATTTGGAACCTTCTGCATAGTCTTGCTCTATGTTGTGAGAAAAAGTCTGTACTTTCTCAGGGTGCTCGCATAGGAACGACATGGCTGTTGCCAATTCGTCCACATTACAGGGCGGAACGATAAGCCCATAGCGTTCGTGCAATACCTGTTCGGGGAGTCCGCCTACACGAGTGGCTATCACGGGTTTGTTGAATGCAAAAGTTGACATCACGACACCGCTCTGCGTCGCGTCCTTATATGGACAGACGACTGCATAGCAGCCTTGTATGAGTTCCGCCAGTTCTTCATCAGGTATGAAACGATTGCGGAACTCGATATATTCCAACTTTTTGTACTCCGAAATATCGAAAGAAAACTCGCCTTTGCCTGCTACGATAAGACGCATAAAGGGATATTGCTTATGTATTTGGCGCATAGATTCGAGAAGGATATCAATGCCCTTATGCGAGGTGATTTGACCAAAGAACAAGAAATAGTCTTGCTTGGTTGGTGTAGGAGTCTTGTATATACACAAGTAGTCGTATCTGCTTAACTGACTATCATATACATTTTTGCCCTTTAAGCTATTCACAGCAATACACTCTTCTTTTTGTGACTGGTTGAGTATAATAAAATGGCGCAACAGACGGAAACCCCATTTGCGTGCTTTTAGTACAAGAGGTTGATTCGCTTGAGTACACGAGTGCGGGAACGGGTCGTGCACCGTAAGCACTATCTTACGGCGCCATAAATAAATAGAGCAATAGTAGTAGGCAGGAAAATCAGTGATATGAATGACATCATATTTCCTTAACTGCCATACAAACTTTATATACAACCACAAATTGCGTACATCTCGATAATGCTCAGTTGCGGAGTTGACAATATAGAAACGATCGGAATCTATTAGTTGCGTGATAGGCTGCAACTCCGGATAAATGTCTGTGGCTTTGAAAATGCCAGTCTTCGGATAGGGAGTGGAGATGTTGAATGCCGCTCCTTTGTAATAAAGTTTAGATACTGGCACATAGTAGTCGATGTCGGCTAATGATTGTGCCTCCATAAGATAGGAAATATCCACATCGGAGAACATGCGCCCCGAAAAATATGCTATTTTGAGTTTATGCATGGATAAGGAATGAATGAAGTATTTGTTGCATCATATTGTCATATAGAACATAATAATTTTGCGCAAAAGTTTGGATTTGTGCAGATGGCAAATGTTGTAGTTTTTCAAACACAGTTGTTGGCGTTGGCGGCGTAAAGAAACGAGATAGACAACTTACACGATAATCAGGTACTCCGGCTAAACGCAGAATATGCTTAATTTTGCTAGAATAGTCGTTTTTGTAGAAACCATTGAATTTTTTCATACCATAGTTATCAAAACTAAAGAATGGAATTGCATTATGCAATGAAACAACAATTGGGTGCATATTGTGCCCGACATAGCCTTGCGAATACTTTATTAATGCATACCAATCCAAGGGCAGTAGTGGCGATGGAATTTCGTATTCTAATATATGCCTAAACATCATCCCTTGTGGAAATGGCAGAGCCACACAAGCGATGCCGTGCGCCTTGGCTATTGATTGAAACTGTTGTAACCAATCCGTTGTTACAGTATGTGAGTTTAGAAAACTAAGCACAATATATTTTTCCGGCAAATGGTATTTAGCGCAGATATGTTCTTTTGTCGGTATGATATCTCCGCAATTCTCATTGAATGCAAAAACCGGGTCAGGAGTAACAGGAACTTGCAATCGGCCATTGGATAACGAGGCATACATCTCTTGTGTCCATTCATCGCGTGCAGATATATAGGAGAATTGCTGTAGGCACTGATACATTTGCTTGCGTATAGCTGGCAAGAAAAGGCGATAGTTGGAGTCTTGCGATGATGCTGATAGGAGCGCCAATGGTACGGGGTATTTCATATAATCTAGAAAAGTACCCCAAAAAGGGTTCGGGAAATATCTATCCTGTGTCATATGATCAATGCTTACAATATGACGCGTAGGGAACAATATACGCTCGAATAAAGGATGGTGTTGCGCAACGGCATCGCTACCAATAATAACCGCTTCTATATGTTCTTTTTCGATAACTTTTGCTAATTCTTTAGGTGTACTGCAATGGGAAGACAACGGCATATATTGCTCTCGAAAGGCTACATAGGCAGCATATACTTCGGAACTTGTATTTTTCCGGTAGAATGCAACAAAATCATCGGTTTCGTAATTTAGAACTATCGGCGTATGCCCGATGTGTCGAATATAACCAATGGTGGAAAGAACTTGTAAATTTGCCCCGAAATTACATGCTGAATAATATGTTAATATGCCAATCTTCATGATGCTAATGCCTTTTGTTCACTTGCGCTTCCCAATCCCCATGATAACCCCATAAAGGCGAACCATGGATAAATTAGAATGTGGGAAACCATACTTAAGACCAAGAAAAGTGTGTAGGTAAACGCCATAATAGCAGCGTCAGGATTCTGTAATCGGATGTTGCGTATTACCTGCTTAACTAATGATATATGTAAAAGAACATAGAATATACTACCAAATATACCAAAATCATATAATGATTCCAAGAAATCGTTATGAGCAGACAATCCTAAAGGTGATTTTTTTAGTACTGTATTGAAACCATGACCCAATAGCAGATCTTCAAAATTGCTTTGTTGTATCATTTGCCATGTCGTTGCCCACACTTGGTCGCGATTGCTGCCACCGTCATTCTTTATGTTTAGAAAACGCTCGGTAAAGACATTGTCTAAAGCATTATCTACGAAATAAAATATAATGGATAAGGCAATTATGGCAACCATGAAATATATGATTTTTTTGAATGTGTGCCCTAATAGAAATTCCTTAACCAAAAGAAATACTATTATGCCCATACCAAATGCCAAGATGCCCCCTCGCTTGAATGAGGCAAACAAAGCACCTCCGACAAGAACAAGACCTGCATAATGCAACCACTTTTTATCGCTATACAATAAAACCGGCAGGAGAAATAGAAGCCAATAGGCAGACCCCATATGATACTCATCAACAGCATTTACATATCGCCAGTTTTGCATATAGAAATATGCCAAAATCAGCACAGCGACCATAATCCATGAGGTAAAGAAAGTTCTTAGTTCCTCGGCTTTGTTGGAGATGGCAATAACTGAGAGATATAACATAAACGCTATGACAGACAGCATTGGTTGGTAAAAATAGGATAATATGTTTGCAGTATTTGGGAGCATTACAATACGCATTATTGCCATATAAGTGCTTAATACTCCTAAACAAATACCAATTTTGTCGGCATGTATATACTTGAAATTTATAATATAATATAGACCTGTGAGAGCGAATAGACCGCCCAAGATCAATTTCTGACCAGCGGTTTCTTCTGTTAATAAGCTCTCAGACTCCATTCTCAACATATTAACAGCCCCCCATATGCCAATAATGACAATGATGAGGAACCAATACATTTTTTCTATGGTAATTCGTTTAATCATACAATATGAAGGTGGTGTGAAGCATTATAATTAAGAATTTGGGAACGTTCACCAATTTTCTTTGCGGGTATCCCGCCCCATACTTCATAGGGTGGTATATCGTGCGTTACAACTGCCCCTGAAGCGACCACTGCCCCCCTTCCAATATGCACACCAGGAGTGAGAATTGCCCTACTACATATCCAAACATAGTCATCAATAATAGTGGGTGCACCTATTGTCCGAAAATCCACTGCGTTCATATCGTGGTGTAATGTCCAAATAATCGCATCGTAGGCTATAACTACGCTATTGCCAATAGTCAATCCTTTTCGTGCATCCAATAAGACTTTAGGGCCAAGACTACACCCCCTTCCTATTGTTAGTCCTTTAGGATAACGAATTTCGATAGAAGCGAACATTGCTACATCTGTGTCTATTTTTGCCCCCTTGTAACGCAATAATGCAAGCCGTAGCCGACGAGAAGGAATATGCTTGAGTATGGCGATAAATATCCACTCTCGGGAATTTAGCCAAGAACGGACATATTTTTTAAATGATATATAGATTGACATATTGATTATATGAAATTGATTTCTGCTTTTTTTCTATCGGAGCGTGGAACCAAAAACTCTTCTGGACAATCCCCAATCGCTATTAAAGAAATAATAACGCCATCAATACCTAATATTTTATTTGTATCAAATGGGAGGAGAGTTGCTGATAGTGTACAAGCAGATATTCCATAGTATTGTAATGAATATAATAAATTCATGGTATAGATTCCTCCATCTACATACATAAGATTTCTTTCAGCGGCACCATGATAAGAGTCTAATTTTGCGGCAACTACAAGCACCTTATCGGCATATTGTCCAAATCCTCTATTTCCTTTTTGAAGTTCTAAAATATGTTTCTTTTTATCTTCATCTTTAATGCAATAAGTATATATACTTTGACGGTTGCAGGCTGTCGGGGCTGTTTGAGCTAACTCAATGGCTTTGCACAGAACATCTAAATTCACCTCTCCGCAAAAGTTTCGAACACTATGACGATGTTGCGCTATATATTTAAAATCTCCATGTTGATACATTTCTTCTTTCTTTATCGACTTCTGCGGTTTGAGTACAATGTTAGGATTTGTTTTCGAAAGTTGTATTATCTCATTTGAAATAGATGTTGGTAGTGAAACTCTATTTTCTTCGTGTATTTTTTTGTATTCCATAAGAACACTTATCGCTGTGGTAAATTCCAAAGTTCCTTTGTCGAAATTACATTCGCTATACTTTTTGCACAAATTTATTAGTTCTCGTACATTTTCTTCCCCAAAATTATAGTGACGATTAGGCATAGTAATCCCTTTTTCTATTACATGGGACCGAAGAGCAATCTGCCCTAAAATATTTGGTTGACTATCGGAGGTGTTAAACGACGATGGTGTATGATGCAGATAATACATACAATCCCTAAAATAATACAAGAAGGTTTGCATAAACTCCTTGATGAGGCGGTACAATTTTCTCATAATTTATTGGACTAGTAATTTTTTAACTCGAAAAATATCTTTCCAACCAGTTCCAAAAGAACGGCACTGCATAAGGAAAATATGTCTATATTGTGGTATGATCAAGTGCGCGATATAACCCACACACATAGATGCAATTATAGAAACAATGGCAGCTCCAATAATCCCAAATAGGGGAATAAAAAAAGCATTTAATACTATACAAATGACACACCCTATAATGTTGCGTATAGTTACATTTTTTTGAATGCCTTCAGTTACTATTAACACGCCTGTTACTAGCGCATGTGAATAAAATATTTCTCTAAATACGGCTATCTGTAAAATGGGAACGGCTGCTATGTATTGCATACCATAAGTAAATCGAATAAGTGGATATGAGCAAAGGCAAACAGCAACACATAAAAAGATAATTAACCATGTGGTAACATTCATAAATAGTTGTGCTTTTTGTTTGTATGTCTCTGTATCTTTGGCTAATAATTGTACAAGAAAGGGAGTCATGGTTTGAGATAAAACTGCAGGTACAAATCCTAAAAGACTAATAAAACTATTTGCCACAGAATAATATCCAATGGCTTCTTTGTCAATCATATTACCTATCATGACTTGGTCGATGCGTTGGTAGATAACGACGGCTGCACCACTCAAGAGTAATGGAAAGGACTCCTTAATTAGGTATTTTGCTGTTCGGTAGTCGAATGTCCAGAGAGATGGAGAGGCTATTTTCTTGCGGTATGAGAGTAGGTAGCCGCCGGCAATAAGCACCGTATCAAATAGAGTAGCGGCAATGAACCACACCAAAGGCGCATGGAGAAGAAGCAAGACGACTTTGATTGCAGCACCGACGATTGTACGGCTAATCTCGGTTTTGACAATGTATTCATTCCATACAATAGAGGTAAAATAGTTGCGGACTACATTGAATGTCTGCATAATCATGCTCAACGAGTAGAGCGTAATCATCCATTTGGTGAAGGTATCTGCCTCGAATAGCCATGCAGTGGCGATGACAAGTACCATTGTAATGGCAGCGAAGATAAGTTTTAGTCCGAAAGCCGTGCCAAGAATAGCGTTGGCTTCTTTCGATGGGGTGCGCCCATACTCGCCTGTGCCTTGACATTTTGCCTCTTCGCGGATTTCGATATTATCCAGTCCGAAAGACGCAAAGACTTGGAACAGAGCGACATAACTTGTCACATAACTCATCAATCCATATTGTTCAGGTCCCAAATAGCGGGCGACAAAGATACCCACCAACAAACTACCTAACAGCGTAACCACTTTGCCCGTAACCGCCCATAGCAAGTTGCGGAAGACCTTTTTCTTGGTTTCCGAGAGGTTGAGGCGGTTGAGTATGTGGTCGATGAGGGACATTCCTTTTAGTTTAGAGTGGATAGTTTAGTGTTAAGTGCAGTCCTTGAGTTGATGAGTCTATGCGTTTATGCGTGGTTGAAAGGGGTTGTTGGGGATTGAAAAGGGGCGGGCATTCCGCTGACACCGGCGAAATGGTCGGTAAGTCGTTGACCGGATTGCAGGCACGCTTTTTGGGGCTTTATCGATAGTATTGACAAAATTATGCCACTGTGTATATCCCAAGATAGGATATAACTCGCGAGCACTCCAACATTTGATACCTTCTATTTCACAGGAGGCTTGCTCAAATTGACATAATAATTCAATGATTTCTCCTTTCTTCATTGTGTTAGTTATTTGAGACAATCGGGCAACCGACATCTCTCAAAGTGCGCGCAAAGGTACACTTTTTTTAGGGATTGTGCAAGAGGGGCAGCTTTTTTCGGAGGTCCACCTCAAAATGACGGGAGTATCCACTGTCTTTGCTGACACCGATGTGACTCTCTTCGAATCGTTTTTCGTGTATTTAGATATGATTTAAATATTGCTGGAAAGGAATTTTGAAAACTGACATTTTTTTAGGTCTGTGCGCCTAAAAAGCTGACAGTGTTGAAGGACGAAAGTGGTCTAAAATTTTCCTGACTTTATTCGATTTTGGTTCGAATCTTGACTTTTCAGTGGTCAATTTTTGGTCAATTTTTGGTCTAATTTCCCGTCGTTAAAAAACTAAATTGCTTCAACTCAGTTTAGTGATTGAAGCAATTTGTTGATTTTGAAAGAATTATCTCTTTCTTGTCGGGATAGCGAGATTCGAACTCACGACCTCCTGCTCCCAAAGCAGGCATTCTAACCGGGCTGAACTATATCCCGTTGCCGTAGAACTTAAAAGCGGGCGCAAAGGTAGTGTAAATATTTGACCTGCACAACCCCTACGCTGAAAAAAGTGCGGCCCCCCCCTACATCGCGCATCAATTGTACTGTCCAATAACAAATGCAATTTTTCTGCAAAGTTAGACAAAATGTTTGAAGAAGCACTCTTGTGGTGTAGAGAAGTTCAATTTTTCTCTAGGTCTTCGATTCAAATTCTTCTGTATTTTCTTTTATTGCTGTCCGGTAAAAGTGGGGATGTTCCGAAAGAGGGCTAAATACTATCGTAAAAATGGGACAGGAAACACATTTTTCTTTGACGAGCCCCCTACACAAAAAGTGAGAGTTGCGGGGTGGGAGATGGAGGTGCTAAGTTCTCTTCTTGAATAATCCTCTTCCATACCGAATCCATGATATACAGTCGTTTAACCCATTCTTCACTGCGGCTGTCCGCTAAAATATCCTTGTATTGGTTGTATAGGCTTTTGTATATCTCACCAAAGAAAGGCGTAATAGTCAAATTGCAGTCTGAAATTTGACTATTACGCCTTTATCTACCGTGTATCTACCGTAATGGTCGGGGGATAGACCGCTGATTGGAGGGGGGAAGAGTCTGCGTGTTGTGTTTTTAGTTGTATTTAGGTATTCTAGTTGTTCTAGTAGCATTGTTTGAGCAGTTGAGCCTGACGGCTCACGCAGGCGGGGAGAGCGTGTACCCGGTGGGGGAATCAGGAAGCAGGAATTGGGGTAAAGATTGAAGAGGTTGTCTGACAATGTCAGGCAACCTCTTCAATCTTATACGCTATAGCTACCCCTACAGGTCTTCGGGGTCGGTCGTATCGTCGTTCAACGCATTCTCAGCAGCGGAACGCGCGGCCTGCAAGGACATATACTCCTCGGCGTTATGCACGGAAATCGACTGGAATTTGCGCGTTCCTGTACCCGCCGGTATCAGATTACCGCAAATCACATTCTCCTTCATGCCCTCCAAAGTATCCACCTTGCCTTGGATAGCCGCTTCGTTAAGCACTTTCGTTGTTTCCTGGAAGGACGCAGCAGACATAAAGGACTTGGTCCCCAACGCGGCACGCGTGATACCTTGCAGAATCTGACTCGCCGTAGCACAAGTGGCTTCGCGTGCCTCGACCAACTTCTTGTCGCGACGACGCAGCGAAGAGTTCTCATCGTGCAAGCGGCGCGCAGTAACAATCTGCCCGGGCTTCAGCACCTCGCTATCACCGGCATCCGTTACCACTTTCTTGCCCCAGATACGGTCGTTCTCCTCCAAGAAGTCCATCTTGTCCACAATCTGTTTTTCGAGGAAGCGGGTATCTCCTGCGTCCTGTATCTCTACCTTGCGCATCATCTGACGGACGATAATCTCAAAGTGCTTGTCGTTAATCTCCACGCCCTGCATACGATATACAGACTGCGCTTCATTGACGATGTAATCCTGTACGGCGGTAGGTCCTTGGATAGCCAGAATGTCGTCGGGCGTAATTGCACCGTCCGACAACGCCACACCAGCATGGACATAATCGCCCTCCTGCACCAATATCTGTTTGCCCAGCGGAATGAGATACGACTTAACCTCACCCAACTTGGAAGTGATATTGAGTTCACGGTTACCACGCTTAATCTTACCGAACGACACCTCACCGTCAATCTCCGCCACAATAGCCGGATTGGACGGGTTACGCGCCTCGAAGAGTTCCGTAACACGCGGAAGACCACCGGTGATATCACCTGCCGTACCGAAACTACGCGTCTGCGTGAACAGCGCATCGCCTACCTTAACCTCCGCCCCGTCGGGGTGAACCAACAAGGCTTTTACCGGCAAGTTGTAGGTACGCAACACATTACCGTCCTTGTCCATAATCAGCGCGGACGGAATCTTGGTCTTGTCCTTGGTTTCGATGATGGTAACTTCCTTCTTACCGGTTTGTTCATCGGTTTCCGTTTTCGCGGTAACACCTTCTATCACATCCTCGTAATGCAGATGACCCGCTTGCTCGATAATCAAAGCAGCCTTGTACGGATCCCATTCGCAGACCTTCGTACCTTTCTCGTAGGTCTGACCGGGCGTCACAAACAGACGCGAAGCGTAGGGGATATTGAAAGTCGTTAATACCACATGGGTCTTCTCGTCCACCAAGTGCATCTCGTTCAGACGACTGACTACAATCACATCCCCCTCTTCGGTGGTAATCGTACGCAAGTCCTCTATTTCTATGCGCCCTTCGCGCGGAATAGCGTATGTGTTCTGCGTCGCCGCATTACCGGCTACACCACCCGAGTGGAAGGTACGGAGCGTCAACTGCGTACCCGGTTCGCCGATAGCCTGTGCGGCAATCACGCCGACCGCCTCGCCTTCTTGTACCAACTGGCGCGTTGCCAAGTTGCGCCCGTAGCACTTGGCGCAGACACCGTGCTTCGACTCGCAAGTGAGGACGGAACGAATCTCCACCTCCTCGATACCGGCGGCCTCGATAGCCGCACACTGCGCCTCACGGATTTCCTCGCCCGCCGCTACAATGAGATGACCTTCCGCGTCCAGAATATCATGCACGCTGACACGACCCAAGATACGCTGGGTGAGCGTCGCCACCACATTGTCGTTCTGCTTGACGGCATGCGCCATCAAGCCGCGCAAGGTACCGCAGTCCTCTTCCGTGATGATGACATCGTGCGACACATCGACCAAACGACGCGTCAGGTAACCGGCGTCTGCCGTCTTCAAAGCCGTATCCGCCAAACCCTTGCGGGCTCCGTGCGTAGAAATAAAGTACTCCAACACACTCAAGCCCTCCTTAAAGTTGGAGAGAATCGGGTTCTCAATGGTCTGACGACCCTCGGCAGCACCGGCCTTTTGCGGCTTCGCCATAAGACCACGCATACCCGCCAACTGCTTAATCTGCTGTTTGGAACCACGGGCACCAGAGTCCATCATCATATATACGGAGTTAAAGCCCTGGTCCGCCTCTTTCATGTGCTTCATCAGCACCTCGGTAACCTGTGCATCCACATCCGTCCAAGCACCTACAACCTTGTTGTAACGCTCGTTATCCGTCATAAGACCCTCCATATAGAGGTCGGTTACCTCCTCGACCGTCTTGTTGCCCTTGGCGATGAGTTCATTCTTCTCCTCCGGAATAAGAATATCGTTGAGATTGAAGGACAAACCGCCCTTGAACGCCATCTTATAACCGAGGTCTTTAATATCATCGAGGAACTGTGCCGTACGCGCTACACCACACGTCTTGATGACATCGGCAATAATGTTCTTTACGGCTTTCTTGCCGAGCGTAACATTCTGATACCCGACCTCTTCCGGAACGAAATGGTTTACCAATACACGCCCCGGCGTCGTCTCTACGATGGACGAAGTATTGGTGTGCTTATCCAAAATACGCACCTTGACCAAAGCGTGAATATCCACTTTGCCCTCGTTGAGCGCTATCTCGCACTCCTCCGGCGAATAGAATACCAAGCCCTCGCCCTTTACTCCTTTGCGCTCTTTGGTGATGTAGTACAAACCCAATATCATATCCTGTGAAGGTACGGTAATAGGATTGCCATTCGCGGGGTCAAGGATATTGTGCGAACCCAACATGAGCAGTTGCGCCTCCAATACCGCCTCGTTGGACAAGGGAAGGTGCACCGCCATCTGGTCGCCGTCGAAGTCGGCATTGAAGCCGGCACAAGCCAACGGGTGCAACTGGATAGCCTTACCCTCTATCATGCGGGGCTGGAAAGCCAAGATACCATGACGGTGCAGAGTCGGTGCGCGGTTGAGCAGCACAGGGTGCCCCTCCATGACATGCTCGAGAATATCAAAGATAACAGGGTCTTTGCGGTCGATAACCTTTTTGGCGGACTTCACCGTCTTGACGATACCGCGCTCGATGAGTTTGCGAATAATGAACGGCTTGTACAACTCGGCTGCCATATCCTTGGGCAGACCGCACTCGTGCATCTTGAGTTCCGGACCGACAACGATAACGGAACGCGCCGAATAATCCACACGCTTACCGAGCAGGTTTTGACGGAAACGACCTTGCTTTCCTTTCAGCGAGTCGGACAACGACTTGAGCGGACGATTGGCGTCCGACTTAATCGCTGTCGTCTTCTTGCTGTTATCAAACAGAGAGTCCACAGCCTCCTGCAACATACGCTTCTCGTTGCGCAGAATGACATCCGGTGCCTTTATCTCCACCAAGCGTTTGAGACGGTTGTTGCGGATAATGACACGACGATAAAGGTCATTGAGGTCGGAAGTGGCGAAACGCCCACCATCCAACGGCACGAGGGGACGCAGTTCCGGCGGTGTAACCGGAATGACGCGCAGCACCATCCATTCGGGACGGTTCTTGCCCTTGCTGGCACGGAAAGACTCTACCACCTGCAGGCGTTTCAAGGCCTCCGCCTTGCGCTGCATGGAAGTATCCGTATCGGCACGGTGGCGCAATTCATAACTCAATGCGTCCAAATCAATGGAAGCAAGCAACTCTTCGATAGCCTCCGCACCCATCTTGGCGATAAACTTATCGGGGTCCGTGTCGTCCAACATCGCGTTGTCCTGCGGCAGACGACCCATCAACTGCAAGTATTCGTCCTCGTCCAAGAGCATCCTATCTTCCACGATATTATCGTCAATAGTCTGACCGGCTAAAACACCGGCACGAATGACGATATACTTCTCGTAGTAGATGACAGACTCCAATTTCTTGGTCGGTACGCCCAACAGCGCAGCCATCTTGGAGGGCAAGGAGCGCAGGTACCAGATATGCGTTACCGGCACAACTAATTTGATATGCCCCATACGCTCACGGCGCACTTTCTTCTCGGTAACTTCTACACCGCAACGCTCGCACACAATACCCTTGTAGCGAATGCGCTTGTACTTACCGCAGTGGCATTCATAATCCTTGGTAGGACCAAAGATACGCTCGCAGAAAAGTCCGTCACGCTCCGGCTTGTAGGTACGGTAGTTGATGGTTTCCGGCTTGAGTACCTCACCGGAACTGATACGCATAATCTCATCGGGAGAAGCCAATCCAATGCTAATCCGAGTGAAACCGTTTTTCTTATTATCTTGTTTGAAAGCCATAATCGTATTTATTATTCCATTGTGATTGAGAGTGCAAGACCCTGCAGTTCATGTAACAATACATTCAGCGACTCGGGAAGCCCCGGTGTGGGGAACGGCTCGCCCTTGACAATAGCCTCGTAGGTGCGTGCGCGCCCCGTAACATCGTCGGACTTGACGGTCAGTATCTCTTGCAACACATGCGCTGCGCCGTGTGCTTCGAGAGCCCAAACCTCCATTTCACCGAAACGCTGACCACCGAACTGGGCCTTACCGCCCAACGGTTGCTGCGTGATAAGACTGTACGGACCAATCGAACGGGCATGCATCTTATCGTCCACCATGTGCCCTAACTTCATGAAGTAGGTAACACCGACCGTAGCCATCTGGTCGAAAGGCTCGCCTGTGCCACCGTCATAGAGTTGCGTCTTGCCGGCACGCGGAAGCCCTGCTTTGTCCGTCCACTCGTTGAGCGCGTCCAAAGTGCAACCGTCGAAGATAGGTGTGGCAAACTTAACGCCTAACTCACGCCCTGCCCAACCAAGCACTGCCTCAAATATCTGACCGATATTCATACGCGAAGGCACACCCAACGGGTTGAGTACAATATCCACCGGCGTACCATCCGCCAGGAACGGCATATCCTCTACACGGACAATCTTGCTGACGATGCCCTTGTTACCATGCCGACCCGCCATCTTGTCGCCCACGCGTATCTTGCGCTTCTTGGCGATATAGACTTTTGCCATTTGGATGATACCATTCGGCAATTCGTCACCGATAGTAAGGTTGAATTTCACGCGTTTCAACTCGGCGTCCATCTCTTTGTACTTGGCGATGTAGTTCATGATACAACGCTCTACCAAGTCGTTGATATGCTCATCGTTGGTCCAGCGTGTCAGCATAACCGACATATAGTCGATTTGCCCCAACCGCTCCAAAGTAAAGGTTTGACCCTTGGGAACAACTACGGTCTTGGCGTAATCCACTACCTCGACGGCTTGCTTACCGTGCAGCAACTTCGATAACTTCTCCACCAACTGCTTTTTGAGCAATGCGGATTTGGCTTCAAACTCTGCATCCAGGCGTTGCAGGGTCTCTTTGTCCTCCAACTTCTGCTTACGGTCTTTGAGTGCCTTGGCATAGAGTTTGCGGTCGATAACGACACCACTGAGCGAAGGACTGGCTTTGAGCGAAGCATCCTTTACATCACCCGCTTTGTCGCCAAAGATAGCCTTTAGCAGTTTCTCTTCGGGGGAAGGATCGGACTCGCCCTTCGGGGTCGTCTTGCCAATGATAATGTCGCCCGGCTCAATGTGTGCGCCGATACGCACGATACCGTTCTCGTCCAAGTCCTTGGTGGTATCTTCGCTAACATTGGGGATATCGGAAGTGAATTCCTCCATACCGCGCTTCGTTTCGCGAACCTCCAACAGTTGCTCTACCACATGAACGGAAGTGAACATATCTTCCCGCACAATGCGCTCGCTGAGGACAATGGCGTCCTCGTAGTTGTAACCCTTCCAAGGAATGTAGGCTACCTTCAAGTTCTTGCCAAGTGCCAACTCACCATTCTCGGTGGCATAGCCTTCCGAAAGGATATCGCCCTTCTCCACACGGTCGCCCTTGCGCACAATAGGACGCAGGTCGATGGTGGTGTTCTGGTTCGTCTTCTGGAATTTGGGCAACTTATATTCTTTCTCCGCCGAGTCGAAAGCGATAAACTCTTCCTCCTCACTGCGGTCGTAACGAATGCAAATCTTGTCCGCATCGACATAGGTAACGACACCCGCGCCCTCCGCCGTGATTTGCGTGCGAGAATCTTGTACCAACTGCCCCTCGATACCGGTACCGACAATCGGTGCCTCGTTGCGCAACAAAGGCACAGCCTGACGCATCATGTTGGAGCCCATCAACGCACGGTTGGCATCGTCATGCTCCAAGAACGGGATAAGGGCGGCTGCAATAGACGCAATCTGCGAAGGCGACACATCCATCAAGTCCACCTGATCGGGCGATACTACCGGGAAGTCCGCCTCATAGCGCGACTTTACTTTGTCGCGCACGAACTTACCGTTCTCGTCCAAGGGGGCATTACCTTGCGCCACCGTGGACTGCTCTTCGTCCTCCGCCGTGTAGTAGATGACATGATCGTTGTTCAAATCCACCACACCGTTCTCCACCTTGCGGTAAGGCGTCTCAATAAAGCCCAAGTTGTTTATCTTGGCGTAAATACACAACGACGAGATAAGACCGATATTCGGACCTTCCGGCGTTTCAATCGGACAAAGACGACCGTAGTGCGTGTAGTGTACATCGCGCACCTCAAAACCGGCACGGTCGCGGCTCAAACCGCCGGGACCTAACGCCGACATACGGCGCTTGTGCGTAATCTCAGCCAACGGGTTTTGCTGGTCCATGAACTGGCTCAGCGCATTCGTGCCGAAATAAGAGTTGATGACGCTGGAGATAGCCTTCGAGTTAATAAGGTCGGTGGGCGTAAATACCTCCGTGTCGCGGACATTCATACGCTCGCGAATCGTACGCGCCATACGCGCCAAGCCGATACCAAACTGATTGTAGAGTTGCTCTCCCACCGTGCGAACACGACGGTTGGAGAGGTGGTCGATATCATCTACCTCCGCATTGGAGTTGATGAGTTGTACCAAGTACTTGATAATCTCGATGATGTCCTCCTTGGTGAGCGTGCGTACCTCCATGGGTGTGGACATATTGAGTTTGCGGTTGATACGATAACGCCCTACCTCGCCGAGGTCATAACGCTTGTCGGAGAAGAAGAGGTTCTGTATTGCCTCACGCGCAGTGGCATCATCCGCCGGCTCTGCGTTACGCAGTTGGCGATAGATATAAAGCACCGCCTCTTTCTCAGAGTGCGACGGGTCTTTCTGCAGCGTATTGAAAATGATGGAGTAGTCCGACTCGTTTGCTTCCTCTTTGTGGAGCAAAATGGTCTTAACGCCGGACTCCAAGATAACATCGCACAGTTCTTGCGTCAGCACCGTCTCGCGCTCCATGATAACCTCGTTACGCTCGATGGTAACAACCTCACCGGTGTCTTCATCGACAAAGTCTTCCGTCCACGCCTTCAGCACATTACCCGCCAAGGTGCGCCCGACAGCTGCCTCTAAGTTCTCGTGCGTGCATTTAATCTCTTCCGCCAAACCGAAGCAGTCCAAGATATCCTTGTCGGACTCAAAGCCGATGGCACGGAGCAAGGTGGTAACGGGTAATTTCTTTTTACGGTCGATATAGGCGTACATCACGCGGTTAATATCCGTAGCGAACTCAATCCATGAGCCGCGGAAGGGGATGATACGCGCCGAATAGAGTTTGGTACCGTTGGAGTGCATCGAGGTACCGAAGAACACGCCCGGGGAACGGTGTAACTGGCTGACTACCACGCGCTCGGCACCGTTGATGACAAAGGTGCCTTTCGGCGTCATATAGGGAATTGTCCCCAAGAATACCTCCTGCATCACCGGCTCAAAGTCCTCGTGGTCGGGGTCGGTGCAAGAGAGGAAAAGTTTTGCCTTAAGCGGCACACTATAGGTCAGACCCCTGCGCAAGCATTCCTCAATCGAATAACGAGGCGGGTCGATGTGATAATCCAAGAACTCCAAATTAAAGTTGTTCCGAGTGTCCTGAATCGGGAAATTCTCCGAGAAAACCTTGTAGAGTCCTTCTTGGTGGCGTACCTCCGGTGTCGAGTCCATTTGGAAGAACTCGCGGAAGGATTTGAGTTGGATATCCAGAAAATCAGGATACGGCATCTGCTGCTGCATAGCCGAGAAGTTGATTCGCTGGGTTTTCTGTTGTTTTGCCATTTAGGGTAGATGGGGTTTATATTGTTATCGTCGATAGGGCGTTATCTCATTTCCTATATCGGATTTTGCCGGGTTAATTACTAACACAAAACACCACAATACTATCGACCTTTAACCTACTTTCAATATCGTTTTTATTTCAGAGAAAAAGGTTTAGACCCACTACGGGGTCTAAACCTGACACCTTACAGGTAGGTATATTACTTGAGTTCAACCTCTGCACCGGCTTCCTCAAGAGCCTTCTTGAGAGCCTCGGCAGTAGCCTTGTCAAGACCTTCCTTAACGGTAGCCGGAGCAGCGTCAACGATGTCCTTAGCCTCTTTCAAGCCAAGACCCGTTTGCTCCTTAACAGCCTTAACGACTTGGAGTTTCTGTGCGCCAACAGCCTTGAGGACTACATCAAACGATGTCTTCTCCTCAGCAGGAGCAGCCTCAGCGGCAGCAGGACCTGCAGCAACTGCAACGGCTGCAGCAGCGGGTTCAATACCATACTCGTCTTTTAGAATTTGTGCGAGTTCATTTACTTCTTTAACCGTCAGGTTAACCAATTGTTCAGCAAAAGCTTTCAAATCTGCCATTGTTGTATAATTTTAAGTGGTTTGTTTTATTATTAAGTTATTTTTTGCGTCTTATCCATTCGCTACAGGTTGCGTATCCCTTGCTCATCCCTTGCTTATCCCTTGCTGCGGGATGGCGGTTTAACAGCCTGATGAAAACAGATACAGCCGACAAGGTTGCTGATTACTCAGCACGGTCTCCCAGCGTTTTGAGGACGCCGTGGAGTGTGGTACCTCCGGATTGGAGTGCAGAAACGACATTCTTGGCAGGCGATTGCAGCAAGGCAATGAGATCTGCGATGAGTTCGTTCTTGGACTTGATGGTGGTGAGGAACTCAAGGTTCTGTGCGCCGACATAGACTGTTTCTTCAACATAGGCAGCCTTCAGTTGCGGGCGTGCCGCCTCTTTGTTCTTCTCCGCCTTGGTGAAATCCTTAATCAACTTGGCAGGTGCATTGCCCGTGTTGGACAACATCAAAGCGGTGTTGCCCTTGAGAGCCTCGCAAATCTGCGTGTCAATACCCTTTGCCTCGAGCGCTTTGTGCAACAAAGAGTTCTTAGCAACCAGCAACTTGATGTCCTTCTTGAAACAAGCACGACGCAAAGCACTGGTCTTCTCGGCATTCAACCCCTCAATATTGGTGAGGTAGAAATGGGAGTACTGACCCAACTTTTCCTGCAAGTCGGCAATGATAGCGGTTTTATCTTCCTTCTTCATAACTGTCTTGAATTAAATGATTACTCAATGGTTTTCGTGTCAATCTTGATGCCACAACTCATTGTACTGGAAAGATAAATGCTCTTGATATAGGTACCCTTGCTAACCGCAGGCTTGAGTTTGATAAGCGTCTGGATAAACTCGTTGGCGTTCTCGGCAATAGCCTCCGGCGTGAAAGAAACCTTTCCGATAGAGGTATGCACAATACCAAACTTGTCCACCTTGAAATCTATCTTACCCTGTTTAACCTCCTTGACGGCTTTCGCCACCTCCATAGTAACAGTACCCGACTTGGGGTTCGGCATCAAGCCACGCGGACCGAGTACACGCCCCAATGCACCAATCTTGCCCATAATCTGGGGCATGGTGATGATGACATCCACATCCGTCCAACCACCCTTAATCTTCTCAATGTACTCGTCCAAACCTACATAGTCGGCACCTGCCTCTTTGGCAGCAGCCTCCTGATCGGGAGTACACAATGCCAATACACGGACTTGCTTGCCCGTACCGTTAGGAAGACTTACCACACCACGAACCATCTGGTTCGCCTTACGGGGATCTACGCCCAAGCGGACATCAATATCCACGCTGGCATCGAACTTGGTGGTGGAAATCTCCTTGACGAGAGCGGCAGCCTCGGCTACCGTGTAGAGTTTACCTGCTTCAATCTTCTCTGCAGCAAGTTTCTGATTCTTCGTTAGTTTTGCCATAGTGATTGAAGTTTAATTATTTAACGGTAATACCCATACTACGCGCCGTACCTTTGACCATTTTGTAGGCACTCTCGACAGTAAAGCAGTTCAAATCGACCATCTTGTCCTCAGCAATCTGACGGCACTGCTCCTCCGTGATGTTCGCCACCTTCTTGCGGTTCGGCTCGGCAGAGCCTCCCTTAATCTTGGCAGCCTCCAACAGTTGGACAGCAACGGGCGGAGTCTTGACGATAAAATCGAACGACTTGTCGGTGTAAACGGTAATGACTACAGGCAATACCTTGCCTGCCTTGTCCTGCGTTCTGGCATTGAATTGTTTACAGAACTCCATGATGTTCACACCCTTCGAACCGAGAGCCGGTCCTACCGGGGGCGATGGGTTGGCTGCGCCTCCCTTGATCTGGAGTTTGATAAACCCAGCAATTTCTTTAGCCATAATTTGTTTGTTTTACTTTTGTTAATAGTTTTGACCTCAAGCGGATAGATGAATACCCTCGGTCGGTTAATAAAAAACTATCGGGTAGTACAACGGCGTGTAACAATCGCCTCCTACTCTTTCGCTACTTGATCGAAGCCCAACTCGAGAGGGGTCTGACGGTCGAAGATCGTTACCACCACTTTGAGTTTGCGCTTATCGGCGGCGACCTCGTTGACGACACCCTCAAAGCCGTTGAACGGCCCATCGGTTACCTTCACATGCTCGCCCACCAAATAAGTCTCGTCTAAAATGCCATCGTTCCCCATCTCTTCCACATTGCCGATAATCTTGTTGATATCGGCTTGCGGAACAGGTGCCGGCTTTGTGGAAGCCTTGCCGTCACTGAGGAACCCGAGTACATTGGGAATGTTGCGCAAAAGCGGATAGCACTCATCGGTCAGATTGCACTCTACCAACACATACCCCGGAAGGAGGTTGCGCTCTTTGGTAACGCGCTTGCCACCGCGAATACTGATCACTTTCTCGGTCGGAATCAATACCTGCGACACATACTCCTTGAACAATGTGGAAGTAACCAAAGCACCTTCGATATACTCCTTTACCTTGTTCTCCTTGCCACTAATGGCGCGGAGTACATACCACTTCATGTTATTCTCAGCCATATTCAACAGCGTTTAATCGATTAGAACAGGCCGTAAATAAAGGTCATGATTGACTCAAAGCACCAGTCCATCAGCCAAACAATGAGTGCCAAGATTATGGAAGCAATCAGCACAAGTACTGCACTCTTGGACAACTCCTTGCGGGTAGGCCAACTGACTTTATGCACCAACTCGTCGTAGGACTCTTTTACATTATCAACGAACTTCATATCAGTAGTTATTTCTTTAATTATTTCTCTTTATTCACGCCAACAATCCGACTTCAACAGGGTGTTGAAGCCAGAATGGAAGCTATTTTGTAACAGCACGGAAGGCAGGAATCGAACCCACATTAACGGTTTTGGAGACCGCTCTCCTACCATTGGAGGACTTCCGTTCGTCAGAATTTATTTCGCGAAAGAAACTCGCTACGCGAGTTTGGCACTCCATAAATTCTTCCTCTCAAAATCACCAATCTTCGCTTGCGCTCTATTGCTGATTTTGGTCTTGCCGACTTGCGTCAGCGGAATCTATCGTGCGAAAGAAACTCGCCATGCGAGTTTGGCGCTCCATAAATTCTTCCTCTCAAAATCACCAATCTTCGCTTGCGCTCTATTGCTGATTTTGGTCTTGCCGACTTGCGTCAGCGGAATCTATCGTGCGAAAGAAACTCGCCATGCGAGTTTGGCGCTCCATAAATTCTTCCTCTCAAAATCACCAATCTTCGCTTGCGCTCTATTGCTGATTTTGGTCTTGCCGACTTGCGTCGGTCTCTCTCAGCGTTGAGCAGCAAGGCTTGCGCCTCACCGCTCAATCGAGAGATATGGATTGAGATTAGTCAATCAGTTTGGTAATCTGACCGGAACCTACCGTACGACCGCCCTCACGGATTGCGAAACGCAGACCCTCAGAGCATGCTACAGGGTAGATGAGTTTAACTTGGATTTCCAAGTTGTCGCCCGGCATAACCATTTCAGTTCCTTCCGGCAAAGTAATCTCACCGGTAACATCCATCGTACGGATGTAGAACTGGGGACGATAGTGGTTGTGGAACGGAGTATGACGACCACCTTCCTCTTTCTTCAAGATATAAACGGAAGCCTTGAATTCCTCGTGCGGTTTTACAACACCCGGGTGGGTGATAACCATACCACGACGAACCTCGTCTTTGTCGATACCACGGAGTAACAGACCTACATTGTCGCCAGCCTCACCCTCATCGAGCAACTTACGGAACATCTCGACACCAGTAACAACCGACTTCTTGCCATCTGCACCCAGACCAATCAACTGTACCTCATCGCCCACTTTCACAACGCCGGTCTCGATACGACCCGTAGCAACTGTACCACGACCCGTAATGGAGAAGACATCTTCAACAGGCATCAAGAAAGGTTTGTCAACGGCACGCGGAGGAAGTTGGATCCAAGTGTCCACAGCGTCCATGAGTTCCATAACTTTCTCTTCCCACTCGGGTACCCCATTCAATGCGCCGAGAGCAGAACCGCGGATAACGGGGGTGTTGTCGCCATCGAAATCGTAGAACGAAAGCAACTCACGCATCTCCATCTCAACGAGGTCGAGCATTTCGGGGTCGTCCACAAGGTCGCACTTGTTCATGAAAACTACCAAACGGGGAACATTCACTTGGCGAGCCAAGAGGATGTGCTCACGCGTCTGGGGCATAGGACCATCGGTAGCAGCCACAACAATGATAGCACCATCCATCTGCGCAGCACCGGTAACCATGTTCTTTACATAGTCAGCGTGCCCCGGGCAGTCCACATGTGCGTAGTGGCGCGTAGCCGTCTGATACTCCACATGCGCGGTGTTGATAGTGATACCACGCTCTTTCTCTTCAGGAGCGTTGTCGATGGAGTCGAAAGAACGCTGCTCTGACAGACCTTTCTTCGCCAACACCATGGTAATAGCAGCGGTCAAGGTCGTTTTACCGTGATCGACGTGCCCAATCGTACCAATGTTCACGTGCGGTTTAGAACGGTCAAATTTTTCTTTTGCCATAATTGTACAATTTAGTTATTAACGTTAATACTATATTTAACTCACTTCTGTATCGCTTTGCACGCCGCAACACTCCCCTTGACATAGTCGGAAGTGCCGAAACGCCTAAGCGTTGGAGCTGATGGCGGGAGTTGAACCCGCGACCTCATCCTTACCAAGGATGCGCTCTACCACTGAGCTACATTAGCATAATTAGTGAGCGGAAAACGGGACTCAAACCCGCGACCCCCAGCTTGGAAGGCTAGTGCTCTATCAACTGAGCTATTTCCGCAGATGTCCGCTTCCGCGCGTAATATAATGTGTGGGTGCGGATGGATTCGAACCACCGAAGTCGAGAGACAGCAGATTTACAGTCTGCCCCATTTGGCCACTCTGGAACACACCCCCTTACGAATTCAGGATGAGGAATTAGGAGTTAGGAATTCTATTCCATTCGCTCCTCGCCCCTTCGTATTCTTTCTATCTTGTCAAAGACCTTTTGAGCCTCTAGTCGGACTCGAACCAACGACCGCTGGATTACAAATCTAGTGCTCTACCAACTGAGCTATAGAGGCGTTTGCTTTCCAACTCGCATCGCATTTCTGCGCTACAGAGAAAGGCAGTTGCAGGCTCCCCACCCCTTCCTCAACCCCGCTTGCCCATCATTTTCAGCCCCACCCGCTCTGTTTGGCGGAAAAGCGGTGCAAAGGTACTGCTATTTTTGTATTCCACCAAATAAATCTGCAAAAAAATCATTTTTTCTTATTTTTGAGGTAGGAAAGTGCTGTAAACGAACGGCTTCGATGTTACACCCCTTGCCATACCCGATACCCAAAATCGCCCATAAATCATAAATTCGCAAATCGTAAATTCGTAAATCGTAAATGTTTTGGTTATGCAAAAGCCCTCTAAAACCCTTATAAGAGTCATAGGTGGTAAGGTAATGCTATGGATGTGCTATGGATGTGGTATGGATATCCGTGCGAGATTGTCCCTTGAAAAGTGCGTTTTGTCAACCATTGATTTTCACAAATGAGCCATCCGTTTCTTGATACAACGCCATAAGAAATTCGGCATTGTCAATAGACGGGAACCTATAACATCCTGTTTTTTTGCAGGAAGTTGCATATTCGGAGAAAAACTCGTAACTTTGCAAACTTGTTAGGTTGTGAAAAATGCACCTATTCCAAAAGTGTTACAGCGTTTCATTGTAAAGCACGAAATAGTTTTGTAGTCATGGAAAAGAACTTTGGCTTTGTACGGATAGCGGCAGCGGTGCCGCAACTGAAAGTGGCGGATTGCCGATACAACACCGCGCAGATAAAGGCACAAATCACAGAGGCGGTGGAGGATGCCGTGCAAGTTGTGTGTTTCCCGGAGTTGAGCGTAACGGGCTATACCTGCGCCGACCTGTTCTTCACACAGCAGTTGCAGCAGAACGCCCTGCAAAGTATCGAGGAGATATGCGCTTTTACCCGCAACAAACCCATCATCGTATTGGTCGGTGCGCCCCTCAAGGTGGACAACAACCTCTACAACTGCGCCTTCGTGATGACAGACGGCGAGTTGATTGGTATCGTGCCGAAAGTCAACCTGCCTAACACGGGCGAGTTCTACGAGAAACGGTGGTTCACATCCGGCAGAGCCACAATGGAGCATACCGTCTCGGGCTTGCAGCCACGCATACCCACCATTGAGTTGTGGTGTGGCGATGTGCCCTTCGGCACTGACCTGTTGTTCACCACACGCGACTACTGCTTTGGCGTCGAGTTGTGCGAAGACTTGTGGTCGCCGCTTCCTGCCAGCACCCAATTAGCTATACAAGGGGCGGAACTGATATTCAACCTGTCGAGCAGTAACTGCATCACCGGCAAGCACGCCTTCCGCCGCCAAATGATTACCCAGCAGTCAGCACGCGTCCACTGCGGCTATATCTACACCTCGTCCGGCATTGGGGAGTCCACAACCGACCTCGTCTTTTCGGGCAGCACCTACATTGCCGAGAACGGCGACCTCTTGGAGGTGGGGGAACGCTTCCAGATGGAGAGTTCAATGGTCATCTCCGAGATTGATGTCGAGCGGCTGCGTACCGACCGGCAGCGCAACACCAACTTCACCAAAGACCAGCACGGGCATTATCGCCATATCAATGTGGCACCTATCGACGGCGAGGAGGGGTTCCCCGAACCTATCCACAGGCGGTTCTGCGCAACGCCTTTCGTGCCGGCGGAGGGCGAGCGGATGACCTACTGCGAAGATGTACTGAATATCCAGGTCTGCGGCTTGTTGCGCCGTTGGCAGCACACCCGCGCAGAAAGTTTGGTCGTAGGCATTTCGGGGGGATTGGATTCTACTTTGGCACTCTTGGTGTGTGTGCTGACGGCAGACCGGTTGGGCTATAGCCGCTCGCAGGTCTTGGGCGTAACTATGCCCGGGTTCGGCACCGGCAACCGCACCTACCACAACGCCATCGCCCTCATGGAGCAGTTGGGCGTGAGCATACACGAGATACCGATTCGCGACATCGCCACCCAACACCTGCAGGACATCGGACACGACCTCAACACGCACGACATCACCTACGAGAACGCACAGGCACGCCTGCGCACCCTAATACTGATGGACATGGCGAACCAATATAACGGGATCGTGGTCGGCACGGGCGACCTAAGCGAATTGGCACTCGGGTGGGCTACTTACTGTGGCGACCAGATGTCGATGTACGGGGTCAATGCGGGCGTTCCCAAGACCTTGGTGCGCTGTATGGTGCAATACGCCGCCGAGAACATATTCGGCGAAGAGGTGCGTCAGACGCTGTCGGACATACTCGCCACGCCCGTTTCGCCAGAACTGTTACCGCCCGACGCTGCCGGCAACATTGCCCAGATAACGGAGGACAAAGTCGGGCCCTACGACCTGCACGATTTCTTCCTCTACTACTACCTGCGTTTCGGCTTCACCCGCGAAAAGATAGCCTATATGGCGGCTTTGGCATTCGACGACCGGTACACGGAGGCGGAGATACACCGGTGGTTGGATACTTTTATGCACCGTTTCCATACACAGCAGTTCAAGCGCAGTTGTATGCCGGACGGTCCCAAAGTGGTCGGAGTCAGTCTGTCGCCCCGCGGCGACTGGCGTATGCCCAGCGATGTGAATGAGCTGTAAAAAGACCGGCAACGGACAAAACCAATACAAAGAATGAGAAGCAAGCACACACGCATACAACGATGGTTCGCCTGCCTGTGCGCCATCGCCTGGAGCGCGACGGCTACGGCGCAGATAGTGGATGCCGTACATTGGACGGGCACGGTAGCGGGCGACAGCCTGCGCGTAACCGCCACCCTTGAAGAAGGGTGGCATCTCACCCTCATTAGCGTGAATGACTCCGCCGTGGGGAAAGAGTATGCCGCGTCCTGCACTTTCGTCTTTCCCTACCACGGCGAGGCACCGCGTATCCGCTACAACACCTGCAACGACCGAATGTGTACCGCACCCGCCGTGTGGCAATATGCACCCGCCGGCAACAGCGCAACCGCACCCGTCACTTCGCATGACACCGACCTTTGGTGGATATTCCTGATGGGTCTTTTGGGCGGGCTGTTGGCGATATTTACGCCCTGTGTATGGCCGATTATCCCCATGACGGTGTCGTTCTTCCTCAAACGCTCGGCGACTCACGGCGTGCGCGATGCCTTGCTCTACGGCTTGGCGATTGTCGTAACCTATGTAGGCTTGGGCTTGCTTATCACCATGCTATTCGGAGCCTCGGCGTTGAATGCCTTGGCGACCAACGCCATTGTCAATTTGTTTTTCTTTGCGTTGCTGATTGTCTTTGCGCTCTCTTTCTTCGGGCTGTTTGAGATACAACTGCCGTCTTCCTGGTCCACGCGCTTGGATGAGAAAGCGCGAACCACCGGCGGTTTCTTGAGTATCTTGCTGATGGCGCTGACCTTGGTCATTGTGTCGTTCTCCTGCACGGGACCGATCATCGGCACTTTGTTGGTGGAAGCCGCGGGGCATAGTCTGATAGCCCCTGCCATAGGCATGCTCGGCTTTGCCATTGCTTTGGCGTTGCCCTTTTCGCTCTTTGCTATGTTCCCGCAGTGGATGCGCAAGGTTCCCAAATCGGGCGGATGGATGCAGTCGCTGAAAGTGGTGCTTGCCTTTTTGGAAACGGCACTCTCGCTCAAGTTCCTGAGTGTGGCAGACCTCGCGTACGGCTGGGGTATCCTGCCGCGTTGGCTGTTTATCGCAGTATGGATAGTCTGCTTCGGCGGTATCGGGGTGTATCTGTTGTGGGGGATAAGACAGGTATCGCGTCCGCGCAAGGTGATTCGCACGCTGCTTGTTGTCTTGTCATGGGCATTTACCGCCTATTTGGTACCCGGTTTGTGGGGGGCTCCCGTGAAAGCCATCTCGGCGTTTGCTCCTCCCCTGCCTGTTGAGGGACGGGTGGTATTCCACGACTACGACGAAGGGATGCGCTATGCCGCTCAAGTCGGCAAGCCCGTGCTGTTGGACTTCTCGGGGTACGGGTGCGTGAACTGCCGCAAGATGGAGGCGTATGTGTTGGAAGACGACTCGGTGCAGGCACGCCTGCGCAATTATGTAGTCATTACGCTGTATGTGGACGACAAGACGCCTCACCGCAGCGGCTTTGCCACGGCAGCCCGCGAGGAGGAGAGTATCGGCGACTACAACTCGCGCATTCAGCGTGAACAATACGGCTCCAACGCCCAGCCTTTCTTTGTGCAACTCTCTCCTTCGGGAACTGTCATCGGCACGCCCTACGCCTACTCCACTTCGCGCGACGCCTTCCTGCACTGGCTGCACTACTGACCCATTCGCGCACCATAACCATTTAAGAAAAATATCTGTTTACCATCATAACCATCAACAATCATTACCATGACACCCAAACACATTCTCGGTTTAGATTTAGGCACCAACAGCATCGGTTGGGCCCTCATCAAAGAAGATGCCGACAACCCATCCATCGCCGCTGCAGGCTGTCGCATTATCCCTATGGATGCTGCACAAATGGGCGATTTTGAGAATGGAAACAGCATTTCTCAAACCGCCAATCGCACGGCAGCACGGGGTGCGCGACGCTTGTACGAGCGTAGGGCATTGCGCCGTGAACGCCTCAATCGGGTACTGTCCATCTTGGGGTGTTTGCCGCCTCACTATACCCAAGCGTTGAATGCTTACGGGCAATTCCGAAAAGGTACCGAACCCAAATTAGCATGGACTATAGCCGATGGCAAGCCCGCCTTCCTGTTCCAATCGGCATTCGAAGAGATGATGCGCGACTTTGCTCTCGCACAACCGCAGTTAGTCGCCAACGGGAAAAAGATAGCCTACGATTGGACGATTTATTATCTTCGCAAAAAGGCACTAACGCAACCCGTTACCAAACAGGAATTGGCATGGATACTCTTTCAATTCAACCAAAAACGCGGTTATAACCAAGCACGCGGCGAGGAAGAGGACATCAAGCCCAACGAGAAGAAAGAACTATTATCCTTAAAGGTCATCGGAATACGCGACACAGGCGAAGTTACCAAAGGTCGCACTTGGTACGAGGTCGTGCTTGAAAACGGTGACATCTACAAACGCCAAAGTACCTATCCGCTTGACTGGGTGGACAAAGTCAAGGATTTTATTGTCACCACAAAACTCAACGAAGACGGCTCTGTGGCTACCGACAAGGATGGCAACCTGAAGCGCAGTTTCAGTGCACCGCAAGAGGATGATTGGGGATTGCGAAAAATAAAAACCGAGCATGACATTACCCAAAGCGGCAAGACGGTCGGCGAATTTATCTACGATGCCCTCTTGCACAATCCCGATCAAAAAATAATTGGTCATTTAGTGCGTGTGGTGGATAGGAGATACTACAAGGAAGAGTTGCGCCGCATCTTGGAAACACAGCAGCGATTCATACCGGAATTACGCGATTCCGCCCTCTATCAGCAATGCATCGAAGCCCTTTACCCACAGAATGAAGCCCACCGCAACAGCATATCCGGCAAAGGGTTCACCTTTCTGTTGTTGCAGGATATTATCTTCTACCAACGCCCCTTGAAGAGCAAGAAATCGCTCATCAATGAATGTGCCTACGAATATCACACCTATCGCACCAAGGGTGGCGAGGTGCGCAAACAATACCTTAAAAGTATCTCCAAGTCCCATCCGCTGTATGAGGAGTTTCGTTTATGGCAATTTATCGAGAACCTGCATATTTACCGTTTAGACACCAACGGTATCGGAAAGGTGGATTGTACGGCGGAGTATATCCCCGACAAAGCGGAGTTGGTCGCTTGGCTGCTCACGCAAAAAGAAATCTCTGAAAAAGCCCTTTTGGCGCATATCGCCGACAAAAAAGCAAAGAATTTGTCGTGGAATTATGTAAGTGACAGAAAGTATCCCTCGGCTCCGGTTACCGCAACTCTTTCGTCTGTGCTGGAAGCGGCGGGAGGCACGCCTACCTTCGAGGAGTTACAGCATATCTGGCACATTCTATATTCTGTTTCCGACAAAGAGCAACTCATGCAAGCCCTCACGCACTATGCGCAAACCCACCAATTATCCCCTGTGTTTGTTGAGAAACTCGGCAAGCAGAAGCCTTTTGCGGCTGACTATGGGACCTACAGTGAGAAAGCCGTCCGCAAACTGCTCAACCTCATGCGGTGCGGCAAGTATTGGAACGCAGAGTCTATTGACGACAAGACCCGACTGCGCATAGAGCGTATCCTGACCGGTGAAGTTGATGATACAGTCAGCGACAGGGTACGCGAGAAACTGACAGGCATGAACGACCTGTCCGATTTTCAGGGGTTGCCTTTGTGGCTTGCGGAGTATGTGGTTTACGATGTCCGCAAAAACGACACGAAATGGGAAAAGCCCGAAGATATTGACAACTACCTACAGTCTTTCCGACTCCACTCGCTCAACAATCCTATCGTTGAGCAGGTAGTTATGGAAACCTTGCGTACTGTCCGCGATATTTGGAAGCAGGAGGGGCATATCGACGAGATACACATCGAGTTGGGGCGCGAGTTGAAGCAGAATGCCGAGCAGCGCAAAAACACCCTCGCCCGCCAAACCGACAACGAGAAAGCCAATCTCCGTGCCAAACGGTTGCTGCAAGAGTTTCTTAATTGCGAGAAAGACATTGAGGGTGTACGGCCCTATTCGCCCGGTCAGTTGGAACTGTTCCGCATTTATGAGGACGGTGTATGGAGCAATCCCCAAGCCGAGAAGGACAATGACATCCAACGCATTATCAAAGAGTTATCTGACTTGAAGCAGCCTTCGCTATCCGACATTCGGAAATATTGCCTGTGGTTGGACCAAAAATATCTTTCTCCCTACACGAAGCAACCCATTCCGTTGGCGAAACTCTTCACGCCTGCCTATCAAATCGAACATATCATCCCGCAATCCCGTTACTTTGACGATTCCATGTCCAACAAAGTGATTTGCGAAGCCGAGGTGAATGCCCGCAAGGACAGGATGTTAGCGCACGAGTTCATCGCCCGCTGCGGGGGTGAGAAAATCACGCTTTCGGGCGGAAAGGTTGTAACTATTCAAACGCTGGCTGCTTACGAGGACTTTGTACGCGACACTTACAAGGACAATCCTCACAAGCAGGAGAAACTGATGTTGGACGATATTCCCGAGAAGTTCATCGCCCGTCAGATGAACGACAGCCGTTATATCAGCCGTTTGATGTTGGGGTTGTTGAGCAACATCGTCCGCGAAAAGAACGATAAGGGCGAGTACGAGCCGGAGGCAACCAGCAAGAATGTGATAGCCTGCAACGGAGCCACCACCACACGCCTCAAAAAGGATTGGGGCATCAACGATGTGTGGAATCGCATTATTCTACCGCGTTTTGAGCGGCTCAACCAACAGCGAGAAACGACAGTCTTCACCACCCAAACGCGCAACGGGCATACCATTCCCAATATGCCTTTGGAGTTGAGTGCATCTTTCGAGAAGAAGCGTATTGACCACCGCCACCATGCAATGGACGCCATTGTCATCGCTTTCACCACCCGCAACCATGTCAGCCTTTTGAACAATGAAGCGGCTTTGGAGAAAGACGGGAAGGCGCGTTACGACCTGCAAATGCAACTGCGCAAACGCGAGATATGGACTACTGCGGACGGAAAATCGCACACCAAGTTCACCGACTTTATCGCGCCCTACGAGGGCTTCCAACAGGAGGTACAAGCCACGCTCGAGAACATCATTGTCAGTTTCAAACAGAACCTGCGTATCATTAACCAAACCACCAACCGCAGCATTCGTTTTGTGGATGGCAAAAAGAAAAGCGAAAAGCAGAACAAGGGTGACCATTGGGCGATACGCAAATCCCTGCACAAAGCCACTGTCTTTGGCGAGATTAACCTTCAGCGCAAGAAGACGGTTAATCTGTCCTATGCGCTTCAACATATCAATGATGTTGTGGAGAAAGACCTGCGCCTCAAACTGCGCGAATGGCTCAGCGAGGGCAAGGACGAAAAGCAAATCAAAAAATACATTGCCTCGGAACCCGATGTGTGGGCGGATATTGACCTCAAGCACATTGAGGTGTATTACCTTACCAAAGACACCAACGACCGTTTCTTTGCAGTCCGCACGCCTGTAAATGAGGACTTTACGGAAGATTTCATCCGCAACAAAATCGCCGACGGAGGCATTCGGAAGATACTCTTGGCGCACCTTTCGCAAAGCAACAATGACCCCAAAGAAGCCTTTTCTGTCGATGGCATTGAACGCATGAACCGCAACATAGTTGCTCTCAATGGCGGTGTCCCGCACAAGCCCATATACAGGGTACGCAAATACGAGAAAGCCGACAAGTTCGCTGTCGGCGACATCGGTGCCAAATCCAAGAAGTTTGTCGAGGCAGACAAGGGGACTAATTTGTTCTATACCATCTATGTGGCAAAAGATGCTAACGGACAGGAAACGCGTTCCTATGTGACGATACCCTTGAAAGTAATGATTGATTGCTATAAGCGTGGCAAAAAAGAGTGGAAATCGCTGCTGGACCAATGGGTGCAAGATAATAACAAGGTGCCGGCAAACGCCACGCTGAAATACATCCTTTCGCCGGGTGATTTGGTCTATGTCCCGAAAGCGGGAAGCACAGACATCGACAAGACGCGCGTCTATAAAATGGTATCTTGTTCAGGTACTGATTGTTATTTTTTGCCATGTTCCGTAGCAAACATACTTATTGACAGAAAGGAATATGGACCACTTAATAAATCGGCGCGTACTACCTTAGGCGAGATGATAAAAGAGACATGCATTCCCATCCGGATAGACCGGTTAGGCAACCTTCTTTCCATCGGCGACCATGATTAAGCGTGTCCTTTGTTTCACCCACCCCACCTATTTGAGTCTGCGCCTCAAACAGATGGTGATTGAGATTCCGGAAGTGGTCTATGGCAAGGGGCTGTTGGACTCGCTTCGTCAGCAGGGAGTGCGCACCGTCCCGATTGAGGACATCGGCGTGGTAGTACTTGACGACAAGCAAATCACTATCACACAAGCACTTATGGCGGAACTCCTGAACAACAACTGTGCTATCATCACCTGCAACGACTGCCATCACCCTGTCGGATTGTTTCTGCCGTTGGACGGACATTCTCTGCAGAATGAACGATTCCGTGAGCAACTCAATGCCTCCGAGCCTCTTCGCAAGCAGTTGTGGCAACAAACCGTCACGGCGAAGATACTCGGGCAAGCCTATGTCCTCCGCACGCAGCAGATTGAGCAACAAAACATGCTTGCGTGGGCAAAGTCAGTTCGTTCCGGCGACGCGGACAACTTGGAAGGTCGTGCGGCGGCTTACTATTGGCGCAATGTCTTCGGCGACCCTACTTTCGTGCGCGGGCAGCAGGGCGACCCGCCGAACAACCTACTGAACTACGCCTACGCCATTGTTCGGGCTATGGTGGCGCGGGCATTGGTTGCAGCGGGATTGCTGCCCACGCTCGGCATTCACCACCACAACCGTTACAATGCATACTGCCTTGCCGACGACATCATGGAGCCGTATCGCCCGTATGCGGATATGACCGTGCTGAATATCCGCGGGCGTTATGCCGACCTTGCGCAACTTACGCCCGACATCAAACGCGACTTGCTGCGTATCAGCACAATGGATGTTCTCATCGAGGGCAAGCGAAGTCCGATGATGATTGCCATTCAAACCACCGCCAATAGCGTACAACGCTGTTTTTCGGGCGAGACCCGCAAGATTATTTACCCGGACTGGCAGCAATAATCCTCCGGCAATCCTCGCAGTCCGCAGCCGACTTCCTCACGACAGGGTGCTGCCAATTACGGCAAAAACACGGCAAAAGGACGGCAAAAGGACGGCAAAAGGACGGCAAAAACAGCGGAGTATCTTAGGAGCATATACAACAATAACCGATAACATTTTATGGCAACAACCACATTAGAAGTCCCCTTTGCGGGCATTCATGGCAGATTGGATCACAGCAGTGAGATGTACTATGCCAAGCGTTTGGGCAAGACGGTCGTTTCCCACTACCCCAGACGCCGCGACCCCAAGACGATTTCCGACCGCCAAAAGGCACTCAATGCCAATTTCCAAGCGGCGGTGCAGCAGGCGGCTGCGGAACTTTCCGATCCCTCTCGTCGTGCCTATTGGCAGGCGCTTTTCGACAAACAGCCCACCCCGCAGCGCTACAGGATTTTGCGCAATTTTGTCATTGCGCAACTCACCAAGAAACAGGCATAAATCTTCCCGTGAATCGTATTCGTTGAATGGAGCGGTTTAGTGAATATAGAATTATGTGGATATTGGTATTTTTCGATTTGCCGACGGAGACCAAGAAAGCGCGGAAAGCGGCAGCCAAGTTCCGCAAGCAGTTGTTGGAAGACGGGTTTACCATGTTTCAGTTCTCCATTTACCTGCGCCATTGCCCGAGTGCGGAGAATGCCGATGTTCACATACGGCGGGTGCAGACGATGTTGCCGGAGTATGGTAAGGTGGGGATTATGCGCATTACGGACAAGCAATTCGCGGATATGCTTTTGTTTGATTGCCAGAAAGCCGCTACGCAGAGCCAACCCGTACAGCAGTTGGAACTCTTCTGACCCTCCCGGTTGCCTTTTTCATGGCACGGGTGCGCAGAGGTTTTTGGCAGGCTGTCATTCCCTATTAGGAAGATGGCAGGAAAGTCTGCGGCAGGCGGTATCCACCTTTTGGGGAGGCTTCATTGAGGTTAATGGCAGGCGGTTTCATCGCTATGTAGGGCAGCAGAAAGCCCGTACGGATATGAAAAAAGCAGGTCTTTCAGCCTGCTTTTTTCAATCCTATACATGCGTATAAGTTGTTGGTTATCATTGATATACCCATATTGTACTGTATAGGATTATATCAAAGACCAAATTTGAAGGATATACACAACAATATGTTTGCAAGTATTTACAGAAAGGTACTGTATAGGATTATATCAAAGACCAAATTTGAAGGATATACACAACTGGTTTTAAGACCTATTGTGAGGAAGAGTGACTGTATAGGATTATATCAAAGACCAAATTTGAAGGATATACACAACAGGAATATCATTTGCAGAAAACACGGAGGAACTGTATAGGATTATATCAAAGACCAAATTTGAAGGATATACACAACCATGTCGTCTTTCTTAAAATGGTGCAGCAGACTGTATAGGATTATATCAAAGACCAAATTTGAAGGATATACACAACTATTGCCGCGTCAGCGTTGCTGGTCTAAAGACTGTATAGGATTATATCAAAGACCAAATTTGAAGGATATACACTCCTCTTACACGAATGCGTGATGGTAGGTTTTGGGTGCAAAGGTAGTGTTTCTTCCATATATGCACAAGTTTTTATGTATAGTTTCCATTTAGAAACGCAATTTTTTAGTACATCAAAACCCTCTCTATCCT
>CAVGOI010000023.1:0-34457 GCA_963630875.1 Mycobacteriaceae bacterium | reverse complement strand
ACGGCACGGTACATAGTCGCTTGCTGCCCTCGTGGCGGGAGGCAGGGCAAATGGTACTGACTTTTGCGCTGGTGGTTCTCGGGTGGATATTCTTCCGTGCGGACTCCATTGGCGATGCGTTTGGGTATCTTGCTCACATTCCACACCGCTCGTTGCTGAGCGTGCCTTTTCTAATGAATAGGGCGTTCTATATTCCGTTGGCAATCGCCGTCCTTGCGATGTTTGTTGCCGAGTGGCTCGGCAGAACAAAGGAACATCCGTTGAAATATATAGAGTGTTATTCCGTTTTTCGTTATCGGGTGGTGCGTTGCTGTTTATATGCTCTGTTCCTCATGCTTTGTTTTACGCACAGAGGGGCTGTAGAGGCGTTTATTTACTTCCAATTCTAAAAGCGACATGAAACAGTTTTTGAAGGATGTAGCATGGACATTGGGGATCTTTGTGCTTATCTGCGTAACAGCAGAGTTTTGTGTTTTTCCACACTATAGCAACTGGTATTCAGTCAAATACGATTATGTAGATACGCACAGGGACTCTATCCGCATTCTCATCATGGGCAATTCGTATGCGGAAAACAGTATCAATCCCGAACAAGTGGGTACGGGTACTTTTGACCTGGCAGTGTCGGCACGCTGGATATACTACGACATGCAATTGATGGAGGACTTTGTACCTCGTATGTCGAAATTGGAGGCGGTGGTTTTTCCTATGGGATATAAAATGCCTTTCTGGAGTTCGCACCATTTCCCCGAGAACCATTTCGATTACATAGATTTCGTACACGAGAAATATATGCACTGCTGGTACGACCGATTCCCCGATAATGTGATTCGCTGGTCTGCCATTATACAAGGGGGTAACGAAGTGAATGTATTTGCTACACGCATAGATGTCCCGAAACAATGGACGGGGTATTCACCCCTATTCGGGCTGCAAGCCAAAGGGTGGACGGTGGATATTACATCCGACATCATCGATGCCGCAGACGCAGAGGAACAGGTGCAGGAATATACGCAGTATCTCACGGCAATGGCAAAGGTCTGTACAGAGAATGGAGTGCGGTTCATAGTGGTAACCCCACCTTGTCACAATTCGTTTGTTGCAAACACGCGCCCCGAGGGGATTGCACGGGTTCACCGTATCATCGACGATGTGCGGAAAGAATATCCCATCGAGTACAAGGACTATTTGCAAGACCCTGCCTATCGTGCCGATTCACTCTACTATAACTGCTCGCACCTCAATGACATCGGAGCGACACGGTTTGGGGCGCAAATACGCAAGGATTTTCGGCTGGAATAATAGCGGCACAAAAACGCATATTGCCGCTATCGTTTGGAAAGAGAAAACGCTATTTTTGCACTATTTTTGGGGCGTTTTTTTCTTACGAGTTGGTAACGAGTTCCTAACGAGTTGGTAACGAATTTTCGGGGACTGGTATAAGACTGCTATAAGAGAGGTATAAGGAAGAGGTAAGGAAGGGGGGGAAGGATGATATAAGACTCCCCTTACCCTTTAGCGAGGAGGATTGCTGAGTGGGGCTAATTGAGCCTTGCCGCTCATGCGGATGTGAAGCGTAAGGCGGGTATGCGGAGTACAGTAAGCACCGGCGGGGAGCCTGCAAGCCTCTGCGCAGTGGGGGACTCCCTGCAAGCGAAGCCCACTGAACTTCGTCGAACTCTTTATCGTCCACGCCACCTATAGCATACCTGCTGCCTATTAACGAACAAATAACCGCCATTCGGAGCGCAACATTCCAAGACGGTCGTGTTTTCAATAGGTGCCTGAAAATAGCAGAATGTTAGGATTTTGTGCCTGCTAATGGCTAAAATAGACTTTTGTGGGTTCCATTTTTCCCAAAATGAACATCTTCTTGGAAAAATGTATCAAAACGGCGACGAAGGTCGGCGGATTATGGTATGTTTTTTGTAAGTCCGATTTTTATATGTGCGGGGATTATTGTACCTTTGCACGGTTTTTTTGGGGTTTGTGGCAGGGGAATAGAACCAACGAATAAACTAAAAACATACGATATAATGAATCTATCCGAATTAACCGACAAGATCTACGCAGAAGGCGTGGAGAAAGGAAATGCCGAAGCGCAGCAGATTATTGACACTGCCAATGCCAAGGCTGCCGAGATAATCGCTGCTGCCGAGAAAGAGGCTGCCGGCAAGGTGGCTGCTGCAGAGCAGAAAGCACAGGAACTTGACAAGAACACCCGTGCCGAACTCCGATTGTTCGCAGAGCAGAGCGTCAATGCACTCAAGACAGAGGTTGCCAACCTGCTTACCGACAAGGTAGCAAGCGACAGCGTACAGGCGGCTACGGCTGACCCGAAGTTTATGCAAGGGATAATCGCCAAGTTGGCTGCCGAAATGGTGCAGTCGGGCGCGGTAACGATTGAGGCAAAGGACGCCGAGGCACTGAAGAAGTACTTCGCTGCCAACGCCAAAGAACTGTTGAACAAGGGTGTGAAGATTCAGGAGGTAAAGGGTATCAAGACCGACTTTGCTATCGTTCCTGAGAAGGGTGGATATAAGTTGAACTTCGGTGACAAAGAGTTTGTGGAGTACTTCAAGGAGTTTCTTCGTCCGCAACTGATTGAACTACTGTTCTAATCGCAATAACACCTATAGAATCCATTGCTATGGGATATGAATGTTTATTAGCCAGTTTGCCCGAACTCAAAGCCGGAGCGAAAGCACCCATCAAGACGGAGGTTCTCTTGCAAATGCTTGATGAGACGCTATCCGACAAGGACAAGCAACTGCTTGCTCTGCTGCGTAAGACCAGCGATGCTGAGGAGATTACGGAACTCTTGGCGCACTACGAGGATACCATTATCGGGCAACCTTCGTGGTGGGAAGATGCCAAACAGAACCTCTCTGAGGCAGACCTTCGTACGCAGTTGTTGTATGAATACGGGCTGAACTGCAAGAACAAATTTGTACACGCGTGGTTCGCCTACAACCAGGATATGAATAATGTCTTGGTGGCGGTTATCTGTCGCAAACATGGGTTTGATGTCCGCAAGATGATTGTCGGGAAAGGTGAGGTGGCGACTATACTCCGTAAGAACCTGCCGCAAAAGGATTTCGGTATCGCTGCCGTTATGGACGATGTGCAGGATATTATGTCGCTCGTGGATATTGACAACCTCATGGAACGCGAGAAGCGTATGGACGCATTGCGTTTCCGATGGTTAGACAATGCTACCCGCTTCGTGGACTTCTCGATAGAGAATGTCTTGGCGTACTACCTGCAGACCGAGATGCTCAATCGCTGGGAGGCGCTGACAGTGGAGCAGGGCGAGAAAGTGTTCCGCGACCTTGTCGCTGACATGAAGAAAGGAATAAAATTGGACAATGTGTAATTTGTAATGTGTAATTTTTAATTTTTAATTGCACAGAGCCAAAGCCCCCCCCAGGGGGCGCGACCAATGAACTGCAAGGCTCAAATAACACGACAATGTAATTCCTTTCTATAAACATAATACGAAAAATACAACAAACAATATGACAACAGGAAAAGTAAAAGGTATCATCGCTAACCTCGTGAGCATTGAGGTAGATGGACCTGTCGCACAAAACGAAATCTGCTATATCACGATCGGGACTTCCCGACTGATGGCAGAGATCATCAAAGTCGTAGGCGCAAATGTCTATGCACAAGTCTTTGAGAGTACCCGCGGGCTGAAAGTGGGTAATCCCGTAGAGTTCACAGGACATATGCTTGAGGTAACATTAGGTCCCGGACTGCTCAGCCGTAACTACGACGGCTTGCAGAACGACCTCGACAAACTGACGGGTGTCTTCCTCAAGCGTGGTGAGTACAATTTCCCGCTCGATAAGGAGAAACTCTGGCAGTTCAAACCGTTGGCAAAAGTGGGCGACAAAGTAGAGGCTGCCGCTTGGCTCGGTGAGGTGGACGAGAACCACCAGCCGCACAAGATTATGGTTCCGTTTGCCTTCGAGGGGACATACACGATAAAGAGTATTGTATCCGCGGGAGAATACAAGATACTTGACACCATTGCCGTGCTGACTGATGCGGAGGGCAATGACCACGAGGTGACGATGGTGCAGAAGTGGCCGGTGAAGAAGGCTATTCTCGCCTACAAGAGCAAGCCGCGTCCCTTCAAACTCTTGGAGACTGGTGTGCGCACCATCGATACGGCTAACCCAATCTGCGAGGGCGGTACGGGCTTTATTCCCGGTCCTTTCGGTACGGGTAAGACGGTACTTCAGCACGCTATTTCCAAGCAGGCAGAGGCAGACATTGTGATTATAGCCGCCTGTGGTGAGCGTGCCAACGAGGTAGTGGAGACCTTTACGGAGTTCCCTGAGTTGGAAGACCCGCACACAGGGCGCAAACTGATGGAGCGTACGATTATTATCGCCAATACCTCGAATATGCCTGTCGCGTCGCGTGAGGCGTCAGTGTATACCTCAATGACTATTGCCGAGTACTATCGCTCGATGGGGCTTCGTGTGCTGCTGATGGCAGACTCTACGAGCCGTTGGGCACAGGCGTTGCGTGAGATGTCTAACCGTCTGGAGGAGTTGCCCGGTCAGGACGCTTTCCCTATGGACTTGTCTGCTATCATCGGTGCTTTCTATGCGCGTGCCGGCTATGTGTATCTGAACAATGGCAAGACGGGTTCGGTTACTTTCCTCGGTACGGTGTCGCCTGCGGGTGGTAACCTGAAAGAGCCGGTTACGGAGGGTACGAAGAAAGTGGCGCGTTGTTTCTATGCGCTTGAGCAGGTTCGTGCAGACCGTAAACGCTATCCCGCTATCAACCCCATTGACTCCTATTCCAAATATATAGAGTACCCTGAGTTCGAGGAGTATATATCGAACATGATTGACGACCAGTGGCTCGGTAAAGTGAACGATATGAAGACTTACCTGCAGCGTGGTAAGGAGATTCAGGAGCAGATTAACATCTTGGGTGATGATGGTGTGCCTGTTGACTATCACGAGGAGTTCTGGAAATCGGAAGTGATAGATTTTGTTATCCTGCAGCAAGACGCATTCGATAAGATTGATGCTGTCTGCCCGTTGGAGCGGCAACAGTATATGCTTAACTTGGTGATGGACATCTGCAAGCATGACTATGACTTCCAAAACTTCTTGGAGGTGAGTGAATACTTCAAGAGAGTAATCAACATCTGCAAGCAGATGAACTACAGCGAGTTCCACTCTGCAGAGTTTGAGGACTACCAAAAGAAACTAAATGTTCTGCTGGCAGAGAAACAAATCAAAGCATGAAGGGCAGTATGTCGCAATTATCTCTGTTCACAGATTATAATACGCAGACTATGAGCATACCTGAAGTCGCGACCCAACTTCAGGTATCGGTAGCCACTATCCGTAATTGGATAAAAGTCGGGTACCTGCATCAGGTGTCTGCGTATGCTGTGACAAGAGATAGTGTGGATAGTTTTACGCATCAGTATGTCGGCAAAACAAAATTAGTAGCGCGTGCCAATAAGTCTTCCAAGGATGTCTCCCAGCCAGACTTTGATGTAATACAATACGAAGGCTGTGACATTTCCGGTGCTTATGAGTCTTCTTTGTCTGATTCTTACAGGAATAAAGAGGGGATATTTTACACGCCGTCTTTCATTACATCAAATATGATGAAGGATGTTCATGCCAACGAATATGAAACATTTTTGGAACCATGTTGCGGAAGCGGTAATTTTGTATTGGAAGCAGTACAACACGGTGTAAAGCCCGAAAATATCTATGCTTTCGACACGGATGCAAAAGCCGTAGAGATAACCAAACGCAGATTATTTGAGATAACAGGGTACAATAGTCCCAACATCGTTTGTGCAGATTTCCTGCAAGTATGTAAGACATTGCACAGGAAGTTTGACTACATTTACACGAATCCGCCTTGGGGGAAAAAGATGCCCAAAGCAGAGAAAATGCTATATGCAAACGCATACAATGCGGGGAATAGTAGCGATACATGTGCTTTGTTCTTTTTTGCGAGTCTCTCATTACTAAAAGTTGGTGGAGAGATGGGCTTTTTATTGCCAGAGGCGTTCTTTAACATTGCAGTCTTTGAGGATGTCCGCAAATGTGCATTACAATTAGATATTTTGCGTTTGAGCGACTATGACAAGGCATTTAAGGGACTTATGACGAAAGCAATGGCGATTGTTTTACGCAATACTCAAGCCCAAGATGATGCTGTTGTGCAATGCGAAACTAAGAACTCTATCATACAACGGACAAAGAAGTCGTTTAGTTACACTCCAAAGTCAATATTGAACTTTACCTATGGTGAGGAGGTCGCAGGTACAATAAAGTATCTATATAGCCTGCCGCATACTACATTGGCAGGAAATGCGTCTTGGGGATTAGGTATTGTAACGGGCAATAATAGCGAATTATGTTCCGATACGCCTTTGGAAAATTATGTACCGGTATATAGAGGTAAGGACATTACAACAGCAGGTTTGACAACACCGACGGTGTTTATTAATAAGGACTTGCGGAATTGCCAACAGGTAGCACCTATGTCTTTGTATTTGGCACCGGAAAAGTTGATATATCGTTTTATCTCTGATAAATTAGTGTTTTATTGTGATACGCAACAACGATATGTGTTGAATAGTGCCAATATGTTGGTGCTGAATACTGATTTTCCTATCAGCGGTCGGCAACTAACGGATGTGATGAACAGCAAATTTATGAATTGGCTGTTCAGAACCATATTTGCCACTCACAAGATATTGCGTGGAGATTTAGAGATGCTCCCTATCTATACGGAGTATTTCTGTACAAATTCCGTATTTGACGAGGCAAAGTATTTGGATTTTATTAATTTAGAAGAAAAGGATGGAACTTACAGAATTAAAAAATAGGATTTTGCAAGAATACAAGGGTAATCCCCTTATGAAGGTGCAGATATTGCATACCATTGAGAAAGATAAGGCAATCTTTCCATTCAATGAGTATGAGTTGCTGTTGTCCACATTCATTGCAAAAGGAAACATTACATATGAGAAATATTTGGAGATACGTGCAGACTATATAGCAAATAATCCCAATCTATGGATATTTGAAATATCTGCTCCGCGTGGTTTCGGAGAGTCTTTTGCACAGACATATTTGTTAGGAAAATGCTCCAAGTTACATCCTGCATCGAAGAAATTAGACCCACAATATCATGGGCAATATGATTTGTGGTTAGATGGCATTCGAATAGAGGTGAAGGCATCGCGAGTGTGTGATAGTCGCAGTGATGAACCATTATACAGAAAGGCTTTATCCGCAAACACCAAATGTCCGTTTTTGATGAACTTCCAGCAACTTAAGCCACAATGTTGTGATGTATTTGTTTGGATGGCAGTTTATCGTGATGAGATAACAATATGGGTTATGAGTTCCAATGAAGTATTGCAGCACAAGGACTATTCAAGGGGACAACACAGAGGTAATAGCGGGAATGAGGGACAATTGCATATTACCGAAAAAAATATCAAATCACTGAACAAGTACAAACTGAAAAGTGATAATCTCGCCTTGACCATAAAGCGGGCTGCAAATAGAAATAAATTAAAGTAATGATATAATGGCAAAAGCATTTCAAAAGATTTACACCCAAATTACGGCGATTACCAAAGCGACTTGTTCGCTGAAAGCCGATGGGGTGGGTAACGATGAACTCGCTACCGTTAACGGCAAGTTGGCTCAGGTCGTTAAAATTATGGGCGACGAGGTAACGCTACAGGTGTTCCAAGGTACCGAAGGTATCCCTACCAACGCCGAAGTAGTGTTCCTCGGCAAGGCACCATCGTTGCGTGTGAGCGACCAGTTGGCAGGGCGTTTCTTTAACGCCTACGGCGAGCCTATCGACGGCGGACCTGCTGTCGAGGGCGAAGAGGTAGAGATTGGCGGACCGAGTGTGAACCCCGTGCGTCGTAAGCAGCCGTCGGAGTTGATTGCTACGGGTATCGCAGGTATCGACTTGAACAACACCCTCGTCTCGGGGCAGAAGATTCCTTTCTTTGCCGACCCGGACCAGCCGTACAACCAGGTAATGGCAAATGTGGCATTGCGTGCCGAGGCAGACAAGATTATCTTGGGCGGTATGGGTCTGACCAACGATGATTACCTGTATTTCAAGAATGTATTCTCCAATGCGGGTGTGCTCGACCGCATCGTGTCTTTTGTGAACACGACCGAGAACCCGCCTGTAGAGCGTCTGCTTATTCCCGATATGGCACTGACGGCAGCCGAGTATTTTGCTGTGCAGAAGCACGAGAAAGTGCTGGTGCTGTTGACTGATATGACCCTTTTTGCTGATGCATTGGCTATCGTCAGCAACCGTATGGACCAGATTCCGTCGAAGGATTCTATGCCGGGTTCGCTCTATTCCGACTTGGCAAAGATTTACGAGAAAGCCGTTCAGTTCCCCGAGGAAGCAGGCGGTGGCTCTATTACCATTATTGCCGTTACGACATTATCTGGCGGCGACATCACGCACGCTATTCCGGACAACACAGGATATATTACGGAGGGTCAGTTGTACCTGCGTCGTGATTCCGATATTGGTAAGGTTATTGTTGACCCGTTCCGTTCGCTATCGCGTCTGAAACAGTTGGTGGCGGGCAAGAAAACTCGCGAAGACCACCCGCAGGTAATGAATGCCGCTGTTCGCTTGTATGCCGATGCCGCGAATGCGAAGACCAAAAAGGAGAACGGTTTCGACCTTACCGACTACGACGAGCGTTGCTTGGCATTCGCCAAAGACTATTCGCGTGAGATTTTGGCAATCGATGTCAATATCAACACCACGCAGATGTTGGATGTGGCATGGCAACTCTTTGCAAAATACTTCAAGCCCGAGGAGGTAAACATCAAGCAAGCGCTTGTTGACAAATACTGGGTGAAGTAATTTCGCAAAGCGAACATACGCGAAGCGAAAATACATAATGCAATATGGCAATTCAGTTTCAATATAATAAAACATCTTTGCAAGGGTTGGAGAAAAACCTCAAGATGCGGCAACGCACTCTGCCTACACTTCAAAACAAAGAGTCCGCATTGCGGCTCGAGGTGAAGAAAGCGAAGAAAGAGATTGCGGAACTTGACGAGGAGGTTGACCGCCGTATCAAGGACTACGACCAGATGCTTGCGCTCTGGGGCGAGTTTGATACGAGTCTCATCCATGTGGACGATGTGCGCATGTCGGTTAAGAAAATTGCCGGTGTCCGCATACCTGTCTTGGACGAGGTGGTCTATTCTACCAAGGAGTTCAGCCTGTTCTCCAGCCCCAAGTGGTTCGCCGATGGTTTTGAGCAACTCAAAGCCATTGCTGATGTGGGTATCCGTCAGGAGTTTGTACGCCGCAAGGTGGATTTGCTCGACTATGCCCGCAAGAAAACCACGCAGAAAGTCAATCTTTTCGAGAAAGTGCAAATCCCCGGCTATGAGGACGCTATCCGTAAGATAAAACGCTTCATGGAGGACGAGGAGAACCTCTCGAAATCGAGTCAGAAAATCGTAAAAGCCAAACGGGAAGCAGAAGCCCGTGCGGAGGAAACGAGAAAGGAGGAGGTATGATAAGCAAAATGAAGAAATACACCTTCTTGGTGTTCCACCGCGACTACGAGGCGTTCCTGGAGCAACTGCGCACACTCGGCGTGGTGCATATCACCGAGAAAGGCGAAGGGCAAGCCGAAGACCCCAAACTGCAGGAACTCTTGCAGCGGGCGGACTTGTTGCGTAAGACCATCGCCAACGGTGCACCTGACCAACTCTTGCAGGAACGAACGAATATCGAACAGCGTATCGCCACTACCAAGAAAGAGGCAGAGCGTATGCAGGCATGGGGCAGTTTCTCGGCCGAGCGGCTGCAACAACTCCGTGAAGCGGGATATACATTGCGTTACTTCACCTGCTCCAAGAAGCATTTTCAGCCGGAGTGGGGGATAGAGGTCGCAACCATCGGATCTACTGTCTATTTCGTACAGGTGTCGGGGGTAAATATGCCTGCGGCAGAACTGCCCGACAACTGTCAAGAGCAGACGCTCAACGAGAAATCCGCTGCCGACCTGCAAAAGGATGTCGAGGGTTTGAACGGCTTGCTCGTAGCGCAGAACGCCCGCATCGAACTATGGGCAAAAGAGAATATCCCTGCGCTCAAGGAGCAACTGCAAACGACACTGCAGCAGATTGATTGGCAGCGTGTTACGCTCAATACGGACACGATTGCAGAGGGCAGCCTGAAACTATTGGAAGGCTTCTGTCCGCTCGATAAGACGGTGGCATTGGACGACCTGCTCGAGAAGCAATGCGTGTACTACCAAGCCGAAGATCCTACCGAGGAGGACAACACACCTATCAAACTGCATAACAATTGGTTTGCTCGCCTCTTTGAGGGGCTGACGGGTATGTACGGTTGGCCTTCGTATGGCGAGTTCGATCCGACACCAATACTGGCACCATTCTTCCTGTTGTTCTTCGCGCTCTGTATGGGCGACGCCGGCTATGGTGTGCTGTTGATTATCATCGGCATACTTATCTCCAAAGACATTCTTAAGATAGATATGTTCAAAGGGCTGGGACCCACCATCACTGCCTTAGGCGTTGGCACCGCTGTCGTCGGCTTCTTTCTCGGCACCTTCTTCGGTATCGACCTGTACGCTGCCACATGGGTACCGCAATGCCTGAAGGACATCATGATTAAAGGCAATGTGCAGATTCTCGGCACCTCTTACGACATCCAGATGATAATGGCACTATGTATTGGCGTTTTCCATATTTGTCTGGCGATGACCGTCAAAGCCCTCTGTTATACCAAACGCTTTGGCTTCAAGGAGACGGTATCTACATGGGGCTGGTTGTTGCTTATCGTCGGTAGTATCATCATCGGTATCCTGATGCTCACCCACCTCTTCTCCGCCGAAGCAGCCGAATGGGCGTTCATTATCGTCGGTGCAATATCGGCATTGGGCATCTTTATCTTCAATACGCCCGGTCGCAACCCATTGATTAATATCGGCGCGGGACTATGGGACACCTACGGTATGGTAACCGGACTGCTCGGCGATGTCTTGTCTTACATCCGCCTCTACGCTCTCGGACTCGCAGGAGGTATGCTTGGTGCGGCTTTCAACAACTTAGCCACTTCTCTCATAGGCGATGGACCTTCCGTCGCAGGATGGATAGGATGCGTACTCATCCTCGTTTTAGGACATGTACTCAACCTCGCCCTCTCCTCCTTGGGTGCTTTCGTTCACCCGCTGCGTCTGAGTTTTGTGGAGTACTTCAAGAACTGTGGCTACGAGGGCAAAGGTACGCTCTATCAGCCTTTCCGTGATAAATAAACTGAATAAAGAAATAATAAATACTTAAAACAAACGATTATGAATGAAATTTTAGGTTATCTTGGCTGGGGACTCATGTTAGCCCTTGCCGGTATTGGCTCTTCCTACGGAACAACCATCGCGGGTAATGCTGCGGAGGGTGCCCTCAAGAAGAACAAAGACAAATCAAGCAGTTACATGATTCTATCCGCCATTCCTGCTACGCAAGGTCTCTACGGCTTCGTCGCGTGGTTCATGTGGTTGGGCAAAGGCTTGGATGTTATCGCTGCCAACGGTCCTCTCTATTTCGGTATAGGATTGGCGGTAGGACTCGTCTGCATGCTCTCTGGTATCCGTCAAGGGCAAGTCTGCGCCAACGGTATCGCCGGCATCGCTGCAGGCTACGATGTGCAAGCCAACACCATGATTTATGCTGCACTTCCCGAATTCTATGCCATCTTGGCTCTTGTAGCCGCACTGATGGTGTAAATTCGCTATAGCCAATGCTCAAAAAGAGACTATCCTTCGGGGTGGTCTCTTTCTGTATGCCGTAGTCATGCATGAAAAACTTGCACATATACGAGATTTGTTGTACTTTTGCACAGACAAAACACAATAGTTTGCACACGCATATACACACGCTATGTATCCACAACAAATCATTGATGCTCTGCAGCATGTCCGCTATCCGGGTACAGGTAAAAACCTCGTTGAATCCGGTATGCTCGAAGACGATATTCGCATTTCCGGCTTGGAGGTGTCCTTCTCTATTTGGTTTGACAAGGACAACGACCCTTTTCTCAAATCCTTGCTCAAGGCCGCTGAATCAGCCATTCATACCTATGTGAACCCTAATAGTGTCGTACACATCCATACCAAATTCCGCAAGCAGAACCTCACACCGACTACAGAACCCGTCCTTCACGCGGAACATATCATTGCGGTACATTCGGGCAAGGGTGGGGTCGGCAAGTCCACAGTCGCTGCCAATTTAGCGATAGCGCTTGCGCGTATGGGCTATCGTGTGGGGTTGTTGGACGCGGATATTCATGGTCCGTCCATTCCCAAGATGTTTCATACGGAGGGTTGTCGTCCGGTATCGAATACGGTCAATGGGCGAGATTTGATGGAGCCGATTGAGCAATATGGGGTAAAAATGCTCTCTATCGGCTTTTTCGTGGACGCGGAGCAGGCGGTAGTTTGGCGTGGCGGTATGGCGAGCAATGCAATCAAACAACTGATACAGGACGCCAACTGGGGGGAGTTGGATTATTTTCTCATTGATTTGCCGCCCGGCACTTCGGACATTCACCTCACCTTGGTGTCACTTTTGCCTTTGACGGGGGCGATTGTCGTAACCACACCGCAACCCGTTGCTTTGGTGGACGCGCGGAAGGGGGTGGATATGTTCCGCAACGAGAAAATCAATGTGCCTGTGTGGGGTATCATCGAGAACATGGCATGGTTCACGCCTGCCGAGTTGCCCGAGAACCGCTACTACATCTTCGGGCGGGATGGCGGAAAAGATTTGGCACAAAATTTGCAAGTCCCGCTACTGGGGCAAATCCCTTTGGTACAATCCATTCGCGAAGCGGGAGATGACGGCACACCGATTACCTTGCAAGAGGGGCATCCTTCCGCACGGATATTTGAAGATATATGTCGCAAAATAATATCACGGAATTAGGGACGGCGCCTATTCGTAACTTGCTGATTCAGTATGCGTTGCCGGGCATTATTGCCATGACGGCATCGTCGTTGTACAATATTACAGACTCTATTTTCATCGGTCATGGCTGTGGTGCCATGGCTCTGTCGGGGCTTACCATTGCCAAGCCGTTTATGGATATCTGCGCGGCGTTTGGCAGTTTGGTCGGGGTAGGTGCCAGTGCGTTGGTGGCAATCAAGTTGGGCGAGAAGGACTACGGTTCGGTGGGCAAGATATTGGGGAATGTGATTATCTTGAATACCCTGCTCGGTGCCTTGATTGCCCTTGTGGGGTTGATTTGGTTGGACCCTATATTATATGCCTTCGGTGCCAGTGAGGTTACTTTGTCCTATGCGCACCAGTATATGGAAATTATTCTGTTCGGGAATATCCTGACGCACATCTACTACGGTTTGAACAATATGTTGCGCTCCATGGGGCACCCGCGTTCCGCGATGTTTTCCACGATTGTGGCGGTCTTTGCGAATATAGTGTTAGACCCTATCTTCATTTTCGGCTTGGATTTGGGTGTGCGCGGTGCCGCCTTGGCAACGGTTATCTCGCAAGCCATTGCAGTGGTGTGGCAATTTACGATATTCCTCAACCCCAAGGAGATTATCCATTTTCATCGTGGAATATGGCGGTTGGATAAGGTCATCACGCTCCGTTCTCTTTCTATCGGAACGGCACCATTCCTGATGAATCTTGCTTCCTGCTTTGTGGTTATCATCATCAACAACCAGTTGAAAACCTACGGCGGCGATATGGCGATTGCCACCTACGGTGTTATCAACCGTTTCACTTTTGTATTCGCAATGATTGTGATGGGGCTGAATCAGGGTATGCAGCCCATTGTCGGCTACAACTACGGCTCCAAGCAGTACGATAGAATGGTGCGTGCCTTCCAGCTGACGGCTATCTGCGCCACCTGTGTCATGGGGGCGGTCTTCTTCTTGGGCGAGATTGTTCCCGAGTGGATGATACGCATGTTCACCCACGACACAGAACTCATCGCACAAGCCATTACGCCGATGCGCATTGTGGTTAGCGCGATGTTAATAGTTGGTTTCCAAATGGTTACGGGTAATTTCTTTACCTCGATTGGCATGGCGGGCAAGTCTATCTTTCTCAGTCTGACCCGCCAAGTCATTTACCTCATTCCGTTGCTCATCGGCTTGCCGTTGTTGTGGCACTCGGTCGCGCCGGATGTCTCGCCTATCTACGGGGTCTGGTGGAGTCTGCCTATCAGCGACACCATAGCAGCCCTTACCGCCGCTATTATGTTGTGGGTGGAGATACGCCGTTTCCGCCGCAACCAGCCGGCGGTTGTCGGGTAACTCCGCACCCTATCGGACGCGCGGTTGGGCAACGCTGTTCACCAACGCGGCAATCCCCACATATTCTATTCCCGAATGGGTGGTCAGTCCTATTTCGCAGGTGCGAGAATTGCTCACGCCGAGGGTGGCGTGTGCCTTCTCTACTTGTCCGCGCAGTTTGCGCAGTGCCCATGCATTCAGTTCGGGGTGTGTGAAACCTTTGTCGCCGGCGAAAGCGCAGCAGCCTATCTCTTCGGGAACAAACACTTGCTTGGCGCACGCTTCTATCACATGCAGCAGGTGTTTCTCCACGCCCATCTGGCGGGTCGAACAGGTCAGATGAACGGCTACACAAGTATCTAATGGCGTGATAACCAATTCGCCGAGAACGAACTTGTCAATAAACTCCGCCGGCTCATACAACTTTAGATGGGGCATGGTCTGACGCATACGGTGCAGGCACGGGCTTTGGTCGCAAAGAATCGGCCAACGCCCGTTTTCGCAGGCTTTCCGCAGGGCGGCTTCCAATTCGCGGGTCTTTCGTATTGCCTCATCGGGCATACCTTTGCTCTCCCATATCGTGCCGCAACACAGATTTTCCATATTCTCGGGGAAAATCACCTCGAACCCTGCCTTGTTCAGCAGTTCCGTCATGTCATTGATGAGCGGTTTCTTGCCGCTGCCGAGCCGTTGGTTGAGACAGGACGGGAAGTAAACGACCCGTTTGTCGTGCAGTCCTTTCAGCCCGTGTACCACACCGTACTCGCGTGCTGTTTGTATGGCTTTCCGGTGCACGGGGCGCGGCAATGCGGGTGTCCACAGCGGAACATGCTTGCCGCTGCCGTAGTACAGCCCTTTTCCTACAAGGGCAGTCATTTTGTCGCCCAACACGCTCTTGGCGGCGTGTGCCAAGCCCAACACGCCTTTCAGTGCATCGCCCACACTTGCCAAGTGTTCGCCTGCCCAATAACCCAAGCGTTTCTCGCGCCGGATGAGGGCATCTTCGCGCAGCAGGTGAATGTAGTCGCCCACATTGATGTGTACGGGGCACGAGGTAGCGCACATCCCGTCGCCTGCGCAGAGGGCGCGTCCGATATGCCGGAAATCGCGCTCTATCTGTCGGGCTAATCGCCTGTCCCGACGGTTGGGCGAGGTTTGCAGGCGGTGCCATTCGCGTTGCACCACAATCCGTTGCCTGCTTGACAACGCAAACCCGCAACTCACGCAGTTCACCTCGCAGAACCCGCACTCTATACACCTGTCTATCAGCGCATTGACTTCAGGTAGCGGCTTGATGTGTTCCAAGTAGGTGTGTTCGTCTTCGTTGAATATCACTCCGGGATTCATGATGTTGTCGGGGTCGAACAGAGCCTTCACTTTGCGCATCAACTCGTACGCCTCATCGCCCCATTCGCGGCGCACAAAGGGTGCCATGTTGCGCCCCGTGCCGTGTTCCGCCTTGAGGCTCCCGTGGTATTTGTCCACCACCAAATCCACCACTGCGTGCATCATTTTGTCGTATTGCGCAATGGCTTCGGGGGTGTCAAACCGCTGATTGAGAATGAAATGGTAGTTCCCCTCCAGTGCATGCCCGTAAATCACGGCATCGGGGTAGTTGTGTTCGCGGAACAGGCGTTGCAGGTCTAAGGTCGCTTCCGCCAGATGTTCGATGGGGAACGCGATGTCTTCAATCAGGCAGGTAGTGCCTATCTCGCGTGTCCCGCCTACGGCAGGGAATATCCCCGCACGCATCGCCCAGTATTTGCCTGCTTGAACGGGGTCGGAGGTGAACCGGGCAGGTTGGCACAGCGTGTAGTGCCGCAGTACCTCTTGAACGAGGTTGTTTTTTTCGGTCAGTTCCTCTGCCGTAGCGGCCTCGGTTTTTATCAGTACCGCCCCAGCGTCATCGGGCAACTCCTGCAATTCCGTAAAGTCCTGCTCCACGGTGCGCATAGCTTTGCGGTCGAAGAACTCGGCGGCGGACAGCATACGGGTCTGCTTCATTTCCGTCACCGCCTCACACGCCGATTGCGTGGTCGGGAACAGCAGCAGTGCCGATGCCGAGTAGGGCAGAATATCCGCCGTGCGCATGGTCACGGACGAGAGGAATGCCAAAGTCCCTTCGCTTCCCACCATCAAGTGGGCAATGATGTCAAACGGGTCGCTCAGTTCCACAAACGGCAACAGGGTCAGCCCTGTCACATTCTTGATTTGGTACTTGTGGCGAATGCGTTCCGTCAGGGGCTTATTTTGGAGAGTCTGCAGGCGCAGTTCGTCTATTTTGCGGATGAGAGGGGCGTGCGTGATGAGAAAATTCGTGCGGCTTTTTTGGTCGCCTGTATCCAACAGCGTGCCGTCGGGCAGGATGATACGCGCCGATTGCAGCATGCGGTAACTATTCTCGTGTGTTCCGCAGCACATGCCGGAGGCGTTGTTCATCACGATGCCGCCCACCATCGCCGATTTGATGCTGGCGGGGTCGGGCGTGAAGCGTTTCCCGTAAGGGCGCAGTATCTCGTTCACGCGTTGCCCGATAATGCCGGGTTGCAGCGTAATGGTCTGATTGTCTTTGCCTAACTCATATTTCTCCCACTTCTTGCCGCACACCACCAACAGGCTGTCGCTGATGGCTTGTCCGCTCAGACTGGTGCCAGCAGCGCGGAAGGTAATATGTTTGTTCTCTTTGTGCGCACGCCGCATAATGGCTTGCACCTCTTTTTCGGTGGCGGGGTGTAGCACCTCTTCGGGAATTAGGCGGTAAAATCCCGCATCCGTTCCCCACGCCAAACGCTCAATGTATCGTTTCATTCTTTTCTTTCCGCGGCAATCCCGCGAAACTTTATTCATAGGTTGTCTTTTTTATTCTCGGACTACTTCAACTGCTTTTCGATAGTCCCCTGAACTCTCCCCGTGTTCTTCTCGAGTCTTCATCGAGTCTTCATCGGGTGATTAACGGGTGATTATCGGGTGATTAACGGGTGATTATCGGGTGATTATCGGGTGATTAACGGGTGATTCAGCAAGGGATAAGCAAGGGATAGGCATTCCATATACTCCCTCTTTCTCGGGACCCCCATAAGCCCGATAAGGCGCAAAGGGGTGAATTTGAGGGGGAAGGGGGAGTCTTGGGGGTGTTTGGGGCACCTTACTTATACAGGTAATACTTACTCGAAGCATCTCTATACGCCTCCACATCCTTGTACCAATAATCGCTTGCGTCTGCCCACTGATAGCGTTGCCCGAACAACTCGCGAATCTTGTCCGTGCCGCACACTTTGTCGAACATACCGAATCGTTTCGGGTTGCACAGCGCAAACCAGTCCTTCTCGGGATACAAGCGCATAAGTTCCTGAACCACAAGGAATTGTACCTCACTCAATCGCGCTTTCCCGTAATCCATAATGTGAATCTGCACGCCTTGTATCTGCTCTCCTTGGAACACGCTGTAGTAGGGTTTGTAGTAAATCGGTCGGAAATACAGACCCGGCAACTCCAACGCATTCATTGCGTCCGCCAAACTGTCGGCGTTAATCCACGGAGCCCCCATCAATTCGAAGGGTAGGGTATAGCCCACGCCGATATTCACATACCCGAACTCGCCGAATATTCCCGTTACGGGATAGAATAGTGCTGTCTTGCCTTGCGGGATGTGCGGCGAAGCCACTACCCATTCCAAGCCTGTCTTGTCCCAAGTCATATCGCGTGTCCAGCCTTCCATCGGCACCACCGTCAAGCGGCACGGGTGTTCGGCTTGTGCATTGAGATACAGAGCCAACTCGCCCGGCGTCTGACCGTATATATAGGGTATCTTGAACTGGCTGACAAACGACACAAATCCGTCTTCCACGAGATTTCCTTCTATTTTCTGACCGCCGAGCGGGTTCGGGCGGTCTAATACCACCAACTCCTTGTCGTACTCCGCACACGCTTCCATGAGCATACCCATAGTGGAGATGTAGGTAAAACTGCGGCAACCGATGTCCTGAATATCATACACCATCACATCTATCTCGTCCATCATTTCCTTTGTCGGTTTGCGTGTCGCACCAAACAGAGAGTACATGCGCAGCCCGGTACGCTTATCCACTTCGTTGCCCACATGGTCGCCGGCGTGTACATTGCCGCGTACGCCATGTTCCGGACCGTAGAGGGCTACCAAGTCCACACCTTCGGCTTCCCACAGTATATCAATGGTCGAGCGCATCTGCAAGTCCACGCCTGTGGGGTTCGTACACAGCCCCACACGCTTGCCCACGAGGGGTGCAAACTTCTGCTGTTTCAGTACTTCTATCCCCGTTCGGACGGCATTCGGAGCGGTATTCTTCGGGCAGCAGCCTGCCATACTCAGGGCAAGCAAGCCCATGCTTACGCCTATGAGGCGGAATGATTTTGTCAACATAATCTTTCTATGATATTAGGTTGCAAAGGTAGGAAAATAACACGACCCCTGCAATTTTTTCGGGATTTTATTTGCACAATTCAAATAAGAGCAGTACCTTTGCACCCGCTTTTGGCGAATAGCCTGTTATTGCGTTGCGACGCAAGGAAGGGTGGGTGAGTGGCTTAAACCAACAGTTTGCTAAACTGTCGTACGGGTAACTGTACCGGGGGTTCGAATCCCCCCTCTTCCGCAGCCCAGAGAATGGGTAGTAGTTTTTTGGTATGTATTTGTTTTTGTCCGTTGCTTCCTCCGAAGCAACGGCTTTTTTTCTACTTACCGTGTGGGTGTTCCGTGCGTTTTATTTCGATATTTTACACATTTTTCCTCCGTTTATTTCGATAAACTGCATTTACGATTTTGCACGAGCGGCTCCATACTTTCCCATGAACGCCCGAGGGCGTTCCGGTGGCTTGTGCCAAACTGCCCGCGGAGGTAGAAATCGGGTGCGATTTGCTTATGCCGCGAATTTATACTAACTTTGCGGGCTATTCTGTGCAGAAAGTGCGCGGATAGGGATAGAAAGCGTGAAGCGTCGAATCGGCTACATAATGGGTATATGGCTGTGGTGGGCGGTGCCCGCTATGGCGCAGCAGGTGGCAGACACCGTGCTGCAAGCGGTTGTGCCGGTGCCTGCCGACACCCTCGCCCCGCCCGCGCAGCCCCTTCCCGACACCATCCCCCCGCAAAAGCAGGCGATAGATGCCCCCGTGCATTACACCTCGAAGGACTCTATCGTGATGATGGGAAACGGTGTGGCGTACATGTACGGCAGCGGCGATGTGAAGTACAAGAGCATGCAACTGACCGCCGAGTACATTCGCGTGCAGATGGACAGCAGCACCGTCTATGCCAACGGCGTCTTAGACACCATCGAGAACGAATGGAAGGGGAAGCCTGTCTTCAAGGACGGGAAGGATAGTTACGAATCCAACGAGATGACCTATAACCTTAAGACCAAGAAAGGCTTTATCCGTCATGTCGTTACCGAACAGGGAGAGGGCTATGTCATTGCCGATAAGACCAAGAAAACGGAGGACGATGTCATGATGATGGCGGGCGGACAGTACACTACCTGTAATGATCACGAGCACCCGCATTTCTACTTGCGTATGACGAAGGCCAAGGTAAAGCCCGGCGATTATATTGCTACGGGACCTGCTTATTTAGTCGTGGGCGAAGTGCCGTTGCCTTTAGCCATTCCTTTCGGATTTTTCCCGTTCACTTCCACTTACTCCAGCGGTCTGATTATGCCGAACTTCGGCGACGACTACACGCGCGGTCTGTATCTGTCGGGGTTGGGCTACTATTTTGCCTTAAACGACTATATGGACCTCGAACTAAAAGGAGACATCTACACACGAGGAACCTGGGCAGTATCGGCGACCACCCGTTATGTGAAACGCTACAAGTTTCGAGGAAATTTCAGCGTAAATTATCGCTGGGATGTTACGGGCGACAAGGATATGCCCAACTACCAAGTCGCGAAGAATCTGAGTGTACAGTGGACACATACGCAGGACTCCAAAGCCAATCCCTACAACAATTTCTCCGCCAGCGTCAACTTTAAGACCAGCGGATACAACAGGAGCAATATAAATAGTTACTACAATGTACAGGCGAACTCGGAAAATACGACATCCAGCAGTATCAACTACACCCAGCGTTTCCCGAACAGCCCTTGGAACATCAACGCAAGTATGAGCCTCACGCAGCGCACCAAAGACTCCACTTTGTCGTTCTCTGCGCCCAACTTGTCGGTAAGTATGAGCCGCATCTATCCCTTCAAACGCAAAAATCCGGTCGGAAAAACCAAGTGGTACGAGAAGATAAGTCTGGTCTATAACGGAACCTTCACCAATTCGATAACCTGCAAAGAGAACTACTTCCTGCACTCCGACTACATCCGTGATTGGGACTATCGGCTCAAACACACACTAACTTCATCGGCATCCTTTATGGCATTCAAATACATCAGCATAACACCCTCCATCAGTTTCAACGACCGTATGTTCTTCTACCGCGAGGACTTGAGTTGGAATGAGCGGGAGAATACTTTGCAACGCGATACAACGGTGGGCTTCTACAATGTCTATGACTTCAGTGCCAGCCTGAGCCTATCCACCAAACTCTACGGATTTTACATTCCGTACCGCAAGTGGTTCGGCGACAAGGTGGATCGTTTCCGCCATGTCTTCACACCGAGTATCAACTTTTCCTATCACCCCGACTTCGGAAAATCGTATTGGGCACCCCGCTACGGCGGATTTTATGGGAGTTACGACCAACTGATTACCACAACCGACGCCGAAGGAAACACCGTCCCCAAGTTAGACAGCAACGGTTCCCCTATCTACGAAACCAAACAGTATTGCCGATTCAAAGAGGGACCAGGACAAGGGGGTGCCGCCAATCTTTCGTTCTCTCTCGGAAACAATTTAGAGATGAAACTGCGCAACGACAAAGATACTACGGGGAAGGAGCCTTACAAAGTCGTGAGCCTTATCGACAATTTCAGTATCAGTGGCGGATATAATTTCATAGCCGACTCTATGAACTGGAACAATTTCTCGGTCAACCTGCGTATCAAAATCCCGAAAGTAAACTACACCATCAATCTCACCGGTCAGTTTGATCCCTATATGTACACAACAACTGCGAGCGGGTCGCATGTACGCTGCAACGAACTATATTGGAACCACGGGCGTTTTCCGCACTTCTTAGGCACAAGCACCAGTTTTAGTTATACCTTCAATAATCAGGTGGTCAAAGGATGGTTCAACAAGGAGAAGAAAGACAATAAAACATCCGAGGGGAACGCCGACGCATCGGCAACCGACGGCACTACTACCGCTACCGGAGACACGGACGCCGCCGATACCGGCAAGAGCAAAAGCAAGCGGGACAAGGCTACGGACGATGGCTATTTCTTTGCCGAAATCCCTTGGAGCCTCGGCGTATCCTATAACCTACGCTATGGCGCAAGCAGCACATGGGATGAGAAAAGGAATTACTATAAAATGGAATTCCGTCAGAACTTGTCTTTTACAGCGTCGCTCGGGCTTGGCAAAGGCTGGAAAGCAAGTACCACACTCAGTTACGACATCAATGCCAAAAAGTTGGCATACTCCAGCATCAATGTGACAAGGGACTTGCACTGCTGGACGATGAGTGCCAGTTTTGTGCCTTTCGGACCCTACAAGAGTTATACATTTCACATCGGGGTAAATGCCAGTATGCTGGCAGACCTCAAGTACGACAAGAGCAGCGCGGAAAGTTCCAGCAAGCGCGTGGATTGGTGGTAGAATACCGCACCTATCGGGCATCGTTCAAGGAGGCTATCTGCTCATGCGCATATAGCCACGCTTTTTCTGCGAGTGGGGTCGTGTAGTTGTAGATAACGGATTGCTGCTTGAGGTCGGAACGGATGAAATGGAATTGGTCATCCAAACGGTGAACACAGAGCACCACAAGAAGAACGACGATAGCCCATTTCGCCACCCCGAACACTCCCCCCAACAGACGGTTGAGCCAACCGAGATGAATGGCACGGAAAAGGCGCGACAAAAGACGCGCTGCGATATTGAGAAACAAGGCGATACCCAAGAATATCAAAGAGTATGCCACTACCGAACAGACCGCTTCGGGCCACTCGAACTGCCCGATGAGCCACAGAGAGAACCGCGCGCCCCACAAGCGGGCTCCGACAAAGCCAAGGATAATGGCGACGATGGCTGTGAGTTCCACTACCAACCCTCTCATCAGCCCTCGAACAAGGCCGATAAGAAGGGGTAGAAGAATCAGTATATCAATCCAAGACACAACGGAAAAGAATCGGTAATATCTGCATTACTTGGCGTACTCGATACGCGGCCAAAGGCTGCCGTGTTCGTCGCGCAACTCAAGGTCATCCAACGAGCGTATGGATATCGCCCATTTGTCCCACGACATTTTATCGGATGCCTTGTCTTGGTAGTAGCCAACGATACCGCACACTGTACCTTTGTAGGAAGGACAGTCTTCAATACCCGTACCTTTGCTGTTGGCACCCGGCAGGTAATAGTACGCAAACTGGGCGTACTCCGAAGTGGATACATTGGTGTTGTGCGTCCCGTCCGTTATAATTCGGCTCTGCGGATAACCGAGATTCTTGGTATTGGGGGCGAAGACATTTGCGGTGTTCGAATCATATCCGCTCGGCCAATACTCGGGATCCATTGTGGTGCAGTCCACAAATAGTTCATTGAAATCATCATAGTACTGCCCCGTAAAATACACATCCTTGAGGCATACCAACTTACCGTCCCACTTGCGTATCTCGTTGATGTCGGTTATACTTTCGAACTGGTCAATAGTAACGGTGTCCACCTGTAGGGCGTGGACATCGGGTAGCCCGATACACCTTACGCGCTCCTTGAAGATAGGCATCGGAATGCGTCCGGGTGCCCAACCGACTTTCTCTTCTGCTTTTTGCGCGTAGTAATTGTTGTTGTACGACGGCACACAGAGTTGGGGTTGGTTGGCGTAGCGTCCGATAGCCAAACCGTCAACACGAATGAGTATCTCTTGTCCGATTTGGTACAGACCTCCCACCGAACCCGCATCCACCGAGATACGGAGTGCCTGCTGTTCACCATCGACAATCTGCTGGATACACAAGACTTTGTAGAAGTTACCTGCATAGTCATCGGTCGTAATGCGTCCGCGAATATATACGGGAGCGTCCTCGCTGGGTGCGATGGTATCAATGGAAAAGAACCAGATACCCGGGTTCTTGGCATTATAAGCCCGCGAACGGTAGTTGTGCTCCGCACTGTAGAAGTTGCCCTGTTCTGTCATATAGCGATCCAAGAACTGCTGTATCGTTAACACAGAGCCGGAGCCTATCCATTCTTGCGCCTGCTGCTCGGTAAGGAACAGGGAAGCCTCGTCAATGGGTTTGGGTGTGCAGGCAAAGCATATAGCCGCTATGGCGATATAAAGTGTCTTTTTCATACTGCTTAGAATTTATATTGGAAATTAAGATAGAAGTTCGTTCCCCATGCGTAATAGTATTTGCTCGGGAACTTCCATACATTGGAACCGATAACGGAGTTCTTGGTGTCTTCTACACCCTGACGATTGAGCCGCGGCAGGCGGGCTTGCTGATAACCGCCTGTCTTGAAACTCGTGTTGTTGAGCAGGTTGTTAATCGTCAGGTTAATGGATATAGACTGACGATTCTTCAAGTATATCAACTTGCCCACACTCACATCCACCAAGAAGCGGTTGTACCACTGCGTGGCAGTCAGTTGCTCTTGAACGGCTAACTGATTGTACGGGTACTTGAGTTGCGGAGTACCGTACTTGTCATAGAGTACATTGCCATTCTCGTCTTTCTCAATACCGTTGGTGTAACTGTCGCCATACCAACCGTTAACGGCACTGCCGTCAGCGCGTATGCCGGTATAAAGACCCTGCATACGGCGGGAGGGCGCAAAGTCAAGGTAACTCCAGTCAAAGTAACTGACCGTAATATCCGCAAACCACATGGTGGGGTGGAAGAACGATAACTTGAGGCTGGTGTTTACCTGCGGACCGGTAGCCACATGCAAGCCTTTGATAAGCACACTGTCGCGAAGTTCATAAATAGGGGTGCCGTCAGTAACTTTCTCTGCCAATGCCATACCGTTCTCTGCCGAGGTGATGGAGTATGCATTGGAAGTGTAACGGTAGTCGCCGACGCTGACAACGCCCGTGAGGGTAAAATACATCCCCAACTTAACGGCAGCGGCGGCTTCAATACCCATGTGGCGACGGTTGATACCGGAGAGCGCCTGATTAACGAAAGTGCGCGCTTCATCATCGTAGTAACCATTGAGTTCCGTCCCGTCCCATAACTGCGTATAGAACCCCGTAACGCGTCCGCGTACGATGGGGTAATTGAATGCGTAGGTAAGATCGGCACTGACCATTTTCTGGCTCGCCCCGAAATACTCGTCAATCCACCGGGTGCCATCGCGTTTGGCATAGGCAGCGGCTTGGTCGTGGCGGTAAACAGACTCCAAAGCGCGGTCGTGTACACGGGGTGAGATATACGCATCGCGTGCGAGCGGTGCGGAGGTCTCCGCCAACGCGTTTACCTTGATATGGTTACGCCCGTTAATTTTATAGGTAGCACCTACTTTGAAAGCAGGGTCCACAAAGCGGTGGGAATAACCGGTCAACGATGCGGGGTAGTTACCATTCAACACTGCCTCTGACTGATTGCCAAGGTAGTAGGGCGCATAGTCGGGGTTAAGCCGTGCGAGGTAGAGCGCACGACCGTTAATCATATTGGTGGTGCGCTGCATGGAGGAATAGGTGAACTGCAAAGCATAGTACAAATCCACTTCGTTCCAATGCCACTCGTTCTGCGCCCAGAGTTTCGCGGTCATCATATTAATACGGTAATCGTAACCGAAACGCCCGCCGTCGGTAACCTTACGATCAGGGTTTGTCACATCGTTCTGCTTCACCAACTGAATGTCCTCCTGGGTCAAGCCTATATTGGTGGCAAGTTCCTTGATGTCGCGCTCTGCGAAGGGGTCCACATCCACCCATTGGTTGCCGCCGAGCAGGTCGTCCACCGTCTTGTAGTGGATACCCTGCGAGCCTTTGGCTTCCAAGCCGACGGTTACGGTGAGGTGTTCTGCTGCCGTGTTGCGGTAATTGATATTGAGCATTCCCTCCTGTATGTCGTTGTGCCGACGCTCTACCATATAGCGTGCCGAACCGTCGGGGTCGTTGGCGTTGTTGGCATAGTTGGCAGCGTAGAGAGCATCCCAGTCAATTTGCGTGGTTTTGTTATCGCGACTTGTCCACAAGTCGGTGAGGGTGGAGTAGGTAGCCAAGTCCACTGAAGGACCTATGTAGGTGCCGTTGTAGTAAGTGCCTTTGCCAAGCGAAGAACCATTCCAATCGGAGCCGTTCCAAGTCTTGGTAATATAATCGCCTTTTTTATCAATCTGCCCGTCGAAAAGGAAGGACGGCATATTGCGGTAGTAGTCGGGGCGCGGGTCAGGCGCATTGTAAAAGGTCAGTGCCGAGTTGGAATAGAACGAGTAGTGGTATCCTGCGGCAAACTTGATTTTATTCTTCTCGTTGATTGCCCAATCGAATGCGACAATGGCTGTCGGGTCATACGACTTCACAATACGCGAGTTGCGTACTTGTCCGTTCTGGTAGCCCCAATAGGGATTGTAGTTGTTGTAGCCCCATGAGGTACGGTTGTACTGATTGGTCAGGTTATAGACCTCCTGTGTTACGGCGGCTGATTGTCCGCGCATGGTAGGTGCACCAAAAGTGATGAGCGAGAGGCGCATATCCTTTCCCCATTGCTTTTCAGCGGTCAAGAAATAACCTAATGAATTGTAGGAGATACCCTCGCCGATACGCCCCTTGAGGTCAATATACGGGCTGTAACGCCATGCCACCTGTGCAGCAAATGCCCAGCCGTTGTCAAGCAGTCCGCTCGCGTAGGTAGCCCGCAAAGCCCCCTTGTAGTTCCGGTTGGTACCTGCCAACCCTACTTTCCACCCCTGCGCATAGCGGGTAGCCGATTGCAGATAGTTGGTAGATTTGCCGATAGAACCGAAGGTAAAGTTATTGGATTCAATGCCCTCCACGACCTCGCGGTATCGCGTGGCATCGTTGAGACCTCCCATCGCGGAAAAGTTGAACTGCCCGCGTTCTGCCGAGTTGAATGACAACCCCTCGATGTAGTTCTGCTCATACACTTGTTCGTAGCCGCGTGCGCGATAGCGTGCGTTAGACCACGCAAACGAGGTTGTGGCGTTGAACACATCCTGTGTGGCACTCGATGCCGAGGCAACGGATTGGGTCTTCCCCTCATCGTCGTTGAGATCGGCTTCGGCAAGGTTGAGCAATACCTCTTCCTGTGCCTCACGGGCGATATCCACCTGCATAATGATGGTACCGAGGTCGTTGCGCTGCCCCTGTTGCAATTGAATGAGTTTAATGTCCGAGACATAGCCGTCGGCTTCGAGAATCACCTCCTCGTCTATCGGCTCCAAATAGATAAGCGAGAACTCACCGTTGGCATTCGTCGTGGTGGAGATGCTCTGGTTGCCGAGTGTGATGGTGGCACCGGCAATACCTTGTTGTTCGGCGGTTACCAAACGCCCCACCAGTCGGGTGGCATCGCCCGTGTCAGCCATAGTAGGGGCTAAGGCGATGATTGTCAGAAATAAAGCTAAGATACTTTTTCGCATAAAAAGATTATTTATGGATTATACACTATCAATGGTTAGCAAGTTAGAACTCGGCGGTTTTTGGGGTGCGGGGGAACGGTATAACATCGCGGATATTCTGCATCCCCGTTACGAAAAGCATCAACCGCTCAAAGCCCAAGCCAAAACCGGCGTGAGGGGCGGAGCCGAAACGGCGTGTGTCAAGGTACCACCACATGTCCTTCATCGGTATCTGACGGCGTTCTATCTCCGCATTCAGTTTGTCCAAACTCTCTTCGCGGACACTGCCGCCGATAATCTCACCAATCTGCGGGAACAGCACATCGGTGCCTTGCACGGTCTTGTCGTCCTCGTTGATTTTCATATAGAAAGCCTTGATATCCTTGGGGTAGTCGGTCATGATAACCGGCTTGCCGAAATGCTCCTCCACCAAGTAACGCTCGTGTTCGGACGCAAGGTCATCGCCCCACGCACACGGGAACTCAAAGCGTTTGCCGTTCTTCACTGCCTCTTGCAGAATGCGAATGCCCTCCGTGTAGGGCAGACGGATAAAGTCGGTCGCCACCACGGATTGCAGACGCTCCATAAGCCCCTTGTCCACATACTGGTTGAGGAACGCCAAATCATCCTGGCAATTATCCAACGCCCAACGCACACAGTATTTGATAAAGTCCTCCTCAAGGTCCATGAGTTCGTCTTTCTGAATGAACGACACCTCGGGTTCTATCATCCAGAACTCGGCAAGGTGGCGCGGCGTGTTCGAGTTCTCGGCACGGAAAGTGGGTCCGAATGTGTAAATCTTACCGAGTGCCAATGCCGCCAACTCGCCCTCCAACTGCCCCGACACCGTGAGCGAGGTCTGCTTGCCAAAGAAATCGTCGGAGTAGTCTATCTTACCCGTTTCGTCTTTCTTCAGGTTGTAGAGGTTCTTGGTTGTTACCTGGAACATCTGTCCCGCCCCCTCACAGTCGGAAGCCGTAATGATGGGGGTGTGGAAGTAGAAGAACCCGTGTTCGTGAAAGTAGGTGTGAATTGCCATCGCCATGTTGTGGCGGATGCGGAAGACGGCACTGAAAGTATTGGTACGCGGGCGCAGGTGCGCGATGGTACGCAGGTATTCCATGCTGAGCCCTTTCTTTTGGAGCGGGTAGCGGTCGGGATCGGCCGTGCCGTACACCTCCAACTCCGTCAGTTGTACCTCCACCGCCTGCCCGCTGCCCTGACTGGCGACAAGGTTACCCGTTGCGGAGATACAAGCACCAGTAGTAACGGGCTTGAGTTGCTCCTCCGGAAACTTGGCGAGGTCCACCACGATTTGCAGGTTGCGAATGGTGGAACCGTCGTTGAGGGCGATGAAACTGATTTGCTTGTTGCCGCGGCGGCTACGCACCCACCCGCGGACATTGATGGGCTGTCCGTTCCCCTCGCGTCGGAGGGCGTCTATGATTTCTGTTCGCTTCATTTACAAAAATTAAAGTTTTATACCGTTATCGGTGGTTTGCCGGTTGTTTAAGGGTTGCTTATCCTATGCTTATCCTATGCTTATCCTATGCTGTTTTCCCCGGGGGAGTCGTATGTTAATATCTGTTTAGAAAGGCGCATCAAAGTCTTCGCCCTGCTCCAAGGATGCCCCTTCTGTCTCGGGGGCGGGGCGGGTGTTCATCTTGCTGCGTACATTTCTGGGTTGGGAGGCTGCGGGTATATCGTCGTCATCGATGGAGTCGCTCTCGTTCTGGAACTTGGTGTACTTGCTGCGGAATCGCAACCATATATCGTCCACGCGCCCGTTACGGTGCTTGGCAACGATGATTTGCCCCAAGCCGCGCAGGTCCTTGCCCGCCTGCTCGTCGGTGAAAATTTTGTAGTACTCCGGCCGGTGGATAAAGCACACAATATCCGCGTCCTGCTCGATGGCACCCGACTCGCGCAGGTCGGAGAGTTGCGGCTTCTTTCCCTCGATGCTGTTGGTGGAATCGCGCTTCTCCACGCTACGATTCAACTGGCTGAGGGCTATCACGGGTATCTCCAACTCCTTCGCAATCCCCTTGAGCGTGCGCGAGATGATACTCACCTCCTGCTCGCGGCTGCCAAAGTAGGAGCCGTTGGCGTTCATGAGTTGCAGGTAGTCGATGATGATCAGTTCCACGCCGCGCTCTTTGACCAAACGGCGGGCTTTGCTGCGCAACTCGAACACGCTCAAGCCCGGCGTGTCGTCCACATAGAGGGGGGCACCGCGCAGTTCGTTTACCTTGTTCTCCAACCGGTCCCATTCGGCTTTGGTCAGACGCCCGTTCTTAATCTTGTCGCCCTCAATCTCGCACACATTCATAATCAGACGGTTAACGAGTTGCACATTCGACATTTCGAGGGAGAAAATGGCGACGGGACGGCGGTAATTGACAGCGATATTCTTTGCCATCGAGAGGACAAAAGCCGTCTTGCCCATCGCCGGTCGCGCAGCAATAATAATAAGGTCGGACTTCTGCCAACCGGAAGTAATCTTGTCCAACTCGGTGAAGCCGCTCGGCACGCCCGATATGTTGCCGTCGTTCTGGGCGGCTTTGTGCATACGCTCGAAGGCCTCCGCGATGACGGGGTCTATCTGCGTAACATCGCGCGTCTGGGAGTGCTTGGCGATGTCAAAGATCTGCGACTCCGCCATGTCCAACAACTCCTTTACATCTTGCGTCTCATCGTATCCCTTCTCTTCAATCTGGCACGCCATAGAGATGAGGTCGCGGGCAGTGGCTTTCTGGGCGATGATTTGCGCGTGGTAATGCACATGCGCCGCCGAAGCGGTGTGCAGCGTCAGTTCCGATATGTAGGCGGCACCGCCTGCCTGCGCCAACGCGCCCATCTTGCGCAGTTGCTCGGTGACGGTGATGGCGTCCACCGGTTCGTCGCGCGATGCCAAAGTGCGTATCGCCTCAAATATCAGACGGTTATGGTCGGAATAGAACGACTCGGGACGCAGCAGGTCTGCCACTATCTCGTAGGCATCCTTCTCAATCATCAGCGCACCCAACACCGCCTGCTCCATTTCCGGAGCCTGCGGAGGGAGTTTCCCCATTTCGTTGGCACCGACCTTGAGGATAGTAGGCTCGGTGCGCCGTTTGCGGTTAGTGTTTGTTGGTGTCGTTGGCATATTGCTGTAGTAAGTCGTAGGCAGCCGTAAAACTGCTCAGTTCGTTGTTAAGCACCCGTTGTTCGGTTCGGGCAATCAGCGGCTCCATATACTCCGACTTATAGAAGTCGTCCAAGAGGTGCTGGTTGATGGTTTCGTACATCCAATACTTGGCTTGGCGGGTGCGCAGACGGTCGAAATAGCCGTTGCTCTTCACGAAAGCGATATAGTCCTCCACCATCGCCCAAACCTCTGCGATACCGCTCCCCTCCACCGAAGAGCAAGTCAGCGCATACGGCTTCCAGCCCGACTCGGTGGGCGGGAAGAGGGCGAGAGCGTTCTTGAAACTCACCTTGGCAGCCTCGGCGCGTTCGATGTTGGAGCCGTCGCACTTGTTGATGGCAATGCCGTCCGCCATTTCCATGATACCGCGTTTGATCCCCTGCAACTCATCGCCCGTACCCGTTACCTGCAGGAGCAGGAAGAAATCCACCATCGAATGGGCTGCCGTTTCTGACTGTCCGACCCCCACCGTCTCCACGAAAATGGTGTCGAAGCCTGCCGCCTCGCAAAGGACAATGGTCTCACGCGTCTTGCGTGCCACGCCGCCGAGGCTGCCCGCCGACGGGCTGGGGCGTATGAAGGCGTTCTTCTCGGTGGAGAGTTGGTTCATGCGAGTCTTGTCGCCGAGTATGCTGCCCTTGCTGCGCTCCGACGAGGGGTCGATGGCCAGCACGGCGAGGTGCTTGCCCTGTTCGCAGAGTTTGGTGCCGAGTGCCTCGATAAAGGTCGATTTGCCTGCACCGGGTACGCCCGTGATGCCCAAGCGGATGGACTTGCCCGCATGGGGCAGGCACTGCTTGATGACCTCTTGCGCAATGGCTTGGTCGCCGCTGAGTTGGCTCTCCACCAAGGTTACGGCCTTGCTGAGCATGGCGATGTCGCCTTGCAGGATACCGCGCACATACTCCTCCGCCGGCAGCACTTGCTTGTGCCGCCGAAAGGTGGTGTAGGGGTTTACCGACGGCAGGTTGTTTACGCCTGCATTGACCGTCAGCCCTTTGTATTCGGCACTATTCTCGGGATGTTGCATTTACTCGATCTTCCAAGTGAGTTTGATGTTGCGACGGGGATTTTCGGGGTCGTTGGTGATGAGGGTGATACGGCGCGAATATTGTGCCGACTCAATGGCAGGCTGTCCCTTCGCAGCCTGTGCATTCACCTCCACTTTGATGGTTGCCGTGTGTCCGCCCTTTATCTCTGCTTTGGGAGCCGTAATGCGGAGCATGGGGTCGTTGCACAGCACGCGGTGTATGAGCAGCGGGTTCGTGCCGGCGTTCTTCACCGTCACTTTGACGGTCGCTTTCTTGCCCTGCGGCACGGTGCCGAGCGTCCACTCCTGTGCCAAGTCGGCAATGGGGGCTTGCTGCCGCTCTGCTACGCTCATGCGGGAGAAATCCTCGCGTATGTCGGCTTGCAGGGTGATGGCATACGCATCGGCAAGCACGCGCTTGCCATTGACTACCATATAGATACGCGTGGTTACGGGGCCGAACACAGGGCACTCGGAGGCTTGCAAAGTAACCTGCAACTTGCCCGTTTGCTGCGGCTCAACCTTCTCCAAGGTCGTAACCACTTGATAGTAGGAGTCTTTGTCCTGCTGCAGGAATGATACGGTTATCGGCTGTGCCGTCTCGTTGGCGTATTCGATTTCCAAAGTCTTGCTCTTGCCCTGTGTCAAGGAGCCGAAGTTGAGGCTTTTCTGTTTGAGGCTCAAGTCGCCCATCTTGACGGGGTATTGGTCAACCGGTTTCACGGGCTTGGGTATCACTTCCCCTTTGATATACAGTTTTTTGCTCGCCTCGGTGGCATTGCTAGTTACGGTAATGGTCTTTTGAAAGCGTCCCGGGCGACCGTTGGGGTTGTAGGTAACGGTGATTTGTCCCACCTGCCCGGGCTCAATGGGCTCGTGCGGCCATTTGGGGGTGGTGCAGCCGCAACTGGCACGCACATTGCTCAACACCAATGGCACCATGCCCTCGTTGGTGAATTCGAAGATGGTGCTTACGCGACCATCGGCTTCGTTAATCTTGCCAAAATCATGTTCGGTCTTGGTAAAAGTAATGACGGGGTCTTGCCCCATAGCAGCCACTGCGCACAAGGCAAGGGCTGCAATACTCAAAACTCGTTTCATTGTATCTCTAATTATTGACATTTTGTTCTATTAGGCGGAAGCGGGCGGGTCTTCCACACGCAGCAGGTTCACGGCAGAAACGCTCTCAATCCCGCGCAGGTCTTTGCACATCTTGCTGAGCGTCTTCTGCTCGAAAGTCCATATCTTTACATTGCAATCGAAATGGCTGTTGTCGGAGGTTACATGCAGGTCGTGAATGTTGGCGTGGTATTCCTCGCAGATAACGGTCAGCATACGCATAAGGATCCCGAAGGTGTCGGCTCCGATAATCTGAATACTTGCCAAGCGTGCCACGGTGTTCTTGCCAGGGTGAATCAAGCCCCATAGCCCGTCTGCTTTGCGGAAATGCCGTTTGATGCAGTCGCGTGCCTTCGCTGTTACCACGATCTCAAGCCACTCCTGTTCGGGTTGTTGTTTCTCGGAGGTCAGCACCTCCACTTGGTCGCCGCTCTGCAGGATATAACTGATGGGACGCGCGGTGTGGTTCACATTGGCACCGATGCAGTGGTCGCCCAACTCGGTATGGAGTTGGTAGGCAAAGTCGAGAACGGTAGCCCCCTGCGCCAGGGTGCGTATCTCGCCTTTGGGCGTGAATACAAACACCTCGTGGGCGTACAGATTGAGTTTGAAAGTGTCTAAAAACGCCATCGCATCGGGGTCGGGATTGCTCAGCACATCGCGTATCTCGCGCAGCCATTTGTCCAACTCCCCCTCGCTCGCGTTGCCGGTTTTGTAGCGCCAATGGGCGGCTAACCCGTGCTCTGCCAACTCGTCCATGCGCTCGGTGCGTATCTGCACCTCCACCCATTGTCCGTGTTCCCCCATAACCGTTACATGCAGCGCCTCGTAGCCGTTGGCTTTCGGGGTGGATATCCAGTCGCGGATACGCTCGGGGTGGGGGCGGTAAATCTCCGTGATGGCGGAATATATCATCCAGCACTGGTCTTTTTCCGAGAACGAGGAGGTAGGCGTGAACACGATACGGGCGGCTAATAAATCATAGACCTGCTCGAAGGGTACGCCCTTGGTTATCATCTTCTTGTAGATGGAATATACCGACTTGATGCGGGCAAACATGCGGAACTCGTATCCCATCAGGGTCAGTTTCTGCCGAATGGGTTTGGCAAACTCCTCGAAACTGTCCATCTGCGTGTCCTTGTTGGCTTGCAACTTGGCTTCGATGTCCGCGTAGAGGTCTGGGTGTTCGTATTTGAAACTGAGGTCTTCGAGTTCGGTTTTTATGGGGAACAGCCCCAAGCGGTGTGCCATCGGGGCGTAGATATATTGGGTTTCAATAGCTATTTTCTGTTGTTTTTCAACGGGTTGCGCCGACAGGGTGCGCATATTGTGTAGGCGGTCTGCCAACTTGATGAGCATCACACGCACATCGTCCGACATAGTGAGCAGCAACTTGCGTACATTCTCCGCCTGCTTCTTGGCCTGGTCGCCGAACACGCCTCCCGAAATTTTGGTCAGTCCGTCCACGATACCCGCTATTTTCGTGCCGAACTGGTGTTCGATGTCTTCAATGGTGTAGTCGGTGTCTTCCACCACATCGTGGAGCAGCGCGGCGCAGATACTCGTGGAGCCGAGTCCGATATCTTTCACAACGATTCGCGCCACGGCGAGGGGGTGCAGGATATAGGGTTCGCCGCTCAAGCGTCGGACGCCGTTATGGGCTTGTTTGGCAAAGTGATAGGCACGCGTGATAATATCCACTTTCTGACGGTGGGTAGTGTGCGCATAGTCGTCCAGCAGGGCTTGAAAGGCCTGTTCAATGCGTTGCTCTTCCTCTATGGTAAAATCACTGGTTGTCATTCTTTCTCGGCGTGTCTGTCTGTGGTTGCAACGGCGGATGGTCTGTTGCCTGGTGGGTGTATTTGCCCACCGCCGCAAATAGGCTGCAAAGTTACACCTTTTATTGGTAATATCAAAACCCGCATTGTTTTTTTTTGACCGAAGTGGGCGGTGAGGTCGCGCGCTGTACTGTCCAATAACAAATGCAATTTTCTGCAAAGTTAGACAAAATGTTTGAAGAAGCACTCTTGTGGTGTAGTATAGTTTCCATTTAGAAACGCAATTTTTTAGTACATCAAAACCCTCTCTATCCT
>CAVGOI010000022.1:0-36602 GCA_963630875.1 Mycobacteriaceae bacterium | reverse complement strand
GTGTAGGGGGCTCGTCAAAGAAAAAATGTGTTTCCTGTCCCATTTTTACGATAGTTTTTAGCCCTCTTTCGGAACATCCCAACTTTTAGCGGACAGCAATAATAGATTATTACTCGGTGATGGTGGATAAGGATGGCGGTATGAAGAAAGGTCTGCATAAAGATGAGGTACATCCCACCAATGCAGGGTATGACATCATGGAGTCCGTTGTACTCAAGGTGCTAAAATAGCAGCGAACAGGAAATGATGCCTACCAGAAACGATGGGTTACGGGATTATATTCAAAACCCGCATGGGCTAATCGGGCTTGCAATGCGGTCTTGTCTATGCCCATGTCTTCACACAAAGCATCCAAAGAGTCATACTCATCGCGCAGTTTCGTATTCACCACGCTCAACAATAGCATCGGGTCTTGAGGCAGTTCCATCTTTCTACGATATTATAACAACAATCCCAATAACTCAACAAGGGCAGTGTTGCACGCACGAAGGGTTATCTGCTCGCGCAGTTTCCCCAAGTGAAAACATTTGGCAGTTGTGCCTTGGGGCGTAGCCCACGCCATCCATACCGTGCCGATGGGTTTGTCCTCCGTACCTCCTGCGGGACCAGCGATTCCTGAAGTTGCAATGGCATAGTCGGTATGCAACAATCGGCGTACGCCCTCTGCCATCTGCCGCACTACCGGCTCACTCACAGCACCATATTGCCTCAGTTCATCGACGGAAACACCCAATACCTGCTCCTTCACAGAGTTATCGTACGCAACCACCGAGCCGTAATAGAAAGCAGACGAACCTGCATGAGCGTTGAGCATAGCCGCCAGACGCCCACCGGTACAACTCTCGGCGGTAGCAATGGTCTTGCCTGTGCTTTTCAGCCGCTCACCCACCAAGACCTCGATGGGCTTGTCCTCCGTTGCCAACACATACCCTTTTAGCAACGGTAACAACGCTGCCACCTGTGCATCCACTCGTTCCGCAGAGATACCGTAGCCACTCAAGCGCAAGCGTATCAGCCCGTCCTTGGGCAAGTACGCCAAACGGATATCTGCAGGCAAGGCTTTCTCCCACACCTCTATGCGCAACGCAAGAGTTGACTCGGCAATGCCCTGCACGATGATTGTGCGGTGGGTAATTTGCAGCATGTGCTGAGGAAGTAAATGCGCTGCGATATAGGGTAGTATCTGTTCGTCAAGGGCAATCTGCATCTCGTAAGGCACCCCCGGTAAGGACACCAAGCACAACCCCTGCTGCTGCCACACCATCAACGGAGCCGAACCTACGCGGTTGGGAAGTATGATGGCGTTTGCCGGCACAAGCCACTGCGTAGCCGTCAAACGGTTCAGTATGTCCGGACGATCCTTATATAGGTCATAGATATGGGTCTTAACGGCAGGACTTTCCACAAGCGTTGTGTGAAAATAACGGCACAACACCTGTTTGGTAATGTCGTCTTTCGTCGGTCCCAAACCACCGGTCAACAATACAATCGGCGCACGGTGGGCAGCATAGTCAATGGCTTCCGTTATCTGAATGGCGTCATCGTGTACGGACAAGTCCTCCAAGACTTCTATGCCGTATTGGTTCAGACGGTGTGCGATATAGGCGGAATTGGTGTCCACCACCTGCCCGATGAGCAGTTCGTCGCCGATGGTTATTATGATTGCTTGCATTGTTTTTTCCATTCTTCGGCAGTAAGGACCAACTCGTCGTACCAAGCCTGCCCGAACCTGCGTATCAGCGGTTCACGCAAAAACTCATAGAGGGGGATATGCCGTTTTTTACCCTCCTGTCGGGCACAATGGCAAATGTCCCAACGGTGGTACTCCACACCGATCCGCTCACCGACACGCGTGAGACGAATCGGATACAGGTGGCACGAGATGGGCTTGCGGAAACCTATGCGCCCTGCATGAAAGGCTTTCTCAATCAAACAGTAGCACCGGCCCTTGTGGTCAGTCCGCGCAAATACACAATCCTGCCCGTTCACAATAGAGGTTACCCGCTCACCAGACGGATCCAAATACGAAACACCCTGCTGCTCCACCACAGTACGCGCCTCGAGGGTCATATCCGGTAACAGTTGCGGCAGTATCTGCTCAATCTGTTTCACCTCATCGTCCGTTACGGGTGCACCGGCATCGCCTTCAATACAGCATTTGCCATGGCAACAATCCAAGACGCAGCAGAATTCTTTCTCCAACACATCCAGACTGACCAATGTATCCTGTATCAAAAACATATCCGCTTGCGACAGGTTGCCGACATCAAGGAAAAAGATGGATGTTAGATGAGTTCAGACAAGGCAATTTTGACACGACGCAACGCCTCTATGATGTTTTCCTCACTCGTAGCATACGAAAAACGGATACAATTATCATCGCCGAAAGCACTGCCGGAAACACATGCCACATGGGCATAGTTAAGCAGGTAATCCACCAATTCATTGGCATTGTTCACCGTTTGTTGTCCCTGATACCGTTTCCCAAAATACGCGGACACATCGGGGAATAAGTAAAATGCCCCCTTGGGCTCTACGATTTTCAAGTCCGGTATCTCTTTTGCCAAACGCACAATCAAGTCCCGACGACGATGAAACGCTTCCCGCATCACCGCTACACATTCTTGCGGACCCGTGTATGCCGCCGCTGCTGCCTTTTGCGCAATCGTGGTGGCACAAGTAATCATCTGCCCTTGCAGACGCGTGCAGGCACCAATTACATTGGTTGCATGGCACGCCATCCAGCCAATACGATACCCCGTCATGGCATACGCCTTGCTCACTCCGTTGACAATTACCACGCGATCTTCAATTTCAGGGAATTGACCCAGACTCTCATGTTTTCCTGCGTATTGAATGGGGGCATATATCTCATCGGCAAGAACTACGATGTTCGGATAGCGTTTCAACACTTCCACCAAGGCAGCCAATCGTTCACGGCTATAGACCGCTCCCGTTGGGTTGTTCGGTGTGCAAAGCAACAGCAGACGCGTGCGCGGCGTAATCGCCTGCTCCAATTGTTCGGGAGTGAGGCAATAAGCGTTCTCCATCTTCGTCTTGACAAAAATGCTCTTCCCCTCTGCCAACTTCACCATCTCTCCATAACTTACCCAACAAGGCGTTGGAAGGATGACCTCATCTTCTGGATCAATGAGGGCTTGAATCGTGGTGCAAATAGCCTGCTTGGCACCTACCGTCACAATAATCTCGCCGGCAGAATAGGGACGCACTGCATATTCGGAAAGCGACTGATTGAGACTGTCAGCAATCGCCTGGCGCAACGAAAGGAAGCCCGGTGTGGGACCATAATGCGAGAAATTATCATCCACCGCCTGTTTGGCAGCCGCTTTAATATGTTCAGGAGCCGCGAAATCCGGTTCGCCTAATGACATGCCAATAACATCTACCCCTGCCGCACGCAACTGCTGGCAACGCGCTGCCATTTGCAAACTTTGGGACTCCTCCAATGCACCGATTCTTCGAGAAACTTTCATCATAATGGCTTGCTTGCATTTTGTATCTTATAATTTTTCGCAAAGATAGTGCTTTTTCCCAACCCGTACAAAACAAATGACAGAATTGCTCACAATTATTTGGATAATCCGTGAAATCATTGTACTTTTGCAAGGAAATTGAAAGTTGTAATGGGAACACCCAAACGCATATTGATGGCGATGTCTGGCGGTATTGACTCAACCATGTCGGCACTTTTGCTCATGGAGCAGGGATACGAAGTGGTAGGCGTTACCTATCGGACCTTTGACAGCATCAAGGAATCTTGTTTGGTTCGCGAAAAGGGGTGCTGCTCGGTGGAAAGTATCATGGAGGCAAAAAATATGGCTGCCACACTCGGATTTGAGCACCATATTATAGACCTGCGAGACACTTTCCGACAGTGCATTATTAGTAATTTTATTGATGAGTACACCCACGCACGCACACCCAATCCGTGCGTGTTGTGCAACGCTCATATCAAATGGGGTAGTCTGATACAATTGGCAGACGAGTATGGTTGCGATTATATTGCTACCGGGCATTATGCACGCATCGGTGAGCGCAATGGACATATTTATTTGCGTACTGCAGCAGATACACACAAAGACCAAACCTATTTCCTGTGGATGCTCACAGAAGAAAACCTGCGCAGAACCCTGTTCCCGTTGGGGGATCTGACAAAACCCGAAGTACGGCAGATTGCACGGGAACATGGATTTGAACAGTTGTCGCACAAACAGGAAAGTCAGGAAATCTGCTTTATTCCCGACAACGACTATCGGACATTCCTTGCCGAACAAGGCGTACAGATACCGACCGGCGATTACATGGACAAGGACGGGCATATACTCGGGCAACACACAGGATTTTGCAATTACACAATCGGACAACGCAAGGGATTGGGAATAGCCTTGGGTTCTCCAAAATATGTGACGCATATTGATGCCGAAAGCAATCAAGTTATTTTGGGCGAACACGATGACCTCTATGCTACCGCAGTAGTAGCCACAGATATGCGCCTACGCGATACGGCGTGGCTGACTGCCTCGCCCGATGTGGAGGCACGCATTCGCTATAAATCGCCCGCCGTACCTGCCCATATAACCATCCAAGAGGACAGCATACTATTGCACATGGAACAACCTGTGTGGGGTGTCACACCGGGGCAATCGTTGGTGCTGTACAAAGACGGCTTGGTAGTGGGAGGCGGATTTATCAAAAGCGCACACATAGAGTAATGGATACAGAAGGAAGCCATAAGATATACACCGGTTTTTACAAAGACAGAGGAAGCAAATTTCTCGCCTTTGCGGAATTTATAACCGATGAGGAGGAAGCCAAGCAACGCATTGTATGGTATAAAAAGAAATACCATGATGCGCGGCATGTGTGCTATGCCTATCGGCTCGGGAAGAACTTATGGCGCACAAAAGATGACGGGGAACCGCACGGAACGGCGGGTCTGCCTATCTTGCGAAGCATTGATGCCAAAGGATTGGACAATATCTGCGTGGTGGTAGTACGCTATTTCGGCGGGACGCTACTCGGAACAGGCGGTTTGATGGTTGCCTATCGGGAGGCTAGTAAAGAGGCTTTGGAAAAGATAACAACAAACGAATAACCATAACGATATGAAAAGAGCCATATTTCCAGGTAGTTTTGATCCGTTTACCATCGGACATTACGATATCGTAATGCGCGGTTTAACGGTATTTGACGAGATTGTAATAGGTATTGGACGAAATAGCACCAAAAAAGAAACCTTCCCGATTCGCGAGCGATTGGATGCCATACAACGCATATTCGCCCATGAGCCGCGTGTAAGCGTGGAAATCTATGACTGTCTCACGGTAGATTTTGCTCATCAACACGATGCCCATTGCATACTGCGCGGTGTGCGGTGTGTGGAAGATTTTGAATATGAACGCAATATGGCAGAGGCAAACAAGCAATTGGGAGGGATTGAAACTCTGCTGCTCTACACACGCCCCGAATATGCCCACATATCCTCAACACTGGTACGCGACTTGTATGCTTACAACAAAGACATTTCGTGTTACCTGCCTAAGAAAGAGCCTAAGACAAGGCACGCCTAATCATCGGTAAAACATGAAACGGATTTTTATAATCATTCTGTCCGCGGTCAGTGTATTGCACGCATCGGCGGACACTCGTACGACACGCATTGACAAAAGTTTGACTATTTACAATGATGTGATGCGGCAGTTGGATATAAACTATGTGGATACTCTCAACTACGATGATTTGACCGAAGAGAGTATTCGTCGTATGTTACAACGCATTGACCCCTATACGGTCTATATTCCGAAACGCGAAAATGAGAACCTGCGGATGATGACCACTGGTAAATATGGCGGGATAGGTGCCGTAATTACACAACGCGACAGCGCGGTCTATGTACACGACCCTTACGAAGGAATGCCCGCTCAACGAACTGGACTGCAAGCGGGAGATAAGTTCGTGCGTGTGGATGGTATGGACTGTATCGGTAAAACAACCAAAGATGTGTCCGACCGGTTGCGCGGCAAACCTGGGACAACGCTGACCATCGAAGTAGAGCGTATGGGACAACCGCTGACATTTCATGTCGTGCGACAAGATATTCATTTGCCGGCGGTGGGCTATGCAGCAACGATTGCAGATAATGTCGGATATATCGCTTTTACGGAATTTACCACCCATTCGGCACAAGAGTTCCTAATAGCATTGGATAGTTTGGTGCAGAATCAAGGAGTTAAACGCCTTGTCCTTGACCTGCGAGGCAATGGAGGCGGCATTATTGATGAAGCAATCCAATTGGTATCCTATTTTTTGCCACGCGGTACCGAAGTGGTAGCCACAAAAGGAAAAGTACAAGAAAACTGCCATACCTATCACACCACAACAAACCCGATATTTCCCGATATGCCAATTGCCGTATTAGTGGACGATCAATCGGCTTCCGCAGCAGAGATTGTGGCGGGTAGTCTGCAAGATTTGAAACGGGCGACAATAATAGGGCAACGCACCTTCGGCAAGGGGTTGGTACAAAACATTCGCCCTATCGCCTATGGCGGTTATCTCAAGATAACGACTGCAAAATATTATTTACCCTCCGGGCGTTGTATTCAAGCCATCGATTATGCCGAGCGGCAACGCGGAAACCGACTACACCGGGATACCGCAGGCGGCATTCTACCGGATATTCTGCTCACCGATTCGCAGAAAGTGGATATTTGTTACACTCTCTACCGTAAAAATCTGCTGTTTGACTATGCCACTCTCTACCATAGTCGGCATGATACTCTGTCACCTCCGGAACAATTTACACTCACGGACACAGATATAGAAGATTTCTGTCAGTTTTTGGACGAACAACATTTTACCTATGAGACGGAAACAGGGCGTTATTTTCGCGATCTAATACGCATTGCCGAAAACGAAGATTTAGACTCCACCCTGTTGGCAGACCTCAAGGCGTGGCAACCACGCTTGATATTGGATTACAGGACAGCCATTGCACACAACAGGCAAGAACTAACCGAATTGCTCGGTGCCGAAATCGTAAAGCGATACTACTATCAACGCGGCAACTACGCGTATTTGTTACGCTTTGACCCTGAAGTGAAACGGGCTTTGGAAGAAGTGAATAAAATCAATTCTGCTCTCGACCAATGATTTTACCTCAAGAAGCCATAGTTGTCGGTTGCATTGCACGCTTGCATGGCAAGCAGGGGATACTGCAATGCCTTATGAAAAACACGTATTGGGAGGACACTTTTGGGGAAGAGGATGCGGATAGGTATCATAATACATTTTTGCTCTTGGAGTTGCAGCATATTCTCACTCCGTTTCGAGTACAAGATTGGTGTTGTAAGGGGAAAGATTGTGTCCTGTTTCAACTGCAAGGGGTGGACAATGAACAAACTGCCTTGCGTCTTGTGGGAGCCGAGGTATATATGCTGCGCAAAGACATACAAACGGAAACGGATTCATTACCATCCACTTGGCAGTGTTTGGCAGGTTATCGTATCATAGACCTTGATCAAGGTGAGTTAGGCGAGGTTCTGGCAGTGGATGATAGTACAATCAACACACTACTCTCTCTCAATAGTGGTGAGATTATTCCTATTCATCCGGATTTTATAGTAGAGCAAGACCAAGATGCCCGCATACTGACCATCCGGCTTCCCTATACGCTATAGTGCCTATGCAAAAGACAAAAACAGAAGAAATGCACCGCCTGTCGGCCGTTGATTACCAAACGGCACCTAAGGTTCCATTGGTAGTTGTGTTGGATAATGTGCGCAGTCAGCATAATATCGGTGCCGTCTTTCGTACGGCAGATGCATTTCGCTTGGAAGGAGTGTGGTTATGCGGTATCTGTTGCTGTCCGCCCAATCCGGAAATACACAAGACGGCGTTGGGCGCGGAGTTGACGGTTGCTTGGCAGTATCGCACAGACACTACGCAAGCCATTCAGGAACTACAAACGATGGGTTATACCGTTTATGCTATTGAGCAAGCGCACGGTGCCACTATGCTCCAAGACATCCACCTTCCACAAGGACAAAAGACGGCTGTCATATTGGGGCATGAGGTGTTCGGTGTGCGGCAAGAAGTAGTGAATATGGCAGACGGCTGTATCGAGATACCGCAATATGGTACCAAGCACTCCTTGAATGTCAGTGTAGCGGCAGGAATCGTAATGTATGAATTAGCATGTCAGTTACGCGCTTAACCTTGTTGGCTCCGGCACGCGATTTATCCGTTGGGAAAGCGGCTATTCAAGCAGGTGCAGATGCCGTTTACATCGGAGCGCCTCGTTTTGGTGCGCGCCAAGCCGCCTGCAACCGCATAGAGGATATTGCGGCTTTGGTGGAGTATGCCCATTTGTTTCATGTGCAGGTTTTAGTTACCGTAAACACCCTGCTATATACCGACGAATATACCGCAGCCTGTGCCTTGGCGCACGATTTGTACGCGGTTGGAGTGGATGCACTGATTATACAGGATATGCACCTGCTGGAGATGAACTTGCCCCCCATTCGCCTGCACGCCTCCACCCAATGCGACAACCGCACCATAGAACAGGTGTTGCGACTACAAGCAATGGGTTTTCGGCGAGCCGTATTGGCGCGAGAACTATGCATAGACGAGATTCGCGCCATTGACAAGGCCGTTCAATCCTCCCACGCAGCAGAACCCATTGAGTTGGAAGCCTTTGTGCATGGCGCATTGTGTGTCAGTTACAGCGGTCGTTGTTATATGTCGGAAGTGTTAATGGGGCGGAGTGCCAACCGCGGTTGCTGTGCGCAGATGTGCCGTATGCGCTATGACTTGTTGGATAAAGACGGCAATGAGGTCGTGGATGACCATGGAGTCCCTATTCATCAGCGATACTTGTTGTCGTTGCAAGATTTGGACAGAAGTGCCTACCTGCAAGAACTCATTGAAGCGGGCATCACGACCTTCAAGATAGAAGGGCGATTGAAAGATACGGACTATGTAACCAATGTCGTTGCCTATTACCGCCAATTATTGGACGGTATTATTTCCCGCTCTGACCGATTTGAGCGTGCCTCATCGGGCATAGAACAGATTGATTTTGTCCCCCACCCTGCCAAGAGTTTTCATCGCGGGCAAACCGATTATTTTATGCATGGTCGCACGCGTCCCATGGCGAATTGGGATACGCCGAAGTCCACCGGCGAAGCCATAGGAGAGGTGGTTTTCATACGCCCAAACACCATTGGCGTAAAACTATTGCCACAGGTACAACTACACAACGGCGATGGGCTTTGTTTTTGTGATAAAGGTTTCGCAATCAATCATATAGAACTATTTGATTCGGAACACTCTGTAGTACTTGTTACGCCCAACCGTATGCCTGCTATAGCCGCAGGCACCATCTTGTATCGCAATCAAGATACGCTTTTCCTCAAGACCTTGCATGCAGAACGCCACATACCGGTTGCCATTTGTTTCGAAGATATCCCCGAAGGCTATCGGCTGCGCATTGGCGAACATAGTGCTATCTTTGCCGCTCCACACGAAATTGCCAGGAATGGTGCGCGTGCTTTGCAAACGATACGCGAGCAGGTTGGCAAGTTGGGGGATACTCCCTATGTAGCGCATACCATAGAAGTGCTGCACAAGGGTGTAGTCTGTACCTCCGAATACCCGTATTTCATTCCCATTCATACCCTAAATCTATGGAGAAGAGAAGTGAGCAACCTTTGATGACATGCAAGTATTGCCTGCTGTATGAGTTGGGACATTGTCGCAAAATCGCTCCGATGTCCTCCGAGCCGCGCTACCTGCGTTTGGAGAATGGCACTCGGGTCGCGTTGGAATTTGATTGCAATGCCTGCCAAATGCTCATTTATCGCACCTAGAATTTTAATCGTTTTATTATGGCACAACTATTTACCGCCCTGCTACTCGGCTTCTTAATGATATTGGACCCCTGTACGCTTTTCACCAGCATTGCTGCAATCGGCTATATTGATAAGGAAATCGGCAATCGCCGCAAGGTGCTCACCAATGGGCTGATGTTTGTATTCGGCAAACTGGCAACTTACGGACTACTTTCCATTCCTTTTCTGATGGGGGCACAGACAGAGGGTGTACAACATCTGCTGGAGGAATGGGGGGAGCCGCTGTTGGCTGCCTTTATGTTGGTGTGCGGTGTGTTATTGCTTTTCGCAGGCAAGCACCATCACGAACACGACCATGGTTTGAGCAAGTGGCTGAAGAATGCCGATAGTCGCAGCAGTGGGCTATGGTCCTTTATGTTGGGTATATTTTTTGCCATTGCATTCTGTCCGCATCGCCTTGTCTATTTCTTTACGATGATAGACATTGCCATAACGCTCCCCTTCTCGTGGAATTGGGTTCTACCCATCGTATTTGGGTTGGGAACGGGATTACCGATTATGCTCATCGCTTGGCTCATCTCGTATAGTGCTATCTCAGTCAATGCCCTCACCGTGCGCCTCAAGCAGATTGAGAAGTGGATACGCTATATTTCCGCCGTTCTATTTATTGGATTTGGCATTTATCTTACCCTCCACATCTTCACAGACTCTTCCCATGCACACGACCACACCCTACTTTCGCTTCCGACAATTTACCGTTTGGCATGACCAATGCGCCATGAAGGTAGGCACGGATGGTGTGCTGCTGGGTGCTTGGTGTCCGCTACCCGCTGTGCACGCTGTTGAAGTCCTGGATGTAGGAACCGGTAGTGGGCTTGTGGCACTGATGTTGGCACAGCGCCTCGCACAGACACAGCATGATTTTCACATACAAGGCATAGACATTGATGCGGCTGCCGCCTCACAAGCCGCTCATAATTTCCGTCTATCGCCATGGAGCGACCATCTCACCGGTACGCTGTGTCCGTTGCAGGTATTCCAACCCCCTGCCCCATTTCAATTGATTGTCAGCAATCCTCCCTTCTTCAACAACAGCCTTAAAAATCCCGACCCTGCTCGCACCGTAGCGCGGCACACCGACCGGCTCTGCTACCAAGACCTGCTGTCGTTTGCCGCAGCCAACCTGACTTGTCAGGGTATATTGGCACTTATCTTACCCGCCTCAGCCCACGACAATATGGTAGCCCTCGCCTGCACAATGGGTTTAACGCATACGCATACCACCTTTGTACGCCCTACGGCATCCAAACCTCCCAAGCGCGTATTGATGGCATTCCAACGGGGAATGGTTACGGAAAGCCAACTTCCTGTTGTTTCCGCACTAACCCTTTCCTCCGCCACCTCCCCGCGGAGTGATGCGTATGCCGCTTTAACACGGGATTTCTACCTGTAATTTACCTTCCATCTTCACTCCAATTACGGCAAAAGGACGGCAAAAACACGGCAAAAGGACGGCAAAAGGACGGCAAAAAAAGCGGAGTATTCCACGAGGATTAAGAGACGGCTATCTACTTGCCTGCAATGAAAGCAGAGTCGAGGTAGGTGCACTCAAGGGTGTCAATCGCAGCGATGTCCCGAGGGGTAAGGGAAACAGATGAGGTACAGAAAGAAGAAACGAAATAGTCGGAAAGAGCGTAGATGTCGGTCAGGGCTGTAATTGGTTCCGAGTCTTTGACGGCATCAAGGAGGTCTTTTAGGTTGGCAACGCGCTGGCGGACGGACTGCACGCCATGCTTGGCAAGTTTCTCCCGAGTGGGCGTAATCGCCTGCTGCAAAGCCTCAAAGTCCACATCATAGAGCATCGTGCCATGCACAATCGTGCCTGTAGGCAAGGCATAGCAGGCATTACCAGACACCTTGCGGTCGCCTATCAATACATCATTATGCTCCGACTTGGCGGCGTCGAACCCTAACCGGCGCAACGCTTCGGTGATATGGTCCAAATAGTGTTGGAAAACCTGTTCGCTATGCGTATCGGGTGTGATGTACGACAACATGAGATTGCCCCCATCGGAATAGACACAGCCTCCCCCACTCTTGCGGCGATACATCTGTACCCCATGCGATCGGCAATACGCCATATTCACCTCGTCCGCCATAACTTGATGGCGACCAAAGATAACCGTCGGGGGAACAACCCATGTAAAAAAGATCCCCATGTTTTCTTTAACAGAAGGAGGTGTTTGCTTGGTATCCATTTGAGATAAACGGACAGAGGTAGAGGCAACATGGTCGGAAATATGCTGCGCTATGTATTCTTCCATAGAAAGATACCAAACCAACCGCTTGTTGGGAGGAGCAATAAGATGTATCATAGACTGACAATATAGTACATAGCCGTTGTATAAAAATCCGATAGGTAAGGTATTGTTAAAGCGTGAGGAATTACACGGGGGTGCAATCCGAATTTAATTTCATAGTTTGGATTTATTAAGTAATGAGTATGTCGTAACACACAATAATGTTCTTCATGCAAAATATGCTCAAAACGTTGAATACTCATACCTGTTATCTTGATATTCAATAGTTCATTTATAGTCCCCTCCGACTCTCCTCCTATACGAAGGATATACTTGTAAAGCATACGCGGCAACAAGTGGATCCATGGCAAATGCGATAGTATTTTGCTACGGCATATCTGCTGATGACCGCCAAATGGGCTGCACCAAACAGGGAACCCGAAGAATACAATTGTATCGCTGTTCATAAACTGCTTAAGTTTATGCATAAAACGCTCTTGATGCGGAATATGTTCAATTACATCGCGAAGAATAATGATATTTATCCCCCCCACTACTTCGCAGCCCACATCATATATATCATTACAAATCAATTGTATACGCTCTTTATACGGATGCTCACAATAAAATGTTTTGGCAGCATTGATTCTTGACTGATCAATATCAATACCTACACAGTTACACCCTAAGTCCAAGAAAGGTTTAAGATTGCCTGCTTCACCACACCCTATTTCCAAAATGCGCATATCTGCAGTAACGGGTAGTTGCCGCTCAATATACGGAATGACATAACGACGCATGCATTCTGCTTGCTCGTTAAAATAAAGTTTTTTGTCTGTATGACGCTTTTGCATAATTGTGTTGTTAGATGCTTTTTGAAATGGGATTTGGCAAGCAACGCCCCTGACAGAAACGATGGGTCAGTTGTCGGTCGTCGCCCAAATAGATATAGCGCTCCAAACGGTGCTGCAAATCGTACGGTTTTGCTCCTACAACGGCAGGCGTGGCATTCAACGCGTGGTCGTCTATAACCAATGCATCGAACGCATAACCACGCTCAAAGGATCCCACCTTACCAAAGAACGAACCACCGGACTTGGTTGCCAAATAGAACACTTCCGACAACGACAAGAACTGCAACTTACCCTCCGTAGCAGCGTACTGTAACTTACTCATTTCGAGCGCATACTGCATAACACGGAACATACTCAAATGATGTCCTGCTGCCACATCGCTACCCAAAGCGACGGGAATATGGTGCTGCAAGAAAGTGCGAACGGGGGCTATACCCGAACCGAGATTGCAGTTGGACGTGGGGCAATGCACTGCCATCACTTGTCGGCGCTGCATAAGTTCTAACTCCTCGCCCGCCGTATAGCAGCAATGCGCCATAAGCGTAGGCGTCTGACCAAACAAACCATAGCGATGGTAGGCATCGCCATAACAGGTACTCTCCGGCTCCAAGGACTGCACCCATGCTATCTCGGAACGGTTCTCGCTCAAATGGGACTGCACCGCAAGACCCGTACGCTGCGCCAAATCACCCAAAGCACGAAGCATATCGGATGAGCAAGACGGCACGAAACGAGGGGTAATGATCGGCTCCACCAAGGGCATACCGGAGAGATGCTTCGAGAGTCGTTCGGTATTCCGCACCGCCTCGACAGGGGTATTGCTCAATCGGTCAGGGCAGTTGCGATCCATTCCGACAAGACCTATCTTGGCACCCATGCCTGCCTCTGCGAACAAATCTGCCAAGAGCATCGTGGAGCGCAAATGGACGGTAGCAAATACGGAAGAGCGCATCGTACCGTTGAGCCACAGGTCGTGCACAAAACGGCGGTACATAACCTCGGCATACCTACGGCTGCGATAGCGGGATTCCTCCGGGAAAGTATAGGTATTGAGCCACGGCAACAGTTCCTCGTCCATTGCCATACCCATGTTGCGATACTGTGGTGCATGCACATGCATGTCGTTCATTGCGGGAATGAGCAGCGAATCTCCGAAATCGGTAACCGGAACATCAGCATATCGGGCGGGCTTGGTCTTTGTTACCGAGAGGATAATGCCGTTGTCGTCCACCACCACATACCCGCCCTCAATGACTTTGAAAGCCTGTGGTGTGGGCGTATAGAGAATATTGGCCTTGTAAAGTTGCATAATCAGTTCGGTTTTGTGGATTTTTTCTTGCGATAGAAGGGCACTAACACAAAGTAGTTGATAATTCCCGCCAACACGATTGCTATGATTCCAGACAGTTCTTCCGACAGGGTTGCCCATATCAACAAGTGCAGAAACGCCAGTTGTAAGAGGTAGTTCACGCCTCGTCCGAGCAAGAATCCGCCTGCGTTCCTGACCGATGGATGGGTTCTGAAAGTATAGAAACTCGTAAGCAGATAGTTGGCGATCATTTCCACCACGAAACCTATTGTGAACGCCAACGATACGCGTATGCCCAAATCCGGGTAATGCCGTTCAAACAGCGATAGGCATCCATAGTAGATGCCGTACTGCAGCCCCGTTCCGAATGCGCCGACGCATACAAAACGGGCTGCAGATCTGTATTTTTCGGGCAGTCGCCCCGTCAGAGTCTTCACGAAATAGGAATTGTTGTTTTGTGGGTACTGCTCTTTTATTGCAGGGCAGCAAGGAGTTCGTCCATAGCAGGTTGGAGACCTTCGGCATTGCGGCCACCGGCTGTAGCCATCCATGCCTGTCCACCACCACCACCTTGGATGTGTTTAGCAGCAGATTTAATCATCTGCCCTGCATTCAAACCGGCATCAACCAACGGCTGAGAGAGAAAGACGGAAATCATCGGCTTACCTTCCCACTCCGTTGCTCCTACAACAGCAAAACGCACATCAGTAAATTTACCCCGCAACAACGGCAGCACACCACGAATCATATCGGGCTGCACTGCTCCCTGCAGGCGCACTAACTTCGTGCCGTGGAAGTCTTCCGCACGGTCTATCAGACGGTCACGGTACTGCTCCAACTTCTCTGCCATATAGGTCTCAATCTCTTTCTTAAGCCCTGCGTTCTCCTGCACGGCTTTCTGTACGGCAGTAGCAATATCGGGCGCATTATTAAGCAAACCACGCAAGTTGGACAACATATCCTGCTGTGCAAAATACAACTCATCCACCTTGGCTGCCGTAACCGCCTCGATACGACGCACACCGGCTGCCACACTGGTCTCCAACAAGATACGCACGGCGCCAATACAACCCAAAGCAGGCACATGGCAACCACCGCACAACTCGATGGAAGGGCCATACTTGATGACACGCACATCGTCGCCGTACTTCTCGCCGAACAATGCCATCGCCCCCATCTCTTTGGCCTTAGCAATCGGGGTGTGACGGCTCTCCTCCAACGGATAGTTGCAACGGATCAGTTGGTTCGCCAACTGTTCTACCTTGCGGAGTTCTTCGGGCGTTACCTTCTGATAGTGCGAGAAATCGAAACGCAACGAATCGGGGGTAACCAAACTACCCTTCTGCTCTACATGTGCGCCCAACACGGTACGCAACGCATAGTGCAGAATGTGTGTACAGGAGTGGTTGCAAGCAATAGCCTGACGGCGTGCCTCATCCACTTGTGCCACCAGTTTGCCCTCTATATGCTCCGGCAACTCGGTGCAGATATGTACAGGCAAGTTGTTCTCACGCTTAGTATCTACGATACGAGCCGTACCAAGCATACCGGTATCGCCTACCTCACCACCCATCTCTGCATAGAACGGGGTCTTGGAAAGCACAATCTGATAGAACTCTTTGCCCTTCTGGCTTACCTTACGGTAGCGAAGCACTTCCGTCTCAACGGATAACGAATCGTAACCGACAAACTCGGTATCTCCCTCACGAAGGACTACCCAGTCGCCAAGATCTTGCTTATTGGCACTACGCCCCATCTCTTTCTGGTGCTCCAATGCCTTCTGATACTCCTCCTCGTTGGTGGTAAAACCGTTCTCACGAAGAATCAACTCCGTCAAATCGAGCGGGAAGCCGTAGGTGTCTTTCAGCGTAAAGACATCCACACCGGAAATCTCTTTGCCCTTCGCCTCTTTCATAAGTTTGTCGAGCAAGGTGATACCCTTATCGAGCGTACGCAGGAATGCCTCCTCTTCGCTCTTGATGACAGGGATAATCTGTTGCTCTTGCTTACGCAATTCGGGATAGGCATCACCCATATCCTCAATGAGTTGCGGCACTAACTTATACATAAATGCCTCACGCTGACCCAAGAAGGTGTAGCCATAGCGAACGGCACGACGCAAGATACGACGGATGACATAACCCGCCTTCTCGTTGCTCGGCAATTGCCCATCCGTAATAGCAAAGGCGATGGTTCGGATATGGTCGGCAATGACACGCATAGCAATGTCGGTTTTCTCCTCCTTGCCATACTCTGTATCGCAAATCTCGCCAATCTTGTGCAGCATAGGCTGGAACACATCGGTGTCGTAGTTGGACTGCTTGCCCTGCAGGGTACGCACCAAACGCTCAAATCCCATACCCGTATCAATCACACGCTTAGGCAGCCCCTCAAGAGAGCCGTCTGCCTTGCGGTTGTACTGCATGAAGACAAGATTCCAAATCTCGATAACCTGCGGGTGGTCCTTATTGACCAACTCACGCCCCGGAACTGCTGCTTTCTCCTCCTCGGAACGACTGTCTACATGTATCTCGGAGCAGGGACCGCAAGGTCCGGTATCACCCATCTCCCAGAAGTTGTCATGCTTGTTACCATTCAAAATATGATCTGCAGGCAAGTGCTTTGCCCAGATGGCAGCCGCCTCTTCATCACGAGCCAGTCCTTCTTCGGGAGCACCCTCGAATACCGTTGCATAGAGATTCTTCGGGTCAATGTGCAGGACATCAACAATGTATTCCCATGCAAAGTCGATAGCCCCCTCCTTGAAGTAATCACCAAACGACCAGTTACCAAGCATCTCGAACATGGTGTGGTGATAGGTATCGTGTCCTACCTCCTCCAAATCGTTGTGCTTGCCACTGACACGCAGACACTTCTGTGAATCTGCCACACGGGGATACTTAATCGGATCGTTGCCGAGAATAATACCCTTCCACGGGTTCATTCCCGCATTGGTAAACATCAGCGTAGGGTCATCCTTGATAACCATCGGTGCAGAGGGTACGATATGGTGTCCTTTGCTCTCCATAAAGTCCAAAAAGGACTGTCGGATTTCTTTACTTGTCATCGTTTGTATTCGTTTCATCGTTTTGTTCTTGTTCAGCGGGTGCGGGCTGCGCGGCGGGTTGGCGTTTCTCGCGTCGTTCGGCGCGGGGAGTAAACGGCAGCGGATTGGCTTTAAGTTCGGCACTTTCGCGGCGGGTATGCAGGATGTCGATGGCTGCATACAGGGCGTGAAGCATACTGTCGGCGTTGGCTTTGTTCTTGCCGGCTATATCGTACGCCGTGCCGTGGTCGGGCGAGGTACGCACGACGCGCAGACCTGCTGTGTAGTTCACTCCGCTCATGTCCAAGGCTTTGAAGGGCGCAAGTCCTTGGTCGTGGTACATGGCGAGCACCGCATCAAAATGGTGGTACTGACCGGCTCCGAAGAAACCGTCCGCGGCGTAGGGACCGAATGCCCAGATACCTTGTTCATTCGCCTTTTCGATTGCGGGGCGGATGATATCCTGTTCCTCCGTACCCAACAGGCCGTTGTCGCCTGCGTGCGGGTTGAGTGCGAGGACGGCGATACGCGGTTTGTCGATGGCAAAGTCGTCCTGCAAACTGCGGTTGAGCAGCGTCAGTTTGGCGATAATCCGCTCCTCGGTTATCGTTGCTGCGACTTCGGCAAGCGGTGTATGGTTGCTGACCAATGCCACCCGCATTGTCTCGCTCAGCATCATCATCAGGCTGTCCGACCCCGTGCCGAAGATGCGGGTCAAGTACTCGGTATGTCCCGGATAGCGGAAAGCATCGCACTGGATATTCTCTTTGTTGATGGGGGCTGTTACCAAGGCATCTACTGCGCCCTGCTGCAAGTCCTGACACGCGCGTTGCAGGCTCTTCAAGGCTGCCTGCCCGCTTTCCGGCGTGGCGTTGCCGATAGCGAGGGGCGTATCATCCGCGTAGCAGGTGAGGAGGTTCAACCTACCCTCTTTGACTTGCCGAGGGTCTTCGATGCGGTTAAACTGCACGGAGTGGTATTCGTTGTCCAGCATCATCGCGTGCGCGTGGGCTATGAGCGCGTTACCATATATAACGGGGCAACATATCTCCCCGATATGCGGGTCGGTCAGACTCTTTAGAATAACCTCGTAGCCGACGCCGTTGGTGTCGCCGGCCGTGATAGCAATAACAGGTTTCATATTGGGATGGTTCGTCATTTAATCCAATGCACTTTGTGGTAGGGGAGTTTGTCGGGGTCATACGCTTTGCGCTCCTCGTCTTTGTAGCCGATAGCCATAACGCACAACACCCGCAAGTCCTGCGGGATTTGCGCTAAGCCGCGCACCAAGTCCTCCGCACCCTCGCGCTGATAGACCTGGCACCAGCACGCCCCCAAGCCCAAGTCGGCGGCTGCCAACCAGATATTCTGTGCAGCAATGGCTCCGTCGCACTGCCAAGTATCCGTCTGCTTCTCGTCCACCGCGACCGCAATGGCGGCTTGGGCGGTTTGGAACATCCCGCTACCATAGGTGCGACAGCCCGCTAAGCGGCGCAAGACCGCCTCGTCAGTGATGACAAAGAACTGCCAAGGATTGACGCGCTTCCCCGACGGAGACATCAATGCACAACGCAAGATGCTCTCCAACTTTTCCGTTTCCACCCTTTGGTCGGTGTACTTGCGTATTGACCGCCTGTCGCGGCACAACTGTTCGAAATTCTCCATTTCTGTATCTCCGCTCCGCGCTACGGACACCGTTCAAAGGCACCCTCCACGAAACAGCCCGCAAAGATATACTTATTTTCGCGGATATGCAAATTTACCCCGCACAAGGGGCGTTTGAGGGAGAAAAGTGGCTACGGGGGGGGCTATGGGTGCCGAAGGGGCGAAATCTTAAAAAATGACACTTTTTGTTCCTGCGGCGTTGCTTCGTAGGTGCTTCGTAGTTCCTTCGAAGATGATAGTTACTGATAAAGGGAAATAAGGGAGAAGGAAAATCTTAAAAAAAAGACTCCCCCTTCCCCCCTCAGAGAGGGGGGAAGAAGTTGAGCGGGCTTCGCCCTGTTGAGGGCTGTGGAGAGTGGAGAGTTATAAGGAGACTGTGCAAAACACGAAACTTTTTACTATAAACTGCGCTAAACACTAATCAGGGCGAAGCCCGCTCAACACTCAACTACTTTCAACTCTCAACTAAAAAACTGCGCTAAACACTCAACTCTAAACTCTCAACTAACAAAACATCCTACTTCAAGTAATACCCGATGGTCGTAACCACACGCACATGCTTCACCCACGGCTGGTAAGCGTCGCTCTCGATGGAGAACTGCCCTTGGTTGGCATTGCGGATACTGCCGAGCGAACAATCGGCGTCCGCAGCGAACTTCTCCGCCACCGTACGGGCGTTCTTGGTCGCCTCCTCAATCATCGAGGGCTTCAACGCCGTCAGACCGTTGAATTGATAGTCCAAGTTCCAGTCCTGTGTGTTCACGACAATGCCCTGCGTGAGCAATTCGCTCTGGCTGCCCTGACACGCCACCACACGCTCTACATCGTGCGTGCTGACCACCAACGAGGCCTCGACCTTATAACGCGCGTCCGGACGACGCTCTACATAGTAGTTCTGCCAGTTGTCCGTGACGGTAGGACTGCCCTGCTTCAAATCGTCCTCCTGAAAGCCCTTCCCGATGAGAAAGCGTTTGATGGCGGCAGTTGTGGCATTGAGTTCCTGATACATCTTCGGAAGATGGTTGCCCTGCACCGAATAGGTAAGCGGCCATACGGCATAATCCGCCTGCACATCGCGCACCGCCAGACCCTTCACCACGACTACCCTGTCACGCTCGGCATTCTGCTTGAAGCCGAGAAATACGAAAAAGCCCGCCACAGCAAGCCCTATTGCCACCACGCAGGCAGCACTCAGTTGATTCTTCATTGTTTCTTTGTTTTTATAGATAGCACTCCCCTTGTACCGTCGTCCGTATTGGGAAGCCGACAGCACGCAAACCCGCTACAAAGGTAGTACCCAGAAAGCGAATATCCAAATTCCGCCGCCTGCTTTTCGGTATTTTCTCCGTAATGCGCTAATAGTCAGTGGCGATTATCTAATACACCGTGCCGACTATCGTGTAGGTGGTATCGCCCTTGCGGATGAGTACTTGGCCGTTCTGCAGGAACTTGATGGCAGCGGGTGCGGGCGATGGCACGTCACGCACGCCGGTATCGGCGGGCAGGTACGAGAAACGGAGCGTCGAACCGAAATAGGAGGTACATTCGCCCTGCAGAATCGGAAGCCCGTTCGTGTCGAAGTCCAAGGATATGGTGCCGCTGACGATATACCACACCTTATACACCCCGCCTTTTTGGTCCGCGATTGCCATATAGCACGGAATGAGTACATTGCCGTAGCGTCCCAAGGATGCCGAGAAAGTAAGGTCGTTCTCCGTATCATTCACGGGATAACGACCCGCAGGCACCTCGGTGGTGCTGGTGAACAGCCCCAATTGCGCCACATAGGACAGACCCTGCGCATTGCTTTCGCGTTGCCGCAGAAGGATGTCCACAATGCCGTCTTTGGGAACGGAAGCGTCGTTCCACACGAGAGAATCAAAGGCAATGGTTATCTGCTCCGCTTGGCGGGACTCGTCGGTGTAGGGTTTGTCTTTTGTGTCCTCGTCCGGCAGGGGGTAGTTGATGATATGCGGTTGCAGGGTGAGCGTGAACGAGTAGCGGCTGCCGACGGTATCGGTGAGGAGCATAGAGAAAGTCCAACGGACATGGTCGTCGGTTGAGAGCGTCAGTTGCACCGTATCCAAAGCGTAGGGCGTTCCGCCGAAGAACCAAGTGTTGTAGTCCCCTTGATTTTGGAACAGCAGGACACCCGACAGTTGTTTGGCGTGCAGGGTGTAGGTGCCTGCGGTCAGTTCCATAGGCTTGGGCAGCAGCACATTGGTCAGCACCTGCGGGAATCCGTCATCTTTGCCCGAAAAAGTGAAGGTGTAGGGATAGCGGTGGTTGACGGTATCGGCTTGCTCGCGCAGGTAGGTGATGGTAACCGTGTCCATAGCCAACGCCACAATCTCCTTTTGGGGCGGTTCCTCGTCAGGGATATAGAGCATGTTGTAACTCTTGGCGTGTACATGGATGGTGGAGCCGTTCTTGGAGCGGCACACGCCCGTGATGAAGAGGGTGTCGGTCTTTGAGTTGTAACTCACCGTCAGTTCTCCGCTCGTCAGGTAGTAGGGGGTGTAGGCTCCCCATGTCTCCTCGTGGCGTATCGCCACATAGCAGGGGTCGTCGTGCTGCACCTCCAAGTAGCCGCGCGAGGCGGTGAGTGTGCCCGGGTTGCCGGTGCTGTCGATGGAGTAGGTTCCGGCAGGCAGTGCCAGCACATCGGACAGCAGGTTGAGGTCAATCCAATGGTAGGTCGCGTCCGCCATGGCGTTGAGGGTGATATTCACGATTCCGTTGTCGCGTTGGCGCAGTGCCACCACATCGGCATAGAAATGGATGGTCGTGTCTTGGGTCGGCTCAAAGCGATAGGGGTCTTGGGGGGTGCGGTCGGCGGTATCCTGTTCGGTGTACGGGAAGGCGAACTCGGGAATGGTGTAGGTGTATTTAACCCCTTGCTTGGAGAAGGCATCGATACGGCCGCTCAGCACGCAGGTGTCATTGTTTTGGCGGGAGACCGAGAGGGTGATATCCGAAGTCTCCTCGCAAAAGTACATCGTATTCAGCGTCTTGCCCTGATAGCGCACTTTGCACACATAACTGTTCACATAGGCAATGGTCTTGCCGGCAGCCGAGAAAGTGCCGATGAGGGACTTTGTGGCGGGATAGAGGTCGAAAGCCACCTCGTATTCGGACTGGTTGACAAAGGCCTCGACCACGACAAAGTAGTTTTGCTTGTCCACAGTCAAGTCGCTAACCGTTACGGCAGTGGGGGTAAGGTTGATGACAGCAAGTGCACTTGCTGTCATCAACATACCGCATAAAGCAGTTAGTATCCTCTTCATATCGCCCTCCTATTGTTGCACGCCGAGAATGTTCACAACGACATCCCCTTTTTGGATAAAAATTTGTCCGTTGCGCACGAACTTGCGGCATTGTGTGTTGTTGGCTTGCGTTGTTAAGACGGATGTAGAGGGGTTTTTGTAGGTAAAGTCGTAGGGGTTGAGGATGTAGGTGAACCCGTTCTCACAGATGAGATTGGCGGACAGGGTGTAGGTCCCTGCGGTTTTGGGGGTGATGGTAACCGTAGTCCCTGTCGCCTTGATGTAGGATGTGGTTGTGGCACGGGTAACCGAAGTCCAAGAGGAGAGGTTATTCGCGCCAATGGTGAACTCGCCGTGGATATTCTCACTCTCCAAATAGATGGTTACGGTGTAGGCGGTGTTCTTGGTGTCTTTCCCTGCCACTTCCAAGGTAAAGCCTGTGGATGTAGGCGTTACTTCCACGCTTGACGGAGTGATTTCGACGGTCTTCTCGCCGGGGTCAAACTCGAATACAAAGGGGGTCTGCCCGATATCCTTTGTGCCGATTTCCGCAGCGTTATAGCAGTAGTTGTAGGCATAGGTGTTCGTTTTTTTGGAGTTCTGCACATGCAGCACACCCTCGCCGATGCTGTAATGCGTATCGTCGATTTTGGTGATGGTGAAAGTAGAGGTCTTATCCGTATTGAGCGTACGCCTGTTTGTACCGTAGTAAACAGTCGTTGTTCCAAACAACGAACTGCAGATGCTGTAATCTGCCGAAGAGTAAGTCCCCTCCAACCGGTGGGTTTCGGGATTCAAGTACAAATCCACCGTTGAAGCATAGGTGGTAGTCTTGTCGTATTCTGCTGTGTTTTTGCAAGTCTGCGTAATTTGGACAAGGTACACAAAACTCGTGTCCGTACCGTACACATGCTTGTTGCTTTCGTCGGTTACGGTTACAGCGGTTACCCCACACAAATAGTTGTAGTGGGTTGCCTTTGCTATGCCGGTCAATGCCAGCATGAGCGACAGAATGAAGGAAATTTTTTTCATGGTGTTTTTCTCCTTATTGTTTAATGGTTAATATTGTGTTAATGGTTGTGTGTAGTGTTATTCTTTGTGTGCATCGCCCCTATGAGCGCATGGTGGCGGTTCAAAAACGACCGTTTTTCGACTACCGTTTTGCAAAGGTACAGCCCTTCTGCAAATCCCGCAAGTTTTCACTGCATTTTTGTTAAAAATTAAGAAATCATTCTGCTTTTTATAACGAAAACCGGAATGATTGCCCTTGTTTTGCTATGGCTGCATACACGGTGTGCGGCTCTGTTTTTGGTAGTCGAAAAACGGTCGTTTTTCCCTACCAACCCTCTCACGAATGTCCAAGTGAGACTTTGTAATAAAGCAATTAGGAGAGATATTGTGCACGGAAAAGAGAAATATATTTAGAGAGATTGTAGCAAGTTTAGGTTATGATGGAATTGCATTTGATGTAAATGCCACTGCACAAAGCCGAACGGCAATTGGATAGTGCTTCCGCCCGTGCGAGTGCCATAGACGACTCTATCCCGTTTGTCCCAAATCTTTTTCTTAATTTCGTCGAGTTTGAACATGGTATCGCCGTCCTCCTCATTGGGCAACAAGTTCTTGTACCAAATAACATCTGCCCAATCTTCGGAGCGAAGAGCCAAGCCGCGCACAAAACAAAAGTCAAACAGATTGACAATGTTCTCACGGAACCATTGGAGCAATGCTTCGGACAATGCTGGGTCATAATTATCCATCGTGTCTTTTACCAAGCGATGGCGTTTGGTTTGGTATTTCTGCTCCACCCTTGCATATTGCCGCAATAGGTCTGCGGCATCGTTCGCACTGCCCCAGAACAACGCAATGGCTCTTTTCACTTGCTGCGGTATCTCGGTATGGTATTGTTTCTCATAACCGAGAATAAAACGCTCTACCGTGATGAGGAAGACCTGACCACCACAACTTTTCTTGATAGAAACATTTATATGCGAACCATTATCCAACCGCAAACGCACATCCGGTTTCGACTTGGTGCTATCTCCCAACACGGAGGGGATAGCGGTTTCACACAATCCGCCCTCTGCAACTCCGACAACTCTACCGCTCTTATTGGCACAATGCAACAAGGCTTGCTGTATATCGGGGTCATGCATAACAAGTTCGGTAACCAAATCTTCGTTTTTGTGTCCGCTCAATTTGGCGTGTTGCCACCCCTCGGCTCGATTTCTTTCCGGCATAAACAACTAATTTGACCGAATAGGCATGCTATCTGGTCAAAACAAAACATAAGTAAGCGAGGTAAGAGAAATAAGTCGGCGGAATTATAACAATACCCCGCTTACCTATGCTGGAACACAGATAGCAGGGACATATATTTTCTTGTTATTAGGTAAGTTTGCCGACTTATTTCTCTAAAAATATACGCCTATTCGCTATGTATGAACTATATTTTACTCAAATAAACAAACTGGTTTGTATGTATTTTTTCGGTTGTACATAAAATGTCAAGTCTTCAATACGCTGCCCTTTGTCGTTTTCTACCAAATACGCTTTGACCGAATCTTTGATAGCGGAAGAAAGAAAAGTAGGTACCGCATTGCCGATTTGCAAATTCCGTTCCGTACGACTACCAAAGAACCGATAATCATCGGGAAAGCCTTGCAATCTTGCTCCCTCTCGTGTAGAAAGCGGACGCGGTTGGCGCGGATGGATGCAACGAGAAGAAGAGACACAACTCAAATTGCGCGTAATGGTCGTACTCGGTTTGTTCCACCAAAGGCGGCAATAGGTATTGGCAAATCCACTCTTCGGGCGCATTTCTTCGGGCACATCTGCTGGTGTGCCGCCGTCTGGCAATGCCTCCATCAGACGCACCAAATGCTCACCGTTCTTAGGCACATTATGGTCTTGAATGGCTTCGGGCGCATGGGCTCGCATAAGGCGTTGAAAATCATTTTGCGGAGGAGTGGCATAGGCATACGCCTCGCCCCCGTTAGACAAAGCGGGCAAATCAGACAAAGCCTCGCCAATCGTAACATATTTTTTCAAAGACGGACACTCAATCCCATCTATATTACAATGTGTAGGTTTCGGATAGCGGAACTTGCCGCCCAATAAAGTGCCGACGATAATGACACGCTCGCGGATTTGGGGGGTGCCATAATCCGCCGCATTGAGCAGTTGGAGGTTCACATCATAGCCCAAAGATTCAAATAAAAAGACAATGGTCTTGACCAACTCGCCTCCGCACATAGACAAAAGCCCTTTTACATTCTCGAATACAAACACCTTGGGGCGCAACTCCGAAAGCATACGGTAATACTCTTGGAACAATTTCCCTCTTGGGTCATCAATTAAGCGTTTTCCGACCGTAGAATAGGCTTGACAAGGAGGGCCTCCGACAACAAGGTCAATATCGCCTTTCTGCAAGCCCAAATCTCTTGCCAAATCAGCCGCGCTAAAGTCTTTGATGTCCTTATTGTACATCTTGACATTAGGGTGGTTAAGCGAATAGGCTATAGCCATAGGGCGTAGAATCTCATTGGCTGCCACAATTTCAAACATATCATCGTGAGCAAAACCATACGACAATCCCCCTACACCGGCAAATAAATCGATGACCTTATATTTCTTCATCTTTCCGTATAAATCGCCTGCAAAGATAGCATTTTTTTTCAAAACAGGCAAATGCAACCGCAAAATACTCCCCCCCCTACGGATAATCCCTCCGGAAAGCCGCTAGTCGCCTATCCAACTCCCCGTACTGTTCATCGCGGATAGACGATGCGCAGCCGCGCATCCCTTCCCGTTGCGCACCGGTGCTGCCCAACGCGATAGCCGACACGCCGTAGTAAATCAGTTTGTTCAGCAGTTGTTCGCCCGTCCAGTCCTTGTAGCCGAAAGTAAAGAAAAACCCGTCGCCCACCTCTTGGTCGTCGGCATCGCGGTCATAGACGATATGGAAGCCGTTGCGCACCATAATCTCCTTGATAGCATGGGCGCGGCGGGCGTACTCGCGCGTGTTCTCCACGAAGTGTATCTTGCCTTGGCATGCGGCGCGGAACATCGCCGCCATGGCAAACTGCACGGAGTGTGTAACGCCCGACGAGAGGCTGTAGAGTATGATATACACGAAGTTACGCAGGAACTGCCCGTCGTTGCCGTAGCGTGCTGCCAAGGCGGGAAAACAGCGGTGCGCCCATACGGGGTTCATCGCCACGATAGCCCCGCGCTGACCGGCATAGGAAAACATTTTCGAGCAGGAAATCACATGTACGCAGTTGTGGGTATAGCGACCCACCGATGGCTGATAGGGCGGCTCATAGGGCACGCCGCGTTTCTCGCGAAAGTCCATATTGAGGTACGCCAAGTCCTCGATTACCAACACCTTATACTTCGTAGCGAGGCGACCGATTATCTCCAATTCCCGCTCCGTCAAGCACATCCACGAGGGGTTGTTGGGGTTCGAGAACAGCATTGCCGCGATACGGCCGGTCTTGAAATGCCGCTCCAACTCCGCGTGCAGCGCCTCGCCGCGAAAATCCGCCACATCGAAGCAGTCCACCCGCACGCCGATGACCTTGCATTGCTGTTTCTGCACGGGGAAGCAGGGGTCGATAAACAGCACCGTGTCGCGTTTGGGGTCTAATTGCGCCATGGTCAGGTTCAGGGCAAACGCCGCCTGCATGCTGCCGACGGTCGGCACGATGCACTCTTCGGGAATATCCAAGCCCACAAAGGCACGCACGAACTCGCTGCCCCACTGTTTGACTTCCGGAATGCCCGTGATGACCGGATAGTGGGCGGCATAGCCGTTCAACAGGGCTTGGTGTTCGGCTTCGATACCCACCTGTTCGGCGGGCAAACCGGGCTCGCCCAACTCCATGTGAATAAACTCTTCGCCGGTGGCGCGTTCAATGTCTTTGACCACACCCACCAACTGCCGGATGGAAGCATTGCCCAATTCGTGGGCGTTGCGCAACCCGAAGTCCATGCAGGTCTGGTCAACCAATTGTTTGTCTAACGGGAACATATTTTAAGGTATTAGTGGTGTATCTTTGCCCGAAATAACGAAAAAGTTTGCAGCATTGCGGATAATCTATTACCTTTGCACCACGAAAAAGATGCTATGTTTCTTTTGGCATTAGTTATTGCCGCGTTCTTATTAGGTGTTTGTTAGGCTTGGGATGGGTATTGTCGGCCTAAATCTTCCGCAAAGGTAGTCTTTTTTCGGCAAAGCCGCAAACTTTTCCCTCCCTCTCCCCCAACACGCAGCCACCAACGGCACAGCCGGCAACCCCGAAAGAGGGTGCTACCCGAGTGCTACCCCGGTGTTACCCTATGGAACATACTACCGCACGATTGCCGCACAAATTTCGAATCACCTCCGAATCACCTTCGAATCACCTTCGAATCACCTCCGAAGAACCTGCGAACTACGGAACATCAAAAACGCCATTTGGAATATAAAAGTTTTCTTTCTGGAACATCTTACCGCCGTTTTTCCAAAGGGGTATGTTACTATTTTTAAGGACGATTTGCATATTCCAAACCAAAGCAGTACCTTTGCACGCTTTATCAAGAATAGCGGTATTTTGTCTGCAGGGAGGGTGCACTGCCTGCCTGCCGCAAGGACGAAAACAATAGGAAATAATACTAATATACTTTCACCAAATGGACAACAAGAAAAGAGTCTACACTTTCGGCAACGGAAAGGCCGAGGGTAATGCCCGGATGCGCGAGCAGTTGGGCGGAAAAGGCGCGAACTGCGCAGAAATGAACTTGGTGGGTGTCCCCGTACCTCCGGGTTTCACCATCACGACGGATGTGTGCAACGAGTATTACGAAGTAGGGCAAGCGAAGATTGTGGAGTTGCTCAACAATGATGTGATGGCAGCCGTCAAGCACATCGAGACCCTGATGAATTGCAAGTTCGGCGACCCCAAGAACCCGTTGCTGGTCAGCGTGCGCTCCGGCGCGAGAGCATCGATGCCGGGTATGATGGACACCATCCTCAACTTGGGTTTGAACGACGAAGTAGCAGAGGGTATGGTAGTCAAGACCCAAAACCCTCACTTTGTCTATGACAGTTACCGCCGCTTCGTACAGATGTACGGTGATGTGGTATTGGGCATGAAGCCGGTCAACAAGGAAGATATTGATCCTTTTGAGGCGATTATCGAGGAGGTAAAATCCATCCGCAACATCAAGTTGGACAAGGATTTGAATGTGGACGAACTCAAACTCTTGGTTGCCCGCTTCAAGACGGCTATCAAAGAGCAAACGGGAAGCGACTTCCCCACCGACCCCATCGAGCAACTCTGGGGAGCGATCTGCGCCGTGTTCCGCAGTTGGATGAACGAGCGTGCGATACTCTACCGAAAGATGGAAGGAATACCCGACGAGTGGGGCACAGCCGTCAGCGTAATGGCAATGGTCTTCGGCAATATGGGCGAGACATCGGCTACGGGCGTCTGCTTCAGCCGTGACGCAGCAACCGGCGAGAACATCTTCAACGGTGAGTACTTGGTAAACGCGCAGGGCGAAGATGTGGTTGCAGGTATCCGCACCCCGCAGCAGATTACCCTTGAGGGAAGCCGCCGCTGGGCGCAACTGCAAGGTATCTGTGAGCACGAGCGTGCCGAAAAGTACCCCAGTATGGAAGAGGCGATGCCCGAATTGTTCGCCCAACTCAACGACATCCAGCAGAAATTAGAGAACCACTATCGCGATATGCAGGATATGGAGTTCACCGTACAGGAAGGCAAACTCTGGTTCTTGCAAACGAGGAACGGCAAACGCACCGGTACCGCTATGGTCAAGATCGCCATGGACTTGCTCCGTGAAGGGCTGATTGACGAGAAAACCGCTGTTATGCGTTGCGAGCCGCAGAAGTTGGACGAACTGCTCCATCCGGTATTCGACAAAGACGCCTTGAAAGCGGCGAAAGTCATCACGCAGGGACTCCCTGCCAGCCCGGGTGCGGCTTGCGGTCAAATCGTGTTCCATGCAGACGACGCCCAGGAGTGGCACGAAGAGGGGCATAATGTGATTATGGTGCGTATCGAAACCAGTCCGGAAGACTTGGCAGGTATGTCGGCGGCAGAAGGTATCCTCACCGCACGCGGAGGTATGACCAGCCATGCAGCCGTAGTGGCGCGTGGTATGGGCAAATGCTGCGTATCGGGTGCCGGAGCGATTGTCGTGGATTACAAGGCGAAGACCGTTACCATCGAAGGCGTTACCTACAAGGAGGGCGATTACATCTCGCTCAACGGTTCGACGGGTCAGGTATATGCCGGTCAGATTCCGACCAAGGCTGCCGAACTCAGCGGCGACTTCAAGGCGTTGATGGACCTTTGCGACAAATACACACACATGCAGGTACGCACCAATGCCGACACGCCGCACGATGCGGAGGTGGCACGCGCCTTCGGGGCAAAGGGCATCGGTCTTACGCGTACCGAACACATGTTCTTCGAGGACAAGAAGATTGTCGCCATGCGCGAAATGATTCTCGCCCAAGACGCAGAAGGACGCAAGAAAGCCCTTGCCAAACTCCTGCCCTACCAAAAGGCGGACTTCAAGGGTATCTTGGCTGCAATGGACGGCTATCCCGTCAATATCCGTCTTCTCGATCCGCCGTTGCATGAGTTTGTGCCGCACGATTTAGCAGGGCAGCAGATCATGGCGAAAGAGATGGGTGTCAGCGTAGAGGAGATACAGCAGCGCGTCAATTCGTTGGCGGAGAACAACCCGATGCTCGGACATCGTGGCTGCCGCTTGGGTATCACCTTCCCCGAAATCACGGAGATGCAGACGAGGGCTATCCTCAGTGCCGCCTGCGAACTCAAGCAGGAGGGCAAGCATCCTATGCCGGAGATTATGGTGCCGTTGATTGGTATTCTGTACGAGTTCAAACAGCAGAAAGCCGTAATTCAACGCGTTGCCAAAGAGGTATTCGCCGAATACGGCACGGAGGTTGAGTTTGAGATTGGTACGATGATAGAGATTCCGCGTGCCGCTCTTACGGCAGACCGAATCGCCACCGAAGCACAATACTTCTCCTTCGGTACGAATGACCTAACGCAGATGACCTTCGGTTACAGCCGCGACGACATTGCCTCGTTCCTCCCCGTATATCTCAAAGAGAAGATACTGAAAGTCGATCCATTCCAAGTATTGGATCAACACGGTGTGGGGCAACTCATCAAGATGGCTGTGGAGAAAGGCCGCGCTGTCCGTCCGGGACTGCGTACGGGTATCTGCGGTGAGCACGGTGGTGAACCGAGCAGCGTGAAATTCTGCGCGCGTATCGGTATGAACTACGCCTCCTGTTCGCCCTTCCGCGTACCTATCGCTCGCCTGGCAGCCGCACAAGCCGCTATCGAGGACGACATGAAGTAAAGAATCCCTACTCTCTGGGTATTGCGTATTGGGTATTGCGTATTGCATTTTGTGCCTAATAGAATAGCACAAAACACAAGAGAAAACCTATCCCATAGAGAAAAGGAAATAAAAACATCAAAAAAGCAGAGGTTGCCCCACGGCAGCCTCTGCTTTTTTTGTACCGCTACATTTGCGCATACAAGCAGACCGTTTCGACCTATTTTGTGCTTTCCCCTTGCAGGTATGGCAAAAATGCAGTACTTTTGCAGTGCGAATGGAACACCATCCGCAAAAGACATAACATAATGCGTTTAACGAACGCTGGTTCTGACGAGTAGAAACTTCGCAACTTTCAACTTTTTCCTCAGAGCAAGCAACGAAGAACGCCTTCGTTTTGTATGTGTAAGCATACACCCGTGCCATGTACCTACTGCAGGTATATGGGCATTTGAGTGTATGGTTTGGCTATACAGGCGTGGGGTTCGCGTTGCCGCTTCTCAGGAAAACAGGTAATGCGAAGACCTCTACTCGTGGAAACGGCAGCAGTCGATTTCCACGCTTTTTGTATATACGCCTTTGGGAAAGCCGAATAACAAAGCAAGCCCCATAGCAGAGTGGAATTTCGATGTGCAACAAGAACGCAACATCGCTAGAACATATTCCACTTATATGAAACTAAACGCTTCTTTCGGGCGTATCGTTACCGCCTGCCGACAATCCAAGTACGCCACTTTCTACCTTTTCTGCCTGTTTGCGTTCAGTATGTTTATGCAATGTATGCTCTTCCAATGGGCAGCCTTCCACTCGATTATGGTATCTTCGCTATGGAAAAACCCGCATGCCTTTTGGTCTTTCTATTTACCTAAGATAGGTATATCCCTCTTTCTTGCGGCATTCGTATTCCTTTCACGCCGCAAGGGATGGACTATCGTAGTCTCTCTTTTAACCAATGTGTGGATTATAGCCGAACTCATTTACTACCGTTCCACTCGCATCTTCATCAGTGCGCACTCCTTTATGTTGCTTGGCAATATGGACGGCTTTTGGAATTGCCTGCCTATGTACATGGACGCTTTTATGTGGTGGCTGCTTGTCCCAACGCTTCTGACTATCCTCGCCGTCTATCTCTTTCATTCAGAAAAGCACAGTTTACTCGGTTTCGCTGTCACACTCATTATCAGTCTTGTAGTAGACATAACCACCTGCAATCTCTATCAACACCAACACCATTTTTATTTCTGCAGTCTGCAAGAACCTTTTATTGACAACATCTTCCAATGGAACATAAATGAGCGACTACCACAGAATCTTTCTGTCCTACACGCCTTTGCGTACGATATGAAACATTTGGTGGCAATGCCATTTGCACAAAAGCCTCAATTAACCACAGAAGAACAAGCCGATATCGCCCTTTTCACTCATCCGAAAGGCACTGCCATACAACCTAAAACGCCTCTTGTCTTAATACTCGTAGAGAGTATGGAAACATGGGCGATTCGCCCTGATATTACGCCCAATCTCTGCCGATTTATAGACCAACACCAGTCTATTCTCCACGCTACACGAGTGAAAAGCCAAACCAAAGGCGGGCAATCGGGCGACGGGCAGATGATATTCAATACGGGACTACTCCCCGTAGCAGAAGGTGCTGCCTGCAATCGTTTTGCCAACCATGTCTTCCCCTCTTTGAGCGAATCCTATGCACATACGGCGATGATACAGCCGGGAACGCTCTCCATTTGGTATCAGTATGATATGAACCTCGCTTACCATATCGATACCGCCTATCTCAATCCCGCTTCCTTAGATGCCTGCACTTTTACGCTATTGGACAGCATTGCCACACACTACGACTATATACTGGCCATTACTATGGCGACGCACACGCCCTTTGAGGCGAGTTCTACCTTCTACCCCGTGCCTACCCTCCCCAAGGATATGCCGACCGCTATGGCAAACTACCTGCATAGCCTGCACTACACCGACTCCTGCTGGGGTGCGTTCTTGCAGCGAATAGATACCGACTCGGTGCTCCATAACACCACCGTCGGCATTATGGGCGACCATATTATCCTCACCCCCACACAACGGCAGGAGTTCCAGACCTACTGCGACACGGCGGGTCTGGACTTTGCGCCCCGAGAGGCATACACTGCCCTCGTGGTCTATTCGCCTACGATACAAGAGAAAACGGTCATCGACACGCTGACCTATCAAATGGATGCCTACCCCACATTGCTGCACCGTATAGGCGGCGAGGCGTACTACTGGCAGGGCTTTGGTGCTGACCTACTGGACACCGCTGCCTGCGCTCATCGTCCCCTACCCGAACCCCGCGCCTACCAACTATCCGACAAAGTCATCCAAGCCGACTATTTCCGTTAACAAAATCAAAATCCCCAAATTTATTTCGTCGTTTTACTGCGTAATCCCCAAATTTATTCTGCCATTTCACTGCCGAATCCCCAAATCTTTGCAGCGTATAGGTCAAATTTGAGAAGATACGAAAACTTTAGGTCTATAGACAAAAAACCATTACGCACCTCCCGTCCCATGCGCATAAATAGGAAAAATAGGCTTATAGTAAAACAAACCTTATAAGACCCTTATAAGACCCTTATAAAACCCTATAGTGCTAGGGTAGTGCTAGGGCGATACGTCCGAGATAAGTCGCTAATCCTGCTCGCCGTTCCGTGTGCCTATCGCACGCCTTGCTGCCGCTCAAGCCGCAGTAGAGGACGACATGAAGTAAAAAGTCCCTACTCTCTGGGTATTGGGTATTGTTCCTAATAGAAGTATTATTGTACAAAACACAAGAGAAACCTAATCCCATAGAGAAAAGGAAATACAAACATCATAAAAGCAGAGGTTGCCACACGGCAGCCTCTGCTTTTTTTATGCACTATCACCTGTACATGAGTACAGAAGTATGCCCAAAAAGGACGGGCGAAAAGGCACAAAAAATATGTAAAAGCGCAAAAGGGCGTGCGCGGCAAACGACTAAACGAGGCGAAATCTTATAATGTGGGCGAAGGACGCCCCCACATACATAACAAAAACGCCCCCGACTGTGAGAGCGTCGGGGGGCGTGCCTAAGTGCGCGGGCGGTGCGCACATAGTATTCAACCGAAAGAAGCAAAAGCAATGAAAAAGAAACTTTTTGTATTTGTTTTTGTGCTGCTTTTTCGTCTAAACATTAGACGCAAAAAGTAGTAAAAACCGCGGCGGGTCAAAAGTCACACCGCCCGCCGCGGTCTTTCGGTTGCACAAAGGTACGACAAAAAAACGAAATACACAAATTTATGTGCTTTTTCGTTTTGTTTGGTGCGTGTGGCTGAATACTACACGCACTATCTAAACGCACCGACAAGCGGTGCAAATTACTAATTACAAACAATCGAAAGGAGTTGCCTCCGATTCCTGAACGGGGGGCAAAGTATGAAAACAACAAACAAAAACATCAACGCACACAAAGCAAACAACGCACTAGCAAACAACGCAAACGCACTAGCAACAAAGACCCCCACAATTTATGTCGGAATGTATCGTGAAATAAAAGCAGCAGCGCAAACGCCGTCGGCGGTGGTGAAAAGTTTTTACAACGCCGCCCTCTCAATAAACATCCTACGAGAGTCCATACAATCATCATGGAGTTGTGTAACTCAAAAAAATGGAGTAACTTTGCCGAGAATTAAAGATCGCCGGATATGGAACAGAAAAAGTATAGTTTTGACCGTGAGAGTATTATACGGGGGCTCGTATCGATAGCCGTATTTGTGGCACTATTTCTGCTCATACGACGGCTAAGCGGTGTACTGCTTCCGTTCTTGGTAAGTTTTGTGATCGCCTATATACTGGAGCCTATCGTAGATTTCTTCCAGCATAAGTGCCGCCTCAAGAATCGCATTGTATCGGTCATTGTAACCTTGGTGTTGGTTCTTGGGCTGTTGGCAGGTGCCATAGCGGCTTTGACGCCTACGATTAGCCACCAAATGACCACGCTATCGAATAGTATCACGGAATACACGCATACCTTTGACGCCAACAAATATCTGTCCGAGAGCCAAAACGAGCAACTGAAAGAGATTATCCAGAATCTCGACCTAAAAACCCTATTGGACAACCCCGATGTACGCCAAACCGTGAAAAACATACTCCCAAAATTAGGCGGTTGGATTAGTAGTGGACTAAGTAGTTTAGCCGGATTGGCCATCGTATTTGTGTGCCTGTTGTATATTATATTCCTGCTAATTGACTACGAGAAAATTAGCAAGAACTGGGCACAATATATTCCGGAACGCTACCGAAAGAACACCCAAATGCTGATGAGCGACCTCGACAAACACATGAACGGCTACTTCCGCGGGCAGGCGCTCATTGCTTTCATCGTGGGCATATTGTTCGCCATCGGTTTTCAAATCATCGGTCTGCCGATGGGTATTGCTATGGGCTTGATTGTCGGAGTGTTGAACCTCGTGCCGTATATGCAGGCTCTTGGGATTCCGCCCTGTATTCTGCTTGGGCTTATTCAGGCAGCCGAGACAGGACGCCCCATCTGGGTAATCGCGCTCAGCATAACAGCGGTGTTCGTCATAGTCCAAGTCATACAAGACCTCATACTCACCCCCAGGATTATGGGGAATGTGACAGGCATGGGACCTGCCATAATACTGCTTTGCCTGTCTGTCTGGGGTTCGTTGCTCGGCGTAGTAGGAATGATTATCGCACTGCCCGTTACCACACTGCTCATCTCCTACTACAAACGCTTTGTGCTGCATATACCCGACGCGCCTGCTCCCGCCGAAACACCGGCTCCGCAGCCCAAAAAGAAACGCCTTTTCCGAAAGTAGTATATGCGCAGGTTTCGTTGGATAATAGGGATACTCTTCGGTTTGTCGGTGTGGACGGATACGACGGAGGCGCAAGTCTTGTATGTTATATCGGGCAATTCGGCAGCAAGCAAATCCTATCTGTTGGCGACAAACCGCCTTGTGGATATCGCATTTTTGGACACCATCCCCAATCTCTTCGCCTGCTACGGTCGCTGCGACAAAGTCATCACCGAGTTTGCCGTGCAGGACTACGAAGCACTTGCCGCCTTGCGTCAAGCCGCCCTCCTGCCCGACTCGGTACGGCTTGCCAATTTCTACAGCGAAGCGGAGTACAAAGAGATAGACGCCGCCCTGCGGCTCACCTTGGGGATGGGCTTGGAGCAGTTGGGGCGCATGAAGCCGTCTTATTTGGTGGAACTCTATCGCTCCGAGTTGGAAAAACGCTGGTTGGACTACGACGAAATCCGTTCTATGGAGACTTTCTTTGAGCAGGTCGCCGTGGAAGAGGGCAAACCCGTCTATGGGTTGGACGAGGTAGGCGAAACCCTCTATATGCTCTTCGACAGAGAGCCATTCGCATGGCAGTGCAAGGAGTTGCTGCAAATCGTACAGTACCCCGAGCGGGAGGTGCGCGAAGAGCGCATGCTCTTGGAGATGTACCGTTACGGTCGCCTGACGGACATGGCATTCCGCCTGCAAAGTCCCGACAACCGCAGCACCATCTCCTATTCGGATTATCAGGTTTACGCCCGCCGCAACAAGGTATGGGCAAAGCGCCTGCAGCCGTATTTGCGCGAAGGAAAGGCGTTCATCACGCTCAACGCTGCCTATATGGGGGGCGAGGACGGTCTAATCGCCTGCCTGCGCGAAGCGGGCTATCGGGTTCGCTCCGTCAATCGATAATGCGGAACCGGCGCAACCGGTAACATAATTCTCTTCCATACTCCCTCAACACCTTCCCCAAAAGCATACAAATCCACCAATTGCAACGAGCGGCTGATTCTACCAAAAGAATCAGCCGCTCGTTGTAATTTTGTATTGTCTAACTAAAAACCTACAACGAT
>CAVGOI010000021.1:0-36651 GCA_963630875.1 Mycobacteriaceae bacterium | reverse complement strand
CACTTTCGCACGCTTAAATTCTGCTGCGTAATGCGTCTTTTTTCGAGATTTTGACCCAGAGACTCTCGATAACTCTTCACTTTTTTGACTCATTTTTTTTCTATTTTTGAGTCAACTTTTTCCGTACCAAGACAGGGACCTATATGAGATTTAGGGGCAGGAAAACAGGTGTTGTTGGGTGAGGAAGCAGGTATTATTGGGCGGGAAAACAGGTGTTTTTGGGGTTGGTTGTTATCTGTTTCGTGGAAAAATGGCGGATATATTGCATAAGTGCAGGCGATTTTGTACTTTTGCGCCCAAATTCAAAATAGGAATTTATGCGTTTTAGTTTTTGTGTTCCATAGTAGAAAAAACAATGCAGAAAACGGATTATATCATTGAGGTGAATCATATTTCCAAACAATTTGAGGACGGTAAGTTCGCCTTAGACGATGTAAGCCTCTCGATAAAGAAAGGCGAGTTCGTAACCATCTTGGGGCCTTCGGGCTGCGGTAAGACCACACTGCTGCGCTGTATAGCCGGCTTTCAAGTGGCAACCGAAGGCGATATCCTGCTCAACGGAGAGGATGTAACCCAGATGCCGCCGCACCAGCGACCGGTGAATACGGTCTTTCAAAAGTACGCACTATTTCCCCATTTGAACGTGTATGACAATGTGGCTTTTGGTCTGAAACTCAAGAAGATAGACAAGAAAGTCATTGCCAAGAAAGTAAAGCAGGCGTTGAAAACCGTCGGTATGACGGACTATGAGTATCGCGATGTGGACAGCCTGAGCGGCGGTCAGCAACAGCGCGTGGCGATAGCGCGTGCCATCATCAACGAGCCCGAAGTGCTATTGCTGGACGAGCCGTTGGCTGCCCTCGACCTAAAGATGCGCAAAGATATGCAGATGGAGTTGCGCGAGATGCACGACAAGTTGGGCATCACATTCATCTATGTGACGCACGACCAAGAGGAGGCACTGACGCTCAGCGACCGCGTGGTGGTGATGCGCGAGGGTAAGATACAGCAGGTAGGCACGCCAACCGATGTTTACAACGAACCGCAGAACTGCTTTGTTGCAGACTTTATCGGAGAAAGCAACATCTTGGATGCCACGATGGTGCGCGACAAGGTGGTGAAGTTCTGCGGGCGCAATTTCAAGTGCGTGGACAAGGGCTTTGGCGAAGACCAAGAGGTGGATGTGGTTGTACGCCCCGAGGATTGGTACATCGGCAGCGCGAATGATGCCAAAGACCGTACCGCCCAAGACGACATTCCTGCCAATGACCCTGTGGCTGCCACCGATGCGGAGGACTACACGAGCGACCCGTGGCAGTTGTACGCCGAGGTGCAGAGTTGCATCTTCAAGGGCGTGCATTACGAGATGACCGTGCTGACCGACAACGGCTACGAGTTGATGATACAAGACTACCATGCCTTTGAAGAAGGCAACCGTGTAGGACTGTTGGTGAAGCCCGAAGATATACAGGTTATGCGCAAAGAGCGGCTGTGCAACACCTTCGAGGGCGAGATGTCGGCAGACAACAAGGTGCGGTTCTTGGACGAAGAATGGGATGTATCGGAGCGTACGGCAGAGCGATTCAGCGTGGGCGAGAAAGTGGAGGTGGAGGTGGATTTCGACCATGTAAACCTGCAGGACGACGAAGAAGACGGTGTGCTGTGTGGCGAAGTGCATTTTATCCTCTACAAAGGCGACCATTACCACCTGACCGTGCGTACCGATGACGGCGATGACATCTATGTGGATACCCGCGATGTGTGGGACGACGGCGACCGCGTCGGGATTCGTATAGCACCCAGTTATATCCGACTCTACAAGGTAACACCCGAGCCGCAAAGCACAAAAGAGCAGGAAGACGCCGATGAAAACAAGTAACTGGAAGATGAGTTTGCAGTCGCGCCGCACATGGGCGTGGCCGTACGCACTCTTTATGGTGTGCCTGGTGCTATTGCCGCTGGTGCTGATTGGCGTGTACGCTTTTACCGATCCGGACGGCAACTTTACGCTGATGAACTTTGTGAGTTTCTTTACCAAGTCCGAGGCTATAAACACCTTCATCTACTCGTTGGCGATTGCCCTGATAACCACGATAATATGTCTCGTGTTGGGCTATCCCGCCGCGTATATTATGGCCATGGCGGACTTCAAGACACCGCAGGTAATGGCAATGCTGTTTATACTGCCGATGTGGATAAACTTTCTGCTGCGCACGATTGCTACGGTGGAACTCTTCCACATGTTCGGTTTGCCGTTGGGCGAAGGCGCACTGCTGTTCGGTATGGTGTATGACTTTCTGCCGTTTATGATTTATCCCATCTACAACACGCTGCAGAAGATGGATATGAACCTAATTGAGGCGGCACAGGACTTGGGCGCGAACCGTAGCCAAGTGTTCGCCAAAATAACGCTGCCGCTATCCATGCCGGGTATCTATTCGGGTATCGTCATGGTGTTTATGCCCACGGTTTCCACTTTCGCCATCTCGGAATTGCTGACGCACAACAAGGTAACCTTGTTCGGCTCCCTAATACAGCGCAGTTTCGGCGAAGGCGGTATAGCCATGTGGAACTACGGAGCGGCATTGTCGCTTATTATGCTGATAATCATAGGTGTAACCAGTTTCTTCGGCGGGGGCGACTCGGACGAAGACATCAACCGCCTGCGCTGATATGGAACGGAACAAGAAATGGAAAGTGGAGAAGCGCAGCCTCGCCTCGCGCCTCGCAGGACAAGCCTACTTGTGGTTGCTGTTGGTGGTGCTGTATGCGCCTATCCTGCTGATTATCATCTTCTCATTTACGCAGAGCAAGGTGTTTGGCAACTGGGAAGGCTTCACGCTCGGGCTATACAAAAACCTCTTTACGGGCTATGATGTTACCGCGCAGGTGCGGGTTGACCCCAACCTCTACCGCGCTATATTCTATACGGTGGTGATTGCCCTAACGGCTGCCACTATCTCTACCCTGCTCGGTACCTTGGCGGCAATCGGTATTTATAATATGCGTTCGCGTGAACGAAAGATTATGACCTTTATGAACAGCATTCCGATGATAAACCCCGATATTCTGACGGGTATCAGTCTGTTTCTGCTGTTCGTGTTTTTGGGTATCAGTCGAGGGTTCGGCACGGTAATTGCAGCGCATGTAGTGTTCTGTACGCCCTATGTGGTGCTGAGCGTTATGCCGCGATTGAGCAAGATGAATCCGAATATCTACGAGGCAGCCCTCGACCTTGGGGCTACACCATTGCAGGCACTGCGCAAAGTCATGCTGCCCGAGTTGTGGCCGGGAATGATTAGCGGCTTTATCCTGTCGCTGACGCTGTCGATTGACGATTTCGGGGTTACATTCTTTACCAAAGGCAGCAACGGATTGGAGACGCTCTCCACATTCATCTACGCCGATGCCCGAAAAGGCGGACTGACACCCGAGTTGCGCCCGCTGTTCTCGCTGATATTCCTGACGATATTGGTGCTGCTGATTATTATGAACATACGAACCCATAAACAAAATAAAGCAAAATGAAAAAGTACTTGTTTGCCATCGTGCTGATGGCACTGCCTTGCTGCTTGCTGTTGAATGTGCAGGCGGCCGACCGTGCGCATACACTCAAGGTGTATAACTGGGCGGACTATATTGACATGGACAATGTGCTGAACACTTTCCCCGATTGGTACTACGAGCAAACCGGCGAGAAAGTGGAGATACTCTACCAAACTTTCGACATCAACGAGTCGATGCTCACCGAGATTGAGAAAGGGCATGAGGATTACGATGTGATTTGCCCGTCGGAGTACATCATCGAGCGCATGCTGCGGCAAGGACTGCTCCTGCCTATCAACAAGGACTTTGGCAACACACCCGACTACACCAAAAATGTGGCACCCTTTGCGGTGGAGAAATTTCAGGAGATAGCTCCTGCGGGGTCGGACATACAGGTGTCGGACTACACGGTAGGATATATGTGGGGGACAACCGGTATTATGTACAACACCCGATTGGTGGATGTGAACGACATACGCTCTCTCGGCGGACTGCTGAACCCCAAGTTTAAGGAGAAAGTGTTTATGAAAGATGCTTTCCGCGATGTGTATTCGGTAGTGGTGCTGTATGTGTATCGCGATGAGATTGCCCGTGGCGAGGTAACGCGCGATGAGTTGGTGGCGCAGGTTACCAATGAGCGTATTGCCCGTGTGGAGGAGTTTCTGCAGGCGGCAAAAGACAATATCGCAGGTTGGGAGGTGGATTTCGGCAAAGAGGAGATGACCAAAGGCAAGACTTGGCTCAACCTCAGTTGGTCGGGCGACGCACAATGGGCTATTGAAGAGGCTGCCAAAGTGGGTGTAGAGTTGGCGTACATCGTACCTGATGAGGGTAGCAATGTGTGGTTCGACGGCTGGTGTATTCCCAAATATGCCGTAAACACAAAGGCTGCCGGTTATTTCATCAACTATATGTGTATGCCCGAGAACGCCATTCGCAATATGGAGGAGATAGGCTATGTAAGTGTCATCGCCTCGCCCGAGATATTGACATGGGCGGACGAAGAGGATATAGAAGAAACAGCCGACTTGAGTTACATCTTCGGTGCGGAGGCAACTGCCGTACACGCCAACCAGGTACTCTACCCCGACAAGAGCGTCATCGACCGTTGCGCTTTGATGCACGACTGCGGCGATGAGACGGAAGCCATGTTAGCCATGTGGTCGCGTGTCAAGGGCGACAACTTGAGTATGGGCTTGGTGGTGTTTATCATCGTTGTATTGGTATTGGTGGTGGCATTCGCCGTATTCCAAACGATAACCAAAAAGCGTCAGCGCGACTTGCAGCGCAAGCGTAAAATTCATAAGCGGTAAAAAGATATGAACAAGCGATTATGGACGGCATTTGTCTTGTTATCGGCTTGCGTATGGCAGGCGGTTGCACAAGACTATGAAGCCGGTTTCCTGCGGGTGCAACAGGCATTTGAGGAGCGTTTAAACACCGTGCAGACTGACCTGAAGGACTACCTCAATGCCTATCCCTACACGCCCTACGCCGATGAGGTTAGGATGATGCAGGGGGTGCTGTATGTGGAGAAAGAGCAGTACAAACAGGCGGACAAGGCTTTTGCTCAAGTGAACCCCAAACACCTATCGCGCCAAGGCGAACCGATGTTCTATTTCTACAAAGGTTACTCCAAAGTGCAGCAGAAGCAGTATCAAGATGCTATCGCTTGTATGATGCGCCTCACGAACAAACAGAATCCCTACACCACGCAAGCCAAGTACTACGCCGGCTATTGCTACTATTGCACACAGGACTACGGGCGTGCCATGACGGAGTTTTTGGCGGTAGAGCAGACCGGTGCATTCCGTAAGATAGCCCCTTACTACATCGTGCAGATTTACTATGCACAGCACCAATACGACCAAGTCTATACGCGGGCAGAGGACTTGCTGAACCGCTATCCGGACAACGATTACAACGATGAGTTGCACCGTATGTTGGGAGAGTTGTACTACCGCGATAGTGCCTACACACAAGCAGTACGCCATCTAAACGACTACCGCCTGCTCCGTCAGGCAAAGAAGAAAGAATTGGTACGCAATGATATGTACCTGCTCGGTATGGCAAACTACAAGATAGGCAACTATGCAGAAGCCGTCAATAACCTCCGACAGGTCAAGCAAAAGCAAGACTCCATCTCCGAGAACACTTGCCTCCACTTGGGACATAGTTACCTGCGTATCGGCGATCTCGAGAAAGCCAAACTCTCGTATGCGGCGGCTATGCAGTTCCGCCTCAACGACCGCCTGCGCGAAGAGGCGATGTACAACTATGTGCAAATCACCTACTTGCAAGGGTCGGCACTCGGCGAGAGTATTACTGCGTTCCAAAACTTTCTACGCGAGTATCCGAACACCGCGTATGCCGGCAAAGTGTATGCTTTGGTGGCGGATATCTATATGACCTCCCGCAACTACAAAGCGGCACTTGAGTCGCTCGCTGCCATCCCCTCGCCCAATTCCAAGTTGTTGCAGACTATGCAGTATCTGCGCTATCAAATGGGCGTGGACGCTTTCTTGCAAAGCGATATGACAGCAGCCGTGCAATGGTTCAGTGAGGTCATTGACCACGATACGCAGGCAAGTGCTTACAAGACCGATGCCTACTACCTGCGCGCCGAAGCACACTACAGGCTCAATCACTACGACTCGTGCCTCATTGACCTCGCACACTATGAGGCACAACCCGACATGGCTGCCTCCAAGAACCGGAATCTCGCCACCTACCTGAAAGGCTATACCTATTTCAATATGGGCAAAATGCCAGAGGCAGAGCAGGTATTCCGCACTTATATCGCTGCCACAGACCCCAATACCGCTAACTACGCTGATGCCCTCAACCGTATCGGCGACTGCCAGTTCAACAACCGTCAGTTTGCCCAAGCGTGCGCAACCTACAAGCAGGTGGCACAGACAGGCAGGACGGGTGCAGACTACGCCCTCTATCAATGCGGTTATGCACAAGGCTTGCAACATCTCTATGCCGACAAGATTCAGACCATGCAGAGTTTGGTGATGGATTATCCGCGTTCCGACTACGCCGATGATGCCTTGTACGAGATAGCCCGCGCACAGTTGCAATTAGAGCAGAACGAACAGGCAGTGAATGCCTATATACGCCTGCTCGGGCAGTATCCAAACAGTCAGAAAGCACCCGAAGCATCGCTGGAATTGGGACTCACTTACCGTACTATGAAGCAGTACGACAAAGCCATACAGGCATTCAAAACCACCATTGAGAAATATGCAGGCGGTGAAGAAGCCTATGCAGCACTCGATGGGTTGGAGCAAGTTTATGTGGAGACCAATAAAGTCAGCGAGTACCTTGCCTATACCAAGAACCTTACGAAGATGAATATCTCATCGGCAAGCCGCGAAGACTCGTTGATATATGTTACGGGCGAACTCCAGTATATGATGGGCAACTATGCCGAGGCGGCTGCTGGGCTCACCACATACCTTACGCGCTTCTGCCCGGGTGGACGCTATTGCAGCAAGGCACAGTACTATGCCGCGAATAGTTACTACCAACTCAAGCAATACGACCAAGCCATTGACCAGTTCTCTGCCCTCGCTGACATTGCAGGCAACCCGTATATGGAAGAGGCGTGTATGCGTGTGGCGGAACTCACCTACGACAAGCACGAATACCGCACTTCGCTCTACTATTTCCGCCATATGGACGAGGTGGCGTCATCTGCCACCATGCATACGACAGCCCAAGTCGGTATGCTGCGTTGCGCCCACTATCTCAACGACAAGACAACGGTTATTGAAATTGCCACACGCCTTCTCGAGCAAGGTAACCAACGGGAGGATATACGCCGTGAAGCCCTCTATTGCCGCGCCAAGGCTTACCTGCAAGATAGTCAATACGGACTTGCCGTAGTGGATCTCACCCCACTCGCCAAGGAGGTACGCACCGCCAATGGCGCAGAAGCCAAATACCTGTTGGCTGATTGCTATTTTCGCCTCGGTTCGTTGGATATGGCGGAGCAGGAGGTAATGTCCTTTACGCAAATGCAAACCTCGCAGCAGTACTGGTTAGCGCGTAGTCTTGTGCTGCTATCGGATATCAACATGCAGCGTGGCGATACATTCCAAGCCAAACAATATCTGCTCGCACTGCAAGCCAACTACCACACACAGGACGATATTCAGACGATGATTGCGGAACGGTTGGAGCGCATTGTACAACAGGAGCAAAATGAAGAAAAGGAGGAGGAACTATGAAACGAACAATAGCATCTGTATGCCTCTTGGCAACGGCTTTTACGCTCACTGCGCAAACGCCGACCGATACCACGCTCGTACGCGTGGTTACGGTGGAGCGCGACTACCAACCCGCCATTCAAAACGCCACCAAGCAAAACCAGTCGCCGGCGGTCATTCAGGGGGACATACCTCTCAATCCTGTTGTGTATTCCACCTATTCCGAAGCCTTGCCTGTCGGGTTTAATGTACATGCACTGCCGGCGGCAGAAACCACTTTCTCCGCCCAAACGCCTTTGCAAGGGATGGTCGATGGTGCACTCGGACACCGCAATACACATTTTGCCTTCGGTTACCGTGTCGCTGAAAAGAAAAAAGTATCGCTTAACCTCTTTGCCCATCATGATGCTATGTGGGGTAGGCAGACACTTTCCAACTCACAACTCGGTCTGCAGGTTACTCGCCATTTCTCGGCGTGTGAACTCCATTTCGATGTGGACGGCAACAACGAGTATTTCTCCCGTTACGGGCGTTATTTTGATGGCTACAAGGGACTGACTGTCCGATCCGCCTCTGAAATGAGCAAAGACGACTGGCAAGACAGTTGGCTTGTCAATACCCGCTTGGGGATTCGCTCACGCGGTGAGGTCGCAGTGCGCTATGACCTTAGCATAGGCTACTCTGCGTATATACTGCCGAATGAGGTTGCGGAACACCAATTCCGCACACGCCTTGATGCCGTATGGGCGGCTACCGACCACCATAGCGCAGGGCTTAACGCCTATGTGCAGGACAACCTATATTCTATGACGGATATGCAGAGTCTTCACGCACGCCATGCTTTCCGTTTGGAGCCATTCTACGCCTATACGAACAACCGCTTCCGCCTCCATGCGGGCGTAAACTTTGACTTTAACCTCGGCGTGGGTGAGATGATGAGTGCCCGCTCGGACATCAGTTTTGCGCCATCACCGAATCTGTCTTTCGAGTGGTTTCTTTGGAAAGATATCCTTGATTTCTACGGTACGGCACAAGGTAAGTTCGGAACAGGTACACTGCTCGAATTTATGCAGACCAACCGTTACATGGACTACCGCACCGACTGTCTCCAATCCAACCATGTGGACGACTATACGCCTGTTGATGCGCAACTCGGCTTCAAACTACACCCCTTGGGAACCCTGCTGTTTGATATCTATGCAGGCTACGCCTATCAAATCAACCAATTGCTGTTGGTAGCACCCGCGCAGCAGGATATCTATTTCCACTACTCAGACTGGCAACGCTGGAAGGTGGGCGCACAGTTGCACTACCATTGGCGTGACATTCTTCATATCCGCCTCGCGGGCAACTACTATCATTGGATTTGTCAGCGTATTGAAGGTGCCGATGATATACCGCTCGGCGTTTACGACCGTCCCTCGTGGGATGTGCATTTGCGTATAGATGCACGCATTGATAGCAAGTGGAGCCTCTACTCCGACAACACATTTGTCGGCTCACGCCGTGCATTTGCACCCACCCCCACAGACGATAACCGTATTGTTACGCTCGAGCCTGTAGTATCATTGAATCTCGGTGCGTCGTATGCCATCAACCGTTGGTTGAGCACCTACCTGCAACTCAACAACTACCTGAATCGCCGCAACGACATCTACTACGGCTATCAGTCGCAGGGATTCCATTTTCTGTGGGGTGTGAAATACCTGTTCTGACAAGGGTAACGCGGAGCGTTACTCCACCTGCAAGACCAAGCCTTTTAGGTACTCGCCTTCGGGGTGATAGATATTGATGGGGTGGTCTTGCGGTTGGTGCAGTTGGTGGAGGATACGAACCTTCCGTCCCACCTGTGTGGCAGCAGAGAACACTGCTAATCGGAACTGCTCCTTGCTCACGGCTTGCGAACAGGAGAAGGTAAACAGGATACCTCCCGTGCGTATGCACTCTATGGCTTTGGCGTTCAGACGCTGATAACCGCGTAAGGCGTTTTTCGTGGCATCGCGGTGCTTGGCAAAGGCGGGCGGATCTAAAACAATAAGGTCATACCTGTCTTTGATGCCCTGCATATATTGGAACGCTTCCTGCGCAAAGGCTTGATGCGGTGCACCTTGCGGAAAATTACGCGCCACATTCTGCAGCACCAAAGCAACGGCTTTCTCGCTCACATCCACCGAATGGACTTGATGCGCACCACCGCGCAATGCATACACCGAGAAGCCGCCTGTATAGCAAAACATATTCAGCACATCGCGACCGGAAGCATATTGTTCTAACAGCCTGCGATTCTCGCGTTGGTCGATAAAGAATCCCGTCTTCTGTCCTTGCAGCCAATCAATACGGAACTCCAAGCCGTTCTCCAACGCCCAGAAAGCAGTATCGTCTGCAGGGGTCGCAGTGCGTACCAAGTACCCGATGCGCTCGCCCTCTATCGGTGCTTTGAAGGGGAGTGTATCCTCGGATTTGTAATAGACATTTCGAAGGTTTGGCACGATTTTAACGAGCGTTTCAGCCACCGTCTGTCGAATAGAATGCATGCCAATCGAGTGGGCTTGTATCACTGCCGTGTCCGCATACACATCCACAATCAAGCCCGGCAGAAAGTCGCCCTCGCCATAGATGAGGCGATAGGTATTGTTGCGGGGTGTTATCAACCCAAGGTCTTTCCGTAGTTGATAGGCGGAACGGATGCGCTGTTCCCAGAAATCCCTTGCCAGGTTTTCGATGCCAAACGCCAATATGCGCACGGCAATAGAACCCGCCTGATAATGTCCAACGCCCAAACATCTCTCGTTGGAATCGAGGACTCTGACGAGTTCTCCCTCTTGCAGGGTGTCGTGCGGATAGTCCTCGTCCAACAGGATTTTGTGTATCGCGCCCGAGAATATCCAGGGGTGAAAACGCAACACAGACTCCTCTTTGCGAGGTTTCAAGATAACGGTTGTCATAAAGGTTGGACTTGTTGTCGTTGTGCCAACACCTCTTGTTGGTGTAGCAGTTGGGCTTGTATTTCGGCGCGGCGCAATGCTTCGGCTTCCTGTCGGGGAAGGGGTTCGGTTTGCATGAGAGCCTTGTATATCAAGAGGGTTGCCCATGCATCAGTAGAGGCATAACGCGCCTGTTCGGGGCTGAGGTGGCTGTTTTCCCAGTTGGTGAGTTGCTGCGATTTGGAGATACGCTTGCCGTAGATAATGGCAAATATCTTGGATAAGCCGAGTTCCAATATGCCGTATTGAGCGGTCAGTTTCTGTACATCCACGCAGTTGACGGGGACAAAGTTGCGTCTGCGGCACAAGCCGTTCAAGTCATCGCGGAAAGCCAATCCCACCTTGCATATTTGCGGGTTGGTGAACAAGTCGGCTAACTGTTGCGGCATACCGATGTGGGTCAAGCGGAAGAGATAGCAGCGTTCTTCGGTGGCAATCTGCACCAACGCGGTCGGATAGCGTACGCCGCGCGTGAACGAGGGGCGTGCCTCCGTGTCCACGCCTACAACGGATTGCTGCTCCAAATAGGCGATGGAATCGGCAACTTTTTCCGGTGTATCCACGATAATCACCTCGCCCTCAAACTGTGCTACAGGCAACTGCAGCAGATCTTCTTTGCTGATATGGTGGCGGTATGAGCGGGCGGTTAAAGAGTTATTCATCGGCGTGTAATGATAGTGCGTGCAGGGGTCGGAGTATATTAAGCAATTTTTGCCCCCAATGTTGTTCAAAGGCGTCCAAACAGGCTAATAGTGCGTCATTCATCACGCTTTCATCGGCAGTTTGGTAGTTGAGAGCCATGTCTTTCAGTTCTTGGTAGATGTCGGCTAACCCTTCGGACAGGTAGGCGGTAATGGGTTCATCCGAATAACGCATATCCTCCATATACACCTCCAAGTAAGCGTCATCGCTGCCGAGTAAGCGTGCTACGGATTCACGGAGGGTATCGTAGTCTTGTTCGCTCACGAATGGTTCGGGGTAGCCATCCAAGGCTTGTTCGGGCTTGTGCAGCAACCTTGCTTTCAGGTAGAGTAGGGGCAGCAGACAGAGCAGTTTATCAATAAAATCGTTCTTTTCCTTCTCTGCGGTATGCTCCAAAAACAGAACCACCTGCACGGCTACGGTTACAAATTCGACCGTAGCGTCTTGATACACATACTGTTGATACATCTCCTGTTCGGTTGTATCCCTATTGGTGTCTGTGTCGGCATTCCTGTCAATACGCATATCCGTATTCATTTTGTGTATATGTTTATTTTAGTCCTCTCTGTCATACCAAATCAGCCACAAAGGTACTACAAAATTCGCAACTATGCAAATCAAGACGGCGGCACAATACGCAATGTACATTTGTAATTTTGTAGCGGAGGATGGCTATTTTGTTTGCACATATTAAATGTTTTTTATACCTTTGCACCCAAAAGATTTAATACCACAAATACAACCCCTTGAACAACAGACAGTATGAAACGATTACTACCTCTTTTGATGACACTCTTCTGTGCCACCGATGCTCTGTGGGCGGCCTTCACGTCCGCAGCCTTTACGATGTCCGCCGAAGGTAAACAGGTGGTATTCTCGCAAGTTTACACGCTGACGGGACGGAGGGGGGAGTAAGGCGTGAGGGGGAGGTCTTTCTTCTAACAACGCGAGCCTCGTAGTCCCCTAATGCTGATTAACCGGCAACTTAAAACGCCCTTTAAATAACACCACTGGTTTAATTTTATCAATAATGTATATGAAAAAACTTTCTTTGATTGCGCTTGCGCTTATTGCAGCAATGAGCGGTATAGCCGCTCCTGACAAAACGCCAACGAAGGCAGACTTGGCAAACTATTACCAACCCGGTCAACTCTGTGTTTGTGTTTACTTTGAGGAAGCGGTTTGCAACGATGTCGTTTTCGTGGGCACCTACAATAGTTGGGCAACAGGCGATGTGGAGGCATTGGCAAAGTTTGAAAGCGTAGAAGGCTTTGAGGGGTGGTATGTAGTAGCCGTTACCGATGAGAGTGAAGACATTCAAGGCAAGCCGGTTCAATTGAAATCGGACGGCACATTCTCTTGGGACTATCAAACGGGCGATGAGAATTCTTGGACGCTCGTTTCGGGTACGGTAAGCATTCAGGCAGAATTATTCGGGGAGTCGAACTTAAGATACTATGGTACTGACGAGCCCGCTATCTTAATTAGCCACTATTTCAAAAAACACAACAACCCATGCAATGAGGTGCGGCACGACTACACCGTCAATCTCAAAGCACCTGTTTGTGCGGACGCAGATGGCAATTATTTTACGCCTGCTATCATCGGAAGTTTTAACAACTGGGCGGAAGGCGTTGCTATGATATTGGACGAAGAAACGCAGGTTTACTCCTATACTTTTAACGACAGAAAGGGTGGCGAATTTAAGTTCAAGGCCATAGGCGATACCGATTGGAGCAACCAAATCCAAATTTTGGTAACGAATGAGGAAACCGGTGAGTCCAAGTGGTGGGATAATCCAAATATCGTATTGGATACAGATACCGTAATTACCCTTGACTACAGCGAGGGGCGTTATACATTGTGTACAGAAGATACACCCCTTAATTTCCAGTCCGGCTACTTATACTACAAAATCACAAGCACTACCAATCTTACCGTCGAAGTAACCTACCAAGAAGCATGGTCTTCGGACAACTATAAGGGACTCACATCGGTTACTATCCCCGCAACCGTAACCTACAATGGCACGACCTACACCGTAACGAGTATTGGAGAGTCTGCTTTCGCCATTTGCACCGGTCTTACCTCTATCACTATCCCCAACAGCGTAACGAGTATTGAATCATTTACTTTCGCAGGTTGCACCGCTCTTACTTCTATTACTATCCCCAACAGCATAACGAAGATTGGAGATGGTGCTTTCTCAAGTTGCACCGGTCTTACTTCTGTTACTATTCCAAATAGTGTAACGCGTATTGGTGAGAGTGCTTTTTCGAGTTGCGAAAGTCTTGCCTCTATTACTATTCCAAATAGCGTAACGAGTATTGAACAAATGGCTTTTTGGGGTTGCAAAAGTCTTTCATCTATTACTATCCCCAATAGCGTAACGAGTATTAAATATGCAACTTTCACCTATTGTACAGGTCTTACATCTATTACGATTCCCAACAGCGTAACGGGTATTGGAAAAGAGGCGTTCTCGTATTGCACCGGTCTTACCTCTGTTACTATTCCCAACAGTGTAATGTGGATTGAATATCTTGCTTTCGCAGGTTGCACAAGTCTTTCCTCTATCACTATAGGCAACAGCGTAACGAGTATGGATTATGCTTTCCATAGTTGCACCAATCTTACCTCGATTCATATCTTGACAGAAACACCACCTACGATAAGTTCTGAGACCTTTATGAATACTTCTGTGGGTGAGATATATGTCCCCTGTAGTACAAAAGAGGCTTATCAAACGGCTGATACTTGGAGTAGTTTCACAAACTATATTGAAACACCTCCCTACATCCTGTTGATTACTCCACAAGATGAAACAATGGGGTCTGTTCGTATCACCAAAGAAGCGACCTGTGCTGATAATACAGCGGTCTTTGAAGCAACTGCCAATGAGGGGTATCAGTTCTCACAATGGAGCGACGGCATTACCGACAATCCGCGCACGGTTATCGTTGATGAGGACATAACCCTTATGGCGCAGTTTATTTCCACTCCGACGGCGATAGACAATACACCTGCCAATGACATTACCACTCCGCAAAAGGTTCTGCGCAACGGACAGGTCTATCTTCTCCGCAACGGCAAGACCTACACGCTGACGGGCATCGAGATGGAGTAAGAAAGACCTCCCACCTCCAGCGACAGCACTCCAAAGGAGGGGAAAACTCCCGCGGACCCCCTCAGAGAGAGGGACATCAGAGTATTTGGTTTTCTCCCTATTGAATTGGGATTCAAGTTAGGGGCTGCGCAGTAGCGCAGCCCCTAACTTTGTATAGCAATAAGGGACGCATTAGGGGATGTAAAGCGTAAGGTAAATGGATAAATCCACCCAAATCGTACAGCATCGTACATCGTAAATTCGCCAATCGTATATGCATGGATGTCCGTGCAAAAGCCCTCTAAAACCCTTATAAGAGTTATAGGTGCTAAGGTAGTGCTATGGATGTGGTATGGATATATGTGCGAGATTGTCCCCTCGCAAATCATACATAAATTCCCCGTTAGACAATAAGTACATGGGGGTCGTGCAGTTGCGCAGTTCATAATGCGAAACCAAATAAATTTGCGCATTTCATCCAAAAACTATACCTTTGCAGCCCCTTTACAATATCCTTAACGAATTCAATTCATCCTAACAATATGGCAAAAGCATTACTAATGATTCTCGACGGCTGGGGAATCGGAGACAAATCGAAAGCCGATGTGATTTCTTGCACGCCCACACCCCATTGGGACGCGATATTGGCAAAATACCCGCATAGCCAACTGCGAGCTAGCGGGGAGAATGTCGGGTTGCCCGACGGGCAAATGGGAAACTCGGAAGTGGGACACCTCAATATCGGTGCAGGACGCGTAGTCTATCAAGACCTTGTGAAGATTAACCGCGCTTGCCGTGATGGCTCCATCTTGGAGAATCCCGAGATTAAGAGTGCGTACACCTACGCCCAACAGACCGGCAAAAATCTCCATATCATGGGGCTGACCTCTACGGGGGGCGTGCATTCGGAATTGGAACACCTGTTTTACCTGACGGACATCGCGAAAAAGTACGGTTTAGACGGGCATACTTTCGTACATTGCTTTATGGACGGGCGCGATACCGACCCTAAATCGGGCTATGGTTTCATTGAGAAATTGCAGGAACACCTCCACAACTCGTGCGGTGAGATAGCAAGTATTCAAGGGCGTTTCTATGCCATGGACCGCGACAAGCGTTGGGAGCGTATCCGCATTGCTTACGACTGTCTTGTGAACGGGCAGGGAAAGGCTGCCGAGGATATGCTGCAAGGCGTGCAGGAGAGTTACGAAGCAGGCGTTACCGATGAATTTATCAAACCCATTGTGCATACCTGCAACGGCAAACCCGTGGCAACCATTGCAGAGGGCGATGTGGTGATATTCTTCAACTATCGCAACGACCGTGCCAAAGAGATTACCATTGTACTCACACAGCAAGACATGCCCGAACAAGGGATGCACACAATCCCCCACTTGCAATACTATTGCATGACCCCGTACGACTCCTCATTCACCGGTTTGCACATTCTATTCCCCAAAGAGAATGTGCAGAATACGCTTGGTGAAATCGTGTCCAAAGCAGGGTTGAAGCAACTGCGTATTGCCGAAACCGAAAAGTTTGCCCATGTAACTTTCTTCTTCAACGGAGGTCGCGAGGCAGAGTATCCGGGCGAAGAGCGCATATTGATACCGAGCCCCAAGGTGGCGACCTACGACCTGAAGCCCGAAATGTCGGCTCCCGAGGTAACGGAGGCATTGTGCAAAGCCTTGGATACGCAGAAGTACGATTACATAACCCTCAATTTTGCCAACGGCGATATGGTGGGACATACCGGAGTGTATGCGGCGGTGCAGAAGGCAGTCGAAACGATTGACAAATGTGTGAATCAAGTGGTGAATACTGCCATTGGCAATGACTATGAGATTATCATCATTGCCGACCACGGCAACTGTGACCATGAGTTGAACGCCGATGGCACCCCCAATACAGCGCACAGCCTCAATCCGGTACCCTTTGTCTATATCAGCAGCCACAAAAATGCAAAAGTGGATAATGGTATCCTTGCCGATGTAGCCCCCTCTATCTGCCATATCATGGGATTACAACAACCCGCGGAGATGACAGGTCATAACCTAATTCATGCATAACCATGGCACTGCAATGCGGTATCGTCGGATTGCCGAATGTCGGTAAATCCACACTATTCAACTGCCTGAGCAACGCAAAGGCGCAGTCTGCGAATTTCCCGTTCTGCACCATTGAGCCGAATGTGGGTGTCATCACCGTCCCCGATGAGCGACTTATCCGCTTGGGGGAACTCTGCAAGCCCGAGCGCGGAATAATTCCAACTACCGTTGAAATCGTGGATATTGCGGGATTGGTAAAGGGAGCCAACAAGGGCGAGGGATTGGGCAATAAATTCCTTGCCAACATACGGGAAACGGATGCCATCATTCATGTCTTGCGCTGTTTTGATGACGAGAATGTGGTGCATGTGGACGGTACGGTTGACCCCGTACGCGACAAGGAGATTATTGACACCGAACTCCAACTCAAAGACCTTGAAACCGTTGAATCGCGCATACAGAAGACCGAGAAACAGGCCAAGGCCGGTGGCGACAAGCAAGCCAAATTAACCCTTGATATTCTACTCCGCTATCGGGAGGCTCTCAACGAAGGACACTCTGCCCGTACGGTTGAATTAACAAGCAAAGAGGAAGAGGCTATTGCCCGCGACCTGTTTCTGCTTACCAACAAGCCGGTTCTCTATGTCTGCAATGTGGACGAAGTCTCCGCGCTTACCGGCAACGCTTATGTTGAGCAGGTGCGCGAAGCCGTGAAGGGCGAGAACGCCCAAGTAATGGTGGTCGCTGCCAAGATAGAAAGTGAGATAGCCGAATTAGATACCTACGAGGACAGGCAGTTATTCCTTGCTGAAATCGGACTCCATGAATCCGGAGCCAATCGCCTTATCAAGGCAGCATACTCCTTGCTTGACCTCCGTACTTTCCTAACCGCAGGCAGCGATGAGGTGCGTGCATGGACATTCCGCGCCGGCAGTAAGGCACCCCAATGCGCGGGAGTTATCCATACTGACTTTGAGCGAGGGTTTATTCGTGCCGAAGTAATCAAATATGCCGATTTTATCGCTTTGGGGGGCGAAGCCGCCTGCCGCGCAGCCGGTAAGTTGGCCATAGAAGGCAAAGACTACCTTGTTCAAGACGGCGATATTATGCATTTCCTGTTTAATGTATAAACGCTTCCCATAATACGCCTAAACAATATACTCTTTATGTTTGATTTTCTGAATACTTGGCTATCCTCCGGAGGATGGTGGATAGCCGCCTTGCTGATTGTTGCAGGATTTGTTCTATTGCTCTTCGGAGCGGATTGGTTGGTGAATGGTGCCAGCGGGTTGGCAAAGAAGTTTGGTATCAGCGACCTTGTTATCGGGCTGACCGTTGTGGCTTTCGGAACGAGTATGCCGGAGTTCGTGGTGAATATGGTAGCCGTTTCGCAGCATAACAGTGAAATAGCCATTACCAATATCTTGGGCAGCAATATCATCAATGTCTTTATCATTTTGGGTTGTTCGGCTCTTATCTATCCGATTGTATCTACACGCCAATCGCGTCGTTTTGATATTCCATGGAGTATGTTGGCGGCTCTCTTTGTTTTGTTTTTCGCCACCTATAGCAGCCCCTCCTGGATTCATATTGAGAACTTGTTCAATATGCATATTGAGGGTTTTTCTCTTTCAAACCTCGGCAATTTTGAGTGGGGAGAAGGTAATCACACTTTTATCTCGGGCGTAGGCGGATTTGTTTTGCTTGTATTCTTCGCGATATTCCTTTGGCATAGCATTCGCAATGCCAAAAACAGTACAAGTGAAGAAGGCTACCGCCCCATGAAACTGTATAAAGCCATTCTGCTGATAGTCGTGGGTTTGCTTTCATTGGTAATCGGCGGCGAACTGATTGTGAAAAGTGCCACATCCATTGCCCATCGATTAGGAGTAAGCGATGCCATTATCGGACTTACCATTGTGGCTCTCGGCACCTCGTTGCCGGAGTTGGCTACTTCGTGCGTAGCAGCCTACAAGAAGAACTCTGACATCGCTTTGGGGAATGTCATCGGCAGCAATATCTTCAATATCTTCTTTATCTTGGGAGTCAGCGCCGTTATCTATCCACTGCCCGGTTATCCCGGGTTGGAGATAGATGCCTTGATGGCGGCTTTGGCAAGTGCTTTGGTTATGTTGTTTGTATCAACAAACAAGAAACACCAAATCAAACGTTGGCACGGTGCCGTGCTATTGGCAGTATATGCCCTCTATTTGATTTATCGTCTTATGACCTTATAGCAAGATTAGAGGCTAAATAGATAGTCCAATGCCTCGTTTATTGCGGTTTCATCGGGAGTTTGGTCAATCACCGGACTCCCGATTGCGCGCAATAAAGTGAAGTTTATCTTATCGGCATTCCGGTTTTTCTTATCCTGATACATCCACTGCAACAGGGCGTTTTGTTGCCGGCAATTGCATTCGGGGCGACCATAGTATGTTACCATACAATGTGTTAATTGGCGTAGCGGCTCACGCGGGCAGCCCAATTGCGTAACACTCAAATACAATTCCGCGACCAATCCCCACAGCACGCAATAGCCATGCGGTACGGATTTTTGTTGCTGAACATACATTTCCTCAATGGCGTGTCCTACGGTATGCCCGAAATTCAACGCTTTTCGCATACCCTGGTCGGTTGGGTCAGCATGGACTATCCGTTCCTTTACCGACAAACTGTATTCCAAGAGAGGAACCATTCGTTCTGTATCGCGTTGCTCCATGTCGTATGCCAATAGTTGCTGCCAACTATCTATGCTATCAATTAGAGCATGCTTGAGCATCTCGGCATAACCGCTCAGCCATTCACGGGCAGGGAGTGTTTTGAGAAACGGCGTGTAGATAAGGGAGGCTGTCGGTTGGGTGAAAGTACCGACTGCATTCTTAACGCCTCCAAAGTTCACCCCAGTTTTCCCCCCCGTAGAGGCATCCACCATAGATAGCAGCGTTGTCGGCAGGTTTACAAAACGAATACCGCGCTTGTAGGTGGCAGCGGCAAAGCCTCCCATATCGGTTACTACCCCGCCTCCTACATTGAAGAGTATCGCCTGACGCGTGGCATTATGCGCTATCAGGAAATCCCATATCCGCTGTACGGAGTCTATGGTCTTTGCCGTTTCACCGCTCGGTAGCACTATGCGAGGGGATGCTTGTAAGCCCTTCAACAGAGGTAGGCAGCAAGACTCTGCGATTTCATCGGTTAAAATATAGGCTTGCCCCATATCCATATCCTGTTTGTAGGGAAGCAGTCCCTTTTCAATGTCCTGTACCAACATATCTTCTACTGTATTTGCTTGCAAAGTTACTGCTTTTTCCGTAATTTTGCAGCCTTAATTGGTAAACTCTATGCATAAACGCATCATTCTCGCCCTTTTGTTGGGGATCATCAGTTTGCTCGTCGTTCAAGCAGAAACCACACTATCGTATCTATCCACAGCGGATTTCAAGACGAAAGTTTGTTACTATGACCTGCAAACGCAACCTACTTGGAACTATCTGGGTGATAAACCCTGCCTTATTGATTTCTCCACATCGTGGTGTGGGTGGTGCAAGAAATTGCACCCTGTTTTGGAAGAGATTGCCAACACCTATCAAGGGCAAATCTATGTTTATACATTAGATGCCGAGCGGGAACCGGAAATCGCTGCTTTATTCGGCGTGCGCAGTTATCCTACCGTCATTCTATGCCCTATGCAGGGGAAACCGCAAATCGTGCAAGGCTTCCGCGAGAAAGCCTTTTGGGACGAGGTTATTCGCACGGTTCTTTTGCCCAACTGACAGAGGGACTTCTATAGGGGACTTCTATAAATTCCCCGTTTCGTAATTACTAATGGCTCGTTGTAGGGGGTCGGTCTTGTTTGGGTACGATCGGAGTCGCCAAATGAACCAAGTATCTACCGTGTATCTACCGTATATCTACCGTATATCTACTGTAGTTAACAGCGGGAGAACAGCGGGAATTTACGATTTGGGAAATTACGAGGTATGACCTATTGGGGAACAAGGAAACAGGTGCGAGCGTATGCAAGGGGACCTCTATAAATTGGTTACAGGTTCGGACGCAAGACGAACAATCTGTCTCCACGCCGTATCGTTTTCCCGGTCTTTACCGCGAAAGGACAGCCTTGGGCAATGCTATTCCGTGTCATACCTTGGTCATCGTGCAAGTCATGGGCTATCCATTCGTAAGCACCCGTTGTCTCACCCGTAACCAAAAGTTCATCGCCCTCTTGGATTTCGGGAACGGCTTCCACCAAGAATTCCGCTACACCGATATTCTTAAAATAGTTCGTACACCTGCCCGCATATACCTTCTTCCGCGTGGCTTGCGATCCGTATGTATGCGTCCATTCGCCCAACCGTTGCCCCTGATAGTAGCCGTCCCAGAATCCACGATTGAATACCCGGCTCAACCGTTCATCCCATGCGGGTATATGCGCTGCGTACATTTTACTCCACATTTCCCGTTCTTCCGCACTCGGGTTCTCGGGTAGTTGCTTCCATAGTGCCACCGCCTCACGATAACATGCCACCACCTTCTTGACATATTCTGCCCCTCTTGCGCGTCCCTCTATCTTCAGTACCCGCACACCCGCATCCAACATCTTGTTGAGAAAATGTATGGTTTTCAAATCCTTGGGCGACATAATATATTGGTTGTCTATTTCCAATTCCAAGTCGCTCTCCTTGTCTTTCACGATATATCCGCGACGGCAGACCTGCATACAAGCCCCCCTATTGGCACTGGCACCCAAATTATTCAAACTCAAATAGCATTTTCCGCTTACCGCCATACATAATGCTCCATGGCAGAACATCTCAATGCGTATAGGCTCTCCCTTGGGTCCGCAGATAGGTTGTTCGACAATATCCTTGTAAATACTTGCCACTTGCGCCATATTCAACTCGCGCGCCAACACGACAACATCCGCAAATCGAGCGTAGAATCGTAAGGCTTCCGTATTGGCGATATTCAGTTGCGTAGACAGGTGCACTTCTACACCTGCCGAACGGGCATACTCCAACACAGCAATATCGGAGGCGATAACAGCCGTTATACCCATCTGCTTGGCAGTATCCACGATATCACGCACCATAGGCAGGTCTTCGGGGTACATCACGGTATTGAGGGTGAGATAAGTTTTCACACCCGCTTCCTGACAGCGTGCCACAATCGTATGCAAATCTTGCAGCGTGAAGTTGGCAGACGACCGCGAGCGCATATTCAAGTGTTCAACGCCGAAATACACGCTATCAGCACCCGCTTCAATGGCAGCCGAAAGGCTTTCCCAACTCCCTACGGGTGCCATAATCTCTACATCAGTGGTCATTTGCTTTGTTTAGGGGGCTTCTATAAATTCCCCGTTCAATAATACATTTATCGAATGTGGGACTCAAAATCACTACAAAGTAATTTATAGAAGTCCCCTTTATTTTTTACCCTGCAAAAGTAGTCTTTTTCCGCGATTGAAACAAGGGGTTTGGCATAGAATTTGCTGCATTCGCTATTGTGCCGACTTCCTCTTGCACGAGCGTAAAGGCGTAGGAAGACTACGCAGATCCCTCTTAATCATAGAGATGTGTATATTGGCATTGTGCGAATACGAACCCCGCAGACAGGGTTGGCAATGGTTGTGCCATACAATATGCAAGTAAGAGAAAAGTTTCGGGAATATCTTCCCTATTACAAACGCAACCTCAAGGTTGCCTTTCCGGTTATGCTCACACAGTTGGGGGCATCGTTAGTCGGTTTGTTCGATTCCATGATGGTAGGTCATTACGCAACGGTCGATTTGGCGGCTGTCAGTTTTGCCAATGCACTGTTTTTTGCCGTTATGGTTTTCGCTATGGGTGCATTGATGGGTATCACACCATTGATCGGGTTTCAGGTAGGCAACAGCACACAGGAAGACAATACTAAATCGCAGGCAGAACATCGCATTGCCTCTTTGCTGCAAAACGGTATCTCTTTTACCATTCTACTCAGTATCCTTATGCTGATTATTTTAGGCGGATGCCTTCCGTTCTTCAATTATTTCGGACAAGACCCTGAAGTCATCCGCGTAGCTCGTCCTTACTATATATTGATTGTTATTTCCATAGTACCCTTCCTGTTCTTTTGTTTGCAAAAGCAGTTTTTGGAGGGGTTGGGGAACACGGTAGTAGCAATGGTTATCACTTTGGCGATGAACCTGCTTAATATCCTGCTCAACTGGGTACTTATTTTCGGACATTGGGGTTTCCCTGCTATGGGGGCTACGGGAGCCGGTATAGCCACATTGATTTCCCGTATCGGTATGCCGCTGTGCTTTACGGCGGTCATCGTGCTACGCCGCGAGTGGCGACACTATCTGCAACTCTTTTCATGGCGATTGGCGTCATGGAGCGAAGTGGTGCATTTGGCAAAGATAGGCATACCCATTGGCTTGCAGTCGCTTACCGAGTTCTTTATCTTCGCCATTGCTTTTGTGGTCGTTGGTTGGCTTAGCAAGGAGGCTTTAGCAGCCCAACAAATAGCCAATCAGATAGCAGACCTGACCTTTATGTTGGCGCAGGGTATCGGTGCTGCCACAACAATCCGCGTGTCGCACCAATTCGGTAAAGGAGATTTGCGGGCAGTGCGTATGGCAAGCAACGCCAGTATCCATTTGGTGCTGATGATGAACACCATTGGTGCGGCACTGATGATTAGCCTGCGCAATTATATCCCGTTGCTCTTCACCAACGATCCCTTGGTTATAGACATTGCTTCCACCCTGATTGTTTTCGCAGGGTTATTTCAGTATGCGGATGGTCTGCAAAATGTAGGTGGTGCTATGCTGCGAGGCATCACCGATGTAAAAATACCTGTCTTGATAGCCTTCTTCTCGTACATTGTAGTAGGGCTTTCCGTGGGTATAACCTGTACTTTTCCGCTCAGAATGGGAGCATCCGGTATATGGGTAGGCTTTATCGTCGGTCTCACGCTTGCCGCTATCCTCCTCCATACGCGCTTCAACAAGAAGTACAAACAGATATGCATGGCAACTGCATAATCCTCTCATTCTGCTATTCATAAATGGCACATTCTATAAAAATTTTGTTTTATTCACCAAAAAGCAGTAACTTTGCAGCCGTCAAGATGACTCTAATAAATACAATCAAATATGATGACAATTGACAAATACAATTTCGCCGGTAAAAAGGCAATTGTGCGTGTGGACTTCAATGTGCCACTCGATGAAAACGGTAAAATTACCGATGATACCCGTATCCGTGGTGCGCTACCTACCTTAAAACATATCCTTGCTCAAGGGGGTGCACTGATTATTATGTCCCACATGGGCAAGCCCAAGGGCAAAGTTAATCCGAAATACAGTCTGCGCCAAATTGTGGATGCCGTATCGGAAGCACTCGGTGTACCTGTACAATTCGCCGAGGATTGCGCCAAGGCAAAAGAGCAAGCCGATGCACTCAAGCCCGGTGAGGTACTGTTGCTCGAAAACCTCCGTTTCTATGCAGAGGAAGAGGGCAAACCCGTAGATATTGAGAAAGAAGACCCAGCATACGAGGCAGCCAAGAAAGAGATGAAAGCACGCCAGAAGGACTTCGCCAAGACCTTGGCAAGTTATGCCGACTGCTATGTGAACGATGCATTCGGTACGGCACACCGTAAGCACGCTTCGACTGCCGTTATCGCAGACTACTTCGACGCAGACAACAAGATGCTCGGCTACCTGATGGAGAAAGAGGTAGCAGCCGTAGACAACATCCTCAACAACATCAAGCACCCGTTCACGGCTATCATGGGCGGCTCAAAAGTATCGACCAAGATTGGTATTATCGAGAACTTGATGACCAAGGTGGACAACCTTATCCTCTGTGGCGGTATGACCTACACTTTCGCCAAAGCACAAGGCGGACATATCGGCAACTCGATCTGCGAAGACGACAAATTGGATTTGGCATTGGATATCATTGCACAGGCAAAAGCAAGGGGTGTAAACCTCGTACTCGGCACAGACTCTGTGGCTGCAGACGCTTTTGCTAACGATGCTCATACACAAATCTGCCCGTCGAACGCCATTCCCGATGGTTGGGAAGGTATGGATGCAGGACCTGACAGCCGCAAGGCATTTGCTGAGGCTATCAAGGGTGCAAAGACTATTCTTTGGAACGGACCTGCAGGCGTATTCGAGTTCGACAACTTCACAGCCGGTTCTAAGGCTATCGCTGAGGCTATCGCCGAGGCAACAGACAACGGGGCATACTCGCTGATTGGCGGTGGCGACAGCGTGGCTTGCGTCAACAAGTTCGGTATGGCAGACCGCGTTAGTTATATCTCTACAGGCGGTGGTGCATTACTCGAGGCTATCGAGGGTAAAGTACTCCCGGGCGTAGCGGCTATAAAAGGTGAATAATTCTAATTAACAAAAACATGGATATAGTCGGAAAAATTATTCAAGTGCTTCCCCTGCAAAAGGGAATCAGCAAGACATCCGGTAAGGAATGGCAAGTACAATCCTATGTATTAGAAACGCAAGAGCAATATCCGCGTAAAGTATGTTTCGAACTATTTGGAGAAGATCGTATCAAGGCTAATCCCTGCAGTTTAGATGATATCGTTACCGTGTCTTTCGATATTGAAAGTCGTGAGTTTAACGGGCGTTGGTTTACCTCGATTCGCGCTTGGCGTGTACAACAGGGTGCTACACCTGCCGATAACGGCACACCGACTCCTACACCGCAGGCTGCTGATGCCGCAAAGGGTGCTCCGCAGGCCGATGTGCAGAGTTTCGATGCCGCAGCCGGCACCGATGAAAGCGGTGATTTGCCCTTCTGATGAAACGCAAAATTTGGCTGTCTGTTCTTGTCCTACTCCTCGTGGCGGGAGGTATAGTTTGCGTCTTACGCTGGAAAGCGTGGTTTGCCAATCCGGCGGAACCCGAGTGGACAAGGGACACCATTAATCATTCGTTCATTACTTTTCAAAACGATAGTGTACGCCTGTCTATGCAGCGCGATACACTATCGTTTATCCTCTTTGGAGATATTCACAATTCCCTGACAAACAACGATTACAGTGCTATTGCACACCATCATCCGGACATTGCCTTCTATGCGCAACTCGGGGATTTTATGGAGCGACCCTACTTTTATTACGAGCAGGATATCTACCACACCTTGGCGCACACCCGTTTCGACTCATTACCCATAATAGCGATTCCGGGTAATCATGAATACCGAAAAGGAGTTGTCAAGCGCCTTCCTGCACATTGGCATGAGATTTTTCCCAATCCGCAAAACGGTCCTTCCCGCTTTGCAGGAAGTACCTATTTTATTGATTTCCCGTATCTACGCTTTATTTGTATTGATACCGACGGGTTGCACCGCATCTCCGACTACACGCGTATTAACTTTTGGGTGAAACAATCGCTGCACACTGCAGGGAAGCGTTTCACCATTGTTATGATGCACCATCCTGTGTATAGCAGTGCTAAGGGGCGGCAAAATCCATTGATTTGGCTCACTTTTACCCGTACCTTACAGAACGCTGATATTGTCTTTTCGGGGCATGACCACAACTATGCACGCCGCACGGTGAAACATAAGGCTGCACTATTGCGGGATGTTAAACCTACCGTCTATATCGGTACCAATGCTTCCACCAAGCGTTATCCCAATCGTACCGACAAACACAATCAATGTGTTTCTTCCGGACGGGGGGTGTATGAATATATCACCCTCACACCCGACACACTCTGTGTTCAAACCTATTTTATAGACAACGGCAGTCTTTTAGACGAAGTCGTCCTCACACACTGACCTATCCGCTATGGATGGTCTTGTAAATAATGAAGCAGTCCTTTCACGGCTTGCTCGTTGAGGCGATGTCCGAACTTGGCATTCCACACAATCTCCCATCCGTCTTGCTCCAACAGAGCGGCATTGCGTTTGCTGGTTTCCCGTCCAACGAATTCATCATCGGTTGAAAATAAGGCTATATCGCGTTTTCCGTGTACAATTGAGTGTGTTTCACGGAAAGTAATAAACTGCCTTATCATCGGTTCGTCGATTACAAATTCCGTTTCTCCGTTCTCGCGTTCCTGCCTATAAGGGTGCTTGCCATAGCCCAATTTCCGCAGCACCCGTTCCATTTCCACCGTAGGATTAACGGCTAATTTTATGGCATTCGGGGCATCTACATAGAGCGTTAGCATACCGCCCATCGATGTCCCTGCCACGAGTGCAGGCTCAAATGCTGCCGTCCATTCATTCAGCACCTCCAATGCCTCGTAGGGATGATGACTTATCTCGGGGCTAAGCCATTCATATTCGTCAAAATACCTGCCAAACGAAGTCTTTGTACCCGATTTGGCACTGGAACCCAAGCCGTGTATATAAAGAGCGTAGGGTTTGGATTTAGGTTCTTCCCATGCAAAATATTTACCTTTGTCCATAGTTTTTTACCGTCGAAAAGAAAAATATTTCTGCCCGAAGAAACTGACTATCACCGTCATAACCGTAACAATCATTTTTGAAGGGGTAGGATACAAGCCTACTTCCTCCACCAATACTTTCAATCCCACATAGTTGATGGCGAGATTTATGACAACAATAAGAACATAGCGAAGCAATTGCCGTCCGCCGTGTAGCGAAGATTGCGTAAAAGTTACATATTTATTCAGCCAGAATCCGGTAAGTAGGGTTATCGGGAACACGATACATAGCGTCATAATGTGCGGCGTGATGCATATCTCGTTTAGCCCGAACACCGTGCAATGCAACGGAATATACACCAAATTATGCCCTACTACAAAGTTGTACATCACAAAATACAACACCCAATCCAACAGCATATTTCCACCTCCACACGCCGCATATCGAAACAACTCTTCGGGAACTATTTTGCGAAAAGGTTTGTAGAAAAAACGGATGATATCCGTGATTATTTGTGCCAATCTTTGCATTTATCAAACGAAAGCAGTACCTTTGCGCCCGAAAATCGGATGCGACTGCAAAGATACTGCCTTTTTTTTGACTATGCAAGTTGTGGCAGTAGCGGCTTTGCGGGTATTTGATGCCACTCAAACCAACTTTTATGGACGACTATCACCAAGAGAATGCAACAAGTACGCCCCAAGAAATTTTTGGGTCAGCACTTCTTGAACGACCTCGATGTCGCCCGCAGGATTGCTGAAACCGTTTCGATTGGCGCGGTTCTTGAAATAGGACCGGGCATGGGTGTCCTCACGCAATTTCTCCTGAAAAAATCTTCTATCAACCTCACAGCCGTTGAGTTAGACAGGGAGAGTGTGGCGTATCTGCGCGAGTGGTATCCCGAATTGCATCTCATAGAGGGTGATTTTCTCAAGTTGGATTTGAACAAACTCTATCCTGACGGAGAATTTTCGGTCATCGGGAATTATCCGTACAACATCAGCAGCCAGATTTTCTTCAAGGTCTTGGAGTATAAAGACCGTATTTCTGTTTGCTCCGGTATGCTCCAAAAGGAGGTTGCCGAGCGCATTGCTTCGCGTCCAGGCAAGAAAACCTACGGAATACTAAGTGTTTTATTACAAGCCTATTACGATATTGAATATCTGTTTACGGTCAACGAGAATGTATTTTCTCCACCGCCTAAAGTAAAATCCGCCGTCATTCGTCTCACGCGCAACCATCGACGACGATTGGGCTGTGATGAGGCATTGATGAAGCAAGTTGTAAAAACGGCTTTCAATCAACGTCGAAAGCAGATGCGCAATTCGTTGATGCCATTGGTGGGAAAAGGAAATCCACTCCTTGCCGACCCTATCTTCACGAAGCGCCCCGAACAATTGAGTGTGGATGAATTTGTTGAACTTACTAATTTAATCAAACATGGCAGAACTGAGAATATTCTATAAAGACCGCGATAAAATCAAGATATCCAAGGCATTAAGCATTCTTCAAACCATTGAAAAGAAGGATATTATTTGGATTGACTTATTGGATGTCAGCGACAAAACAGAGGGTGCTCTCGAGGATTTCCTCAAGATAGACATACAGGAGGATGAGGAAATGGAAGAAATCGAGATGTCCTCCCGGTATATTCAAACGGACGATTCCATTGTTGCCAACTCCAATTTCCTGCGTGATGACTTTGAGGTGGAGCCGGTTAACTTCATTGTCAAAAACAATATATTGGTTACCACACGAAGTGTGGAGTTGGGCAGTTTTAATGAAACCGTCAAGAAGATGTTCATCAACACCCGCAACTTTCCAACGGGCTATCATGTACTTGTAACGCTTATGGAAACGCGTGTGGAAAAGGATGCCGACTTGATTGAGGACACCACCGATATGATTACCAAACTATCTTCGGAAATCAATGCCAGCGACCATGTGGACGAGGATGTTCTGATTCAGATTAAGGACTTGCAGGAAAAAGTAACCATTATCCGGCAGAATATCATGGACAAGCAGCGCGTTATCAGCAACTTTCTCAAGTGTGATTTCTTTCCCTCCGACCTGCAACCTCGTTTAACGATGATTATCAAGGATATCAACTCTCTTTTCGACTATACGCGGTTTGGTTTTGATCGTTTGGACTACCTGCAGGATACTTTTCTTGGTCTTGTAAACATCGAGCAAAATAAAATCATCAAGATATTCACTGTGGTGAATGTGATATTCTTACCGCCTACTTTGGTCGCCAGTATGTATGGTATGAACTTTGTCAATATGCCGGAACTGACTTGGAAATTCGGCTATCCGTTTGCCATTGGGTTGATGGTAGTCTTTACGCTTCTTGTTTTGCTTTTATTCAAACTGAAGAAATGGTTATAATCTCTACTATCCGACAACCGCAGTACTCTTACTTTCCCTATCCACCCTATGCCAATTCTCTATATTCCTCATTATCAACCCTTAGAATAACTTATCCACCACTTTATAAACATACTTGTTATTCCTCCACTCATATTCCCTTATAACTTCATTTATTCCCCTGTTTCACCATTCATTCAACACTTCACATCACCCCCTATCTTCCTCGTTAACAAACCAATACACCCTTATTTCACCTTTTCAACAGGATATAATAATAAAGAAATCTATAAAGAATTCTTGTTTATAATATATCTATCTCCCCGCACCCTTTGACGAACTTTCGTATTTCCTGTCCTGTAAATCCCCGTTGCAAGCAGAAGCGCGTTATTTGTTGCGGCGTATTTCCTTTTTTACCGGCGATAATACGCTTCAGCACCTGTTCATATTCCTCCTCATCCACACCGTTCAAAGCCTCCTCTATTGCATTGTTTGGCAACTGTTTTGCCTGCAAAGCCGCTTTTATCTTTCTTCGTCCCCATTTCTGATAGCGCAGTTTATCGTGTGCAAAGGCACGGCAATAGCGCTCATCGTTTATATAATTCTGCGCATATAAGCCGTCAATTATCTCCTCTGTCTGTTTCTCTGTTGCGCCCCATTCTTTCAGTTTGTGCCGCACATCAGCACGGCAGTGTTCCGCTTTGGCGCAGTAGTGCTCCGCCTTTGCTGTCAAGGCAGCCATAGACCATTCGTTGCTTTCCATACATATCGTTTTTACACACTATATTGCGGTATCCTTTATCGTGCAGCAGTCGACACACTTCCATGCCGTATATTTCGTTGATTTCAAAGAACAAGTGCTTGCAGCAACGCATTCCGGCTATCCGTTCATAGAACAGCAACGGCTTATCGTCGGGTACAAACAACGCATTCTGCGGTTCATAGCACAGCACATTCTTACCTATCTTCGCTTTCTCTTTTTCGCAAATATATGGCGGGTTGCTCACCACAATGTCGTAAAACCCGATACTTTCTTTCAATACATCTGCCTGTTTCCACAGCACCTGCACTTTATTCCTTTTTCCGTTTTCGCAGGCCGTTTGCAGGGCGGCTTCGCTTATATCGATACCCGTTACTTCCCAATCGGGTCTGTTTTTTTTCAGTGCCAACGCAATGCATCCGCTGCCGGTTCCTATATCCACTACCCGTATATCCGATTGTACAAACGCCTGTAGCACCCATTCCACCACTTCAGCCGTTTCGGGGCGTGGAATCAGTGTATGGGGAGTAACTTGCAGGTCTAACCCAAGCCACAGGGTATGACCGAATACATATTGTATGGGTTCGTATTGGCGCAGGCGTTGCAGAATCTCCTCGATACGAGGAACGCTGTCAATACCGACATCTTTCGTCAGCACATCGGTTCGGCTGCAGGCAGTTTCCTCTTCGATTATCCAATACGCCAACTCACGCGCCTCTTCGCGGGGGTAGTACCCGTCCAACGCTGAGACAATATATTCAACACACGCATTCACTGCGCAAAGGTAGTGCTATTTGCGCAGATATGCAACCTCTAATTTTCGGTCTCCAACAGTGCGGCGGGCTTGTAGGTACGCGCAGCCAACTCGCGGTCAAGCACATACATACCGTAGGTATTGCCGTTCAGCAATTTGAGTTTTTGAATAATGTCGGAAGCACTTTCCTCTTCCTCCACCTGTTCGTCGATAAACCATTGCAGGCGGGATTGGGCAGCGTAGTCTTTTTCCTGTACGGCAATATCCATCAGGTTGTTAATCAGTCCGGTAACTTTCTTTTCGTGTGCCAAGGTATTCTCAAATACGATGAGCGGATTAGCCCATTCGGTTTCCACTTTGTCGATAGCCGCAAGGCGTACATTGCCGCCGCGGCTTTGCAGGTAGTTGTAGAAAATCATGGCATGGTCTTGTTCTTCTTTGAATTGCACCATAAACCAGTTAGCCATTCCGGTAAATCCTTTACGGTGCAGGTAAGCGGACATACTCAAGTACAGGTAAGCAGACCATAGTTCTGCATTGATTTGGGCATTGATAGCCTCTTCTAACTTTTTGGATATCATAATAATAGCATTTAATAGTGTATTCTTTTTTAATTTCCAACTTCCCCTACCTTTTTCGCCGCAAAAATCATACCAAAATCCTTGTTTCCTGTACTTTCCCTTTACTCATAAAAGGACAAAATTATTATTTGTCCATATCTTTAGTGGCATTCTCCATTGTGTAGACAGCGTACTGGGGTGCTGACTGCACACACCTTGGTGAGTTATGTGGTAGAGATTACTGCTGAATAATATCGCAAGTATCGGTTTCACCCCGTTCTGCGAAAACTTTGTACATACTTGAAAGGTTGCACTACAAAAACGCTATATACAGGAAGGTGAAAGAGAGATTGCAAACCTTACGCCGGAGGCGTTTCGGGAACGACTTATGCAAATCGTCTGAATAACAATACCGTCCGAGAGAAACCCCTCGGACGGTATCTGTAGTCGGACTATTCAGCCTGTTTAGTCTATTCAGGCTATTGGGTCATTCCATTTGCTTACTTATCCTCTTAGAAATAGAAGTTGAGGTAGAGGTTGGCGCCGATGTTGTCGGTGCCGAAATGGAAACCGTGTGCAGCGGGGCTGACCAACTCGGTATAGTCTTCGCGGGCTTCCGTAATGCGGTTCCAACCTTCATACACGGTAGCACGGGAAGGATTTACCTCATAGTACAACGCCAAGTTCACATTCGCGCCTAAGGCTATCTTAGGGGCGACAAACCACTCTATTCCCACACTCCCATACAAACCGAACAGGTGAATGAGGTCCGCCTGCGTTTCGGATAAGACACGCGCACGGAGGAATTGGTTGTTGGAAAAGGTCGGTGCATCAACCCATGCGGGCATAGCCGCGTTTTGGGAGGGCTCCTGGTTGAGTTCGGTAATGGCGTTTCCGTACTTGTAAGTGCGGTTGATGTTGCCGAACATATAGTTCAGCCCGCCACCGAAGACACCTTGTACCGGCAAGCGTTTGCCCACGCGATACTCTACGCCCAAGGCGATACTACCCGAGATATTGTTGTACTTTTTCGAGTCGATAACCTGCTTGGTACTCCACGGATCATCGAGGCGTGCTGCATCGTCCAAGACATAATAGTTGGTCTTCTTCGTGCTATAGCCGAAGCCGATATTTGCCCGCACTCCAAACCGGTCGGTGAGCATATAGGTCCCCATAATGGAAGCCATCGGTCGTCCGAGCCGGTCCTCCAACTGCTGGCTCAATAAAGGCTCGCCTGCCAGGTTCGACAACGCGTTAACGCGTCCCTGCCCGTTGGCAAACATATTGCCCACAAAGGTGGCAACGGGGTCCAACGAGAAGCCCACCGAGAAGTTACCCTTGACCGGAAGCCACGAAGCATAGTCGGCATTGCCACGCTCTTCGGGCGTAGGCCGGTTTGCCTTCTCAGCAAAGGCTGCTGTCGCCACTATGAGCGACAGAGCCATTGTGAATAATATCTTACTGTATTTCATAATCTATCAACTTAAGGGATACTACCATCCGTTTCGATTATATCTCCTCCGTTACATCCCATGAATACACACTCCAACCGGTTGGTGCAGGAGAGTTCGGTATAAAGAGCCATTTCGCCGCCTCTTTGAGTTCAAACTTGTTGCCGGTTTCTGCCGTAAGGACTCGTGAATTTACATTGTTCGCATTCCGGTAGTTACCGTAGATAATGGTGGAGTTGGCTTTTGTGGGATCCTCGTAGAAGGTGAAGGCAGTGTTGTTGCCCGTCTCATCCTCCAATCGTATGGTAACCGTCATCGTGGTGCTACCTACTTCAATCTCGTCCGCTGTAGGCATCGAGAATGTGAGGTTGCGTCCTGATACCGCCATAGCGAAAGTTTGCGAACCTATGGTAACATACGCTTTTATATTTCCGGCATTCGTCCACTTGGCTTCGTGGTTGGTAGCCGCCGTTGTCAGATAGGCCTTTTGGGCATACAGCGCAAAGTTGGCGGTACCTTTCTTCTGCGGCACAACATACCAGCCCACAAGATTGTCTTTCCAGTCTTCCGGCGATGAGGTCGGCGTGAATTTATAGTAGTGTGTACCCGTCACATTCCATGCTGCGGCCGGTGCCTTGTCCGTGATTTTGAGTGAATACGAACCCTCTACATTCATCACTGCCGGTGAGGTTACATGGTAGTAGTGTTGGAAATCCTTGATGTCTGTGATATCCAAGGGTTTTACGGCTACAGCCGGTGCGTCATCCCCGAATTCGCGGTAGGTCTTGCAAGTGAAAGCACCGTCTTGGTCAGTCAGTACAACCTGCGTGATGGTTTTACCGCTCAAGTTGTATTTCACTTCCACACGCTTGTTGGCATACGCCTCGTAGGTTCCTTTCCAGAAACCGCTCTCCGCCGCCAACTTGATGGTACCCGTAGCGTCTGCGTCCATGTTCGTGAAGGTTGAGGGTACTACAATCCACCCTGCAAGGTCTTTGGTGTAGGTGGAAGCTACCGATGTACCTGTGTTATCGAACTTGAAGTAGTAAGTTCCCATTTCGTTCCACTTGGCATCCGCCGGTTTTACCGGTGACTCGGGCTGATACTTGCCCGTCAGTGCCATCTTCTTGCCCTCGGCTTTGTAGTGGATAAAGTCGTCTATATCGGCAGCAGTACCGGTGCTTGCCGTGAGGGTGTACTCGTCGGTGGTGAACTTCGCCGGTATGGATACCGTAAAGATACCGTTGGCGGCTACAGGCACTTGGAGATCCGCACTCAATTCTGCTACATTGACCGTGATAACCTCGTCCTTTGCGGCTTGGTATTCACCGACACCGAAGGATTTCTCCACGCCGATATACGCCTTACCCGATGCCGTGAGGGTGGCTTCGTAACCGTCTTTCTTGTACCAGCCGGCAAGGTTGGGGTGATAGGAGTCCACGATACCGGTCGGTGCGAACTCGTAGTAGAGCGTGTATTTGTTGTTCCAGTCCGCGTCTTTGTCCTCAAACTTGTAGGCTGCACTATAAGAGCCGGTAAGGTTGCGTGTCTTTCCGCCCTTTATGTAGTGCATAAAGTCTTCCACTTGGTCGTCCTCCAAGGTAAAATTATCTGCCGTGTACTCGGAAGTGGTACTCTTGGCGGGAATCGTTACGGTAAAGGTACCGTTGGATGCCACAGGAGCTACCAACTCCGCCGTGGAGGCTCCCGTTCCGTTAATCGGTGTGCCATAGTCCACCGTAACTTTTACACGATGACCGGCTGCTCCGACATAGGAACCCGTTGCGTAAGCGGTTTCTTTCGCCACAAAGACCTTCGCCGTGATGGTCGTGGAGGCGGTGTAGATTTGGTCGTTATCGTATGCCTTAAACCAACCTGCGAGGTTTGTTGTGTAGGTGGAAGGTGCGGTGGCCGGTGCGAAGGCGTAATAGAAGTCGCCCAACTCGTTCCAATCCGCCTCGGCATCCCGAAGCGCGAAAGTTTCGTTGTATTGCCCCTCTTTCAGCACGACCGACTTGTTGAGGTCTTTGTAGTGCGTGAAAGCGATAGAAACGGGCTGTACCAACTCGACCGAGAACGCTGTTCCCGGGTTGATATTGTCCTGCTCAACGGGTATCTCAAAGGCAAATGTACCGTCCGCTTGGGTAAGCACGACAAAGTCTCTGTCGTAGGGGGTGGCAGCACCGCGAATGGTGATGCATTGCGCACTCTTGCCGTAGGAACCGATACCGAAAGCATCCTCTTGCGCCAAAGCCACCGAACCGGTCAGCGTCGCCTTGCCCTGCAGGTTCTTGAAAGCGTTCTCGGCAAATACCCAGCCCGCCAAATCCTCGTTCCATACCGGCGGCTTGATACCGTCCACGATGCCGTTTACATAGCCCGGCACGAATTTGAGGGGCACTGTGCCAATGGCACAGGCGATACCGTCAGTTACTTCCGATACCGCAGCCGCAATGTTGTCCAGGATATTGCCGTCGGTGATGGTTGCCTCGCGCAGTTTGTAGGCACCGCTCACCTGTACACTCTTGCCTGCAATGTCCACATAGTGGGTGAAAGTGGCTTCGCCTGTGGGTACAACCACTACCTCCTCAATCTTAAAGCCCTTGCGCAGGTTCTTGATGGGAAGATTCAACGAGAACGCGCCATTGGCATCGGTCATGGTGCCGTAGGTGAATTTCGGAGCATCGGTAGCACCAACCTCCTCAATGTCTTCGCCGTCCTGCAGGGTGATTTCGACCTTGCAGTTCGCCGCGTTCCGATAAGCCCCCGTGCAGTAACCCGTCTCGTAAGGCAACAGCAGACTGCCCGAGAAGATAGCCTTCTCGCTGTAGTCCTTCATGTCGATGATGCTGTAGTCGTAACGCAGGTCCTTCTCATCGCCAATTTTGTTGGCACCCGGCATCAAGGTCGGCAGTGCGGCAACAGCAGACGGCGTCTCGAACTTGCACATCCGTACCTCAAACACGGGCTTGCCGTTCTCCATCTTCAAATAAGCGGCACGCTCTGCCGTGAATTCTTCGTAGCGAAGCGTGGCACCCGCAATGCCATTGGATTTTACAGGCACTTCAATCTTGAAATAACCCATACTGTCCACGACACCTGTGAACTGCTTGGTTCCTTGCGAACCCGACAGATATGCCGATTTCGGCACATCGATATATACCATCCTACCCGCAGCCGGCTTGATGACCTCGGCTACATAGTCGTTGGACAGCGTGTCCACACCTAAACTGTAGGTAGCACGCCCCGAAACAACAGCCGTCTCTTTGATGGTGTCAAACTCCAACTCTGACTGCTGTTTCTTACAGCCCACCAGCGCAACTGCGACCAATGCGGCAACTAAACATAACTTTTTTCTCATGGAAATGTTGTTAAATAGTTAATATTGTGTTTGTGTTGATAATGCGGCAAGCGCGTTTTTTATGGGTTTTGCACAATGTTTTCGGTGCAAAAGTACAGCAATTAATTTGACTACACAAATGTTTTGTGAAAAAAGTTGCTTTTTACTTGCGTAGTCCGTGGGGTGGGGTAGGCCGAGGTATCGGTAAGGTCTTAATCGGAATATCTGACTAACCCGTTGATAACCCGATAAGTACGCGTTAATCACCCGTTAACAACCCGTTAACAACCCGTTAATCACCCGTTAATCACCCGTTAACAACCCGATACTGAAACGGGGAGGATGTGGGGTGTCTTGTCCTAAATTAGGTTGACTATTTTGTATGGTATGCCGGAGTTAGG
>CAVGOI010000020.1:0-37587 GCA_963630875.1 Mycobacteriaceae bacterium | reverse complement strand
CAGAGAGATGGCGGATGTCCGTGCGGCTGCGTGCGCCCGTAACGACCACCTCGGGAATGGAGTCCGAATAGGCGGGCTGCTCGGCGGGGAAGGGAGCAGATGTCGCTGCGGTGGTGGGGGATGGGTATTGGGCGGATGTCGCTGCTGCGCTGCCTGCCAATAGGGGGAATAGTATGACGAGTATTTTTCTCATAATCGAATGAATGTCTTTCGTTTGCTTGTGAGTTGTTTTGGGGTAGATTGTCTTTTTGCGGGGTGGATTCTTGGCGTTGTGAGGCGGGGTAGTATCTTTTTCCGCCGCAAAAGTACAACCTATTTCCGGTATGTCCAAGATGTGGGATTTCGTATCGGTAATTGGGGTATGCGTTTCCGTAATTGGGGTAATCAACCATGTTTAGTACGAAGTCCAAAAAAGCAGCCAACCAACAACAGGATATGACAGGGGCATAAAAGGAGGCAGGGAGAGGGTGGTGGTAGGAATAGGAAGAGGATTGGAGGAGATTAAGGGGAGATGGCAGATAGGAGAGAAGGCAGATAGGAGAGAAGGCAGATAGGAGTTGGTGGGGGGGGAGTGGGAGGAGGGAGAGAGGAGGGTGAGAGAGAAGACAAGCGGACTGCCACTTCTCATTGTGGCAATCCGCTTGGCATAGTTTTGGCGTGGTGGGGGCATAGTTCAAACCTCAACGCGCCCTATCCGTGGAAACAGCACCCTGCAACAAGCGTGCCTGCGCAGGATACGGAGGGTGTCAGAGTTGGGCGGCAGGCGCAAGGTTGTTGCGCTCGATGTCGCGGAAATACCGGTAGGTGCTGACCTTGAGTTCATCACAGGCGGCTTCGTCGCAGACAATAATCCCGTGCGGGTGCATCTGTAAAGCCGAAATCGTCCACATGTGCGAGATAGGCTCCTCCACCGCGTGCTGCAACGCCCGCGCCTTGTTATGCCCGTTTACCATGATAAGCACCTCCTCGGCGTCCATAATCGTTCCGACACCGACCGTGAGTGCCGTCTTGGGTACCAAATTGACATCGTTGTTGAAAAAGCGCGAGTTGGCGATGATGGTGTCAGTGGTCAGTTCTTTCATACGGGTGCGCGAGGTGAGCGATGAGCCCGGCTCGTTGAAAGCGATATGACCGTCCGGTCCGATGCCGCCAAGGAAGAGTTTGATACCCCCGTAGTTCTTTATCTTCGCCTCGTAACGGGCGCACTCCGCTGCCAAATCCGCGGCGTTGCCATTCAAGATATTGACATTCTCCTTGCGGATGTCAATATGCGAGAAGAAATTGTTCCACATAAAACTGTGGTAACTCTCGGGGTGATCTTCCGCAATACCCACATACTCGTCCATATTGAAGGTTACGACATTGCGGAAACTGACCTTGCCCTCCCGGTGGAGCCGAATAAGATGGCGGTACATGCCGAGCGGCGAAGAACCTGTGGGCAAACCCAAGACAAACGGCGTACCCTCCTTGGGCGCGAACTCGTTGATACGATGGGCTACATAGTTGGCTGCCCATTCACTGAGCAGGTCATAATCGGGTTGAATGATAAGTCTCATATCCTGTTGATTTACTGTTTTTTCAATACCACTGCGCTGCGGGCGGGAAGATAGAGTTTAAGCCACCCTTTGCCATCCGCGAGATAGGCGGGGTCGGGTTGGGTGAAATGCTCCACACTGTCGTCCGCCAAGCCGAAACCAGCAAACTCCTTGGCATCGGTGTTCAGCAAGACACGGTATTTGCCTGCCAAGACGGGAATGCCATAGTCGGGGAAGGATTGCTGCCCGTTCCAATTGAAGATGAAGACAAGGTCGCCCCGCGCAAAAGCCACAACTTGGTCGCCCTCGTTGTCGAAGAGTTTGTCGATCCACGGCAGATGCGTGCCCTGTGCGTCCTTGACCGGCAAAACCTCACGGCGCAAGAGATGAACCATCGCCTCGTCGAAGCGGTTGAGGTCGGCGTAGTAGAAGTTCGGATTGTCCACCAAACTCCACTGCCGACGGGCATACTTGTAACTCCAGCCGTTGCCCTGACGCGGGAAATCAATCCATTCTGGATGCCCGAACTCGTTGCCCATGAAGTTGAGATAGCCCCCGTTGATGGTGGAAGCCGTGATGAGGCGTATCATCTTGTGGAGCGCTATGCCGCGGTCCACCATGTAGGTGGCGTGCCCATGCTCGAAATGCCAGTACATGTCGGAGTCGCACAAGCGGAAGATGATGGTTTTGTCGCCGACAAGAGCCTGGTCGTGGCTTTCGGCGTAGGAGATCGTCCGCTCGTCTTGGCGGCGGTTTGTCATCTCGTAGAAGATATGCCCCGCCTTCCAGTCCTCGTCCTTCACCTCCTTGATGTATTTGATCCAAAAGTCCGGAATACCCATCGCCAAACGGAAATCAAAGCCCATACCGCCGTCTTTCTGCGGACACGCCAAGCCGGGCATGCCCGACATATCCTCGGCAATGGTGATGGCGTTGCGCTTGACCTCGTGGATGAGTTTGTTCGCCAGCGTGAGGTAACAGATGGCATCGCCGTCCTCGTTGCCGTTGTAGTAATTGGCGTAGTTCATAAAGTCCTCGCCCAAGCCGTGGCTGAGGTACATCATGGAGGTTACACCGTCGAAACGGAATCCATCGAAATCGTACTCATCCAACCAGAACTTGCAGTTGGAGAGCAGGAAATGGAGCACCTCGTTCTTGTGGTAATCGAAGCAAAGGCTGTCCCACGCGGGATGTTCGCGGCGTGCGCCCGCATGGAAGTACTGGTAGGGCGTGCCGTCGAAATTGCCCAACCCCTCGCGCTCGTTCTTGACGGCATGGGAGTGGACGATGTCCATAATCACCACAATGCCCATGCCGTGCGCGTCATCGATGAGGTGCTTGAGTTCTTCGGGCGTGCCGAAACGGCTTGACGCCGCAAAGAAATTCGACACATGGTAACCGAAAGAGCCGTAGTAGGGATGCTCCTGTACCGCCATGATTTGCAGGCAGTTATACCCCAACGAATGGACACGCGGCAAGACGGTACGGCGGAACTCGTCGTAGGAGGACACTTTCTCCTCCTCGCTGGACATGCCGATATGGCACTCGTAGATATACAACCCCTCGCCTTTCTTGGGAAGACCGGTACCCTTGCGGCATGCCGTTGCTTTGTGTTGCCACGCATAGGGGGCGGGATTCCATACTTGCGCCGAGAAAATCTTGGTCTGTTCGTCCTGCACCACGCGCGTGGCATAGGACGGAATACGCTCACCCCAACCGCCTTGCCACTCAACAAGCAGTTTGTAGAGTTGCCCGTGGTGTATTTGGTTTTCGTGGAGGTTGGCTTCCCAAACGCCATTGCCTATCGGCTGCAAGCGGTAGTCTTCGCTCTTCTTCCACCCGTTGAAATCGCCCAAAATATAGATGGCTGTGGCATTGGGTGCCCATTCGCGCAGCGTCCAGTCGCTGGAAGTACGGTGCAAGCCGAAATACAGATAGCCGTTGGCCCAATCGCTCAAGGGTCGCCCTTGGGTGAGTTCGTGTTCGCGGGTAAGGGCATATTCGTAGCGTGCCTGTATCGCACGGCTGAAAGGCTGCAAGTAGGGGTCAGACTGAATGAGTTTGAGAGTCTTCATATCATTGCGTTGTCAAAAGTGCGGCAAAGTTACACATTTGCCCGTAGATATGCAAAAATCCATCGAAAAGGAGGTGCTTTTTTGCTGCGGCTACGGGCAGAAACGGAGAATAACCGGCAGGTGGTCGGAGTAGCCGTTTTGGTAACGGCGCCCCCGAAATGTGCGACGCGGACGCATGCCCGAGAAGCGCGTGTCCTCCTCCAAAAGCCACGGCGGTGAGAAAACAGAAAAAGAGGTACGGGCAAGCCAGGAAGACGACACATAGAACTGGTCGAGATACGACCAAATCCCCTCGTATTTATGCGTACCCGCCGCAGCAAACAGGGAAAAATTGGCCATACACATCAGGTTGTGCATGCCGCGCAAGTCGTCGGCAGGCTCGCTGTTCATATCGCCCATGACGAGGATACGGGCAGCGGGGGCGGCAAGAAGGATACTGTCGATATGGGTTTGGAGGATATGCTTGGCAATGGCGCGTTTGTGCGCCGTTTCGGCCACACCGCCTGCCTGCGAAGGGAGGTGGCAGACATAGGTATGGAGTGTGTCGGCAGAAGGCAACACGGCACGGACATACAGGATATCGCGCGTGGTGGTAGCAGGCAACGGAACGGGTATCGGCTCGCTATGAAGGATATGGAAACGGGTACTATCGTAGAGCAACGCCACATCAATGCCGCGTTCATCGGGACTTTCGTAGTGGATAAATTTGTAGCGGTAGAAGCGCAAATGCCAACACAGACTGCGCAAACAACGCTCGTTCTCCACCTCGCACAACCCGACTGCAACGGGAGCCTCCCACCCTCCTATACTCACGATAACTTGCGCGATATGTTCCACCTTGTTTTGGAAGCGGCGATAGGTCCAATGATAGCATCCTTGTGCGGTGAAATCGAGATCATGGCGGAGCGTGTCGTGGCGGTTATCGAAGAGATTCTCCACATTGTAGGAAACGATACAAAGCGTATCGCATGCCCGCACGCACGGCGCACCCATCACTCCCAGCGCAAAGAGCAGATACACTATTCGCTGCAACTTAAACATCACGATAACATGGGAATGGCACGCTGCAGGGCTTGCACCAAAGCATCGATGTCCGCAGTGTCGTTGTAAAGCGCCAATGAGGCCCGCAATGTGCCCGGTACACCCAAGTAATCAATCAGCGGCTCGGCACAATGGTGTCCGGTGCGGACAGCAACTCCCTGCTGGTCAAGCAAAACGCCGACATCAAAGGGGTGAATGAGTTGTCCGTCTGCACGGAAGACATTGAACGACACCGCCCCCGCCTTGGGCAGATGCGGCGCATAGACACGCACACGGTCGATACGGCTGAGTTGCTGCTCGAGATAGACCGTGAGGTCGTTCTCGTAGGACGCAAGAGTCTGCATGCCGATAGACTGCATGTATTGAAGGGCTTGTCCGAAGGCATAAGTACCGATGAAATCGGGCGTTCCTGCTTCAAACTTATAGGGAAGCGCATTGTAAGTAGTATGCTCGAAACGGACATGCTCAATCATCTCGCCACCTCCCTCTGCCGGTGGTAAGCGGTTGAGCCACTGCTCTTTACCGTACAATATCCCCAAGCCGGTGGGACCATACATCTTGTGGGCACTGCAGACAAAGAAATCACAGTCAAGTGCTGATACATCGACCGGCAGGTGCGGTGTCGACTGTGCACCGTCCACACACACGGGAACGCCTGCGGCATGGGCGATACGGATAATATCGGCAATCGGGTTGATGATACCGAGAACATTGCTCACATGCGCCACCGCCACCAAACGGGTGCGCTCGTTGAGCAGAGCCGGTAACGCCTCCACATCCAACGACAGGTCAGCGCGTAGCGGCAGCACACGAAGTGTGGCATGTTTGCGCTCACAGAGCATTTGCCATGGGACAATGTTGGAGTGGTGTTCCAACTGCGTTATCACGATTTCATCGCCTTCCTGCACAAAGGCTTCACCGAAACTGAAAGCCAATACATTAAGGCTGTTGGTGGTGCCGCGCGTAAAGATAATCTCGCGGGTGGAGTGTGCATGGAGGAAATCAGCCACCTGTTGGCGTGCCTCTTCATGGTGTTGCGTGGCTACCTGACTGAGGTGATGTACGCCCCGATGGACATTGGCATTCCAATGGGTGTATGCCTCTTGAAGGGCTTGAAGTACCTGTTGGGGTTTCTGCGTGGTGGCGGCATTGTCCAAATAGACCAAGGGGCACCCATGCACCGACTCGCAAAGTATGGGAAAATCAGAACGATTCATATCAACTATGGTTTGTAATAACTCTGCTCTAATATCTGTTGGGCATTTCCATTGGCCATCAATTGCTGGATGGAAACGGAAGAATTATGGCGCATATAACTCTCCACGATCCGCCAACCAACCCATGTCCCCAAGCGTCCGGGGGACTCTTGGCTGACCTCTGCCGTGAAGGGTCCGTCGTTGATATAGGAAGAAAGGACTGCGGATTCCGTGCGGAAGAGGTCGCGGCGATCCATAATATGGTTCCAAATATCGCGCTCGTAGCGTTCACACCACTGCCATTGCGCCGGCGTATAGCCCATAATCTCATAGTCCGGTTGGTCGGGCAACAGACGGCTGAGCAGCCACATTTGCTTGCCCCGATAAATCATCTGCTCCAACAGGCGGTTGGAACGGCTTGTGAACGGGATATTCTGCGCCACATACAGGCTCAACACATCGGTGGCAATACATTCGGGACGCATGGTTTGCTTTTGGTATTCATACACCACGCGGGTGTAATTGGGGTAGTCGCTACCCAAGTACATATCCACGCCAACCGCTATCCAATCAGAGTAGGAGAACAGGGAGGAATTGAACCCCGATACAAACAGATAAACCGTTGGAATCGGAAGATTTGGATAGAGATAGTGTATACGACTGAAACCTGATTGCAATTCGGAGCGGATGGGTCGTATATCGGCAAAGCGGGTACGCACGAGTTGGTTGGTCTGCGCAAACCCAAAGACGGTATCGGTGAGAAAAGCGGATAATTGCGTGCAGAGGAAAGCCGTATCGGAAGCTGGTATGTCCAATACCCCCTCTACAAAGAGCGGCATAAATTCGGGATAAGCGGCATATAAATTCCGCACATCATGTGCCAGACTGTCTGTGCGCACAGACAGCAATGCACTGTCAAAACGCACGATTTCAACGGAAACATCGGGAACATCTGACGGGAAATACACATCGGATTTTCCGCAGGCGGTCAGGATAGCCGATATGCCCACCCCAACCAACAGGCAACGAGACTTAAATTTTGCCATCTTTCATTTCTAAAATACGGTCGCTGATCTCGGATAATTCCTTATCGTGCGTTACGATGATAATAGTCTGCCCATACTGCGCACGCATGTGGCGGAGGAGGCGGTGCAGTTCGTGTTTGTTTGCCTCGTCAAGGCTGCCGCTCGGCTCGTCCGCCAAAATGACATCGGGCGACATCATTATGGCACGGGCTGCCGCTACACGCTGTTTCTCGCCCCCCGACAACTGTGCCGGCTTGTGCGTTAATCGCTCGCTCAACCCCAAATCGGAAAGCAGCATCGTGGCACGACTGCGGGCTGCCGCATAGTCCATACGACCGATGAGTGCGGGCATCATCACATTCTCAAGGGTGGTAAACTCGGGTAAGAGTTGGTGGAACTGGAAGATAAAACCAATGTGCTTGTTGCGGAACTCGGCAAGGGCTTTCTCACGCAGAGCCAGTACATCCACGCCGTGTATGCAAATGGTGCCGCTATCAGGACGGTCGAGGGTGCCTATCATCTGCAAAAGCGTGGTTTTGCCGGCACCGCTCTTGCCGATGATACTGACTATCTCGCCCTGCTGCACCGTGAGATTAACCCCTCGCAGCACCTCAAGCGGACCGAAAGATTTATAGAGGTCTTTCACCTCAATGATTGTGGGACGGTTGTTCATACGCACGAAAAATAAGTTGTACAGCGGTTTCAATAATATCGTCTTTGTCGTCCGATATCAGCGTCGCCTCAACATTGGGAACAATTCCCGGCTCAATGCTCTGCATGGCACGGTCGAACATACGCACGGAAGAGAAACGCACCAACCAGCCATTGGGGAGTTCGTAACTGAGCGGCATACCTCCTCCACCTCCGCTTTTTCCTCCCACGACAAGGCTGTTGTCGGCGTAGCGCATAAGGCTTACAAAGAAATTCGTAGCCGAATAACTATGGCGGTTGCACAGCACGATAACCGGGCGTTTCCAATAGCCTTTCGTGTCCTCCAAGCGCATAGGTTCTAAAGAAGAGAATGCATCGTGTGCCGCTCCGGATTTGTGTTGCCAGTAGCCAACGATTGTATCGTGCGTGAAGAAGGGGGCTGCCAATTTATAGGCGTTGGTAAGGTCGCCGCCCCCATTATTGCGGACATCCAAGACAATGCCGTAGCAGGAACGGAAATGGTTAAGCACCGAGATGAGATTCGCAGAAGAGAAACTGTCAGAGAAAGAACCGTAGTAAATATAGCCGATGGAATCACCCTTGATGCGTTGGTACAGCAGTCCTCCTGCACGATGATAACCGGTCAGGTAGTAGCGCGTGAGGATTTGGCTGTTGTAGTTCGCGGGATAACCCTCGTACCATGTCTTGCAAGCGGAAACATCGAACCACGAGTAGAGATTCACATGTCCGTCTTGAAGCAGGTTGAGCGGCTCTGCAAGGAGATTGAAGTAGGTGTAGTTGTCGTCCCAATCCTCCACTTGCAGTTGGGCAAAGCGAGGGTAATAGACAGTATAGACCGAGTCCCAGTCCACCTGTTTCTCGTCCAAGTAACAATACTTTTCATCGATGATACGCCATAAGGCGCAGAAATTACCTAATGGCGTGTTGTCGTCCGCCTCTTGGAACGGATGGGTGCAACCCCACAGTCCAAAGAGCGACAGGCAGAAAAGCAATATGCGTTTTAGAATGTCCATTCCGATAGCCGATGAGCAGGTTGAATACGATAATGCCACACGCACCCCACAATCGCACTGACTTGTTCACGCGAGAACATCATCTGCGGCTCGCCATATTCGAGATATTCGTGCTTGACCCCCAAGCGCCATGTGGAACGGAGAAACTGCATATCCCAAGTGAGTTGGTGGCGCAACAGGCGATGGTTCCACATACCGCTACAACGGATATTGCCGCTAACACCCTCCGAGAGTTCGTAATAAGACTGCCAATAGTCCGGGAGGAAATCCACGCCTATCAAGTTGGTCTGTACGATATAGCGCAAGCGGTAACTCGTATGTTTCCCCCGAAAAGCCCAAGCCACCCCCGCCATAGCACAGAGGTCAAGTGCAATATCCATCGAATAGGGTTTGTTCACATTGCTGCTGTGCATTCGCCCCATCCAATCAAAACTCAGGTAGGGACCTAAAAATAATTCCACACCTGCCCGCCGAAAAGCCCACACATAATGCGCTCCCCACCCGCCCGAAAGTGCCAAGGCATACAGGCTGTTGGTGTGCGTAGCAGTGTATGCCCAACCCAATTGAGCATGGATATTCCCCGTATTCCGCCACGAACCGAAAATAGAATGCGATAGCGTATCAACACTTGAAGCCGCGCGAAAGCCTTGCCACCACGCATTGCCAACCCCAACCTGCTGCCCCGTGTAGCGTAGCGGGCTGAGATATTGGTCTTGTTGCCACAGACCGCCATAGTTAATAGACAGGATATTCTCATGGGGTGCATACCAGCGATTGGGGAGACTGTCGCGGTTAGGCGTGCGCGCCCATAGCGAGGCAGGCAGCACCACCGCGCAAATTCCTAATAGTCCTATTGTTCGCCAAACACCATGCATTGGGGTGCAAAGTTACAGTATTTCCGCGAATTATGCAACAACCGGAAGGTTACAGCGGGTCAACCGCATCAAAATGAGATGTAATGTTTATTTTGCAGTCTGAAAAATGACTATTCAGTCAAAATATAGCCGTGTAAAAACCCTACAAAACCCTTATAAGAGTTATATGTGGTAAGGGAATGCTATGGATGTGCTATGGATGTGCTATGGATATGGTATGGATATATGTGCGAGATTGTCCCCTAAATAACGGGGATTACGCAGGTATTATTTTCCACGAGTAAATTTGGGGATTCGGCAGTAAAATGGCAAAATAAATTTGGGGATTTTGTTTTTGCTACCGGGAATAGTCGGCTTGAATGAGTTTGTCGAAGAGTTGGTAGGCGCGGGGTTCGGTGAGGGGAGGGACAAAATGAGCCGTATGAGAATTCATACAATACGGAGGCGGTCTTCGTTGCTTGCTCTGAGGAAAATGTGGAAAGTTGCGAAGTTTCTACTCGTCAAAACCAGCGTCCGTTAAACACATTATGTTATGTCTTTGCGAATACAGGCATTGTATTCACTCTGCAAAAGTACTGCCATTTTTGCGTGTCCGCAAGAAAATGAAGAAGTTTATCCGACAATCGCAGCAAATATGTCCCAAAGATACAGGAGCAAAATGTGTGTATTATTTTGGTTTTTCAGGGAGTTTTGATTACCTTTGCCGAAAAATAGGACATGGCTATGATAATCCAATGGAATTCGTTTGCCAAAGGCATTCTGTTTCTGTGCTGTTGCACGATATGCGTGGCGTGCCACAAGCCGATGCGCGTGGTGGAGAGTCGCGGTGAGATGGTGATGATAGACAGCGCCTTGGACGCGGTGCAGGACAGCGGTTACCTATCCTTTTTACAACCGATAAAGGAACAGTTGGAAGCGGAATTGAATATCCCTATCGGCTATGCGCCGAAGGCATTGACCATCCACAAACCCGAATGCACTATGCTCAACTGGGCGTGTGATGCCCTCTTGGCAATGGCACGGCAACGCTATACCGATGGGGTGGATATGGCGGTAAGCAACATAGGCGGTATGCGTTGCGAGTGGGCGGCAGGCGATATTACCTACAAGGATGTGTTTGAACTGATGCCTTTTGACAACGAGTTAGTGGTACTGACCCTAACAGGCGAAGAGGTGCTGAACCTATGCCAAACCTTTGCACAGTTGGGCGGTGAAGGCGTGGCAGGGCTGCGCATGCAAGCCCGCAACGGCAAGGTAACCCAAGCCACGATTGACGGCAAGAATATCGTACCCGCTGCCTACTACAAGGTCGCCACAAGCGATTACCTGAGCCAAGGCAACGACCATATTGAACCATTGGCACGCTACATAGACATTTGGCGTTCCGAAGAGAAAATACGCGATTTGTATATTGACTACATCCGCCAAGTGAAGACCGTGCAAGCACGCGTGGACGGGCGTATGCACATAGAATAGACAACATATTGACAACGATAACCCTACAATGAAAAAGACATTCTTACTATGGGCACTATGCAGTGCCTGTGCAGCAGGATTTGCCTGCACCAATTTCTTAGTCGGCAAAGACGCTTCGGCAGACGGCAGCACAATGATTTCGTATGCGGCAGACAGTTATTCGTTCTACGGTTTTCTACATTTCAGTCCCGCTGCCGATTACCCCAAAGGGGCTATGCGCGAGGTACGCGACTGGGATACCGGTCGCCCCTTGGGCAGTATCCCCCAAGTGAGCCACACCTATTCGGTGGTGGGCAATATGAACGAACATCAACTCACCATCGGCGAGACAACCTGGGGCGGTCGTCCCGAGTTGGAAGACACAGTGGGTATTGATTACGGTAGTCTGATTTACATTGCCTTAGAGCGTTGTAAGACTGCCCGTGAGGCAATAGCGTGCATGACCTCGTTGGTGGCTGAATACGGCTATGCGTCCGGAGGCGAGTCGTTCTCGATAGGCGACCCTGATGAGATATGGATTATGGACCTGATTGGCAAAGGTCCCGGGCAGAAAGGTGCGGTATGGGTGGCTACGCGTATCCCCGACGATTGCATTGCCGCGCACGCCAATCAATGCCGCACTACCACCATCAATTTCAAGGATAAGGCGAATTGTATGTGGAGCAAAGATGTGGTAAAATTCGCCCGTGAGAAAGGCTATTTTGAGGGAAAAGACAAGGATTTTAATTTCCAAGAGGCGTATAACCCATACGATTTCACGGGCTTGTTTGTGTGTGAAGCACGCGTATGGTCGTTCTTCCGCCACTTTTCCGAAGATATGGACGCGTATTTTGACTTTGCTTCGGGTAAGACTTTCCTTGCTACCAACGGGCAAGATGCCGGTACGCGCATGCCGCTTTATATCCGACCCAATCACAAAGTGAGCGCACAGGAACTGAAAGACTGTATGCGCGACCAATATGAGGGAACGCCTTTGGATATCACGCAGGGCATAGACGCCGGACCGTGGCATAGCAAGTTGCGCCATGGCAGCCTGTCTTTTGAGCTGGATTCGGTGAGATACTGGTACGAGCGTCCTACCGCCACGCAGCAGACGGCATGGTCGTTTGTCGCCCAAATGCGCGGTTATGAAAGTGCCAAGGCGGGGGGTATCTTCTGGTTCGGCGTGGATGATGCCGCCACAAGCCTGTATGTGCCGATGTATTGCCGTATCACCGATATTCCCGAGTGCTTCCGTGAGGGAAACGGCGACCTCTATACCTACTCCCCCACCTCCGCCTGGTGGATATACAACCTGGTTGCCAACTGGGCATATACCAAATCATCGGCGATGATACCCGATATCCAAAAGGTGCAGCGGGCATGGGAAGAGAAGTTCAATGCCGCCGTACCGACTATAGATGCCGAAGTGGCAACCATGACCCCCACAGAGACAACCGCTTTCCTGACCCAATACGCCTGCGACCAAGCGCAAGCGTCCACCGCTGCTTGGAAAGAATTGGGCATCTACTTGGTAACCAAATACCTGGACGGGCAGCAACGCAAAGAGGAGAACGGGCAGTTCAAGCGCAATGCATACGGTCATCCCGTAGGACCGCACCGCTATCCCTACCCCGAGAGTTACCTGCGTATGATACAACCGGAAATAACCCATGAATAATATGAAAGTCAGCGAATTACAACCCCAAGAGGTATTCTCGATATTCCACGAGATTACCCGCGTGCCGCGTCCCTCCAAGAAAGAGGAGAAGATGGGCAAATGGCTCCTGTCCTTTGCCGAGAAACATCACATAGACCACTATATGGACGAGGCGGGCAATGTCATCCTGCGCAAACCCGCCACGGCAGGTTACGAGAGCAAGCCCGGCGTTATTCTGCAAGCCCATATCGATATGGTGTGTGAGAAGAACGGGGATATTACCCACGATTTTGAGAACGACCCCATTGATACTTACATTGAAGGCGATTGGATAAAGGCACGCGGCACAACCCTTGGCGGCGACGATGGTATCGGTGTTGCTATGGCGTTGGCGGTCATCACTTCCGATACGCTGCGCCACCCCGCTTTGGAGTGTCTGTTTACCGTGGACGAAGAGACCGGTTTAACCGGTGCTAACCGACTGAAAGACGGTTGTTTGCAGGGGCGGCGACTCATCAATCTCGACTCCGAAGATGACGGACAGATATTCATTGGGTGTGCCGGTGGTATCGATACGCTTGCCAAAATGCACTACACGCCTATGGCTATGCCCGCCAACGGTTGGTTTGCGGCTACCGTACGCGTGAGCGGTCTGATGGGCGGGCATTCGGGAGATGATATCAACAAAGGGCGTGGCAACGCCAATAAGATATTGGTGCGTTTCCTCTACGAGGTGATGACGCGTACCGATATGCTCCTGTCGGCTATTCAAGGCGGCAACCTGCGCAACGCCATTGCCCGTGAAGCCGATGCCACTATCTGCGTCCCCATCGGCTACAAGGAAGACTTGCGTATCCTCTTCAACCACTATACGGCAACCCTCGAAAACGAAATCGGGGATATTGAGAAAGACTTACACCTCGAATTGGAGTCTGCCGATATGCCCGCGCATATCCTTCCGCAAGCCCAAGCCAAACGCCTCATTCAGGCTCTGTATGCCTGCCCGCACGGCATGATGGCGATGTCGAAGACTATGCCCGGATTGGTGGAAACGAGTACCAATCTCGCCAGCGTGAAGATGCGTGAAGACGCGCAAGGGGTTTACATTGAGGTGAATACCAGCCAACGCTCCTCCGTGGAGAGCAAGAAACACGCCCTCAAACAGATGGTGGAGTGTGCGTTGGGCTTGGCGTGTGATGAGGTTATGCATGGCGACGGGTATCCGGGATGGAATCCCAATCCCCAATCGCCCCTGTTGGCGGTTACGCGCCGCGCTTACACCGACCTGTTCCATGCCGAACCGCAAGTATTGGCTATCCATGCGGGATTGGAATGCGGTCTGTTTTTGGAGAAATACCCCTACCTCGACATGGTGTCTATCGGTCCGCAGATGTATGGTGTACATTCCCCGCAGGAACGCTTGAGTATCTCCTCCACCGCCCGTTGCTACCAATGGCTGTGCCGCGTGTTGGAAATGCTGTAGGGACTTGCGCGTTCAGGGAACTCCCTGCGTTTAGGGGTTAGTACCATTAGAGACTGCCTGACAACTTTGCGCTGTCAGGCAGTCTCTTGTTTTTGGACAGTTGCGGGGGAACTATGCAAACAACTTGCCGAAGTCCTCGTGGCTGATGGTCTTCTCGTCGATCTTCACCACACCCTTTAACGCAGCGTATATCTTCTGCTCGCAGACAACCGCGAAGATGTTGCGTACCTGTTTCTCATCCTTGAGTATATGCTGCGTATAGGAGTTGAGCATCTCATCCGCGATGTTCATCATACCGTACTGACGGAACTGCGCCTTGGTCATGCGTGCCGCATACGCCTCCATATCCGCCTGTTCGATGTGGATGTCGAACTTCTTGAGGAGTTGGTCTTTTGCCAACTGCCACTTTAACTCCTCTATCATCTGCGGGAAGTCCTTGTCAATCTCCTCGTCGGTAATCTTCTCGTTGGTGGCGTGCAGCCAGCGTTTGAGGAACGCCTCCGGGAATACCAGACCCTCCATCTTTTTCATAACCGCCGCCTTGGCGTCAATGCCGAACTTGTAATCACTCTCCTCTGCCAGAGTTGCCACCAAGTCGGCTTTTATATGGGCACGGAAGTCCTCTTCGCTTTGAATCACGCCCTCGCCATAAACCTTGTCAAAGAGTCCGCTGTCGATTTGGGCAGCCTGTTGGCGCGTAATCCCCGTTATCTCAAACGAAAAATCCGAGGTCAGTTCTTTCGCCTCCTGTTTGGAAATGCCCAACAAGGAACTGATTTCCGCCTCGTTTTGGAAAGCCTTCTGCGGGTTAAAGGTAATGACATCGCCTTTCTTGGCTCCCATAAACAGAGCGGCTTGCTCACTATCCACCATATATTTGGGGTAGATGACGGCACCGTCCTTGCTGATTCCGTTCTCGCACTGCTCGGTAATCAATCCCTTGATGAGGTCGCCGTCCTGCACATCGTCCGCGTCCACATAATCGCAGAAACGCTGCGCATACTCTGCCACTTGGTTGTTCACCATCTCGTCGGTAACGGTAACGGTGTAGTAGGTCAGTTTGTTATGCCCGCTGAGGGAAGCGTCAAATTCGGGCGCCAAAGCGATATCAAACGCAAAAGTAAAGGTATCCTGCGTGTCGAAATCCACTTTCGGTGACAGTTCCTCATCGGGGAGCGGTTCGCCGAGAATGTTCAGGTTTTTCTCCTCAATGTACCCGTTGAGCGCATCGGACAAGGTCTTGTTGATTACCTCTGCGAGAACACTCTTCCCGTACTTTTTCTTTACCAAACCGAGAGGTATCATTCCCGGACGGAAACCGGGTTCATGTACCTTCTGGCGCAGTTGTTTCAGTTCTTTTTGGACAGCCTCCTGATAGTCGGTGGGTTCCACCGTCAGGGTAAGTACCATCACGAGGTCTTTGATTTCGGATTGATTAATTTGCATATTGTTATGTTTATTTGTTATTTCTTTTATTTGTTTTAGTAACTCATCCCTGCCCTATCCTATGCCTATCCTATGCTCATCCTATGCTTATCCTATGCTGTTTTATCCGACTCGGACAGGGCGGAATTGTTACCATTCGTTAATAATCGATTAGCGGTTGGCGCGTTTGCGCTCGAGTTCGTCGAGAATGATTTTGCGTAGCCGCATGTGGTGCGGCGTAACCTCCACATACTCATCCTCTTTGATGTACTCTAACGCCTCCTCCAAAGAGAATATCACGGGCGGCGGCAAAACGGCTTTGTCGTCGGCAGACTTGGAACGCATGTTGGTCAGTTTCTTCGACTTGGTCACATTGATGACAATGTCGCCCTCCTTGCTGCTCTCGCCCACCACCTGACCGGCATAGACCTCCTCCTGCGGGTAAATGAAGAAGCGGCCGCGGTCCTGCAGTTTGTCGAGGGCGTAGGCATACGCCGTGCCCGCCTCCATAGCGATGAGGCTGCCGTTGTTGCGCTTGACAATCTCGCCCTTGTAGGGCTGGTACTCCAAGAAGCGGTGCGCCATAATCGCCTCACCCGCGCTGACATTCATCACATAGGTACGCATACCCATGATGCCGCGACTGGGGATGATGAACTCCAACTGCACGCGGTCGTTGACCATTTCCATTTTGGTCATCTCGCCCTTGTGGGTGGATACAAACTCGATAATCTTGCCAGAACACTCCTCCGGCGTATTCACCGTCAGTTGCTCTACCGGCTCACATTTCACGCCATCGATGTCCTTGATAATCACTTGCGGCTGACCCACTTGCAGTTCATAGCCCTCGCGGCGCATGGTCTCAATAAGTACACTCAAATGCAACACACCACGCCCGAAGACATGCCATGAGTTCTCGTCGGTACCGCGCTCCACGCGCAAGGCAAGGTTCTTCTCCAACTCCTTGTTCAACCGCTCCTGAATGTGGCGGCTGGTCACATATTTTCCGTCCTGCCCGAAGAAAGGAGAGTCGTTGATGGTGAATACCATCGACATGGTCGGCTCATCGATAGCAATGGGTTTCAGAGGCTCGGGATTCTCGCAATCACAGATGGTGTCGCCAATCTCAAAGCCATCAATGCCAATCAAAGCGCAGATGTCGCCGCTCTTGACCTCGTCGGTCTTGACATGCCCCATGCCCTGGAAGGTGTGGAGTTCCTTGATTTTCGTCTTGATAAGGCGACCGTCTTTCTTGGCAAGCGTCACATTCATGCCATCGCGCAGTGTGCCGCGGTGGACGCGCCCGATGGCAATACGCCCCACATAGGAGTTGTAGTCCAAACTGGTGATGAGCATCTGCGGCGTGCCCTCCAACTCCTCAGGCGCAGGGATGTAGTCGATGATAGCGTCCATAAGGGCGGTGAGGTCGGTGGTCGGCTTGCGCCAGTCGGTGGACATCCAGCCGTTTTTGGCAGAGCCGTAGATGGTCTGGAAATCCAACTGGTCGTCCGTTGCATCCAAGTTTACCATGAGGTCGAACACCTCCTCTTGCACCTCATCGGGGCGGCAGTTGAGTTTATCGACCTTGTTGATGACCACAATCGGCTTGAGGTCAAGTTCCAACGCTTTCTGGAGGACAAAACGCGTCTGCGGCATCGGACCCTCGAAGGCGTCCACCAACAGCAAGACACCGTCCGCCATATTCAATACACGCTCGACCTCGCCGCCGAAATCAGCGTGCCCCGGCGTGTCTATAATATTGATTTTGTAGCCCTTATACTCAATCGACACATTCTTGGCGAGGATGGTGATACCCCGCTCACGCTCCAAATCGTTATTGTCCAAAATCAACTCGCCCTTCTGCTCGTTGTCGCGGAACAGATGGGCGGTGTACAACATCTTATCGACCAGGGTCGTTTTCCCGTGATCCACATGCGCAATGATAGCAATGTTTCTAATTTTCTGCATAAAAGCCTACTGACACAATCTACATAAAAAAGCCTGCAAAGGTACAACTTTTGTCGAATCTATGCAAATCCGCACTATTTTTTAGGGCGGAGCGCGCTGTGGGAGGTTCACTCCACATCCACATTCAGCGTGCGCGTATGGTCTTCCTGCTCACAGAAAAAGATACGCACCGTGTCATCGGGTAGGATGGGGCGGAGGATATCCGGCCACTCGATAAAACAGTAGTTGCCCGAATACAAATACTCCTCTGCACCGAGATCAACAGCCTCCTGGAGGGTTTGCAGCCGGTAGCAATCGAAATGATATACCTGTGGAACATCACCGTCAATGTCATACACATTCACGATGGCAAAAGTCGGGCTGTTCACCACATCGGTCGTTCCCAAAGTTTGGCACAATGTTTTGATGAAGGTCGTCTTGCCGACCCCCATTTTCCCCTCCAAGGCAAAAACGCGCCTCGGGGCACAACGCGTGAGAATGTCGGTGGCAGGCACTTCTTCGCCCTGCTCATTGAAGAGAATCAGGGTGTCATTTTTCTGCATTTTTAGCGTGTAACGGTACATGGTCTTCATAAATATTCAATTCTCAGCGCGATATTTCGCCGTGAAAATACGCGTAAACATTTGATCCTGTGTGCTTTCCGAGTGTTTTTACCAAGTCGTCCAATTCGGCTCTTTTAGCGCGTGCCACGCTGCCGTATACCCGCAGTATCTTCGCCTTTGTAACAGACCCAACTCCCTGAATATCATCGAGTTCACTCTTTGTTTGCGCCTTGCTGCGGCGTTTTTTGTGGTAGGCAATGGCAAAACGATGGACTTCGTCCTGTATCTCCACCATGAGCCGGAATACCTCATCGGTAACCTTCATGCCGAACTCGTGAGGCGGAAAGCCGTAAAGCAAAACATTGGTGCGGTGTCTGTCGTCTTTTTTCAGTCCGGCAATCGGGATATGCAAACCCAACTCTTCCTCCACCACCTCGCGAATGGCATGCATCTGCCCGATACCACCATCGGCAATGATGAGATCGGGCAGCGCGTCCCCATCCTCCAGAAGACGCCTATACCGCCGACGCACCACTTCGCGCATACTGGCGTAGTCGTCGGCTCCCACCACCGTCTTTATCTCAAAACGCTTGTAGTCCCGCTTGCTCGGACGACCTTTCCTAAACACCACGCAACCCGCCACAGCATAGGCCCCCTGTATATTGGAGTTGTCGAAACTATCTATCCACATCGGCAGCGTGGGCAGCCCTATCCGCTGCTGCAACGCCGTCAATATCCGCACGGCGCGTTGGTCGGGGTTGAGTTTGTCGTCCTGCTTCAAGCGGTCTTGTTTGTATTGGCGCACATTCTGCATGGCCAAGTCCAACAACTTTTTTTTGTCGCCTGCCAACGCGATGTTGTAGTGCAGCGTATCGTCAGATACCTCCGGAATGAACGGGACAATTACCTCTTTTGTATCACTTTTTAACTGCTCCCGCAGCTCGGCGATACCCATCGCCAATACCTCTTCTTTTGTCTCATCCAACTGCCGCTTATACTCGATGGTTTGTCCCTGGACAATGCTGCCATTATGCATATGCAACAGTGAGATGTACACATTTTGCCCCATTTCATCGTAGCCAAACACATCCACATCCCCCGCCGTGGAATTGGAGATGACGGTTTTACTCTTGAAGCGTTCCAGTAAATCGTATTTCTCTTTTACCTTGGCGGCTTCCTCGTAGCGCATTTGTCGGGCAAGTGCTTGCATTTCCGCCTCCAACTGGCGACTTATCTCATGCGCATCCCCTCGAATAATTTTGCGGGCAGCCTCGATGTAGGCGTTGTACTGTTCGCTGCTCGCTTTTCCCTCACAGATTCCGCAGCAGGTGCCGAGATGATATTTGAGACATAGCCGATACTTCCTGTCGTCCACGCCTTTTCTGTTCATGGGCGTGTTGCAAGTACGGATAGGGTAGAGTTTATGGATAAGTTCTAGCACCAACTCCAATGTATAGCCAAAGGAATAGGGACCATAGTATTCGCCCGCACCTTTAATAAGAGTGCGCGTTTTGAAGATACGCGGGTATTCCTCTTTGGTGATACAGATACTCGGATAACTCTTCCCGTCTTTGAGGAGGATATTATAGTGCGGCTGATACTTTTTGATGAGGTTGTTCTCCAACAAAAAAGCGTCCTGCTCGCTATTCACCACCACATAGCGTATGTCGGCGGTATTTTTAACCAACTGTTTGGTCTTGTACCGGTCCTGCTTTTTGTGAAAATAACTGCCGACACGCCGATGCAGGTTTTTGGCCTTCCCCACATAGATAACCTCTCCGGCAGCGTTCAGATACTGATATACCCCCGGTTGCTCGGGAATACGCTGCAGCAATGCACGGATATGTTCATTGACTATCGGCATGTGGCATTCTTTTTAGCAAGAAAGCAAGGACGATACCTCGATTTCATCGCCCAACACCTCTCTACCGTGCAGGGCAGTCAACTCTACCACAAAATTCACATACACTTTCTTCACCCCGAACTTGCGCACCAACTGCAAGGCAGCGGACATAGAGCCGCCGGTTGCCAGCAGGTCATCGTGCAGAAGTACGACATCATCCTCCGACAGGGCATCCTTGTGCATTTCGATTCGGTCGATACCATACTCCTTTTGGTAATCCACCGCGTATGTTTCCGCAGGCAACTTGCCCGGCTTGCGTATCGGCACAAAGCCCGCCCCCAACTCTACCGCCACAGCAGGCGCCAAAATAAAGCCACGCGACTCAATACCCACCACTTTCGTGATTCCGTATGCGCGGTACAAATTCACGATTTCATCGCGCATCCAACGCAAATACTCCGGACGGCGGAGCACGGTCGTCAAGTCCTTAAACATAATCCCCCTTACGGGAAAATCGGGAACATTTCGGATGTTTGCAATAATTTCTTCTGCTTTCATATTCGTATATCGTTTATCTTTTCTTGTGCTATTGTTCCACGTGAAACATTATCGCCCCATCATCACCAACAACACGCTTATGTCGTTAGGGCTTACGCCGGGTATCCTGCTGGCAGCACCTATGGTTGGTGGCTGTATCTTTGTCAATTTTTGGCGGGCTTCCGTGCTGAGGGACTGCAGATTGTTGTAGTTATACCCTTGCGGAATGCGGATAGCGTCCAAGCGTTGCAACTTGTCTGCCTCCAAACGCTCTCGCTGAATATATCCCTCATACTTTAGATTTATCTCGGTGCTTTCCACGATTTCATCGCGCACACGCCCTATACTTTCTATGGTTTGTTTTAGTTGCGGAATGACCTCGCTCAGACCCTGAAGTGTAATTCTGGGTCGTGTGATGAGTTCGGCTATTTTGCAGCCGTGTGGTAAATCCGCATAGCCCATAGCATTCAAATAGGCATTGATATCCTTGGGATGTACAAGCGTTGTACGCAGCATATCGGTTAGTCGCGTTTCTTCCTGCTGTTTGTATTGCAAGAGTTCCATCCGTTCATTGCTGACCAACCCTAAAGTATATCCTTTGGGCGTTAGACGCACATCAGCATTGTCTTGCCGCAGCAGGATTCTATATTCCGCTCGTGAGGTGAACATCCGATAGGGTTCATCCACCCCCTTGGTTACTAAATCATCTATCAGCACACCGATATAACTCTCATCCCGCGATAGTACCAATGGCTCGCCGCCATGAATAATTTGGTGGGCATTGATACCCGCCACGATTCCCTGCCCCGCAGCCTCCTCATAGCCGGTTGTTCCATTGATTTGCCCCGCGAAAAACAAGTGGCTTATGTACTTGGTTTCCAAAGTATGCAACAATTGTGTCGGGTCGAAGAAGTCGTATTCGATGGCATATCCCGGGCGATAAAGAACAACCTGCTCCAATCCCACAATGGTTTGGAGTGAACGCCATTGTATTTGCCACGGAAGCGAGGAGGAGAAGCCGTTTACATAGTATTCATTGGAGTCCACGCCCTCCGGTTCCAAGAATATTTGATGAGCATCCTTATCGGCAAAGGTAACAATTTTGGTTTCAATACTCGGACAATATCGAGGTCCTATACTCGTTATTTGTCCGTTGAATAGGGGAGAATCCGACAGTCCTTCGCGCAAAACTTCATGCGTACGGGCGTTGGTGTAAGTTATCCAACAACTCATCTGTTTGAGCGTTCTGCACACATTATCCATATAGGAGAAATGGTGATTGTCTTCATCTCCGCGCTGTTCAATTAGGCGGGTGAAATCAATACTTCTTTTGTCAATACGGGCGGGCGTACCCGTTTTCATACGCGCTGTTGCAAATCCCAATTGGCGCAACTGCTCAGTCAAACCGACACTGGCAGGTTCAGCAATACGCCCGCCGGATATCTGCACTTTCCCGAAATGCAACAAGCCATTGAGAAAAGTGCCATTCGTCAGTACCACTGCACGGGCTTTCATCTCTATCCCCAAGCGTGTCTTCACCCCACATACCTGATTGTCGCACACCAACAATTCCGTCACGACATCTTGCCATATCCATAGATTCACTGTGTTGGAGAGCGTTTTCACCCATTCCTCGATAAAGAGTTTTCTGTCACTTTGGCTGCGGGGACTCCACATGGCAGGTCCCTTACTGCGGTTCAGCATACGGAACTGAATGGCAGTATGGTCAGTAATGATGCCCATCTGCCCTCCAATAGCATCTATCTCCCTGACTATCTGACCCTTAGCAATTCCACCAACCGCAGGATTGCAACTCATCTGCCCTATCTTGTTCATATCCATTGTGATGAGCAGCGTTTTGCTGCCCATACGCGCAGCAGCACTGGCGGCTTCGCAACCGGCATGCCCCGCACCCACAACGATAATGTCATACACAAACTCCATATAATCAGATTGTTGTATCATTATTTAATGATATATCTTCGATGATGCCAACGGTTAAAGCCACTAAAACTATTCCTTCCGATGGTTCGCATAGGAGGATGAAAAGCCCCTTCGATATGGTTAATGCTTTGCACCTCGTGGGTACGGGCATCGATAAGAATGCCGATAATATCAAATCGCGGCGCAAGTTCTATCCTGTTTCTTCGGATATAGGCATTGGCTGCAGCGGTCATACGCTTCTTTTTGCCCAAATCCACATACTCTTCCGGACGCTTATCCCCGAACATAGATGTGCGCGTCTTCACTTCCACAAAGGCTATCACGGTTCTATTTGCAGCGATGATATCCATTTCCAAATGCCCATAACGCCAATTGGTTTCCAAGACCCGGAAACCTTTCTTGCACAGAGTGTCAGCGGCTATGGTTTCACCGAGTTGCCCTATGATATTATGCTCAGCCATGCTATTGTAGTTTGTTTACACGAGCCGCGTCCAATCGCAACAGGATTGCCAATAACAAGGTAAATCCCCATAGTGAAGAGCCGCCATAACTAAACAAGGGCAGCGGAATACCTATTACAGGCAGTAATCCCAATACCATACCAATGTTTATCATCACATGGAATAGCAGTATGCACGCCACACAATAAGCGTATATCATGCTGAACTTATCCCTTTGTCTTTCAGCAATATAAACAATGCGTAATATCAAAAACAGATAAAGCAGCAACAGCCCTGCCGAACCTACAAAGCCCCACTCCTCCCCTACGGTACAGAATATGAAGTCCGTGTCCTGCTCCGGTACAAAGCGTAACTTGGTTTGGGTACCTTGCAGATATCCTTTGCCCGTCAGTTGCCCTGAGCCAATGGCTATTAGGGATTGATTTACATTGTATCCCGCTCCCGTTGGGTCATCTCTCATACCCAACAGCACCTCTATACGCTTGCGTTGGTGCGGTTGCAGCACCTTTTGAAAGACGAAATCGCCACCTTGACAAAGCGCTGCCTCAAGTACGACAAACAACAGCAACCACCCCAATGCCCCATTGCGCTTGAGAATGGCATTTACTCCTAAACAGACAGTCGTATAGGCAAGACTCACCACGCTAATAATATCAAAATCAACGGATAACCATATTTTTATCAGCAGCCCAACGGCATAACATACCGCCACGCCTCCCACTACAAACAAGGCAGCACGCGGATAATGGTAACGGAACAACAACGCGATAATTACAATTGCTTCTATAAGCAGCGTTGTGGCCAAACAACCCACATTCCCCTCTCCCCACGGCAATGCTATGCCGCCCCAATAGAGAACACCCACGAACAAGAGTGCGCTGATAACACCCAACAACAGAACATCTCCCGACATTCCAAAGCGGTAAAACACAAGGAAAAAGGCAAGGAAGATCAATGCGGTTCCCGTTTCCCGCTGAGCCACCATAATAACCATCATGGGAGCCAATATGAGCAACAAGGGGATTATCATATCCCGCCAATCCCGTAACCGATAGTCAAACCGCCCCATGTATTTCGCTATAGCCAACGCGGTAAAACACTTGGCGAACTCGGCAGTTTGCAGGCGGAACGGTCCTATGGCTATCCATGAATAAGACCCTTTTATATTATGCGCCACCAAGGGCGTGATGGCTAACAATATCAGCATCCCAGCATACAGGATATAGGCTAATACATCGTATGTTTTCTCGTTGATACACAAGACTATAACTCCTATCACCACAGCCCCGATGAGCCACACCAACTGCTTTCCTGCGCGGTTTGAGAAGTTCCATATCTCAGTTTGTTCGAACGAATAGCCGGCACCATAGATATTCATCCACCCGAACAGCGCAATGACAAAGAACAGCACTATAGTCAGCCAATCAAGTCCCGATATGATATTCCTGTTTCTATTCATTTATGTTCCCTGTCGGTTTGGTGTTTTTTATGCGCTCATACCACCAATGTTTGCCGATTTTATCGGTCAAATACTGTTCCATTATCAGGCTGGCTATCGGGCAGGCATGGGTGGCACCGTATCCGACATTCTCTATTGCCACTGCCACGGCTATTTGGGGGTCATCCTTGGGCGCAAATCCGATAAACAAGGCATGATCTTCGCCATGTACATTCTGCACTGTTCCCGTTTTTCCGCACATTTGCAAGACCGGTATGTTGTACCATCTTCCTGTGCCGTTTATCATAACGCGTGCCATACCTTCTCGTACGACATCAAAGTGTACGGAGTCGATGCGTGTGGTATGTATATGCGATTTCATCAAGTCATTGCGATTAAAATGCGGGGTAATATAGTATCCCTTGTTGGCGATTGCAGCAGCCATATTCGCCAATTGCAGAGGGGTTACGAGTATCTCCCCCTGTCCGATTGCCAGCGAGCGAATAGTAATGGCTTTCCACCCGTAATTTCCGTATACATGGTCGTAGAAAGCCGTGGTAGGTACATATCCGGTGGCTTGTTCGCTTATATCCGAATCCTCAAAGCGTTTTCCTAACCCGAAACTCATTACATCCTCCCGCCATGCGGTATAATGTTGCTTGAACAAAGCATGATTATCGTTGTAGCCATCGCGTTGTAGCATATCTCGAAATACAGCCCAGAAATACGGATTACAACTTTGTTCTATTCCTTCCTCCAAACTCACAGGGCTACCATGGTGATGCGTACATTTGATGGGCGATGATTGAGGTCCGTTGCACGGATATTTTGTTTTCGGCGTGATACTGCCCTCCTGCAAACCCACCAATGCTTGCAGCACTTTCAAGGTGGAACCGGGGGAATATTGGGCTTGTGTAGCGCGATTTATCAGCGGTTTATCCGGATTTTCGGCTAATGCCGTATAGTTTTCCGAGCGAACTTTTCCCACCAAACTATTGGGGTCCCAAGCGGGTGAACTTGCCATCGCCAATATCTCTCCGCTATGCGGTTCCAACGCTACTATGCTCCCCACTTTTCCCTGCAACAGTTCTTCTGCCAACTGCTGCGTACGCCTATCGATGCTCAGATATATATCGCTCCCCGCCTGCGCATTGCGATTGAGATTACCGTCTTTGTACGCGCCTTGTATGCGTCCGCGCGAATCACGCATCAAGATATCCACGCCTTTTTTGCCACGCAATTGATTTTCATAGGTACGCTCAATGCCATCGCGACCGGCATAATCCCCTGCCGTATAGTAGGCATCGTGGTCAATATCCCATTGGCTCACTTCGCCCACATTCCCCAATACATGGGCAGCTATGGGGTATGTATAATCCCGCAGGGTACGGCATTGCAGCGAGATGCCGGGGTATCTGTATAACTCTTGTTGCAAAGTAGCCACTTCTTCCGTTGTCAGCATATCCTTGAAAATCTGCGGGGTGTAAGGCGAATATCCGCGGTTCTTTCGACGGTCTGTCATAGCGACCATCCGTTGCTCAAATTCCGCATCGGAGATATGCAGAGCCCTGCAAAAGGAGAGGGTGTCAAACTGCTGCATCTCTTTGCGTATCATCGTTACCGTATATACCGGCTTATTTGCCACCAAGAGTTCACCATGCCGGTCGTAGATGAGCCCTCGCGCAGGATATACGGTTTGGCGCAGTTGCGCATTATTCTCCGAGCGTTCTTTGGCGGATTGATCAATGATTTGCAGGTTAAACAGGCGTATGAGGAATATCAATATCACCCCAACGGCGATACTGCCTATCACATACCTACGCCTATAATACTTATCGTTGTTCATGCATGTCTCAGCCTGTCATATCCCAATACGATGAGCAAGGTAATAGCACTACTGATAAGGGTTTGCAACAACACAATCCACCAATTCCCGAAGTTCCACATATCCAATGCAAACACCAAACTATGATGCACAATGGTTAGCACAACGGCACATTTTGTGTATTCCATATACCCGATTGTCCGACCGCAGACTTCTCCCTTCACACGCTCCATTTCCTGTACCCTGTTTTTGAGAAAGAGCGGGCGCAAAAAACAAAGGGCGACACAGGCGGCAATATGAACTCCCAATGAATTGCACCAAATATCCATCATCAGACCGACTGCCACCCCCACAAACATCTCTCCTATCCGGCTGAAAGGGACCGGCAGATTGACAAGAAACAGGATGTACACCATCGGGCAGCACAAACCGGCGATGTTCAGGCGGTTAAACACCAACAGTTGCAGTGCCATCAGCACAAACAATCTTCCTATCTGACGAGGCCATTCCATGGTTTTTACTTACGGGCGTATATCCGTTTCCACTTGCAGAGCGCGGTTGTGCAGAACTTGCACATATTTCAATTCCTTGTAATCCGTTGCCAATGCCACCTTGATACGATGGAAATTGTCGCTGTCATCCAATTCCGTATCCGCCACCGCGCCAACAAGTATGCCCTCAGGAAACATGGGGGTCAGACCGCTTGTAACCACCGTGTCGCCCACGCTCACGGGTATATGCCGCGCAATATGGGTCAGTCCTACCTGCCGATAATCGCGCCCGTTCCATTCGGTAGCCCCCACATAGTCATTTTTTTTCAAACGGCAACTGAGCATCATACGCGCGTGGATTAGAGGCACTACCAACGCGTAATGTTCGCCTGCGGCACTCACAATTCCCACGACACCATCGTGACATACCACGCCCATATCCGCCATTATTCCATCGCACTTTCCCTTGTTGATAGTCAAGTAGTTATACTGCTTGTTCCATGTGCTTCCTATCACCTTGGCGGGTATATATCCCCACTCCAAATGCGTATAGACATACTGGCTGTCGCGTTCTGTCAAAGCCTCCAAGCGGTTGGCTTGTACCATCAATTGGTTTTTCAATTCCGCATTTTCCGCCTCCAGGCGCATATTGTCTTGCCGCAGCGTAAAGTAGGACACCACAGCACTGTTGACAGACTGTATTCCGGCTGCTATTCCGTTGGCAGATGACAGCAACGCCACTTTTTGATACTGTTGCGTGGTGCCTATCAATATAAACGCAACAACTTCCAATATAAGGAATATAAGGAAGTTGCCATTGCGTATCAGGAACTGCAGCAGGGTTCGCATTTATCGTATCAAGAAGCCGAAATGGTTGATATTCTTCAGGGCAACTCCCGTTCCTCTTGCCACCGCGTGCAAGGGGTCTTCTCCCACATGGAAGGGAATGGTTATTTTGTCGCTCAAGCGTTTGCTCAAACCGTGCAGCAATGCACCGCCACCTGTCAAGAATATGCCGCGCCGTACAATATCGGTGTACAACTCCGAAGGCGTTACCGAAAGGGCTTGCAGAATAGCGTTTTCTATCTTTGCGATGCTTTTTTCCAAGCAGTGGGCAATCTCTTGGTAACTGACAGGCACTTGCATGGGCAACGCCGTTACTCGGTTCGGACCGATTACGATGTAATCTTCTGGAGCGTCCTCCAATTCGGGCAGTGCAGAGCCGACCGCCATTTTTATACGCTCTGCCGTCGGCTCGTCAATACGCAGGTTGTGCATGCGCTCCAAGTATTCCATAATGTCCTGATTGAGGTCATTGCCGGCGGTCTTGATGGATTTATTGGTTACGATTCCACCGAGTGAAATCACGGCAATCTCTGTCGTACCGCCACCGATATCCACCACCATACAACCTTCTGCACTCTCCACATCAATGCCCATACCAATGGCGGCTGCCATGGGTTCATAAATCATATAGACATCGCGTCCGCCCGCATGCTCCGAACTGTCGCGCACGGCACGGATATCCACTTCCGTACTGCCGGAGGGGACAGAAACCACCATACGAATACTGGGGGTGAACCACTTGTTTTGTCCGGGTATCATCTTAACCATACCGCGAATCATCATCTCGCAGGCGTAGAAATCGGCGATAACTCCCTCTTTCAGCGGGCGTATGGTGCGAATTAGAGTGCCGCCCTTTCCGATCATTTGTTGTGCGCGTCTGCCCACAGCGACCATCTTGTTGTCGGCCGTGTTGATGGCGACTACGGAAGGTTCGTCCACTACCACTTGGTCATTGCAAATGATAATGGTATTGGCGGTTCCGAGGTCAATGGCGATCTCTTGTGTGAGTGAAAACAATCCCATACTGTGTCTTTTTATGAAGTTTGAACAATTTGTATATTTTACACGACTCTAAAATTGCGCAAAGGTACGACTTTTCGTGAATATTTCCAACCATAGCTATATTTTTTTCGGAGAAATCGCAGGAATTATGCCACAAAATTATCGCAGGTCGTTCGTCTGTTGTGCGACCTCGTATCCTCCGCTTATCATCCGCTTATCCACCGCTAATTTTCTGTCCCACACCCTGACCGGATAGACCGACTGACCGTTCTGCCTACCGTACAAAAACAGCAACGACCCGTAAGTCGTCGCTATTGCGCTCCCTCTAGGACTTGAACCTAGGACCCCCTGATTAACAGTCAGATGCTCTAACCGACTGAGCTAAGGAAGCATTATGTACGCTTTTTCAGGACACCCTCCCTCAATTGCGGCTGCAAAATTACTGCTTTTTTTTGATGTGGCAAACTTTTTTCCGAAAAAAATACTACCTTTGCACAAAAATCAACGGCGGAGAGCATAGGGTTCTCCTGTCAAACCAAAATAATGAGAAAGGTATTAGGTTTAGGTAATGCGCTGACGGATATCCTCTTGCAGGTATCTGAAGATGATTTGCGCGAGGTCGGTTTCCCCAAGGGGAGCATGAATCTCATCGACATGAAGCAGGCAGAAGAACTGCAATCGCGTTTCATATCCGTACGCAAACACTTGGTGACGGGCGGCAGTTCGTCCAACACGGTGTCCACGATTGCCCAGTTGGGAGGAAAAGCCGCTTTTATCGGAAAAATCGGCAACGACGAGGTGGGAGATTTTTACCGTGAAGACCTCGTCAAAAACGGTGTCAAACCCCTGTTGCTCACCTCTTCTTTGATGTCGGGTTGTTGCATTGTGTTGATTACGCCGGATGGCGAGCGCACGATGTGTACCTATTTGGGGGCATCGGCAGACTTGAGGGCGGAGGACATTCGCAAAGAGGCTTTCATCGGCTACGACATTTTCCATATTGAAGGGTATATGGTGCAAGACCATACACTGATAGAGACGGCATTGCGTACTGCCAAGGAGCAGGGATGTATGGTATCGTTGGATTTGGCGAGTTACAATGTTGTCAATGAGAGCCATCAGTTCCTCAAAGAGTTGGTGTACAAGTATGTAGATATTGTTTTCGCCAACGAAGACGAGTCTTTTGCCTATACGCACCTCAACCCCGAAGAATCGGTTGCCAAGATTGCCGAGCAGTGTGATATTGCCGTGGTCAAGGTAGGCAAACGGGGGTCGTATGTGCAACAGGGCAGCCAGCGTTACCATATTGGGGCAATCACCACCGCCTGTCTGGATTCCACGGGAGCCGGGGACTTGTATGCTGGCGGATTCCTGCATGCACTGTCCGATGGTTTTGATTTGCGGCGTTGCGGTGAAATCGGCACTATTTCGGCCGGTCGTGTCGTCGAAATCGTGGGAACCAAGTTGTCGGAGGAGACTTGGGACGAGATACGCCGTATCTGCGCATTGTATCGTGGATTTATGATGAAATTGTAGTATGAAATATCTGTATATCGTTTATCAATACCTTATTGCCTTCCCGCTGATATTGGTTATCACACTCTTTACGGCGGTTGTTACCATTCTTTGTTTCCCATGGAAAAACGGTGCCTTTCCGCACGCGATACAGGTGTTTTGGTCGCGTAGCATCGTGCGCTTGTTGTTGGTACCTATAGATGTGAGCGGGCAGGAGCATATTGTGCCGGGGCAGTCGTATGTCTTTGTCAGCAACCATCAGTCCTTTTTGGATGTCTTTGCCATCTACGGTTGGCTGCCGGTCAATTTCAAGTGGCTTATGAAGAAAGAGTTGCGCAAAATACCCTTTGTGGGATTTGCTTGCAAGGTGGCAGGGCATATTTTTGTGGACAGGAGCAATCCTGTAGCCGCCTTGCAAAGTGTCAAAGCGATTGAGGCAGAGTTGCAGAACGGCGTATGTACCGTAATTTTTCCAGAGGGGACACGCAGCCGCACCGGTGAAATCGGGCGTTTTAAGCGGGGAGCCTTTCAAGTGGCGTGGGATTTACACTTGCCGGTTATCCCCATATCGCTCACGGGCTGCTATGAAGCCATGCCCAAAGGTGCCTACTATGTTCATACCCGGTCGCATATCCATATGTACATCGGAAAACCGGTTGATATCACCGATTACAACGATGCCAATGAGGCAATGGTATACTTGCGCGAGCAGGTTATTGCGGGATTGCAACAGGGTAATTAGGACAGCGGATCTACATCGGGTAGAACAATCGTGCCACGACAATCGGATTGCGCTTGGGTGTAGGCGATATGCTCGCGTACCCATCGCTTGGCGAGTGCTATATTGGCAGATGCCTCTATGGACAGGCGTATTTGTTTGAGAGAATGCCCTTGCACGCGGGCAACGGACGGCGTGATAACTGCCGAACAACGGCTACCGAAAGCCTGTTGCAGCCGCTGATGGAGCAGATATGCTGCGTTCTCCAACCGCTGCGGGTTGCGGTGTTTGAGGGTGAGGACAATCAAGCGGTAAAACGGCGGATAGTGGAATTGCTCCCTCTCGGCAATCTGCTGCCGGTAAAGCCCCTCGTAGTCGTGGTTGCACAAGAGTCTGTAAATTGCATTTTTCGGGTCAAAGGTTTGAATAAGCACCTCTCCTTGTGCGCCGGTGCGCCCCGCACGCCCGCTGACCTGTTCCAACATCTGATAGGTATGCTCATAGCACCGGAAATCGGGCTGGTTGAGCAATGCATCCGCCTGTAGGACTGCCACAAGACTGACATCTTCGAAATGCAGCCCCTTGGAAATCATTTGCGTGCCGATGAGAATATCCACGCGGTGGGCTGCGAAATCGTCAATCAGATGTTGGTAGCCGCCCTTGGAGCGGGTTGTATCCAAATCCATACGCGCCACACGGGCTTCAGGGAAGAGGTGTTGCACCTCCTCTTCCAACCGCTCCGTACCCAAGCCCTGTTCCCGATAGGGGGTATGACAGGTGGGGCATTGAGCAGGTACCCCGATTGTATAGCCGCAGCAATGGCAAGATAGGATGCGACTGCGTTTGTGGTAAGTCAGGCTCAAGTCGCAATTCACGCACTTGGGTACATTGCCACACGAGGGACATTGCAGGAAAGGGGCGTAGCCACGCCGGTTCTGGAAGAGGATAATCTGTTTTCCGCGCGACAGTTCTTCGCGCATACGCAATACAAGGGGGTCGGCGAGATGCCCGTACATTTCTTTGCGGTGGTATTGCCGCTGCAAGTCAATGAGCGTGGTACGCGGCAACTGCAGCCCTTGGTAGCGCTGTGGCATAGTAACGAGTCCGTACTTGCCGGTTTGGGCGTTGTGATAGGTCTCGATGGAGGGGGTGGCGGTACCCAATAGTACTTTGGCGTGAAAGAGGCGTGCCAGGATGATAGCCGTGGAGCGGGCATGATAGCGAGGCGCAGGCTCTTGCTGCTTGTAGGACGACTCGTGTTCCTCATCCACGATAACCAATCCAAGATGCCGGAAGGGGAGAAACAACGCCGAGCGGGCACCGACCATCAGGAGCGGCGTGGCGGTATGGGCAACCTTGTAGTAAATCTCCACACGCTCCGAAGCCGAAAAGCGTGAGTGATACACCACAACTTGCTGTCCGAAGACAGATTGCAGCCGGTCGGTGAGTTGGGTGGTCAGGGCTATCTCTGGGACCAAATACAGCACCTGCTGACCCTGCTGCAAGACTTGGTCAATGAGGTGCATATAGACCTCCGTCTTTCCGCTGGAGGTTACACCATAGAGCAGGGTAACTTCATGGTCGCACCACGCCTGCTTGATAGCCGCGAGGGCTTGCTGCTGTTGCCTATCCAAAGTATGCAACGGCGCAATATCGCCATCGTATTGACGCAGGCGCGATATGGGTTGTTCGGTATCCAGCAGGATACGCTTGTCGATTAAGGCACGGAGAAAAGCACCGCTTTCACCGCTGCTTTCCACTAGCAGACGCCGTTCAACAGGCGGGTAGGGGGTGCTGTCTGCGGGGCAAAGGGCGAGGTATGTGCGTAGCACATGCTGCTGCTTCGGTGCGCGGCGTAGCGTCTCCATCAGGTCTTGCAACGCCTGCGGAGAGGCGTATTCCGGCGCAAGGGTAAAGTAATGGGTGGTAAGAACCGTGTAGTTATCATCAATAATACCTGCCGGCAACGCAGCGGACAGGACTTCGCCCAAAGTGCACATATAGTATTGGGCTATCCACTCCCACAGGCGTATCTGTTCGGGGGTAACAAGGGGGGCGTCATCCAATACCTGTAGCACATCGCGTAGCGTAATCCCCTCCGGCAATGCGCCTTCGTGGGGACGATAGACAATGCCCGTTATCGTCTTTCTCTTGCCCAACGGGAGCAACACCCGCATTCCGACGGACGGGTCGGGCAAGGATTCGGGAACACGGTAGGTGTAGATGTCCGCAATCGCCAAAGGCAGTATGACATCGATAAGTTTGATAACGGCGGGGAAAGGTTATTCGGCGGCGACAGCTTTCTCGTAGCAACTGCGGCAGAGAGGCTCGTAACTCTCGGTTTCACCCAGCAGGACGCGTTTGTTGCTGCTGACGGTGCGGTGGCTGATATAGGCGAGGTCGCCGCAATGCACACAGATAGCGTGTGTCTTGTACACATCATCGGCTATCGCCATCAAGGCGGGCATAGGACCGAACGGGTCGCCCTTGAAGTCCATATCCAAGCCGGCACAGATAACGCGTATGCCGCGCTGTGCCAGTTCGTTGCAGACCTCCACAATGCCCATATCGAAGAACTGCGCCTCGTCAATGCCAACCACATCCACATCGTTGGCAAGCAGCAGAATGTTCTGCGAGGAATCTACCGGTGTGGAGGGAATGGAGTTGTGGTCATGGCTGACGACATCTTCTTCGCTGTAGCGCACATCCATGGCTGGCTTGAATATCTCAACATGGAGGTGCGCAAATTGGGCGCGTTTCATACGGCGGATGAGTTCTTCGGTCTTCCCCGAGAACATACTGCCGCATACCACTTCAATGCTACCCCGCCTCAAGCGAGGTCCTTGTGTGTCTCGTTCACTGAACATAAGCGTATGTCTTGTGCCATCATTTGAATGGTGGTCTTGTTATGGAATGTATTCTCATTCAATTCGTAGCAGATATCCACCGCCTGTCCGTTGCGCAGAGGCATTTCCATATCGGCACGCCCAAAGGCTATACCTAAAATGGCGGCGGTGCGGTCGGTAACATCCAAGCGCAGATGTTCGCCTGTCTTACCCACGATGCGCGTATCGCCGTTGTTGATGAGATGGCGGGTCAAGAATACCGGACGGGGATTGCCTGGACCAAAGGGCTCCAAATGGCGAAGAACCGACAAGAACGGCGCATCGATGTCGGCGAGTTGTATCTCGGACTCTATCGACAGCACGGGTAGCAACTGCGTAGGTTGTATATGGTCGGACACAAACTGCTCAAAGCGGCGTTGAAATTCGGGAAGTGCGGAGCGGTGCATGCTCAATCCTGCGGCAAAGAGATGTCCGCCGAAGTTTGTCAGCAGGTCGCGGCACGAATCAATTGCTGTGTAGATGTCAAAGCCCCCTACCGAGCGTGCAGAGCCGGAGATTATATCCCCTTCGCCCGCTGTCAGCACAATAGTCGGACGGTAGTAGGTCTCTGTAAGGCGGGATGCCACAATGCCCACCACCCCCTTGTGCCAATGGGGGGCATAGACCACCGTCGTGTGTTTGGACGCATTGTCGGCGTCTTGCGACAGGATAGTCAAGGCTTCCTGCGTAGTTTCCATATCGAATTTGTGGCGTTCATCGTTGTAGCCGTTGAGGGCTACCGCCTGCCTTTCAACTTGCTCTTGGTCATCGGCGATAAGCAAACGGACGGCCTCGCTCCCCGATTTCATACGCCCACCCGCATTAATACGCGGTCCTATCTTATACACGAGGTCGGTGATATTCAGTTTGTCCGCCTCCATACCGGCGACCTGCATAAGGGCTGCTATTCCGCGGAAGGGGTTCTGATTGAGTTGGCGCAGCCCGTAGTAGGCAAGCACCCTGTTCTCCCCTGTTATCGGCACAATGTCGGAGGCTATTGACATCGCCAGCAACTGCAAGAGCGGGTTGAGCGACTCTTTGGGCAGGTGGTGCGCCTGCGTGTAGGCTTGGGCAAGTTTGAAGCCGACACCGCAGCCCGACAACTCCTTGTAGGGGTAGGTGCAGTCGGCGCGTTTCATATTCAGCACGGCTACTGCCTCGGGCAGGGTTTCGCCCGGCGTGTGGTGGTCGCAGATGATACAATCGATACCCTTCTCGGTGGCATATTGCACCTTATCCACTGCCTTGATACCGCAATCCAACGCAATGACCAATGTGCAGCCATGATCTTTTGCATAATCAATCCCCAGAAAAGAGATGCCGTAGCCCTCTTTATAGCGGTCGGGGATATAGTAATCGATGTGCGGTGTCAGCGGTTGCAGGAAGCGGTACATCAGGGCAACAGCGGTCGTTCCGTCCACATCGTAGTCGCCGTATATCAGGATATTCTCCTTTTGCTCCACCGCCTGCGTCAGTCGCCTTACCGCCTTGTCCATATCCCGCATAAGGAAGGGGTTGTGCAGGTTATCAAGCGACGGGCGGACAAACTGCCGTGCCTCTTCGGGCGTGCGAATACCCCGTACCGCCAACAGGTGTGCCGTCTGCGGTTCGATATGCAACGCATGCGCCAACAGGTCTTGCGCCTCCTGTTGCTCCGGCGTGAGCGGGATGATATGCCATTGGTAGTTATGCATACGCGGTATTCAGGCTGAAAGCGTCGATATCTTTCCACAGCGGCAAGGCTTGTCGGAAATGGTGCAGTTTCTCCATGTCGAAAGCCGCAATGGCGGTTCCCTGTTCATTGTCGGCAAATCGGGCAATGGTATCCAGATGGGTATCGTAGGCTACCGAGTGCCCGTTGTAGTGCAGCCCGAGTGCATCGTCGCCAACGGAGTTCACGGCGGCTATGTAGCATTGGTTCTCCACGGCGCGTGCTGCCACGAGGGCGTCCCAGTACTGTATGCGTATCTCCGGCCAGTTGGCGCAAACGAGGAGGATATCGTAGTCGTTCCCCGTGCGGTTGCGTGCCCATACAGGGAAACGCAGGTCATAGCAGACGAGCATTTGCAGCCTCACGCCCTTGTAGGAGAAAGTGTGCCGTTCCTCGGCGGCGGTGAAGAAAGTGTCCTCGCCTCCGTGGGCATAGAGATGGCGTTTGTCCTGTATCTCTACGGGTTCAAAGGGCTTTATCAGAAAGCCGCGATTGGTCAGTCCTTTGTCCGTGCGGCAGATGAACGAGCCCGCCACGGCTATTTGATAGCGGTCGGCAGCGTCTTGCAGGGTGTGCATAGTCTCGCCGTCCATGGGTTCGGCGAGGTCGGGTCGGTCAGTACAGAAGCCGGTGGTAAACATCTCCGGCAGCAAAGCCACATCGGTCATTCCAGCCAATGTGGCAAGGCGTTGGGTGGTGGCGTACAGGTTCGCCTGTTTGTCCGCCCACGCAATGGGATATTGCAGCAGTGCGACGCGGAACACCCTTTCTACTTTTTCTTGGTGTCCGCGGGTTTACCGATCGCCTCGCGCATTGAGGTATCGGCTTGGATATTCTGCATACGGTAGTAGTCCATAATACCGAGATTGCCGTTTCGGAAAGCTTCCGCCATCGCTTGCGGCACCAATGCCTCTGCCTCGATAACTTTGGCGCGGGCCTCTTGGGCTTTGGCTTTCATCTCCTGTTCGTTGGCGATAGCCATCGCGCGGCGTTCCTCGGCTTTGGCTTGTGCGATATTCTTGTCGGCTTCGGCTTGGTCCATTTGCAGCTGCGCCCCGATGTTCTTGCCCACATCGATGTCGGCAATATCAATGGAGAGTATCTCAAATGCCGTACCGGCGTCCAATCCTTTGGACAGCACCAATTTCGAGATACTGTCGGGGTTCTCCAACACTTGCTTGTGGCTGTCAGCCGATCCGATGGACGACACGATTCCTTCGCCCACACGCGCCAGCACGGTATCCTCGCCCGCGCCGCCGACCAACTGATGGATATTGGCACGCACCGTAACACGCGCCTTGGCTATCAACTGAATGCCGTCTTTGGCAACGGCAGCCACGGGCGGAGTGTCGATAACACGCGGATTCACCGACATCTGCACTGCCTCAAACACATCGCGTCCCGCCAAGTCAATGGCGGTCGCCATTTGGAAAGTCAGCGGTATATTCGCTTTGCCGGCACTGACCAACGCATGCGTCACGCGCTCAATATGTCCGCCTGCCAAGTAGTGTGCCTCCAATCCGTCGCGCTTCACATCGGTCAGCCCCGCTTTGTGGGCTTCGATAAGGCAGTTCACGATTTTCGTGGGCGGCACCTTGCGGATACGCATGAGGAATAGTTGCACAAGGGATACATGCACGCCGCTTACGCCGGCATTTATCCACAGCATAAAGGGTACATAGTAGAAGAATATCACCAGCAATATGGCGATAATCACGAGGATAACGATTTCCAAAGGTCCCATAGTAGTATTGTTTTGATAAGGTGAATATTCAACGGAGGTTATTGGTTGTTGTCGGCGGACTTTTCGTCCATTTGCCGCGCCGCCTTTTCGAGGTCTTCTATTTTCTTTCCGGGGTCCGCCAATCCGACTTTGGAGTCGATGGTGGTGTCGAGTGCCATTTTCTCAATGGCGTGGCTTTTTATAAAGACATAGACGGCTATGGCGGTCAGTACAATGCTTGCCGCCAAGGTAGCATGTCCTGCCCACGGATAGACGGGTGCCAACTTCATGTAGGCGACTACCACCGAACCGGCTAAACTCAGGAAGCCGAATATACCGGCAATGCCGAAGCCGGGCAGCAGAAACAATTCGGCAACCAACAGCAGCACTCCGAACAGCAACAGGAGGATTGTCAGCAGTATGTACATGGTCTGTAGGGTTTAATAGGGTTGTTGTCTTTGTTTCGCGGCGTTGCTCTCATCAACGCCCGTCGGAAAAACTCTACAAAGGTACAACAATACGGAGAACTTTCCAAATCCCTTGTCATTTTTATGCAATTTTCCCTTTCTCTCCACGAAATTACATACTCGACACCGACCCCTCAAATATGCAAACAAATGGCTGCACAAAAACGGGCGTTTTTAAGCAGCCACTACAAATTAAAGAATGACACCTACCCATTA
>CAVGOI010000019.1:0-39246 GCA_963630875.1 Mycobacteriaceae bacterium | reverse complement strand
AGGATAGAGAGGGTTTTGATGTACTAAAAAATTGCGTTTCTAAATGGAAACTATACCTACACCACAACCGGTATCGAAGTGAAATAGCGATCCAATATGCGGCATATAGGGTATTCCTATGGCCAAAGGATATCATGGGGCTGTCTAACAAGTAAAATTGTTAGACAGCCTCCCTTGTTCCTAATTCGGGGGAGTTGTGGCGTTTTTGAAACGAATAAGGCGGAAATGACGAAAAACGGCGATTTTTCGGGGATTGATTATCACCAAGTTACAGAGAAAATGCAAAAATAATGCAGAAAAATTTGGATTTTGGACGATTTTGTATTATCTTTGTACTCCATTCCACAAGTCTATGGCTGAACTTTGCCGGGTTTATACCCCCTCTCTGAGGGGGCAGGGGGAGTCGGAGTATCGGTGGAGAGAAGGAGAGGCTATCCTCCGCTTATCATCCACTTATCCACCGCTGAAAATCGATTACTGCTTGGTCAGGTCGTCCATAGGGGTGTCGGTGTCGTCTATGGTGGGGGCGACATAGCACATCTCTGCCTTGGCTTTCTCTTGCGGGAAAGTGAAATAGGTGCAGACGCACTCGCAGAGCAACTCCTTGTCTGCACTCCATATCTCGCCCACGACATACGCCACATTACGACGGATTTCCTTGATACGCCCCCGCAGAACGATATACGGTTGTTGGGTGGAGACGGGTTTGTGGTAGCGTGTTTCCATTTTCGCCGTTACGCCTGCCGTCTGCAGTTTTTGGAATACCACCCAGCCGCATACTTCGTCCAACAATACGGCTTGAATGCCCCCGTGGAGCGTGTTAAACCACGATTGGTGGTTCTGCGTAGGACGCCAAACACTGACTATATCGTCGCCGTCTTCGTAGAAAGAGAGGTGTGTGCCGAGCGGGTTTGTGGGGCAGCAGCCATAGCAATTGTAGCCGTCCATGCCCAACCAAGGATTATGTATCAGTCGCATAAGCAATCGTTTTTCGTTTCGGGGTGCAAAAATAATCGTTTATTGTGGTTCCTGCAATACACCGAAACACTTTTTGTAAATGCAGAAGCGCATCCGCTTGTCGGGGAATGTTCGAAAAGACGCCCTGCTCTTGCGGGAGTGGAGAAAAAGGCGTATCTTTGCGGTGGTTTTGGGCTATACTTGTCCAACCCCAGCAAACGACACACATCAACACGCAGTCATTAACGCGAAGCAAAACATACCATGAATACTTACCATTATCTTACGCCGGCAGAGGCAGTGCGGCTCGTGAAGAGCGGCGACACCATTGTGGTGCAGGGCTCTACCTCTATCCCGATGGTGCTGTTGCGTGCGCTGACAGAGCGTGCCGCCGAACTTAGGGATGTGAAAATCATATCGGGTTTTGGTGTCCATCCCGAAGATGCACCTTATGCAAAACGCGAACTGATGGACTCCTTCCGGGCACTGAGTATCTTTGTGCCGAACAATCTCCGTCGGGCAATGCGTGAAGGTGTGGCGGACACCATTCCTGCCTTTTTGGGCGAGGTGCCTTTCCTCTTTCGTAGCGGGCAAGTGCCTGTAGATGTGGCGTTTTTGAATGTGAGTGAACCCGACGAGAACGGATACTGTTCGTTTGGCATCTCGGCGGATATTGCGTTCTCAGGGCAGGAGTGTGCCAAGACAATCATTGCGCAGGTGAATAAGTATATGCCTCGCACCTTTGGCGACCCTGTCATCCATGTGAGCCAAATCACGGCGATGTGTCGGGGGGACGAGCCGCTCATAGAAGTGCCTACCGCCATGCCCAACGAGATAGAAACCCGCATAGGCAACTATATTGCCGCCGAGATACCCGATGGCGCCACGCTGCAGATTGGGGTAGGGGGGATACCGAATGCAGTAATCAATGCTTTGAGCAACCATAAACATCTCGGGCTGCATACCGAGGCGATTACGGACGGGGTGTTGCCGCTGATAGAGCAGGGTGTGATAGACAACTCGCTCAAGAAAGTGCTACCCGGTAAGTCTGTCGGCAGTTTGGTGTTGGGTTCACGCCACCTCTACGACTATATGGACGGCAATCCCGACTTTGTGATACGCGATGTGGCATGGACGAACGCCCCGCAGATTATCCGACAAAACCCACGGGCAATGGCTATCAATTCGGCGGTGGAGATTGACTTGACGGGGCAGATTTGTGCGGACTCTATCGGCGATACGATTATCTCCGGCGTAGGCGGGCAACACGACTTCATGTACGGTGCGGCACTGTCCGAGGGGGGCAAATGCTTTATCGCTCTGCCGAGTATGACACGCACCAAAGACGCACAAGGCAAACCTACGAAAGGAAAATCGAAGATAGTGGCACACTTGACGCCGGGTGCAGGCGTAGTAACCACCCGCTTCCAAGCCCAGTATATTGCCACCGAGCACGGCATAGTCTATCTGCGCAATAAGCCGTTGGCAGAGCGTGCGAAAGCACTTATCCGTATTGCCGACCCATCTGTGCGTGAAGACCTTGAGCGGGCTGCGGTAGAACGCTTCGGGCTTATCTTCCTAAGGGCAAAATAACGCGCCGATCAGCGAATGGCAATCAACAGTCGCTTGATGAGGTTCTTGCCGCGTTGCAAGACATACTCTTTGCACCATGCCGCCCGTTGGTCAGTCCAGCGTTGCGGGTGTGTGGTCATCATAATGCGCGGCGGAAGTGTGTGCGCCGCAACAGCCTTCAGGATATCAAAAGTGGAGTGATACACTTTGCCTTCGCGGCTCCTTTGGGCTTGATATTCGGGTATCTTATCGTACATCGACACCTTGTAGCCGTCCCACTCACGACCGGTGTCGGTAAGGTAGAACACTTGCGAGAAATCCGTGTCGTAGTAAGGCTCACCTACGATGCCGTAGGTGTGATAGTCGCAGATATCCCATAGTTTGCGGGAGTCGGTGCTGCGGACAACCCCGTGCATACACACCGTACGCACCGGATAGTAGGTGCGGAAATAGTTCAGATAAGCGGCGAAATGCTCCTCCGCCAAGTGCAAGTCGCCGTGCACGAGCGACACATCCTCGTAGTGGTAGCCAATCTCATGCCCCATAGCCGCAATGGCACGGATAATATCAGGCTGGTTGCTGGAGGGGATTATGCGGAAATAATAGGAGGCGCGTATTCCCAGTTCATGCTCTATTTGCGCGGTTTGCAGACTGTTTTCCGCTTTCAAATCCACATCGTGCCGCAGGATAATAAACCGTTGGTCGTGCAAAGCGTCTTTGTTCAGGCAGTACTGTTCAAATGTTAGGAATCGATAGCCGTCTGCTTGCAGGGCGAGCAACAGACAGCGGTAGGTCTGTAGGGTAAAATCTTTCATAAAAGCAGGGGAGGTCAAGAGCGATGTTGTTGGCGGAAGGCTTGCGGGCTCATGCCCGTTTGAATACGGAAATACTTGCAGAAACTACTGGCATTGGAATAGTTCATCGCGTAGGCTATCTCTTTAACAGTGTCGTTGGTCGTGAGCAAAACCTGTTTTATCTCGCGAATGGCAATGGCATTGATAATCTCGGTAGGCGTTTTGGCGGTAACCTGTTTGCAAATATAGGTCAGATACTTTGGCGAAATCGCCATCTCGTTGGCGTACCAGTTCACCTCACGGCGGGAGGAATGATTCGCTTCCAACAAACGGATAAATTGATAAAACAACTGATTGACACGGGATGCATTCACTCCTGTCGCCCCCACCCATGTGGAGAGGAAAGGCACACGGTCAGTTTGTCGGATATTCTCATCGATAATCCGCAGTATCTCAAAAGTAATCGCCTGTGCCAAAGCATCCGAAATCTTGTGCATATAGATGCCGGAACGCTGTATGAGCAGGAGGATGAGCTGCTCGTATGAGGAATAGATTTGTACTTGCTGTTTCGTGAGATGAATGATGGGGTGCTGCCGGATATATTGCAACTTGTCGTACCAATTTGCCTCTTCGCGCAGGCACGAATAGAGGGTATCATTCAGATTGTCTTGCGGAATGCTGAACAGCAGGCAACGGAAATCCGGCGAATAGAGATAGTTACCGCTCAAAAACTCAGGCATACAGAGCAGCAGGTCGTTGGGCAACATCTCGTAGGATTGTTCGGCATACTCAATGCGCAGCCTCCCTTGTCGGCACATAATGGCAATAATGGAACCCCCCGCGAGGGAGTGATTACCCGTAAATTGGTCTAAGTCATCACAGATAGAGATGTTCTTAAAAGGAATGGTTTTCTCCATATTCTGTTCCAGATGTCAAATGGCACTTACCAAAATGTACCGACAAAGGTACTACTTTCCGGCCAAAGTACCAAAAAAAATCTAATGGAAACTATGGCGAACCGGAAAAAAGCAGTATCTTTGTGGTCCGAAAAAAGAAAAATAACAATGGAAAGTAAAATCATTCGTCCTGCTACGCGTATTCAGACTTCCATTCTCAACGGTGTAGAGAAGAAAGCCCTTGTCTGGATGGCAGAGAGAATGCCGCGGTGGGTCACATCGGATATGCTGTCGGCAGTTGGGCTGTTGGGCGCGATAATTGTAGCGGTAGGCTACATCTTGTCGAGCATTCACATTAACTACTTGTGGCTTAGTTCATTCGGTCTTGTCGTACATTGGTTCGGCGACTCGATGGACGGATCCTTGGCACGCGTGCGCCATACGCAACGCCCGATATATGGATTCTATTTAGACCATACTTTGGACGCAATCACGGAGTTTATTATGTTTGTGGGTGCCGGAATGTCCGGTTTGGTGCGCATGGAAATAGCCTTGTTTATATTCATCGCCTACCTGCTGATGACGCTGAATGTAACGATTAACTCGCATTTGAAGAGCGAATTCCGCCTCACCTATGCCAAGTTGGGACCGACCGAGTTCCGCGTACTGATGATAATTGTCAATACCCTGCTCATCTATATCACCCCGTTGCGCACTTTCTCGACAACGCTAACGATAGGAGGTGAAGACTTGCTGTTGAGCGGCTTGGATATTATCGGTTGTGTGATATTTCTGCTCATTATGCTCATCTACATCTGTACGGTGTGGGCGGATGCACGCGGCTATGCAAAGGCTGACCCCTTGCCCGCCCGTCCGAAAGAATAAACGAATAAGTCTATGCTGCTGCCCCTCTGGTTGAAGATCTTGGTGGGCGTGTTCGCGCTCAACGCGATTGTGGTGGTGATAACCGAGAATCGTCACCCTGCCAACACATGGGCATGGATATTGTTGCTGGTGTGCCTGCCCATTGTGGGCTTGGTAATTTACTATCTATTTGGCACACGCGCTACGCATTTCCCGCTGATTAGCAAACGCGATTGGGATAGTTTGAAACGCCATTCGGTTGCCTATCGTGCCACCGTAACGCCCTCTTTTCCTTTGGTGCATTTGTTGGAGAGCGTGAATACCGCCTATCCTATGGCGGGTAACGCCACGCGCCTGTACACCACTTTCACGGCAATGTGGGCGGATATGCAACAGGATATCGCCGCTGCCACCGAGAGTGTACATTTCCAGTTCTTCAAGTTTGAGAACGATGCAGTGGGCGAGCAGGTGAGCAATCTGCTTATTGCGAAAGCGGAACAGGGCGTCGAGGTGCGCGTCTTGTACGATGCTGCTGCCAACTGGTTGGTACCGAAACGCTTTTTCAGACGCCTGGAGCGTTATGGCGTGGAGGTCGAACCGTTCAACCGCATATTCCCCTTCCTAACGCCCTTTTCCAACTACCGCAACCACCGAAAAGTGGTTGTAATTGACGGAAAAGTCGGCTACTTGGGCGGTATGAACATTGCCGAGCGGTATAAGAAAGGGGTACATGGCGGGATATGGCGCGACACGCACCTGCGTATCGTGGGACCGGCTGTGGGAGAGTTGCAGACGACCTTTTTGATGGATTGGCATTTCGCGTCACGGCGATTGTTGTCGGACGGCAAATACTATCCCACGCTGCAAGAGGAGGGCAATACGCTGATACAAATCGTCTCGGCGAACCCGTCAGACCCATGGCGTGTGATGAACCAATCGCTAACGATGTTGGTGGCACGCAGCAACCGCTATGTGTATCTACAGTCGCCCTATTTCCTGCCAACGGAATCGTTGATGAATGCCTTGTGCAGTGCTGCACAGGCAGGGATTGATGTGCGACTGATGCTTCCGGTTCGGGGAGACAAGGGGGTACTGGTGCCCAAAGCAGGCTGCTCTTTTTACGAGCGGGCGTTACGGGCAGGTGTGCGGATATTCCTGTACCAAAACGGCTATTTGCACGCTAAGACCGCTGTTTCGGACGATGGCATAACGAGCATCGGCAGCACGAACATTGACCCGCGAAGCCTGCGCCTGTCGTTTGAGATAAACGCTTTTCTGTACGATGAATCGGTCGCCTGCGTGCAGCGTGTTATCTTCGAGCAGGATATGCAATACTGCACGGAATTGGACTTGGAAACATGGCTCCACCGCTCACGGTTTGAACGGTTGAAAGAGTCTTTCGCGCGTCTGTTTATCCCCTTGCTTTAGCCCCCGCGTTTTTGGCAGCGCCTGATAAACCGGTTATTCAATAGTGGATACCCCTTCTTTCTGCTTGTTTGTGTCAATAGCATCTTGGAACATCTGCACACAGCGGCGCACGGAGTTCTCCAAAGTATATTCCTTGGCAGACTCAGCGTAGCGAACTTCCATGGCAGCGCGTTCTTCGGGATGAGTCAGCCAGTAGTCGATATGTGCCGCCAAATCATCGGCATCTCCGGGCTTGAACAGGCTACGCTCATCCAACGCGAACTGTGGGGTAGCAGAATCGGCACTGTTGGCAATAATCGGCACCAAGCCCACTGCGAAAGCCTCAATACACGAGATAGCCTCGCTTTCCATATCGCTGGCATGCACATACAGGTCTGTCTGGGAGAGGATATCGATCAACTGCGCCTTGGTGTAGTAGCCGAATATGGGAGGGTTAGCGAGGGGCTTGCTCATGTTCTGATATTTGCGGAGCAGCGGACCCTGTCCGGCAAACACCAACTGTATCTTGTCGGCGAAGCGGCTGCGCATAGCGGCATTGATAATGACATCTTGCCGTTTCTCGCGTGCCAAGCGTCCTACCATCGCAATCACTATTTTCCCCTCGAACTCAGGGGATTTGGGTGTGCGGTGATACACAAAGTCCTCGCTAATACCGTTGGAGATAGGGCGTATGTCGCCCGTATAGCCGTGCCGCTTCATCTCGCGTGCCATAAAGCGGCTCGGGCAATGGATAAACTGGAAATGGCTGTACACACTGAGCCACCAAGCCTTGTACATACGGTTTACCAGGAACTGCACTTTTCCGAGGTGCACGCCGCTCAACAGGTTCTCCGGTTGGATATGGAAAGCAACCGTAGAGGGTTTCCCCAATTTGTCGGCAATGCGTTTTCCTTCAATGGTTAGCATAAACGGCATCATAAAATGCACAATATCCGCCCAAGCAATGGCTTTGTACAGGATTGCAGGAACGGGCAAGGCAAAGTGGAAACCGTACGAATGCACCAATCGGTTGAATAGAGTATGGTTTTCCGGCAGCCCGTACACCCCATCGGCAGGTTCTTTCATGTAACTGAGTACACGCACTTCATGACCTTGCCGCTTCAGTTCGGCGGCAAAGCGTTGGCAACTCACGGAGGTTCCGTTGTTTGAGGTTGCATAGTCGTCAATAACGAGAAGTATCTTCATAAGTTGTTGTATTATTTGTGTTATACTTTATCTACCATCTAATAGCGCAGTGGTTTGTTATCCCCTTACTCCTCATATACCAACCGCACATTGTCCACCCAAAGGACATTCCCCTCGTGCGCACGGAAAGCACCGGAGCAACCTGCTGAAATCATCATAATCAGGTGTGTCGGTTCGTCAAGACTATAGCCCACCTCTTGGACTTGCATCATCTTGCCGCGCGAGTTGAGTGCCATCATCTTGGTGTAGTTCAGCCCCATGTAGTCCTTATAGTCAGGTTCTTGGGTGATATTTCCCCAGAGAATGGGTATCTCGTGGTTGTTCACCCATTCGGGGATAGTCCGGCAGACGCGTTCACAGCCGGTACCTACGCGCCGCGCGAATATCTCACCGGTTTCGGGGTCTTCCCAGCGGTATTGCAGCAGGGTGTATATCTCTGCACAGTCGTGTTCGCCGTCCACGCGTACCGGTTTATCCCGTGCCGTGGAGGTGATGAAGCATGAATCGGAGATAAGTGCTTTGTAATCCAAGCACATCGCCACAGGGTGTCCGGTGAAGGGAACACCGAAATTCACCACCGTATAGGGGCGGTATTTGCCGATAAGCCCTACCGGCTCCAACTTCGTACCCCAAAACAAAGTACCGGTTACGATGGCATAGATATCACCTATCTTCACATGGGTCATCTTGTTCTCCAAGCGGCAGCAGTAACCATCTCCGCGGGGTTCGGGTATGACGGCACCGCCGGCACCGGCTTCCACAATCACACGCGCGTAGGTCTCGCTGCTCGCCCACGGATTGCCGGCCACCGGCTCGTAGGGGATATTCTTGCGAATCGTATCGGTTGGTCCCGGGGTATGGAGGATTTTGGTTTTACCGCCTAAAATCCCGGACTCTTTGATGTAGCGAACGGTCCATGTGTCCATATCGCCATACGGCACCAATTCGGCTCGGCGGGTTTGTGCGGCAAGGGTAATGACGGACAAGATGAAGATACCGGTGAAGAAAATCTGTTTCATGTGTAATGAACGAATGTATGAATTATAATAAATTGTATGCTCTATGGATTGTCGGAACAAGCAATGGACTCAGGGATTGTGCCGAATGCCCACTTAAGAAAATAGGTTACGAACACACGCCAGTTCGAGTAGGTATGCCCGCCTTTCTGCTCCAAATAAACATAATCAACCCCGAGTTTCTTGAGGCGGCGTACATACCCCCGTGCGTCCGAGAGGAACAGCCAATCGTTAATACCGCCGCCTACCCAATAGCGCGGCATATCGGTGCTGTCATTGACATGCACGGGCAACTGTTTGTGGGTTACCACTGGCGAAAACATTCCCACATAGGCGTAGGCGGAGGGGTTGATATTGGCGATATTGGCAGCCTGCCGTGCACCGCACGAGAGTCCGGCTATCCCGTTGCCGCTTTGGCGAACCGCGTAGTGCTGATAAACATATTGTTCGATTTCACAGAAGCGTTGCTCAAACTGTCCGCGTACCACCTCGCCGTAGTTGCACAGGTTCGTTGACTCCGTGCGCTCGGGGTGTTTGGGTTCCGACAGCACGCAGCGTGGCATCACCGCCACGAGGGGGTGTATGGCTTGCTGTTGAATCAGGTTGTCCAAGATATTGCCAATCCTGCCTTGTTGCACCCAACTCCGCTGGTCGCCGTTGATACCGTGCAGCAAGAATAGGAGGGGGTAAGTGAGGGTGTCTTGGTAGTTGTAGGGCAGATAGACGGACAGACGGAAAGTCGTCCCGTCGTCTGCTACGAAGTTCACCGCTTCGATCTGTCCTTGTTGCTTACAGGGCAGATATAGGTTGCTTTGTTCGCTGCCGGCGACCAACAGAACGCTGCGGCGTTGGTTGCGCACCCAAATCGAGTCGGGGTTGGAGGGGTCGGTGCGATAGTTGCCGTCCACGATGAGTTGGTAGGTGTACATATCGGGAGTCAGCGGGCGCAGGGTAGTGCATTCCCACACACCGGGGCGCACCTCGTGCATGTGGCGTTTCATGCGCTTGCCGGCAAAACTCAGGTCTTCGTGGGGCAGCATGCAACTGCCAATCAGGCGCACTTTGCGGGCGGTCGAATCAATGTAGGTGAAAGTGATGGTACTGTCCTCGTTGTAGGTGTACGATAATCGCGAGGGGGTGAGGGTTATGCTGTCGTTTTGTGCAAACAGACAGGCGGATGCCGTTAAGCACTCTGCCACGGCGAGACAGATTATGCGCAGTATCTTTCCACAGACGGTGCGCCTTATTGTTGTATAGCCGGTCGAACCACTCATTTTTGCAAGCGGCAAAGATACTACATCCCTTTGGACTATGCAAATACATAGGGCGTTTTCGTAAACAGATGCAATAAAACCGAAAAAACGGACACCTTTTGTCTTTTCTCGGACAGACTGCAAAAAGGGCAACAGCGTGGTTTCGTGTGTGCGAGTCGTGTATTGTGAAACCTGCTCTGCTGTTGCTCGGGATAATGTGTAATAGTGTAATTCCTCTCCGCATACGCAATTGGGAGAGCCCGTAGCGGTTGGCAGAGCCGCTGTTGCCGTACAAGGCACAGAAAAAGCGTGGATTTCGACGGTTGTCGTTCCACGCTCTGAGGCCTTCGCATTGCCAAAATGAATAGAACAGACAACGCGAAGCCCACGCTGATATAAGTATGCTCAATGCATGTCGTTGAGGAACTCTCCTCAACAGCCACACCCTGACAACGCGGCTCGCGTCGTCTCCTATGAGTGGATATACTTATATCCCGCAGGCGTTCATCGTTGCTAAATTCCTATCCATCCCGTTGAAAGTTGCGAAGTTTCAGAGCGTCAGAATCCAGCGTAATCAACGCCTTTTTATGTCATTGTGTGAAGTTTTTTTTCTGCTTCACGCCTGCAAAATTACAACCTTTTTTGCAGATGTGCAAACTTGCCTCGTGTTCGTGGGCTGTGTGTTGGTTAGGGGGGACCACTTAGGGGACAATGAGGATATATGGAACCAATGGACCTAATGGGGCGAATGGGACATATCTTTACTGGGCTTTCTGTATCAACTCTCTCTACCACCCCTAACACATAAACTCCTCAATGCATAAATAGTTTTGTACCGTTGCAGATTTTTTTATAACTTTGCAGGCGGATAGCGATTGGAAGTCAGACCGCTGCGCTGTTTTAGGAAGTAGGCAAATAGAGTAGAGAATGATAGAGAATAGATGATAGATGAACAGATATACCGACAAAAAAAGGAGAGCATTACGCTCTCCCCTCCCTTACGCCCACTCTCGGGATGTGAACCAGCTGGGGCTCGAACCCAGGACCCCATCCTTAAAAGGGATGTGCTCTACCTGCTGAGCTACTGATTCAGGCTTCTGTTTTCCAAAAGCGGCTGCAAAGGTAGTGCTTTCTTTTGACCCGTGCAAACAAATCAATGTTTTTTCGTAAAAATATGGATATATCACTGACTTATCAACGCCGAAAAACCACACCTGTCCGTATAGGCGGCTTATATATCGGGAGTGATTACCCGATACGCATTCAGACTATGGCGAACATCGACACCAATGTCGTGGAGGCCTGTGTGGAGCAAGCCCGACGCTGTATTCAAGCAGGGGCGGAGTTGGTGCGTTTTACTACACAAGGTATGCGCGAGGTTGCTTCGCTTGCGCAGATACATGCCGAACTTATGCGCCGACAACAAGCGGAAGGCGGGCGTTGCGTACCCCTTGTGGCGGATGTGCATTTTCAAGCCGATGTGGCAGAGGCAGCAGCACGGGTGGTGGAGAAAGTGCGTATCAATCCGGGCAACTACATCGATCCTGCCCGCAAGTTTCGGCATATTGATTACACCGACGAGGCGTACCAAGCTGAACTGGACCGCTTGCAGGTGCGTTTCTCCCGACTGCTTTCGCTGTGCAAGACTACGCATACCGCTTTGCGTTTGGGGGTAAACCACGGTAGTTTGAGCGATCGTATCATGTCCCGCTACGGCGACACGCCCGCCGGTATGGTGGAGAGTGTTATGGAGTTTCTGCGCGTGGCGGTGAGCGAAGATTTCGGGGATATTGTCATTTCCGTAAAGGCAAGCAACACGCGTGTTATGGTAGAGACGGTGCGCCTCTTGGTGCAGACTATGGACAGGGAGGGTATGCCCTTTCCGCTGCATTTGGGAGTTACAGAGGCAGGCGAAGGCGAGGACGGGCGTATCAAATCGGCAGTGGGTATCGGTGCCTTGTTAGCAGCGGGCATAGGCGACACCCTCCGCGTGAGTTTGAGCGAAGACCCCGAGCGGGAGATCCCGGTAGCCCGTGCCTTGGCAGATTACTTCGCCGACCCGCACAGCCCGCGCTACAGCGGGCAGGTACATGCTGCGATTACCGACCGTACGCTTGTCTATACGGGCAGCGATACCGATTGGGACTTGTTCTGCCTGCATGCCGCCGCCGAGTGCGGGCATCTGCTGTGGGACAATGCCTGCGATAGCCTGACGCTGCACAACCCCGCCTTTCCAACGGAAGCCCTTACCCGCTTAAGTCAGGACATCCTGCAAGCCGCCCGTGTGTGCATCTACAAGACCGAGTACATCTCCTGCCCGGGTTGCGGGCGTACCCTCTTTGACCTTGAGAGAACCCTTGCCCGTATCAAAACAGCCATACAGGCTATTGATGACCCTGTCCTGCGCTCCATCGTGCAAGGACTGAAAATCGGCGTTATGGGTTGTATTGTAAACGGACCGGGTGAGATGGCGGACGCGGATTACGGCTATGTGGGCGCAGGACGCGGCAAGGTCAGTCTGTATAAAGGCAAGGTGTGCGTGAGGAAAAATATCCCGCAGGAACAGGCAGTCCCCGCCCTCTTAGACCTTATCCAAACCGACTGTCTGCAAACACAATCCCCTCAACTGGTATGAACCGATCGTATATGATTGTGGCACTCTTTGTGCTGATGGCGGGAGGCATAGCCTGTACGCCCGACAAACAGGATGTAGCGGAACAGCCTGCCGTGTTCTCGGTATCCGTCACGGAGCGGGTATTGTTCGCATCGGGCAACCTGCAATACACACGGAGTACGGGAGTCTGGTCTTTTGCAGCACACTCCTATACCCTCTTGGGAACGGATAATGTGGAGGGCGGCGAGGTGTCTTTTGATGCCGTGTATGGCAGTTCGGTGCGGGGTGAGGCTTTGGCAGACACAATCGACTTGTTCGCGTGGAGCGGCAACACGGATAGCGTACCGTGGGGTATTGGCACTTCTGTCCACAGCGAAGACTATGCGGGTGCCTTTGCGGATTGGGGTGCGCTTATAGAAGACGGCAATGCTTGGCGCACTCTGACAAGTGCGGAATGGGATTACCTGCTGCACACACGCGCCAATGCGACCGCCCTATGGGGTATGGCGTGCATACAAACTGATACCACGGACGCGGGCCCAACCTATACCAACGGGCTTGTCCTTCTGCCGGACGGCTGGACTTGCCCGCAGGGCATCACCTTTCAAACAGGCACTGCCGAAGAACAGAGCGTGCAAGCCTATGCTGCCTGTCAGGTACTGACCCTCACGGCATGGCAGGCATTGGAGCAGAGTGGCGCGGTCTTCCTACCTGCTTCGGGGCGGCGCGATGGCCTGGATATCGATGATGTACAGAGTTTCGGGGAATACTGGTCTGCTACACCGGACAGCCCCAACGGTGCCTGTTACCTGCTCTTCCATTCCGGCAATACCTACACCGCCCGCGACCAACGCCGCCTTGCCCGCACTGTCCGCTTGGTGCGCACTTTCTGAACACTTCTCATACCCCTGTAATGCACAACCCGTTGTGCAAAGCGCAAAAAAGTTTGCGTGTTCGGGGTTTTTGGCGTAATTTTGCGGGCGGATGCTTATGCATACAAGTACACAGAACATAAACAACTGGCAATAATAACAGTATGAAACAAACACATTTCGGGCTGCTCTTCTGCGCCCTTTTGACCCTGTCTGTTCACACGGCGTATGCCGACAATACATGGTTTGAGGAACCTCGCAATTTCTCCGCCTACTCCCTCGGGCAAGGGAAAGTACATTTCAAGGTATTGGTCTTTGCACGCGGAGCCGTCCAGAACCACTGGGCATGTACCAAGGACGGCGGCACTTATCTTTATGCAGAAGGTGAGAGCCTCAATCAAAAGATATTGTGTTACAATGGCGACAACAACAAGAACTGCGATGACGACTACAAGGGTTGGGTACATATCGAAGTCCTTGACGGAACGGTCATCATCACCAATACGCACGACCAAGTACCTCTCACCCTCAATAGCGGACAAAGCGGCGATTACTGGCTGCGGCGTACGGGTGAGACCAATACCCCCACATTCCTCGAGGTGGATTGGTATCCTTCCACTGCGTTTGACGGCAAGGAATACACCGCCAAAGCGCATGTTGTGGATACACGCAAGACGGACGCCACTTGGACGCACACTTGGTCGCTCGGTACTTACAGTGCCGCGTCGGTACAAGCACCTATGCTCTATTCGCCCGTGTTTTATAGCGTGGGCGAAAACGGCAAAGCGGGTTTCGGTCATGTACTTATCCCTTATGTCGTGTACCAAGACCCTGTGGCATACCACACATCGTACAACAGCACACGGATAGAGAGTACGAACCGCACGGGGCAACTCTTTGTGATGACCACCGACACGGTGCAATTGGACTACAACGCCACTTTCACCGTGAAGCGCGATGGCGGCACAACGCAAGACCTCACCTCGAACACGATCAAGATACCGGCGTTCCACCGTATCTATGATTTCACGGCAAAGCACGCCACGCGTGCAGACGGCAGCACGAATACCCGCTACACGGCATTGACATGGCATATCCACACACCGGAGGCAACCGACATCATGCCGTCGGATATGTTCCAGATACAACGCGCATACAAAGCGGACTTTTCGGACGCGGAAACGCTACACCTTATGGCAGCGGCTTTTGACAGCCTGCATACCACCTACACTTTTATTGACTCCACATCGGGTGCGTTCTGCAACACGACCGACCGCACACGCCCTATCTATTACCGCGTAAACCGTACGAGTACGACCAACTGGGGGTACTCCGGTCATGACTGGGTGAAAACGGATAGTATCCATAAGGACCCTAAATTGCTGACTTTGCGGGCGGATAGCACCTACTATCACAAAGCAACAGACTTTGATCGCACCCGAAAAATCGTGGTGACACTCACTACTGAGAAAGAGGGAGAGAATACCTTCTGGGACAACCGCGCACAAGTCATTGTGCGGCGGGTAGCCCTCGCGGGGAACGATACACTGCGCTCCGAGCGGACACTGTCGGGGGCGCAGTTTGCACGGCAAAAAGACGGCTCCTACCGTTTGCAAATAGAGATGGTGGCGGAGGTATCGTGTGCGCACTATACCTATACGGCAGAGGTTATTGATGCGGATAGCGAAGCGAAATGCGGCACAGTGACACCAGTTACGCTGCACGGTGAGGATTTATACTATACGGACGCGGCAAGTATCGCCTCGTTTAGCGTATCGAAAGGGTACTATCCTGACTATGTCTTCCTGCAATGGAACCAGACGGACGGTAACGCCGATGAATTTCATATCGAGCGACGCCTTGCGGGCAGCGATAACGCGTGGACTGCGGTAGCGAATATATCAGACGCCCACTATTATTATGACCGTACAGCAGCGGCGGGCAAAGTGTATGAATACCGCATTGTGTGCCGTTACTCGTGCAACGGTGTGCTATTGCAGGACACGGCAACGGCAACAGGCTGGCTTTCCTCGTTGGGAAGCATTGCGGGGCGAATCAGTTACCCCAATGGTACGGGTGATGAGGGGGTGGCTGTAACTGCCACGCCCTCGAAGAGCCAAACACCTTATGCGCAGTCTTACCTTACGAATGCAGGGGGCAGGCGTGCCGTCTATACACGGGAGTCTGTCGGCTTTATGTCCTCGTTTACCTATCAACTATGGGTTCGCATAGCCCAATCGGCGGCGGATAGTACGCATACGGTGTTGGTGTGCGAAGGTGCAGGCAACCAGATGATGAGCCTAAACCTAAATGCCAAGACGAATGATTTGATATACCAATATGGTAGCAGCAAGGTCCAGCATTCGTTGGAGTTGCCCACGGACAAGTGGTTTGCATTGTCTATTGTTTTCGATGGGACAACGAATGTGGTTTCCCTGTATAAGGACGGCGTTTACCTGACGCGCAATTTGTATGTGCCGCCTACGGCGTCGGATTTCCGCATTTGTCTGCTTGACGGAACAAACGGGGTGGACTTGGATGAGTTGCGGATATGGAACCGCATCTTAACGGCGGAGGAGATAGCGGCGAACACACGCTGTTATCTGTCGGGTAAGGAAGAAGGCTTGGCGCATTACTATCCCTTTGAGAATGCCATGTCCTATACTGCCGACGGCAACAAGCAGTACTCGGTACCCGATATGGCGTACAGCCAAACTTCTTATGCACAACGCAACGATATTGTCATAGCCGATACCGCAGCCGCTGTTGCAAACACTACGCCTCCTACAAGCGACTTGATAGCCAACAAGGCAGTAACCGATGCAAGCGGTGCGTACTGCATCGGCGGTGTGCCGTTTGTCGGCGGCACCACTTTCGATGTTACGCCCACGGCGGAACACGGCAAGTTCTCCTACAACGGCACATCTGCAGGGTTTGCCACCATTACTTTGGACGCCGACCGTCCGAATGCCACCGGCATTGACTTCACCAACACCGAAGCCGTGCGTTTCTCGGGGCGCGTACTCTATCGCCGCTCCACCATACCGGTGCGCGGTGCGCGGTTCTTGGTGAACGGTGTGGTTGTCTGCGACGCTACCGGCAACCCTACCGAAACCAATGCATCGGGTAACTTCGAGTTTGAAATCCCGAAGGCTCCTATTACCGTGCAGGTGGTTATGGACGGCCATACCTTTGCCCGCAACGGTTTCTTTATTGTGGAAGGCGACAGCCTCTTTACGCCTACCGCCAACATGGACGGTCTGCGTATGTGGGACGAGACCAAAGTACGCCTTGTGGGACGCGTCGCCGGAGGTAACGACCAAGGCTACCTGCCCTTGGGTTTCTCGTTGAGTAAGAACAACTTGGGTGACAGTATTCAAATGGTATTGGAATTGGAGGGGGACAACACAGCCCAGATAGTCTATGACCCGCAAGACAAGACGCTTGAACGCATTGATACCGTTGTGGCGCACGCAGTGGGTAAGCACCATACCGATGTCGTCTATCAGCAGAAACGCATCCATATCTATCCCGACCAAGAAACAGGCGAGTTCTTTGTGGACTTGTTCCCCGTGAAATACAAACTGACCCAACTGACTGCGCAGGGCTATAGCACACTGACCAACGGCAGTACCGCCATGCAGGTGATTGATATGACCAACCGGCTTACCACCGATACGCTGCGCCGTGATACGGTGGAGGTGTTGTGCAACGACACCTTCCGCCATGTATACCACAGTCCGTTAACTATCACGCTCAGCCAGTTGCAGTACGGTATGGAGTTGGGGTATATGGGAATCGAAAAAGCCTATCTGACCGATTTCGATTCCGTCAGCCATACACAGACCATGGTGGCAAAGAACACCGACGGCACCTATGAATACCTGTTCGGAAGACCCGTCTTTGCCGAGGGAAAATATGCGTTCCGCATTCGCGTCCACGAAGACTATTACTACAATGCCAACCGCTCGCAAGGCGCACACGACCAAGTGATGCTTCACGGCGGAAAGGTACAGATATACAATGGCATGCACTCCGAGAAGGAGACCCTGTCCGGTGAGTTGGACAACAACGGGCAAATGGAAGCCGTACTGCAAGCCGACTATCCCACCTACACGCGCTTGGGCGATGACGCTACACGCCGAATCCTTGTCTCGGTGGAGCATAACGGTGAGCATGTGCAGTCCGACCCGTTGGATGTGTATGTGTTTGCCGACCGTTTGAGCGGTACGGAGACAGTGAATATCACACCTGTTGGCATACGCTTGTTTGATATACTCCGCGACCCGCCCGGCGCAAATAGTTTCTCGTCGTTGGCATCGGGTACGACCTACCGAAAGAGCAGTCAATACCACATTTCCGTAGAAGCAGGCATCAAGTTGGACTTGGCGTTCGGCTCCAATTACACAGGGTTGGTCGGGGCTGTAGCTGCGGCAGGCGGTTTTGGTACTTTCACGGGCGTAGGCACACAGGTGAGTTCGTCCACCCCTGTCAGTATCCCTATTACATTCAACGGCACCTTTGACTGGGGGACTTCCTATGAATACACCACCACCGAAGCAATCAGTACGGGGGACGATGTGTATCATGTAGGGGCAAGTGCGGATATATACCTTGGCGCAACGGAGAATGTGTACCACGCTATCGGACATGGTATGGCGGTGCTTGACTCGGCGGCGTATGCGGCTATGTCCGCCCAAGTTGCCAACGGGACGATGAAATTGGTAACCTCGGCGCGTAACACGGACGGGGAGATGCGCTACCTGGTGGTAGCCCGCAAGTTGCTCTATGCATTCTCCCAAGGGGCGACTTTTGCCTATACGCAAGACCATATCCTGTCCACCGTTATCCCGACCTTGGTGCGTGAGCGGAACAATCTGTTGCAGACGACCGACTCTATATCGGCACAGCGTGAGGCCAACACCCTGAAAAAGCGTGTCTATTATACAGCGCTCACACCCGATGACGCGCAGTTTGGCGTTTCGAAATACCACTGGGCGGATCCGCAAAACAGCGGCGACAGGACATCCACCGATACGATTGCCGTATTCAACCGTGCCATTCTGCAATGGGTGGAATTGATTACGATGAACGAAAAGGAGAAGGTGCAGGCCATCAACAGCAACCAAGTTTTCAAGACTTATTCGGTAAACGGTGCCATACCCGTCAAGTACTCCGAGAGTGTATCGTACAGTAGCAATTCCTCGTCGCAATATGCCACACCGGGAAATATACTCGGTTCTATCGAGAAACTATCGAAAGACATTATCAGTAATGTAGCAGGGCAAACGATTATGCAACTGATACACGGTCTTACCGCTGCCGATAATGATGACGAAAAGCCGGCTATTGATATCGAAGCCATTACCACCGGCAGCAAACTCAGTTTGTCTATCAAACCTGTGCTGGATTTGGACTTCAACCATGTGGACAGCGAGACCTCTTCCACCTCACGCACTTACTCGTACACGCTGTCGCCCAATTCACTCGGCTACATGGATGTGAATGTCTATCGCGTGAAGAACAGCGTTAACTCGTTCAACAAAGACGCCGAGTCTGCCGATGCTCCTTCCACGGATTACTACTACAGCAGTTTTATGTTCTATACCCTTGCGGGTGCCAGCCGTTGTCCGTACGAAGGCGGGGACAGCACGCATTTCTACAATGCGGGAACGCCCTTGAGTAATCCGACCATACCGATCGAGAAGCCTCGCATTACTGTGGACAAACGCGCGATTAGCAGTGTCCCCGCCGACCAGAAAGCGGTGTTCGACCTTGTGCTGAGCAATGACCAAGCATCCGACATCGGCTTGGCGGCGTACAATCTTCCCTTTGAACTCTATGTGATATCTTCCTCAAATCCCAACGGGTTGAAACTTTCCATCGACGGTGTACCTTTAGGCTACACTCCGATGAACATCGATGTCCCGCACGGCAAGGTTGTCCACAAGACCTTGGAAGTAACACGCGGTCAGGGCTATGACTTCGACGATGTCCTGCTGCGCCTGCGCTCCACCTGTACCATCGAGGAATACGATGAAGCCACCATCTCCGTGCATTTTGTGCCGGCGGCTACTGCTGTCACGCTCAGTGCCCCGCACGACCAATGGGTACTGAACACGCTCTCTTCGCGCGACAGTGCAGGCTACTATCTGCCCGTTGTCATCGAGGGATTTGATATCCACTCCGATGGTTTCGACCATATTGAGTTCCAGTACAAGAACCTCAACCAATCCGAGAACGATTGGGTGAATCTCTGTTCGTACTATGCAGACGATAGTTTGTATGCTCTGGCGTCCGGCAACAAGGCAATGATAGAGAATGGTAAGATAGAGAATATCCGCTTCTATGGGGAACGCGACCCGATGGAACAGAACTACGACCTGCGTGCCGTCAGTTTCGCCCGCTACGGAAACGGGTTTGTTACCCGCTCATCGTCGGTGCTGCACGGCACCAAAGACACGCGCTGTCCAGAAGTGTTCGGCACGCCTACCCCTGCCAATGGGCTACTCGGCGTGGAAGATGTCCTCTCGCTGCGCTTCAGCGAACCTATCGCCGGCAACTACTTGGACGAAGATGCCAATTTCGAGATAGTCGGCGGTACGAATGCCCTCGATATTACCCAAACAACCTCGTTGGCGTTCTCGGGTGAGTCCACCTGCGTGGCAAAGTCACAAGTCAGTCGCAATATGGGAAGCCATGCCTTTACCATCGAGGCACTTATCCGTCCCGCCGAGCAAGGGCGTGCGATGACTATCTTCTCCTTGGGCGACACCAAGCACAAGCTACGCTTCTCGCTGACTGCAGACAACCGTCTTCGTGCCGAGATAGGTACCGGTTCCGTAACCTCGGAGCCGTTGGAGCCTATGCAAGCCTTCACACGCTGTGCTATGACCTACGACACGGCGGGCGTGGTGCGTTTCTTTGCCGGTACGAAAGAGATGACACAACCCAACCAACCCGCCTTGCCACACTTCCGTGGCAGCGGCATACTCCTCTTCGGAAACACACAGACGGGCGAAGAACCATTCCACGGGAATATGCTTGAAGCACGCCTGTGGCGGAACGCGCAGGAGCAGGACGCTTTGGCACTGACTTACCAGAAACGCCTTACCGGCAACGAAATGGAACTGATGGCATACTATCCGATGAACGACGGGTCAGGCACGACCTGCCACGACCTTGCCAACGGGGCAACCTTGCTCTTACAGGGTACTTCATGGACGCTGCCGGAAGGTATGTCGCTCCACCTGACCGCCGGTGAGGGTGTGCGGCTTGCGCAAGACATATTCGCCCGCTCCGCCTTGCAAGACTTGACATTGATGTTCTGGTTCAAGACGGACGCGCAGACCGCCGACACAGCCGCCCTGTTCACCACCGGCGGCGGGGTGGCGGCGGAAGAAGACGCTGCAAGCAAGGTGTTTATAGGGCTTGAAAATGGCAATGTTGTCCTGCGCCACGCGGGACAGGAGTTCATTGCCCGCGGACGCTATGCCGAACAGAGTTGGCACCACTTGGCGTATACCGTCAATCGTGCCTACAACATTGCCAACCTGTTTGTGGACGGCAAGCAGTCGATTACCTTTGCCGCTGACAAGTTGGGTAATATGTCCGGCAACGAGATGTGGTTGGGGGCTTGCCACTGGAGCCTGACCGATTCTCTCGGCAACCGTGTGCAGCAACCCTTGTATGCATTCTCGGGGCATATCGACCACTTGATGCTCTACGAACAGGCTCTCCCCCACAGCAGCATTCAAGACTTCAAAAACATTATTCCTTCGGGCGAGGAAATGGGATTGGTAGCCTACCTGCCCTTCTCCTCCCGGCAACTGACCGACAACGCGCGTTTGGAATTGCAGTACTCGCCCTACAACGCCCGCATATTCCGTGATGCCAATGGGCAGAAGATAGACAAAAAACAACTGCTGCTACTCACCGACGCCTCGAAAATGATGGACAAGTCAGACTTTGCGCCTATGCGCGAATCGGCGTCCTTGACACGCTACAATTTTGCATGGGCTTGCAATGTGGACGAGTTGATGCTCAACTTGAAAATGTTAGACAAGGAAATCAACAAGCAGAACATATTCCTAACCGTGCGTGGGGTGGAAGACCTCAATGGGAACCGTATGCTCAACCCCGTATCGTGGACAGTGTATGTGGACCGCAACCAACTCAGATGGTCGGAAAAAGAGAAGACGATCACTACCGCATTGGGAGACAAATACGAATTTGATTTGTCTATCTCGAATACAGGCGGCACAACCCGTCAGTACCAACTCGTTTCCTTACCCTCGTGGCTGACTGCCGTACCGTCATCGGGAACGCTTTCGCCGCAAGCCTCGCAGACTATCCATTTCACTGTGCAAGAGGGGCTGAATGTCGGGGAATATGTGGAGTATGTCTATCTGCAGGACGACCAGGAACTCTCCGAAAGGTTGCTGCTGACCACGCAAGTGGAAAGCCATTGTCCGTGGACGGATGACCACAAGGATTTGTCGATGTCGATGTCGCTTGTAGGACAGGTGCTGCTTACCAATAGTAACGACACCGTTTATGATACCGATGCGGAGGATATCGTTGCGGCATTCATTAACGATCGCTGTGTGGGTACGGCGCATATCACCTACGATGATGCAACGCTCTCCAACCATGTGTATATGACCATCTACGGCAACGCCTCCATGAAGAATGCCTCTGTCCAAATGCGACTATGGCAGGCTTCTACGGGCAAGATATTCATACTGAACCCCTCCCGCGAACTGCTCTTCGTTCATAAGGGTTGCTACGGTTGCACACCGGATACGCCCGTATTGCTGACTACCTCTGACAGGAAAGTGCAGCAACTCTCGCTGAATGAGGGATGGAATTGGGTGTCGTTCTATCTGAATCCGAGTTACCGCACGGATATCAACCGTATGCTCTCCACACAAGCCCAATGGACCGCCGGTGATATTGTAAAAGACCCTTCCGAACGGGCGTATGCACAATACCAGTCGGCAGGCGGCAGCACGCAGCCCGCCTGGTACGGCACACTTACCGAACTCGACCACCGCTCCATATACATGTTTATGGCGCAGAACAGTGTATCGGCAGAGATAGAGGGGGAGCCGCTCAGCAAAGAGGAACGCACCCTCCATCTGACACCCGGTTGGAATACATTGCCTTACCTGCTGGATACCAATATGCCCCTCACGGAAGCTATGGCGGATTATCTGACCCACGCAAAGGCAGGCGATATCCTCAAGAGCCGCGACCGGTTTGCTGTGTTCTCCTCGTCTTCGAAATGGGAAGGCAATCTCTCGTATATGGAGCCCGGTCAAGGATACCTGCTCTATCATCAGGGCAACGCATGCACCTTTACCTACTACAACAGCGAGTTGGATAAGGGTTCTCTGCCCCGCCGTGCGGCAGCAGCCTCCGAAACACTGCTGTACCGCAACCGTGCTTCAAGCAATATGTCGGTAATCGCCACCCTTGCCGATTACCACGGCAGTACCGACGGGTTGGTGTTGGCTGCGTATGCGGGTAACGAATTGGCAGGACGGGTTGCGGTACACGCTACGGACACGCTGCCGTTGTTCTTCCTGACCGTAGGCAGCGAGCAGGGTGGGGCAGTGCGCTTCGCATTGGAGAGGAACGGCAAGACCCTTGCAGCCGGTACACCGCAGTTCGGCTATGCTGCCAACGCGGTGGTTGGCACCTTGGAGCACCCTTATCCCATCCAATTCCAAACCACACGGGTCAGCGTTATTTCCTCCCCCTATACGCCAAAGACGCAAATTGTAGTTACGGGCGGCGAGGAGTTGCAGGCTGTCGCAGTGGCTGTCTATAGCGCAAGCGGGCAATTGCTCACCACGGCAAACGGGCAAATCGAAAACGGTGTATATATCTATGAGTGGGATAATCACGCCTGCCCTGCCGGTATCTACTCCGCCGTTGTCCGTATCGGCAACCTGACAGAAAGTGTAAAACTCATCAAGCAATACTAAACTATGAAATTGTCCCCTATTTTTGTACGCACTATCCGCGTAGGTTGCGTAGTAGCGATAATCTGTATGGCGGGCTATGCCTGCAAACCCCGTACCGAACCGGACAGGCAACACGAAAGACCGGCATGGGCGGTAGCCGACACCACCGACCTTGAGAGTACAATGACCGTAACCGGCGTGCTGCCTACCCTGTTGGCAGACCAAGCCGACAGCACGGACTTGGTGGCGGCGTTCTCGGGGAATGTGTGCTGGGGCGTGACGAATATACAGAAGATTGACGGTCGCTCGTATTTCTTCCTGTTTGTAATTCGTCCGCGCAGCGTTTCCTCCATAGACGAGTGTCTTACCCTGCGCTACTATGCCACGAAGACGCGGTTTGTCTATGCCGAGAAGGACGCCTTTACCTTTACGACGGACGGCACCATCGGTACGATAGAATCCCCCTTCACCCCCGCATTCTCCACCCAAGAATAGCAAAGAGGCTGCCTGACGCGCATGTCAGGCAGCCTCTTGGACTATCGGGGGTCCGCCCATGGGAGGCGTTGGTTTCCGCTATTGGGCTTTCGGAAATTCGATGAGGGCAAAGCCAGCATTGACAGCGGCGGTGAATACCACTAACTTACCATCCACTTCGGCTGCGTTGCACTGAGCCGAGCATGCATTCACTTTGGTGCTTGCACCATCGGGATCCATCGAATAATAGTAAGTCGGTTCCCAAGGATTCTCTTCACTACTTTCATAGAGAGCCTCTGCCAATTTCTTGAGGGCAGCCGTATTATCTACGCCATCTGTTATATCCATCATATATAATACAGGACCATTGGTTCTACCATTTGTACCACCATTGGGATATGATGTGGTAAACATCAAATATCGCCCACGATTATAATTGACGATGCGTGGATCTACACCTGCCCATAGTTTCAAGCCGCTCTGTGTCGGTTCTGTAAAATCTGCATCATCAATGAGTGCAACACCATTGGCATCCATTAGACGAACAAGGGGTTTATAACTGCATGTGAAGATATATTTGTCTGTTTCAATTTGGTTAACATAACCATAGTATGACCAAGGACCATCCAAACTGATTTCGTAGGGGTCGGAGAAAGTGGTGAAGTTGCTTACCGTGAATCGGTAAATCTTATCGCCCGGCTCCTGCTTGCAGAAGAAAGCGTATCCGTTTCCGCTCTCGTCGAGGTTGATAGACATATTGTCGCCCAAACGTCCGTTGTACTTGGTGGTATCGTTGCCGTTGATGCTGAGGACACCATCCCAAGTGAATACATCCGGTATGGCGGTAGGAGAAGCATAGTGATATACCTTTAAGGGCAACTCCGCGCTAAGAGCCGTGGTCAAGTTGCAGATATAGATGTGTCCGTGAGAGAGGCGTCCGGCACTGACAACATGCGTACCCCCCGTTACGCCCTCTACGCTGAGCATAATCGGATTGTTGGCGTTGTTTGCAAGAAGGTCGGCGGTCTTCAAGAGGCGGGGCGTGGGCGTGGCAGCATCATCACGCGCCGCAAGTAGCACATACTCGCCATCGAAGTCGCTACCGCGTACCAATTCGCCCGCGAAATAGGCAGGCATGGCACCCGTAGCGACTGAGAAATCGTGTACAACGGCTTGGGTGAAATCAACGCCCGGGGTGGGTCCGCTCTTGAATGTGATATCCATCTCCGTTTTGCGCCCCATGAACTCGATAACGAGTTGCCCCGGGTTGGCTGCGGAGAGAACTCCGTCTTTCATCGTGGTGAAACGATAATCCGCACGGGCAGGGATAAGCACAATCGAGGAGAGGATAGCCTCCGCCTCGTCGGGCATACCGAGCGCGAGTACGCCGTCCACTACTTGGGCTGTATACTCGATACCGCCACGGGATTTCATAACGAGTTTATCGAGTTGCGGGTCGGAGGCTGGGTCGCTGAGATTGATAAAGACCTCATAAACCTGCTCCTTCGTACCGTTAATGACCTTCACATCCTGCTTGAGTTGTTTGCCGTCCTCCGAGGGGTTGGCGGTAAAGTCATAGGTGTCCTTGTCAAGTTTCGCGCCCAACGAGAGTTTGGCGTTAAACTGAATGGCGTCGATGTCCGTCTCGGCTGCCACCTCGTTGAAAGTGACGGTATAAGCCGTGTTATCCACCGTTCCTGTATAGGTGGAGTTCTTGATGGAGATGGACTTGATGAGTGCTTCGACCGTGTCGTTGTTTTCTTGGTTTTTGTCTTTGCACCCGGGTAGGCATAGCACTCCTATGAGTGCGATGCACAAAAAGAAAAGATTGCGTTTCATATACATTCTGTTAATTGAATATTTTACATCTAAAAGGTAGCCGCAAATGACCACCAAAAATATACAGGTTCTCCGTTAATCGCCGTTAATTAACCGTTAATTTTCTCCATTAAAGCCCATTAAAGGACCATTAAAAAGAGATGAACATGTAATTACCGTGTAATTAACCATTAATTTCCTCTGTTGGTGTCTGTTTATATTTTATAACAATTGCTCGTTGATGGGTGGGTTATATGTTGCGTATCCCTTGCTCATCCCTTGCGTATCCCTTGCTATTTGAAATGGTTAATAAACGATAATAATCGAGGACTCCCCCGACCCCCTCAAGGAGGGGGACAAGGGAAACCTTACAATTATTGCGGGAATTATTGCCACTCTTTGGTTTGGGTGAGGGTGTAGCCCTTGGTTTCGTACAAGGTAATCTGACCCGACGGTACGGGATTGACATAGTTGCGTGCAGTAGGTCGATCGCGTCCTCCCTCGGTGTTGCGGAGGATATACCCCTCTTTGGCAGACGAGTCCTCGAAGACAATCTCCTTATCCATATTGGGATAGTTGGCAGCAATGATATACGCACCAAAACGAATGTCGGGGTTGCAGCCGTTCCAAAGATAGTCGAGTTTGTGCCAACGCTTGAGGTCGTTGAGGCGGAATCCCTCGAGGCACAGTTCGATACGGCGTTCACGGCGTATCTCCCACAGAATAGACGGCGTGAGACCACCATCGGCAAACTGCTCTATTTCAAGACGCTTGGGATCATCAAACGCTATGCCGTTGACGGTAGGCTGGTCGCCTACAACATGCAGGGCAGGCAGATTGACATCTTTGCGGGCGCGGATAAGGTTGATGGAACGGTCGAGTTCCGCATCGGCAAAAGGATAGGAAGCGTTGAGCAAGTGGAGTTCGTAAGCCGCTTCGGCGTAGTTGAGCAGCACCTCGGCATAGCGCAGACAGGGGGCGTCGGTGGTGTTCTTTTCGCGCGCCCACGTAGCCGCAGGAGTGGAAGCACGGTCATCGTCCATAAACTTGCACCACGAGTAGCCCGAAAGAGCGTAACTGAACGGCTTGGTATCCGTTCCCTTCAAGTAATAATGCGGACGAATGCATTGGGTAAGACGCGGGTCGCGATTAGCGAAGAACTCCCCTTCCGTGCGTGCCATCCAGAAAGGGTCTTTGCTATAGACGGGCAGCCCATCGGCGGTGAGGAAAGACTCGGCAAGGGATTTGCTGAGCCCCGCCTGCGCCTCCGTGAAAGAATAGGCGAGCGTGGAATGCGCGAGGACACCGTCTTCGTAGTGGCGGTACATGATGATCTCGGTGTTGTCGGCGAGGTCTTCGCTGACAAACAGCGATTTATACGACGGCGCAATGGCGTATTTGCCCGAATTCATCACGAGAAGAGCCGCGTCGCGTGCGGCAACAAGGCACTGCTCCGCCATATCCAAGTCGATGTTATGGTACTTGAGGAATGTACCCTCGCGGAGCAGATAACGGGAAGCCATAGCAGCCACCACATAACGATTGACCTGCTGCGCTCCATCGTTCTCGCGGACACTATCCATTGCGTAGCGGAAGTCCTCAAGGATACGCGCGTCCACATAGGTACGCGGGTCGCGGTCTTTGTAGAGGTAGTCGAGGTCTTCCTGCTTATTGCTCGTTGTCGGCACGCGGTCGAACCAAGGCACATCACCGTAGGTGAAAGTGAGGTTGCTGTAGTAGCAGGCGCGGAAGAAACGCGCCACGCCGCGCCAATGTCTTTTCGCTGTGGCAGAAGCATTGATACGGTCGATGTTCTCCAACGCATAATTTGCCTTGCGGATATTGGCAAACGACCACGAACCATCGGAAACAGGCACCGCCTCGGGCTGGAGGTTGAGTTGCTGTTTGTCGGAAGAGAAGTCGTCGTTGGTCGTCTGCCCCATGAGGAAAGGACCGTGCGAAGTGCCTGTGCCATAGCCCGAGAAGACTGAGGTGTAGAAACCGTACATGTAGGTACGCGCTTGATCTTCGTTCTGCCAATACTCGGCATCGGTGAAATCATCGTAGGCAGGCTGGTTGAGGAAGCCTTCGCAGCCCGTAAACGCCCATGCCAAAGCGGCGAACAGGAGCGGGAATATTCTATGATTATTCTTCATAAGTCATTGTAATATAAGGTTATAACGAGATTTGTAAACCGCAACTCAATTGACGGGTAAAGGGATAGATACGCCCCCATCCCATGGCGCCACCATCCCCCGTTGAGGTGTCGGTCTCAGGGTCGATGGGCAGATTGCCGAGATGGTCGAACTCACATACATTTTCGGCACTGAAGTAAATGCGGAACTTCGAGAAGTGCATCTTGCGCAACGCCTTTTCGGGCAGACTGTAGCCGAGAGTGATGTTCTTGAGACGCAGGTAACTCATATCGAGCAGGTATCGCGTCTGGCAGAGGAAGTTGAAGGCCGCCGCCGAGTATTGACCGGGTTGGTTGGTCTCGGTGAGGCGCGGATAGAACGCGTTGGTGTTGTCAGGCGTCCAGTAGTCGGTCTGGTGGGCATAGTAGGTACCCTCCGAGAAGTTCCATCCGGGTATCATCATCGTGCCGGTAGCCCAGTATTGGCGCGAGCCAACCCCTTGGAAGAGCAGACTGAGGTCCACACCGTACCAGTCAAGCGCAACCTTGAAGTTGTACTCGTAGCGCGGAGTGGTGTTGCCGATACGACGCCAGTCGCCCGGGTTGGCAGCGGTCTTGTCGCCCCATGTGATTTCGCCATCGCCATCGAGGTCCATGTACTTGACATCACCGGCACCGTATTTGTAGCCGTAGCCGCTCATCTTCTCGAAGTAGGCCTGCGAGGCAATGCCGTCCACGAGGGTGCCGTCGGCATTGAAATCGTCCTCTTGGAAGAGGCGGTCGGTGGTGAAGCCCCATATCTCGCCGTAGATTTTGCCCTCGTAGTTGCTGCCGTCGATGACGGAGGTGTTCTTGCGGGGGTGCTTGGTGACGATGGTGAGCGCATCGGAAAGGTTGGCGGTGAGGTTGAGGCGCAAGCCACACGAGAAACGGTGGTGGTAGTCCAAAGAGAGTTCCCAGCCGTTGGTGGTGAGTTGGGCGGCATTCTCATAGGGGGCAGTGGCTCCGAAAGTGCTCGGCACCTCCGAACCGCCCACCACCATACCGTCGTTGATACGGCGGTAGAGGTCAAGGCTGATGCCCAATTCGTTGTTGAAGAAACGCGTGTCGAGACCTAAGTTCATTGTCTTGATAGTTTCCCATGTGAAGCCATCGGCAATGGCGGTGGGCAAGGTGAAAGTCAGCATATTGGTGGAGCCGACAATCCAGCCGCTGTTGTAGGAGGTCATGATGGCACGGAAACGGTTGTCGCCGATGTCCTGATTGCCAATGGAGCCGTATGAGCCACGAATCTTCAAGAAACTCCACCACGGGTTGAGTACCTCCCAGAAGTTCTCCTCGCTTGCCACCCATCCGAGTGAAGCCGAAGGGAAGAAACCCCAGCGTTGGTCGGCAGGGAAACGCGAAGAACCATCGAAACGACCGTTCAACTCAACGAGGTAGCGGTTTTTGTAGGCATAGTTGGCACGGGCAAAGAAACCCATGATTGCCCATGAAGAATGGCTGCCGTAGGTGTAATTTTCGCCTGTGGCAAGGGAGATTTCCGGCTTGTTCTGATCGAGAAGGTTGCGCTTCTCGGCGTTTACATAATCCACCTCTTTGTATTCGACATTCATACCCGCAAAGACATTGAGGCTGTGGGCGTCGAGCCAAGTGTGTTTGTAGCGCAAGACCGCATTGCCCGCATGGTAATTGCGATTGTAGATATACTTGTCCACCTTGTTGCGCGAAGTGGCTGCCCAGTTGTCCACCAACTGCATACTGCCGCTCCAGAAATCCCAGCCGCCGACTGTACCGCCGCGCTGCGTAATGTTCTGATTGTCAAGGTTATAGGTATAATCCACATCCAAAGTCAGGTCGGGGATCCCCAAGGTAAAGGTGGCTCCCATGGACATACGCATATAATCCTTGATATTGCTGTTCATATTGGCGGCAGCCGTCTCGGTAATCGAGTTGCGGAAAGGATGTCCCTCGTAGGTGCCATACGGCATGATGGCAGGCCAGCGGTAGAGGTAGTAGAGGGCATCGTAACTGGTAGAACCGTAGTTGAAAGGCGTTTCAAGGTCCGTGCGCGTGTAGAGTGCCTTGCTGCGAAGATGCAGCCACGGCTTGATTTCGGTGTCGATAGAGAAATTGACCGAGTAGCGGTTGTAGCGGTCGGGGTTCACCTTTACGACACCGCCTTGCCCCATATAACTGAGCCCCATATAGTAGTTGGTCTTGCCCGTATTCCCACCGAAACTGAGGTTGTGCTGCTGCGAGAACGAGAAATCCTTGATGTACTCATCGGCTGCATTCCAACCGCGATAGAAATGCGGGGTGCCAGACTTGATGACAAAGTCGCGTCCCTCTACCATCTCGGGACCGAGGTCCTGGTTGCTGTACATACGGTCCCACTCCTTCATATACTCGATGTCTTCGGCATCCCATGTAAGTCCACAAGCATTGGTAAAGACTGTGGTACCCGGACTGCGGCGCTCACGCGCCTCCAAAGCCATCTCCGCGCCGATATAGGATTTAGCCACCTCCGGCAAAGCCGTGGGGGTAGCCCACGAGAAGTTGTTGGAGTAGTTGACCGTAAACTTGGTTTGTGCGCCCGCCCCCGATTTGGTGGTAATCAAGATGACGCCAAAAGCAGCGCGTGTGCCATAAATACTGGACGAAGCCGCGTCTTTTAGCACAGAGATGTCCTGAATGTCATCGGCATTAATCATAGCGATGTCGCTGATTTCCACGCCGTCCACCAGTATGAGCGGCTGGCTGGCATCGTTTCCCTCGTTGAGCAATGTACCGACCGCACCACGGATACGGAACTTGGGGGTATCGCCTAACCTCCCCGAAGATTGGGTAACCGTCAGGCCCGGTACAGCCCCTTGCAGACCTGTACCCACATTGGTGATAGGACGCCCTTCCAACTGGTCTTCCACGCTCACCGAGCCTACAGCACCTGTCAGATTGGCTTTGCGTTGCGTATCGTAACCCACTACGACCACCTCATCGAGCATTTTGTTGTCCTCAAGGAGGGTGATATTGATAACGGTACGGTGATTCACCGATTCCGTGACGGCATGATAGCCGATGTACGAGAAACGCAGTTGCGCCTTGGCATCCGCTTCAATGGCATAAGTGCCGTCAAAATCGGTGATAGTCCCCGTGGTCGTTCCTACCACCAATACACTGACTCCTATCAGCGGTTCGCCTGCACTATCCGAGACACGCCCTGTGATAGGGGCGGCAGTGACCACCGATAAAGTGGCCAATGCGATGAGAAAGGTTGCTAATCGTTTCATTTAATCACTTTTTTGCCGTTGATGATATATACACCTGCAGGTAGTTCGCTCCCGTTTGTGCCTAAATACTGCCCTGTGATGGCATAGATACCCTGACGCACAGCGGGTGCAGTGTCGGCATCCACCTCGTCAACGCCCATCGGGAAATGGATGTCATCGCGCACAGGCACACGCGTTGTGTAGGTGTTATTGGTGTTGGGTAAGGCATAAACCATCAAGCGTTCATTGGAGTTGGACACAATATACAAGTTGCCAGCTGCGTCAAAGTCCACCCCCATGGTGTTGCCCTTGGTTCCCCATTCAATAATACATTTCTCGGTAAGGGTAGGTGCATCCGTAGCCGCATTGTAAGTAATGTCCCATACTTTCACGGTACCTGCAGCCGCACCCATAGCCACCATGCTGCCATCTGCGCTAACGCCCATACCGCCTTGGAAAGCACCATCAATGCCATTGTTGGCGATATTAAAATCAATCTCCCCCCTGGCGTTCACATGCAGCAGAGCAGGAATAGCCGCACTGCTGTTGTAACGGTATTGACTCATAAAGAAGCCGCCGTGTTGGTCGTAAGCCAACTCGCCACTACCGTTCTGCAGGTGCGAACCCGTATTGGCATCGTTAAAGAAGACGGCCGAAGGTTCTGTAGTCCACGGCAAAGAATCCTTCTCACCGATATTGTATTGATGGATATTGCAGTAAACGGTACCCAGACTATTGTCACGGTCGTAAGTGTAGAGAACGGCATCCTTACCTGTACCGACTATCGCACAGCTCATCACGGGATTGGTAATCACTTTCGACCCGGACTTAACTTGTCCTGTTGACTTGCTGCGTTTGCCACTGAATACAGCAGTGAAAGTACTGTCCGGTTTGGCGGGATTCATCACATAAATACCTGATGAACCAAAGGAGGAACTCGGCACAAAGACATCGCCATTGGGGGCTACGGAGGGGCGTGCCAACGCGAACTGGTAGTTGCTGCCGGAGTTGTTTTCTCCCCATTCCACATCGCCTGTCCACGCCTTCCCCCCTTGTTGGGTAATATCGGTCAGGTCACTACTTAATACAAATACACCCATCTCCGAGTTGCGAAACGAAGAGGCCGTACCCTCCGAGCACTCTCCACCTACTGAATTGCAGACATATACGCGTCCGAAATACGGACTGGTCGGTGTTTTGTCAACTGCTACACCGCGTGCTGCATAGAATTGAAACACCTCGTCATCGGTGCTAATTTTGGCAGGAAAGGCAATAGCGCGTGCCGAAGCCGTGATACTGTAGTGGTCGAATACTTTACCGATGAACGAGTTCGCCACTTTGTGTGCGCCCTTGTCCATTGCCCCCAGCACATGGGTATCCACTATCTCGTTATCCCTTTCGATGGTGATACTGACATTCGTTGCGTCTTCATTGAGGCGAAAAGAGAAGTGTGTGCCATCGCAATCCAATTCGCTGGCATAGATATTCGCCACTGGTGATGACAACGATTGGAAATGCTGCACGCCCTCACCGTCTGCCAATACAATGACATGTATCGTATAGCCGTCCACCCAAGCCATCGTACTCATATAGGCAGCCTCTTCCTCTCCAAGACCTGCCTCCGGATATTGGCCACCGGCTTCTTGGGCATTGTTCAAACCCTCCGTAACATCATACAGACGGAACCCGACTTTTGCGCTGCCTTCGCTCACAGGACGCGCCATGTAGTAATGCCCCGCATAGCAGAAGAAACTGACACCCGCGATATCGCATATATTGCCAAACGGATCAATGGTCAGTTGCTTGTCGGTATAATCTTCCTCCGTATCTTCCTTGACAACGGAGGTCTTATCGCCTTCTGCATCTGCGGTGTACACAAGGTCGCAAACGGACTTCTCGCTGCCTGTCCGGTAGCGGCTACACCATGCCGAACCACTGATAGAGAATGAGTTGCCTTGTGCCGCATCATTTTCAAACAGCACCGTTGGGTTCTGCATATTCTCGTCCCATATATAGAAGATCCCCTTATCGGCTGCCTTGCCTACCAAGTAGTCATCGGCACTAAAGCCGATATCGCATAGCGTTACACCCTCCGGCATCGGTAATGAGGTCTCACCGGTCATATCCGTGTTGTAGCACTTTACCGCACCGCCTATCAACATATAACATTTGCCGTTGCGATACAGCGCACGCGTTACCCCCATCGGGCAAACCGTCTTCTCACCCACAGCCTCAAACTCATAGGTTTCCAAGGCAACGGCATCGCTTTCCGCACACGGATAATCCTCCGCTTGCAGACGGACATTCTTCAGTTGTATCTTTACACCGGCTATTTCCTCTGCTTTCACGGTTACATCCGTTTCCCATGTGCTGTATTTGTCCTTGCTCGCTACAATGCGGTAGTCGCCCGGTTCCAAGTCATAGAAGGCGAATACGCCATTGTACCAGTTATCGGTCGTCTTCTCTGACACTTTCGTGTCGCCTTTGTATAACTCAACCTTTGCGCTATTCAACGGCAACCATTGGTCATCGCTGTTGGGTACATAGATGAATTTCGGTTGGTTGAGAATATCCACCAGCTCGTTGCTTGACTTCACCCAGCCACAGATAGTAGCCGTTTGCGGCAGGTCCCGCTTAAACCACTTGTGGAAATGCTGGTACATACGCAAAGCCTCCAACTTGCAATAGTCGTCGTTGCACAAGCGATGCGTTTCCGGAGCATAGTCATGGAAACTGCCCTCACTCAAGAATCCCGGCACGGTCAAGGGACGCAGCACGCCCAACCCCATATCATCCCCATAGAATGTAAGGTCGCCACGCAGAAGCGGTTGCGGGCTTGTCCACACCGTCAGCGGATTGGTAATCTGTATGGCCCCGCTACTGGCTGCCATTGCATCACTTTGCGCTATCGTCGGTTCGCCCGTCTTGCCGTGATAGAGCATCAACAGGTAGTTGGTCTGCGTATTGAGCGAGTTGGAGTGAATTGAGATAAAGTGATCCACATCGTTGGCATTCGCCTCTTCGGCAATGGCACTCAAGTCGCGGTCATCCCCGTTTTTTAACTCTGCCAGTTCTTCGGCAGTGGCATTGGGATAGTAAGAGATATCGCGGCTACCCGACTTGTTGGTTACGCGCGACATGATGACTGTCGCACCGGCTTTCTCCAACATCTCTTTGAGTGCCAGACCTTTTACCAAATTCGACTTGCTCTCCCAGTAACCCTCCGGATTCGTCCATGTTTCTGGCACCGGTATTGTCCATATACTGCGGTCGTTGGCATCGTAGCCTCCGTGTCCGGGATTGATATATATCTTGATGCCGCTCAATCCTGCCTCCTGACTTGCATAACGGCGATTGGCAATGCGTGCCATTTGACGCTTCTGCTCGGATGCCAAGCGTTCATTCTCTGCATTGATAAAGGTCTCTTGTTCCACGGCAGTCAGATCGCGTGTATCTATGCCATCAATACTGCGCGATATGTAGCGGATATAGTCCAATTCGCCTTGTCCTTTGTAGAACTCCTGCATACCCGCAACATGGCTATTGTCTATCCACTTTGGGGCATTCATACGACCCATTGATTGCACATGCTGCCCGTCAAGGTCGCATACGAAGGTGCCGCAGTGGGCGGTCGCATAGACCAAGTGTTGCTCATCGGGCGATACACTTGCCCAAAAATAACTGGCATCATCGCCATTGGGTGTCAGCACATAACTGTGTCCATCGCGTGTTACAATCATCTTCCGGTCTTGAATCGTAACACTTGTTTGGGCGAAGACAGTTAGTGTCGCTATCAGCCCCAATACTGTAAAAAAAATCCTCATACTTTTCTTGGTATTAATAAAGTTAATATCTTTGTAAATTATCTATTGTTCAGCACATTACCTTGTGCGCCATACACATATCCGGCATGTTCGATACGCAGCGTTCCATTCTCTATCCATTTGCGGCTTACGGGTTGTGTACCCTCTATACCGATATTCTCCACTGCATCAGCAGTAGAGAATATCACTTTGCGCACCTCGCTCCAGCAATCCCCCGAATTGGGAATGCGTGTTTTTACGCGCCAATAGTATGTGCCTAACGGCAGTTGCTGCAAGTTCAGCCGCATATCCGTAGAGAAAGAGGTGGTACTTATTTCTTGTGCCATCACGATGTCGGTTATTGCTGCATCACGAGCCACCTGCAAGATATAACTGTCCGCCTTCGGCACCATTGTCCATTGGAAAACAAACGGCAGTTTGCGTGCTTCGCCTTCTCGGGGGCTTACCAATGTGGTGCTCACGGCTTCAAATTTCGACTCTCCCAAAATGCACAAGGCATACTCGTTGTTGTATTTATCCAACACACTGACCGCTATCCTGTAGCCGCTCTCGGTTACCCCTTCCGGTAAGGTAAACGACCTGTCGTAGGTGATGCCCAATAACGCCTCCCCCAACGAATATATGCCTACGCGGTTGCGAAAATTGTTGGCTACTGCATATACCGCGAAATGTACATCATTGTCCGTATGTGTCCATGTCAATGTACGCCCGTTTTGCCGGAGGTTCTCTACCATTACACGCTCTTGTGCGGGCTTCCAGTTGATGGCAGGTGGCAAGGCCGGATACCGGAATTCATTGTTTATAAAGGCATTGCGTAATTTCTTGTCATATACCCAACCGGTTGTTTGGTAGAATACCGCCCCCGGTGCATTGTCTGTTACCATGCGGTTCAGTTGCGCCTGCTGCTGCATATCGCTGACTGAGAACCCCGTAGTACCCTGCTCATAGCGGTAGATAGCCATGCTTGAGTAGAAATGTTTGCCAAAGCGGTTGCACATATCACCCCACCACTTACTCAAAGTCTTGTAGTCTTGTGCGCCGCCAATCTTCCAGTACAACTGTGGGGATAGGTAGTCCACCGTTCCTTCTTCCAACCACGCCATGGGGTCGCAATATATCTCCTGGTACATATTGCCGCCCGAGATGTTGTTCGGCAATGTGTAGCCGCGTTGCTTCGCCACTGTGTAATCCGTTGTCCATATTCCGAAAGGCGATACGCCGAAAGTTACCCATGGCTTTACGGCTTGAATGGTGTCGTACACCTCTTTTACCATCTCGTTTACATTTTGTCGGCGCCAATCGTCCACTTGTACATCATCGGGCTTCAGTGTACGCACACTGGCGGAGTCTTGGTTCGTCGTACCGCCATAGGGATAAAAGTAATCGTCCATCAATATTCCGTCGATGTCGTAATGCGACAGGATGTCGCCTACTACGCGCTTTATCTGCAAGCGCACTTGAGGTAGTGCGGGGTCGAGAATAATATCGCTTTTGTACCAAAGCAACCATTCCGGGTGAGTGTGCTTATAATTTAATTGCGTGGTATCGTTATTCCCCGTCCAATCATAACTACCTCGCGCTCCGTAGCGATAAGGGTTTATCCAACCGTGGCAACTCAGTCCGCGTTTGTGGCATTCTTCTATACAAAATTGCAGGGGATCATATCCCGGGTCTACCCCACGACCGTGATTGAGATAACTGGACCACGGTTCATAACTCGACTTGTAAAGTGCATCGCAAGCAGGACGGATATGAAAGAATACCGTGTTCATATTCATCGATTGTATCGAATCCAACATACGGGTCAGTTCTTTCTTTTGTGCGTCAATACCTACCGTACCCGCTTTCGGCCAATCGATATTAGCCACCGTGGTCAGCCATGTTGCGCGCATCTCACGCTTCGGGCTGGCGGCATAACTCATAGTCGCAAATGCTATCATCGCAAATACGAGCCACAAGCACTTTGTTGTTTGCTTCATGTTGTTGTATTTCTGTTTTATGCTGTAAATGGTTTTTACAATGGTATTCGTAGATTCTATGTGCATTGCTGCTCAAAAACGACCCTTTTTCAGCAGCCACTTTGCAGGGGTAGCACTTTTTCGTGAGTCGCGCAAAAATTCCCCCTACTTTTAAGATATTTTATATAGCGTTATTAGGCACAACGAAAAAAAGAGCCGAACTTATCAGGAGAAATAAGAGAGGGTGTACCCTTATCGATTTGGCACACCCTCTCTCTTGTGTGCTACATAGCGATATGCATACTCATCGCCGATGAGAGGTGTATGCTATCGTTTATTCGGCGATTGCTTGTCCCATTATGTTATACACCCTATTATCGCGCACGATGTACACTTGTCCGTTGCGAATGATTTTATGCGCTTGCGGCGTAACTGCCGATGTGTTATCCACGAAAGTACCTGCGCCTTTCGTAATGGTTTGGCTGCTCTGTGCAGGAACCACGATATGATTATCCGTTGTAGGAATAGCATATTTGTAAAAGCGTTCTGCCGAAGCCGAAACAACCAACAAATCGCCGGCATAGTCGAAAGCCACACCATCTATGTTGGTACCCATAGCAGGAGTTTGAATCCCCTTTGTGAGTATTGGGACACCCGTTCCGCATTGTAAGTAACATTGAACAGCGTTACTTGTTTGTTACCACCAAACGCCAACACATCTCTTTGGGTATCGTATGCCATTTGACCACGGTAAGAAGCGTTGTTTGCCTTATCGAACAACCCGGTGATGGCAGCATCTGCACTTTTATTCACCGCATAGTCAATCTCGCCCTTTGCATTCACATGGGTCAAGATATTGTAGCCATCAATATCCCAACGATGTTGTGCCACCCAAATACCACCGCGACCATCTGGAGTTACAGAGTTATCTATATTGCCCCAAACGGCACTTTGGATAATTTTCGTAGCCTTGCCATTCTCTATCTTGTATATAGTACCACCTGTTGCGGTATTGGCATTATCCAACACATAAAGCACTCCTTTCTCATCGAAACACAATGAGTTAGCAAGTGTAATCTCTGTTATACCGTCAATCAAGTTTACGGCATCGCCTGTTGCAGGAACTGTCCATACAGCAGTCGGAGCCACATTATGCGCAAAGGCAACCAATCCATCTGTAGGGCGAACCGCAATCCGGTGTATTGCTTGACGACTTGCATCGGTTAGGGTAATATTCGCAGGCACATATCCTACATTCTCCGTATTCAATTCGTTGAGCAACGGATCGTAAGTAAATACACCTCTCTTTTGTGCTATGCTGCGCGCAGAACCGCCATCGTCCGCTCCATCTGTTCCCTCTGCAATGTATATCATTCCAAAGTTTTGGGACTCGGGATTATTATCTACAGCGACTCCTTGAGGCAAGTAGAAATTATAGATACCTTTATCTACATCCGTTATTTCCGTTAGTGCCTCAATAGCAGCACCTTTCAACTCTACCGACCAATGGAGTATAACATCCTTGCCGGGGATTTCTTCCTCGGTTAGTATAAATGTGTTGGCACCCTGCTTGACATCCTTGATAAGCACCTTCCCGACTTCGGTGCCGTCTGCTGTTGTAAACACGAGGTTAGCCTCCGTGGCGTCTGCCACTGCCGTGAAAGCAAAGTGATACGATGTTCCTTCTTGCGATAGGGTGAGACCATAAGCCCATACACGCTGCGCGTTAATGGTGTTGAAACCTGCTGCCATAATCATTGTCAAAGCAGCGAAAAGAATAGAAAATTTCTTCATACTGTAATAGATTTATAAGTTAATAAAAGGTTGATAATCACCATTGTTGTTTATTTCCATGGTATGCCCTTCTCCGCCCAAAAGTGGCTGCTGAAAAAGGGTCGTTTTTGAGCAGCAATGCATATTTACGGTTGCAAAGGTACTGCTTTTGATGGATATGCACAAGCAAATGCCCGTTTTTCTTGTGCATAAGGCTGTTTTTGCCGGCAACGGTATTAAAATCCCCGGTAAGTTTTCACGATACTTGGTAAGTTTCACGAGGAAAGTGGCATAAAGTTACGGTGAAGTTCCGTTCAAATAAGAGTATGAACCCGTTAATCACCCGTTAATCACCCGTTAATCACCCGATAATCACCCGTTAATCACCCGTTAACAACCCGATATTGACAGGGAGTGTCTTGTCCTAAATTAGGTTGACTATTTTGTATGGTATGCCGGAGTTGGGTTGACTCGGTGTTAAACTTAATCCGAAGATAGGTTGACTATTCCTTTCGGAAGAGGGTGTTCTTCCTGTGTCAGGTGCCCGCGGGCACCTGACACAGGAATGGTTTCC
>CAVGOI010000018.1:0-40156 GCA_963630875.1 Mycobacteriaceae bacterium | reverse complement strand
ACAATACAAAATTACAACGAGCGGCTGATTCTACCAAAAGAACCAGCCGTTTTTTGCCCCTATGCTGACCGAAAGGAAATAAGTTTTACCGGACAGTAATAATAAAAAAACAAGCCCATGCTGATGGCATGGGTGGAATAGTATTTTTCCAGTGAATAATTGACCCCACCTGTCAGGATTTTTAAGGGGTCAATTTTTAAATGGTTTTGGGGGTCAATCAAAAACTGACAGAAGGGGTCAAAACTAAATGGGTTTTCCATATGTCGGCAGCACTCATCGCAGACAGTCTGCCGCTTCGCTCCAAGTCCACTATGGCACTAACGTAGCGGAAATATAAGGCGTATAGGTTCTGGTTGATTTGCTTTGCATGCGGATAGACGTTTGCAATGGTACGCTCCGGCTCTCCTATGAAAGCGTCCTCCCGGATAAAGACGCCTGTATTGACAGAGGTGTTAGACCGTTGCGCACTTATGCGCAGTTTGATAGGGTACAGACCTTGTTTGTCTGCTGTTCTCTTGTCGAGAACGATAGTTACTTTTGCCATAATACTAATAGTTTATTGTTACACTCTTTTTGCACTCCGTTTTTTCTACCGCCAAAGGTAGCAAATGGATAGTAATAAGGTGGTAAGTTGTATTTCAGCCTATTAGCGTGAGGTAGAGTTTTTGGGAAGTAACTTGGATATATACAAAAAATCAACAAGTTACGATTTGTAACTTATTGATTTTATTGTGTTTAACTTTTGTGGGCGTTTACGGATTCGAACCGCAGACCCTCTGCTTGTAAGGCAGATGCTCTAAACCAGCTGAGCTAAACGCCCTTTTCGTACTCGGAAGACACCCGCGACAGGCGTTCCTTTTCGAAAGCGGGTGCAAAGGTACTGCTTTTTGGGGAACCTACCAAATGTTTGGGCAAAAAAAGTGCATTTTTGCTGTTTTTTCTTGTTGTAGGAGCTAAAAAACCGCTATTCCGTGTGCAAAAGACCTCTACAGATGCCGAATGATGTAGTACGGAATATCCAAAGACGCTATCTCCCGTTCATACCAATCGTAGAGGTATTGGCGCAAGTGGGGGTTCTCGCGCACCGGGTCGGGTTGCCACTCCAGGTCGGGGTAACAGAGCAGATAGACATCCATACGGTAGCGCTGCAATGCTTCCTCAACAAAGACGGGGCAAGTGTGGTACCGGTGCAGAAACCACACCTTGGTGATGATGAGTTCGGTATCAAAAAAATAGACCGTGTCGCTGCTGGCAGGCGCATGGTATATCGCGTCCAACTGCTGCACCTGTTGTTGTGCGATACGAACTACATCCTGCTTCGTATAGGAGTAGCCTTTGGGCTTCTGCTCCATGTACTCCCGTGCGTATTCGGGCACCATAACCCCCGCGTAACGCTTCGACAGATAGGCTGCCAAAGTGCTTTTCCCCGTAGATTCCGGACCGACAATACCCACATGAAAGTCTGCCATACGGTTTAGCGCGTGAGCATCAGTTTGATATTCAGCCCGACATTATCCACCTTGACGGGATAGGACGAGGAGATGAGCGGCGTAGTGCCTTGATGGTCGTAGAAGAGTTGCAAGTTGACCTTCTGCGACAGGACATAGTCGGCGCTGATTTTGATACCCAACACGCGGTTGCCCGAACTGGCTTGTGTCAGTCCCTCTTCGACCTTGCGAAGGAGCGTCTTCACATCCTTGTAACTGATATCCACATTCAGTTTGAGGTCGTTGCTGACTTTCTTTTGCCCGCCGTTCTTGGTCTTGCTGATAAAACTCAAGTCCTTGATGGTGTAGCCCGCGCCGATCACAAACTCGTCGCTGTGGCTCTCGGTAAGTTGCACGGAGGTGATGTTGAGGTTGATATTGCGCTGCTTGCGGTACTCAAACTTGGTGGATAGCGAGTTCTTCATGGTTAGGTTCAACCCGATAAGCGGCGAGAAGTTCTCCGTCAGATTGACCGACCCGATGTCGTATGCCGAAGAGGGCAAGGGGTAATCGGTTTCCACATCGCGCACGAAGCCTACCGACTTGTTGTTCAGCGCGTCGGCGGGCAGCCATGTGGAGTAACTGCTATAACTGCCGATGGCGTATTTGCAGGTGTAGGCGTGTGTTAGGTTCACGCTCTTGAAGTGGTCGCGCATCCACGGTAAGCGTCCTAACCCGTCAAAAGTAACCGACCAGTTGGGGAGTATCTGCAGCAGCCCCAAGAAAGGATTGGTGCTGATGCGCGTAGCGTCCCTGCCCGTATAGGCTGCTAAGAATGCCGGTACCAACACATCGGCAGAACTGCTGCTGACGGCTCCGTATTTGCGGTCGTAAGGTTTTCCGCGCAGCGCACTCGGCACAAAGCCTGCGTCAGGGTAGAGTACATCGGCATATTGCGCTTGTACGCGTGTTTGCAGCACCTCGCGGTTCGAGAGGAACCGGTCGAAAGTGGCGTTGGCAAAGTTATCTTCGGCGGTGCCTGTCTTTTGGAACGCCGTACCGATAGCCACTTGGGTGATGTTGAACGACCCCGTCATGTTCTCTTGCAACTGCTCGTAAGAGTAGATGATAGAGGTGCTTTGAGAGGCATATCGCTTGCCGTTCAACTGTACCTTAAAGCCGGGGAACGGCTCCATAGTGAGTTTTATATCGAAGTCGCTCGTTGCTGTCCGCGAGGCGGGTTGCACCACCGAGGTGTCGGTGGAGAGCCAGCCGTGGTCTTTGGCTTTCTGCACAAAGTCATCGCCGAAGCCGCCAAAGGCAAAATCGAAGCCCGGGGCGTAGAGGTTGTCGTTGCGTATCTGCCCCATAAAGCCGACTTGGGGCGCAAAGCCGGGCACGGTCATCGAGTTGGTTTGCCGATAAGTAACTTGCACCTTGCGGAACATGGTGCCGAAATAAGCCGCCATATCCATTACCGTTTCGCCGGCAGACCGTTTGTTCGGGTCTTTGGTGGTTAGGGTCAGCGACAGATTCTCCACATCCTCTCGTGCCGTGATTTGGGCTTTAATGGTGGAGGTGGGGGTTACTTTCACCCTCACGCTCTTGCCATCGGAGGTGGTGGCTTGTACTTTCAGCAGTTCGCTGCCCAACCGGTGGGTAATCTCTTTGCTCTCGCCCGCCTTGAGGGACAATACCTCCGTGTAGGTCTTTTCCTTGAAAGCGCGTCCGCGGCGGTTGGTGCGGCTGTAGCGTTGGGTCATCTTCTTCCAGTAAGACGACTTGCCGTACAGTGTCTCGAAATTGATACCACCATCGGCTTGCCATGCGCGTGTGCCGCTGATGACATTGCCCAAATCGGTGGTGGAAGAGATGGTACGCTTCCAGTTGTAAGTGGCGTTGTAGGACAGGTTCGCCGTCAATGCCTCCAGATAGGGGATACGGTTGAGCGGTACATTCCATGTCGCCGAGAACAATTGCTGGTAGGTATAGGGCGTTCCCCACTTGCCCAAACTGCGTTGAATGGTGTCTTTCCACGCCTCGTAATAGTCGTTGGTAAAGGCGTAGTCCTTAATAATCTCCGGCGTGTAGTAGCCTTCGTCGATGGTGGAGTTCATGGCTGTCTGGAACGAGAACTTCATGTTCTTGGTTAGGTCGTACTTGAAGTCGAAGTTACGGTCCCAGGTAAAGTCCTTCGAGAAGGTCAAGTCCATATTGCTGCCGGTTGCTTCGGTGTTAAAGTCCCGCATCTTGAGGTGCGAGAAGGTGCGGTGCATGTTGGTGTTGAACGCCCACGACTGCGGCAGGTAGTAGATATTGAATTCCTTGAGCAGTTTTATCTTCTTCACCTTGTCGTTGCTCTTGAAAGGCTCCCACGGCGTGGGGTTGAAATTATAGGCGTAGTTGAACGACCCCTTGTGGTCGGTGGTGATGTTGTTCTCCAATTCAGGGCTGCGCTGGCTCTGCCGGTTGTAGGCTGCCGACACCGAGAAATTGGCAGGGTCGTAGAACATATTGCGCTTCTTGGAGTGGATATCCACTTTCATGTTGCTGACCGAGAAATTAGTAGACTCTTGCACGGTGTTCGACAGGTTCTTTATCGAGTCGCGTTCGGCTTTTGTGTCGTAGTTCTCCAAGGTCTCGGACAGTTTCACATCCGTGTCCAACGGATCGTATTTTGGACTGAGAGTCTCGTTGGTGTATGCCACATACAAGGGTATCTGCAGTTTGGCTTTCTCGGGGAACAGCCGCCCTGCCTCCAATGCTGCGCTGACCGATAGTTGGTAGAGGTTTTCCATATTGCGGTCTTGCACATTCGACTCGATCGAGCCGTAGCCTGCCGTTTCAATACGCCCTGCCACATTCACCTGTGCAATGTCGCTGATGCTCAGTGCCGCATTCGCCATAGCAGCAACGCCGCCCTCCTCGTTGTACTCGCTCAGACGCAGTTCGTTCACCCACACCTCGCCGCTCACCGCGTGGTCGCTGATGTTGCGTACACCGATCATAATCGCCTGCACATCTTCGAGGGTCGGGTTCCCCAACACGGTGATTTTGTTCTTCTCGTTGTCGGGGTCATAGACCACATAGGGTATGGTATTGCCGATACCGCTTGTGCCGGAACGCTTGGCTTTGTTGCGGGCTTTCTTGGCGTCAGTCAGTGCCGAGAGGGCAAAGTCCATATTGTTTCGCTCTAACCACACCTTGAGGCGGTCGTTGGTATTGTCGTTGTTGTAGGAACCTGCAGGGGTGAGGTCTAACGGTATCTCGTACTCGTAGTAGTTGTTTTTGAGGTCAGTTCCCAAGCGGATAAAGCAAGCCAATTCCTTGTCGTGCAGGGCATCAAACTCAGGCAGCGACTCGGCGTGGATAAACATCATCAATCGCTTGTATTGCCGCATATCGTAGGTAACATTCTTGTACACGGAACGGGCGTCCTTGGGGGCAAGGTCGTTGATTTGCAGTGCCATAGCCTGCTCGTTTTGGGCGATGAGTTGGGCTTGTCCGGGGTCGGTTTGGCGGGAGATACCGGGCGGCAGCACATAGTTTACCGGTGTGCGGTTGGAGTTTTCCTCAATATTCACCGCCTGCACATCCATCGACCCCGCCTGCGTGTAGGGGTTGGGAATGTTATATTGGTTGTTGGCGATGTCTTGGTACAGCCCCTTGGTGTAACTACGCCACTCGCCCCGCACAAGGTCTAAAGTCCCCATACGGATATGGGTCTCTTGGCGGAAATTGGTTAGGTAGATACGCGCAAAGCGTATGGATTTGAAGTTGCGGATATTGCCCACGCGTTGCACGGTGGCACTGTCGCCCCGCAAAGGTATCTTGAACTGATACCATTTCACGGTAGCGGTTTGGTTGTTCTTGAGCGTTACGGTGGTTTCCATAATGCCGGCGATATGCTGTTGCCCCACACGCTGCATATCCTCTTTGCGCAAGGAGATATGGTAGCGGTAGAACTTCTCGCCGTCGCTCAGCGTGTTGTCTTGGTTAATATCTTCAATGTCGGGCTGGAGTGTGGAAGCCGTGCCGTAAGCATCGTTCTCGTTCATCTCGGGCGAGTTGCCCTCCGTGCCGTTGAAATGCTTGTAGCGCAGCAGGATAGGGGTCTCGGCTTGGTCATAATCATCGCCGCGGTAGTAGTGATAGTCATCGCCGGCAGGGTCGTTCAGCGGCGAATAGGGGTCGGCGTCCCAAGCAGTCAGCACATCGGCAGAGACCTTGCTGCGCAGGGCGCTGACAAAGTCGGCATACGGACGACTGCCGTTGTATTCGTGCAGGAGTTCCTGCGCGTTGCTCAACCCGTCCAACCCCACATCTTGTCGGGCACGGGCACCGCTCTCGTTGGAGAAGGCAACGGTGGTGCTGGTGGTGCGGGGTACGCGCCCCCAAAGCGTCCGCTCAATCAGGGCGTCCACATTGTCGTCGGTGAGGGGAAGCCCGTGTTCGAAAGACTTCTTGCCGTCGCGCAGGATGTCTTCGCTCACATCGCCCAAGTCGATATACATATCGCCGCCCTCATACCCTTCGTCCGCATTGGTGAGGAACGGGTCCATCATCCAGAACTCGATATACTCGATGTTGGCTTTCTCGAAGTCGGTGTTATCCAACTTGCGCATCATGCCGCCCCAACGGCTTTTGGGGTTTGTGAGTTTGCCGTCCGCGCCTATCTCGTCGGAGGAGATATTGTAGGGTCCGCGTTCTTCCGGATAGTAACTCAGGTTGAGTACCGTGAGGCGCGACTCGGCGTTGGGTAATTCTTCACGGGTGGGGTACAACTCGCGCTGATAGACGATACGGGTGCGGTGGTCGGACATCTGGTCGAGGTCGTTCTTGATATGCGCGGGCGTGTTGGTTTGCGGGTGTCCGAAGATGGGGTCCACGGCATACCATGCCAGCAAAGCGCGGTTTTTGTTGTAGTCGATGTTGTTGCTCAAAGTGGCTTCGGGGAAGCGGTCGTCCTTGGGCGTGGAGGCAAGTTTCCAGTAGGAGGGATAGTGGATATCGATATTGGTTTTGGTTGCCTCGAAGTCGTCGATATAAGCCGTCCCTACCTTGCCAACCTCTTTGGTATGCCCAGGCACGAGGTGGGCGAACTCGGCGTTGAGCAGGAACGAGGACGGGGCGGTAGCCTCTATCCACGGCACTTTGTCCAACAGCAGGGTCAGCCACTGCATATCCGTCTTCCAATTCAGGTTCACGCCCCATATCATATTCGAGAGCGGCTCACTGCCGGTATTCACCTTGGTGGTCAGCGGGGCTTCGCGCAGGTACATCAGCGTCCCGCCCAAAGTTAGGTCTTTGTTGAAAGCATACTCCAGGTGCGTGCCGTACAGCCCCTTGCGCTGCATGGAGAATAGGGATTGGTTCTCCAACTTCACATCGACATTGGTGCCGGCGTCCAAGATAGACTGGTTGAGTATCGTAACTGTTCCCATGGTGTAGTCCACCGTGTAATCCACATTCTCCACCAAGGTGGCACCGCCTGCCGTTACCACCACGCTCCCGCGCGGAATGTTCATGGCGTTGAGGCGTATCTCGCTGCCCGATGAGCCTTTGTACTGCCCCGTAAGGACAAACTTGTTCTTCTCGGACATCTCCTGTGCGACGACGAGGGTGGAGTCGTAGAGTTCTTGATAGACATACTTCGCGGCAATCACGGGGTCGCCTATCGCGTCCGCCAAAAAACTGCCGAAAGGCTCTAATACGGGGAAGATGATACGCCCCGAGTTGGAGAGAGCGGTGTAGCCCTCCACATAGTCGAACTTGCCATCGGGGTAGGGGTTGTTCTTGCTGTCCAAGCGGTCTAAGTTCATCACGCGCAGCAGTTGCTTGCCCCGTATAGCCCCCTCGGTGATGTACTGCATTTCAGTGCCGACGGAGTCGTTGCGGTATTGGATATAGAGTTCGAACTGGTCGCTCGACATCTGGCTTGCCCCGAGGGAATAGATGTTCTTCATCATCAAGTCCCATGTGCCTTTGCCCTTTTGGTCGGGGGCGTTGTTGGTGCCTTTCAGCAGTTTCACCAACAGGGCATTGGGGGCTTTGATGGATTCGCTTTGGTCGGTGGAGAACTCACCCACCTGATACACCTGCCCGCCGTAGGTATATTCGTAGGCGACTGCCAACACCTCGTCTTGGTTGAGGGCGGCTTTCAGCGAGATATAGCCCAATGCTTGGTTGAGGGTATATTCGGTGGAGGACAGCAACCGTGCCGATTCCACTTTCTCGTAGTCGTCGCCTACCTCCATACCGCCGATAGACTGCATGATACTACCGGTCTGCTGGATATCGCGCACACCGGCATAGGTGGTGGTCATCGCCTCGTAGAGGCTGTTGCTCTTGTTGTAGGGTTGTGCGCTGCCGTTGGGGGTCCATTGCGCATTGCTGATGTGTACGGCGCTGTTCTCGCCGAGGTCTGCCAACGCCACCAAGTTGCGGGCTTGGTCGTACGAGCCGCGTTTGTTCGTTACCCACACCTCAATGCGGTTGATGGTAACGCCGCTTGCCACGTAGGGCAGGGTGGTCATCGCCTCCTCGTAGTGGTCGCGGAAATAGTAACTGAGGAAGAAGTGCCTATTCTCGTCGTAACTATCGGCTGTTACCTCAAAGGAGGTCTTCTGTGCACCGCCCTTGCTCGACACGCTTTGGCTCTCGGAGTTCTGCTGCGAGATAAGGGCTTGCACCTTCAACTTGCCGAACTGCAGGTTGGTCTTGATGCCGAACAATGCGGTACTTCCGCGGATAAGGCTGCTGTTGAGGTTCAACGACACATTCCCTGCCTCGATGGATTGGATAATATCGTCCTCCTTGCCCTTGTAGTTGAGTTTTATGTTCTGTTGGTCGAAGTCAAACGAAGCCTCGGTGTTGTAACTCATGTTGAGGTTCAGTTTGTCGCCCACCTTGCCGTTCACATTCACCTGTATCTTCTCGTCAAAATTGAAGATATTGTTGTTGCGTGAGCGTTTGGTCAGCACGGGGTTGTCCACATACTGGTGCTTGAAGCCGAACAGCAGTTCCGCCGACCCTTGCAGTTTCAGTTGCACGCCGCCCGGTCCGAACACTTTGTCTGCCGGTCCGATATTGAATTTCATATCGGTGATATCGAACTTGCGCTCGTTGTCGTGTTCCACCTCGCCGATCTTGCTCTGCCAGTAACGTCCCATCTCCTCGCGCTCGGAGTAGGCTTTGTACTCGGCGTCGGTCATCATATAGGGCGTGGTGATATCCACATCGCCGATACGGGTATGCACCACATAGTAGCCCGTAGCGGGGTCGTACTCCACGGTGGTGCGGATGTTGTCGGGAGTCTGCAGGTCGAGGCTTGAGGTGGGGGCGGTCAGGGCATCGTAGTTGTCAATGCCGAGAGGTTGCAGGCGCAGCGGTGCCATCACGGCTGTGTCCGTTGTGAGGGCGAGCGTGTCCTGCTCTTGCGCCATCGCCCATAGCGCTGTCGCCAAACCTACTATGACAAATCCCCAGCGGCGCAAGGCTATAGCATTTTAAGGGCTTGTTTGATAACTTGCTCCACGGTGGCAGCCGCGTTGGTGCCGAGTATCTTGTCCACCACCTTGCTGCTAGCGGCGGCAGGAAAGCCGAGCATGGTCAGTGCGCTCACGGCTTCGGTCTTCACCTCGCTGTCCACCGTCATCGCTGCTGTCTCGCCCGCTGCGCTGTCGGCGGGGAGGTCGTCAAGGGCTATTTTCAGCACCTTATCTTTCAGGTCCACAATGATACGCTGTGCCGTCTTCGGTCCCAAGCCTTTCACTTGTGCCAGCGCATGCGCATTGCCGGTGGCGATGATTTGGCGTATCTCCCCAGCCGAGTAGGCGGACAGAATCATACGGGCGGTATTCGCCCCGATGCCGCTCACCGTCATCAGCAGCAGGAACAACGCCCGCTCGCCCGTATTGATGAAGCCGTACAGGTCGTGTGTATCCTCGCGGATAATCTCGGTGATAAACAGTCGCTGCTCCGTGCCTTCCTGTCCTGCCAACGCCGAATAGGTAGGTAGGGCGATATTAACGGCATAGCCGACGCCCGCTGCTTCGAGGACGGCGTAGGTGGGTGAGAGAAAGCCTAAAGTGCCTTTGATGTATTCTATCATTCCGGGTGTGCGATTTGTATTTTGGGTTGTATCCGTACCGATGGTGTCTCTTTCGTGCCTCGTATCCGTACCGACAGCGGTTCTTCCGCACCTCGTGTCCGTACCGACAGCGGCTCTTCCGTACCGGAAACACCTTACAAAGCCGCCGCAAAGTTACGCTATTATTCTCGGGTATGCAAATATAGCGACTTTTTTCCCAAGCATTCCCTCCCCACTACGCATATCCTGTTGCCGCCACTGACGCTGAGAGATTCGATTATTTACCCCCGCTAATGGTAAGTCGTACATCCGCCCGCCACTGGGGACGCGGGCGCCCGCGTCCCCACAAGCCCGTGGGCGCAGTGGGGTGCTCTCTCGCCTGCGGCGGTTTGGCACAAACCGTTTGACTATTCTTTGCCTTCCCCCTCCGAAGGGGGGGGACTAAGGGGGTCTTACCGCCTGCCAGTTCCCCTCACCTACGAATTACACAATTACACATTAAACATTACACATTACACATTAAACATTACACATTAGCCCTTACTTCTCCCTGTCTATATCGGGTCGTTAACGGGTGATTAACGGGTGATTAACGGGTTGTTAACGGGTGATTAACGGGTGATTAACGCGTACTTAATTGGTTTATAACGGGTTCATAACGGGTTCATGCCCTTACTCAAAGGTAACTCAAAGGTACCTTCCCCGTACCTACAACTATACTCTGCCATCCCCCCCTCGAAGGGGGGATGCGGGGGGCTTACTGGGGACGCGGGCACCTGCGGGGTCCCCACAAGCCCGTGGGCGCAGTGGGGTGCTCTCTCGCCTGCGGTCTCTCGTTCCTCTAGTCCTTCTATATTCCTCGCCCCTCCCTGGGGGACGTGAAGCGTAAGGCAGGTGTGCGCAGCACACTGAGTGCCGTAGCGACACGAAGCCCAGTGGGCTGAGTAGAATGCCTTATCGGCTCGCGTCGTCAAAGAGACCTCCCCATACAGCGTAAGCGCCTCCAAAGGAGGGGCTTTCAGAGCATTTGAGTTCCCCCTCCTTGAGGGGGTTAGGGGGAGTCTGGGGGTAGGAGGAGATCTTTCCCCCTCTGAAGGGGGACGCGGGGGTCTTTTTTTGGCTGCTCAAAACCCGCGTTTTTAAGCAGCCACTTTCTCGCAGCAGGCACACCTAATTAAATTATTGTTAAAAAGTGCCATAGGCTATTGTGGATATCCAAGAAATGGAGTACCTTTGCACCATCTTGTGAAAGTGGCTGCTTAAAAACGCCGGTTTTTCCCCCGCCACCGCCACAACAGATACAAGCAACCCAATAATATTAACCAATAAATACCAATTCATTATGAAGAAATTATCATTTCTTTTCGCCGCGCTGTTATGTGCGGCAATGTCTTTTGCGACAAACTATGTCAAGGTAACTTCGGCTCCTACTGATTGGAGTGGGGAGTATGTCCTTGTGTATGAGAACTCTGCCACTGAGGCTTATGTGTGGACAGGTGTAGATGCAGCCAATTGTTATACCACTGCAACTATTACAAACAACAAGGTATCCGGTGATGACTTTGTTACCCTTACCATCGCTCCTATGACCGACGGCTATTCTATTATGGTCAATGGAGGAACTAATAATGGAAAGTATGTAGGTTACACCGGTGAAAAGAATGGTATGAATTTCGATACCAAAGAAATTTTGAATACAATTTCTTACGAAAGCAATGCGACTGTAATTAAAAGTGGAACAGCCCCATCCTCTATGCGTTTTAATAGTGCAAAAGATAATTTGCGTTTCCGTTACTACAAATCTGGACAACAAGCCGTTCAACTCTACAAAAAAGAGGTTCTCGCCACCGGCATCACCTTGAACAAGACCACCCTCTCGTTAGACAAAGGTGCTACCGAGCAACTGATCGCTACACTCACACCTGGAGGCGCTACTACAGAAATCGTATGGAAAGTGGATAACGACTGGGTGGCTACCGTAGCCAATGGCTTGGTTACAGCAGTAGGTGTAGGTGACGCCAGTATCGTCGCTGAAGTGACTCCCGAAGAGGGGACTACTTACCATGCTACTTGCCGTGTATATGTAACAGCCGCTCCTGATGCACCGACCTTCACCGTAGCCGACGAGGTATTCGAAGGCTCGATGAATGTAACATTGGCTGCCGCAGAGGGAATGAAAATCTACTACACCACCAACGGCGATGTACCGACTACTGCTTCTACAGAATACACCGCTCCGTTCGAAATCACCGCTACCACCACCGTTAAGGCTATCGCTTACGATGAGGCAAACACCAAAGCCAGCGTAGTGGCAGAAAAGACTTACACCAAAGCCCTGACCTGCGCGGAAGCAAATGCCGCTGCTGACGGTACGGTCATTAATCTGAATACGGTTACGGTTATTTATGTCAGTGGCTCTAATACCTATGTGGCAGACGCTACGGGTACGACACTGGTTTTCAAATCTGATTTCGGACTGAAAGCAGGGGACATCGTTAAGGGGATTAAAGGTACAATAACCATATTCAGTGGTCTGCCGGAAATCGTGCCTACTGTAACCTTGGCAGACTTAACCGTTACAGCAGGCGGGCTTCAACCTGTGCCTACTGTTCTTACAAGTGTACCTACCGCTGCTCTTGTAAACCAATATGTCAAGTTCGAGGGTGTTAAGTTTGACCAAGACTATGCCGACTATAGTGGAAAGACCAATGCCAACATCACCGTAGGCGAAGACAACTTGGTGGTACGCAACACCTTCACGATTGACTTTGGCGACATCAAGAAAGACTACACTTATGATGTAATAGGCTTTGTGGCTGTTTATAATGCAACGGTTCAACTCTATCCTGTTGCCATCAACGACATCACCATGCACGGTGCTTATACCGTCGGTGCTACCGACTGCGACTATGCTAGCCTGGCAGAAGCAGTTAAGGCATTCGATGTAAATATGGCAAACGGCTTGGTAACGGGCGATGTAGAGTTCTTGATTGCAAGCGACTTGACGGAGAGTGTAAACGCCGGTATCATCAACACCACCGACTATACCTTGACCATTCGTCCCGACAAAGACGAAGACCGTGTGATTACCTATACCACATCCGCTGATAATGCAGGACCTTCGGGTAACTTGGTAATCGGAGGTGATATGCGTGTATCCAGTATCCCGTTTGTTACTACTGCCACCAAGAATGTAGTCATCGACGGTGCTGCAGCAGGCAAGGACGCTCGTCGTCTCTCTATCGTAGGTACTACCACCGGTGGTCGCACGGTAGTGGTTTACGGCAAGGCAGAGAATATCGTTATCAAAAACTGTATCATCAAGCATACGCGTACCTCCGGAGCAACATACGCATTGGAAGTTCGTACGGAGAAAAACACTGACAATGCTCCTCAGAATTTGGTGGTAGAGAATTGCTATTTGGAAGTTACAAAGACGGCTAATGCACAAGTGGTTTATCTGAATGGTTCGCAACGCTCTACGGGTGCCGGTAATCCTACCAACACAACCATTCGCGACTGCGAAATTGTTTCGAACTTGAGAGGTATGTTCCTCTACGGTGCAAAAGATGTAACGATTGAGGGCTGTACATTCCGTATGGCAAAAGCATCCCATGGCTACTTGGCACATGGTATCAATGGTACTACCGTATTCGGAACCGTGAATGTGAGGGGCAACAAGTTCATTGAGAACGGAACTGTGAATACAACGGAAGGCGACAATGGTTTGCAGACTATTACTGCATCGGGCGGTGCTACCGTTTGGATGATTGAGAACAACTACTTTGCAGGTTATGATGCTTTGGGTGCTGTAACCGACAAGGCAATCAAACTGACGGCAGTACGCTGCGGCGACTCTTGCGTAGTACGCCACAACACATTCTATATGCCTAAGTTGACCAACGCTCCTGCTACTGCTGCTATGAGTGCTACTCCTGTAACATTGCTCTATTTGGCAGGTTCTAAGAAATACATTGTACAAAACAATATCTTTGTCTGCAACGAGGATGTAGCAAATGTAAGTATCATTCGCGGTTCTCTAACGGAAAACACCACCGGCAACAAGTTCTATTGTGTAGAGGGTAACGGTGTTATCGTAGCGGGTGCTGCTATGTGCGCAGACTTTGCTGCTTTGACTGCCAACTATCCTACGCAGGCTGCCACCTCCAAATGGGTGAATGTGAACTTTGCAGACGCTGCGAACGGTAACTTGGACTTGGCAGGTACATCCGATGGTGATGTAAACCTCGGTGTGGATGCTTTAGCGGATGTAACTACTGACATCTACGGAACGGTTCGTGCAGCCTATACCTACGCAGGTGCATTCGAAGGCACAGAACTGACCAAGCCGGGTCCTGTAACGGGTATGGACGAGGTCGAGGCTGCTGACGGTGTACAGAAGATTGTACGCAACGGACAAGTCCTCATCCTTGTAGGCGACAAGACCTACAACCTGATGGGGCAAGTGGTCGAATAACCCGCCCCGCCATTGAAAATTTGCAAATAACCCCCAATCGTACATAAATTTGCAAATCGTAAATTCGGCATCGTAAATAACAAGCCCTCGCTATGAAGCGAGTTCATCCAAGGTATTTGGATTCGTAAATTGTCCCGAAAGGGAGGAGGCTGTTCTGTGGTAGGAGCAGCCTCTGTTGTATTATATATCGTAAATCACTTATGTTTTTGTTTGTGGAAGAAAAGTCGTACCTTTGCACCCGTTTTGAAGACACAGGATACCACGAACAGATGGTACGCCTGTACGCTACCCGATATGGCGCGAAAGGATATTCATAGTGCAAAAAAGCGGTGCCGATTAGTGGTGCTCCTGTTGCTTCTGCCTTTGTTTGTGCAGGCGGAAAGCTCGCTCTACCAGGGCTTCTCGGGCGGAATGATGTTGCACGCGGGCTACCTTTACGCTACGCACCCGCAAGCCCCCGCTACCCTCAACGGCGGCACTGTCGGGATAGGCGGTGCGGCGCGGGTGCATCTCGGCAAGCACCTGCGTGTGGGCGGCGAGGGGTTTGTGTCGCTGCTGCCTGTCGGCTTGTCCGATCAGCGTGGCACCTTGCAAGCGGGCAGTTATGTGCGTAACGGCTGGGGCGGACTGCTTGCCGACGCCCATTGGAACTTGGGGCGTGTCATCCCCTTTGTCGGCGGTACGGTGGGCGCAGGCGCACAACGCCTCTTCTATCTGTTCGACGGTTCGCAGTCCGATTGGCAACCGGAATCCCACGCTCTTTTCCACAAGCAGGTATATGCGCTCATCGATCCCTTCGCGGGCGTCGAAATTGCGCTTACCGCCCATATCCACCTGTTGCTTCGCCTGGATTACGCATTGCCCTTGTGGCGGCACGGTCTGCTCGCGCCGCACGGACCGCGCGTCTATGTAGGTTTCATGTTCTGCCGCTAATGACCACCAACCGCGAAATAGTACGCTTGGCACTGCCCAGCATCCTTGCCAATATCACCATTCCGTTGGTGGGGGTGGTTGATACCGCGATTGTGGGGCATATAGCCAACGCGCATGCTATTGGCGGCATCGCCATCGGCACCATGCTTTTCGATTTGCTGTACTGGAACTTCGGCTTTTTGCGTGTCGGCACCAGCGGTATGACAGCGCAGGCTTGTGGACGGCAAGACAACCGCGAGTGCGCCCGCCTGCTGACGCAGAGTGTGGGTATCGCTCTTGTAGGTGCTGCCGCGATATGGTTGTTGCAATGGGTGTTTGTTACGGTTGTCCTTGCCTGCGTGCCTTGTTCGGCAGAGGTGGCGCAGTTTGCGCGGCAGTATTTCTTTGTACGCGTGTGGGCTGCTCCCGCTACGCTTGCGTTGATGGCGTGCAAGGGGTGGTTTATCGGTATGCAGGACACGGTTAGCCCCATGGCGGTAGATATCGTGGTCAACGGTGTGAATATCGTGGCGAGTTACCTGCTCGCCGTGCATACGCCGTTGGGGGCTGTGGGCGTGGCGCATGGTACGGTCATCGCCCAATACACGGGGTTGCTGCTGGCGGGGAGTATCATTGCTTGGAAATACCGGCATGTGTTCCGCGGGTTGCGTATCGGCGTGCTGTTGCGGGAGCGTACAGGTGTGCGGCAACTGCTTTCCCTCAACGCCAACCTTTTTGTGCGGTCGCTGTGCTTTCTGGTGGTGTATGTGGGCTTCACCTCTCTTGCGTCCAAGTACGGCGATACGGAGTTGGCAGTGAGCAGCATATTGATGAAACTATTCATGCTCTTCTCTTACTTTGTGGACGGATTTGCCTATGCGGGCGAGGCGTTGGTGGGGCGATATATCGGTGCGGCACAGACCGGAACACGCTTGCGCTCCATTGTACGGCAACTGTTTGCGTGGTCGCTCGGCGTAGGGGCTGCGGCGACCCTGCTCTTTGCCCTGACGGCAACGCCCCTCTACCACCTCATGACCTCCGACAGCGAGGTCTTGTCAGCCTTGCCTGCCTATACCCCATGGCTGATTGCCATGCCCCTCATCAGCACACTTGCCTTTATGTGGGACGGGGTATATACCGGTGCTACTGCCGGCAAAGAAATCCGCAACGGCATGCTATGGGCGGCTTTCGCTTTCGTGGCAGGCTATGCGGCAACCGCCCGTTGGCTGGGCGTGCAAGCCGTTTATGTGGGCTATTTCCTCCATTTGTTGGCACGCGTTGTTTACTTAACCGCCCAATGGCATTGTGTATATGATCGAGAAACTCACTAATAGGAAATGGAAAGTACTCCGCAGCGAGCATATCCTGCACATCGGACCGTGGCTGAATGTGCGTCAAGAACTCGTGGAACTGCCCTCCGGCAAACAAATACCGACTTGGTTTGTGTTGGAGTTTCCCGATTGGATAAATGTCATTGCCCTTACGCGCGACGGTCGGTTTGTTATGGAAGACCAGTACCGGCACGGTCTGGGGCAGACGCATTATGAGTTGGTCGCCGGTGTGATTGACAAGGGCGAGAAGCCCCTGCAAGCCGCACAACGCGAACTCCGCGAGGAGACTGGCTTTGGTGGCGGCAACTGGCAACTCTATATGACCCTTTCCCCCAATCCGACCAACCACAACAACCTGAGTTATACCTTTCTCGCTACGGGCGTAGAGAAGATCGAAGAACCCCACCAAGAGCCGACCGAGGATATTCATGTGCATATCCTTACGCGCCAAGAGGTGGAGCAGTTGCTCGCGCAAGGCGAGATTATCCAAGCCCTGCATACCGCCCCGCTATGGCGCTATATGGCAGAACATCCTGACCCTGCAACCCCCCAATAAGTCCCTGTGAAGACGCAGCGTGCGACATATTATCCCTGGCTTCGGCACTGTGTACATGCCATAAGCGTACTGACGGTGGTGCTGTGCGGGTGCGTCGCCCATTGGTGGCAGCCCGATGGCACGGCGTCTGCGGGTGCGTTGCAGGCGCAGGCGGAAAGGCAGGCCCCCCCGCAGATCGTCCTGCTGCAGACCCTGCAGCGCGGCGAGGCAATCATTGCCTGTCGCACGCAACCCTATACCTTCGACAGTCCCGTCCGCGCCCGTCGTCTTTCGCCGCTCCGCCGCGCTGTGAACTTCTTCCCGCAGACTTTTCAACATCCCGCTGTATGGCACCAACTGACCACGGCTGCCGTACATATACTCAATGTCCGAATCGCTCATTCACGAGCGTTGCCATTAAGCCTGCCTCCGGAGCGGGTATCTTTCCCGTTCCATGACTTCTGGTAAGCGCATTCCTTAGGCGCGGGTACGACCCCGCGCGGTTCTGCCGTGTGCCGACCTCTTTGGCAGGTTGGGCGCACAGGCGCGGTGTGCGGGCAGAGCACACGCCGTGCCGCAGATGAGGACTGCCCCTCGCAAGGCAGACACTCTGCCATAATACCCAACGAATTAAACGATTATAGTATGGATTCTTCAATGGTGCTTTTGACCGTTATCTTTCTGGTTATCTTCGTCGTGCCTTTCTTTGTGATTAGCGCTGTAAAGCAACGCAAAGCCAAAAAGGAGAACATGGACTCGACGGACAAAGCCGCATAACGGTTAAGCCGATTATCCGCACGCACCCCGGGCGTGCATACCGAGAGGTCTGCCCCTTTACCGGGCAGACCCCTCCTTTTTTCCGACACCCGCCCAAGTACCAACCGCCGTGCATCGTGTGTTCAATGCATTGAACACAGACAAAACAAAGAGGCTGCCGGACGGGTTCTGTCGGGCAGCCTCTTTGATGACGGTTGAGGGAATTATGGGTTGAGGCGTTGACCTGCTACATTGTAGAGTACGCCCTCACGCTCGATTACCAAAGCACCGTTTACAATGCGCTTGGTGGCGCGTACGCTCGTCGAAAGATTGTCCAACGCCGTATGGGACTCGGTGGATACTTTCAGTCCGTCCAATGCAAAATAGGTGGGTGTGTTGATGCCATATTTCCCCGTGTCGGTGGATTGGAAGGAGAAAACCAGTCCGTCGCACTTGCCGAGAGAGGACAAGTCCACTCGCTCCCAGCCCTTGTTGAACTTGCCGTCCACTGCCAAATAATAGACTACCTTGCCCGTCAGACCCTTGTCGTCATCGTATGCCTCGATGATCAAAGACAGGGTGTCTTTGTCGGTGAACTTGCGGGCAGATCCGTAACCTTCGGTCAGTGCCTTGTAGGTGTATGCACTTTGGCAGATAGCCACCTCCAACGGATAGTATGGCTCGAAGAACATAACCAAATTCGTAAATTGGTTCTCTTCCGGCTTGTTGTTGTACTCCGCATAATAACCGACGACAAAGGGATTGCCCTGACCTACAAGACCCCCCTTTGCCATGCAGCCGAATTGATTAAGGGTATCGGCTGCAACCCGCGACAGCGTAAATCCGTCCCAGTATGTGCCGTACCAATTGTTACCACTGGACAAGTGTTGGAACGAGAACGATTTCCTGTTGCACTCGATGGAGGAGTAGGTAGCGTCTGCCGAGAAAGTGCTGTCCATGACATCGCGCAGATTACCGACATTGCAAGGGATGTCCTTGTCTTCATACGCGATAGGCACTCCTGCCGCATTGGTGGCTGTAACGAGGTCGAGAGTGATGACCTCCGCGTGGGCTACAAACGGGGTTGCCAACAGGCACAGCCCCAAAAAGAGAGAAGATTTCTTCATGTTGTTTGAAAATTAAAATGTTGTTATAGCGTTATTTACCTTACTTTGCAACAGACTCTTGTCCTCAAAGGACGCGCAAAGGTAGTACTATAATTTGACCCGTGCAAATCGTAGGGAACTTATTCGGTAGGGGTGTGGGGGTGGTTCGGTAGTCCTTCGAAGGTGATTCGGGAATCACCTATGAATCACCTATGAATCACCTAAGAATTTCCAATAGAGAGTAAGAGGAGGGTAAGGAGAGGGTAAAGGGAGGGTAAGAGGAGGGTAAAGGGAGGGTAAGGGGGAGACTCCCCCACCCCCCTCAGAGAGGTGGCTCGACGGATGCACTGAAAGCCCCTCCTTTGGAGGGGAATGGGGAGGTCTTTGACGACGCGAGCCGCGTCGTCCCCTGAGGGGGTTGTGTATGTTGGAAATTAGCAGTACTTTTGCCGCCGTTTTGGAGCAAAGTGCCGTAGGCACGGCAACCTTGCTCATGGGTAAAGGTCTGTTTGACTGCGAATTATTGTATGGATGCAAAGCGTAGTATGACTTGGCGTAACGGGTTGCCGCTGATAGGGCTGACCTGCTCCACATTCGTGTTCAATACCTCCGAGTTTATCCCCATTGCCCTGCTGACCGACATTGCCGCCGACTTCGCCACCACCGAAGCCCATGCCGGTATGCTCATCTCTGTCTATGCGTGGGTGGTCATGCTGCTGTCGCTGCCCCTCATGCTGCTGACCTCCAAAGTCAATCTGCGTACCCTGCTGCTCATCGTGATGACAGGCTTCGTGGTCTTCCAAATCGGCTCGGCACTGTCCGCGTCCTACGGCATGCTGATGCTGTCGCGTATCGGCGTGGCATGCACGCACGCCATATTCTGGTCGATCGTGTCGCCCCTCGCCGTGAGCATCGTACCCGAAGACAAACACCCCTTGGCGTTGAGCATGATTGTTACCGGCACCTCCGTGGCGATGATACTCGGCATGCCGCTCGGTCGGGTTATCGGACTGCATATCGGCTGGCGGATGACCTTTCTCTGCATCGGTCTGTTCTCGCTCGCCGTCCTCATCTATCTGCTCTTCACGCTGCCGCATGTACCCTCCCACGACGGCTTTTCGGTCAAGCAACTGCCTGCCTTGCTGCGCAACCGAATCCTGACGGGTATCTATCTGCTGACACTCTGCTTCGCCACAGCCTACTACATCGGCTATAGTTATATCGAACCCTTCCTCTTGCAGGTGGCGCACCTGCCGAGTGAATGGATAACGACCACCCTCATGCTCTTCGGGTGCGCGGGAATCGTGGGCAGTTTCCTGTTCTCCAAATGCTATACTAGCAACCCCAAGGGCTTCATCGCCTGCGCACTGATTGGCGTGTGCGTGTGCCAGTTCCTGCTGGCACCCGCCGCCATGGCAGGCGGGTGGGTCGTACCGCTCTGCGCCCTGTGGGGCATGGCGGCAACGGCGTACAATGTGTCGTTCCAAAACGAGATAATCAACCACACCAACCCCAATGCCACGCCCGTTGCCATGTCGATGTCGTCGGGTATCTTCAACATGGGTATCGCCACCGGTACCCTCATCGGCGGCGGGATATGCACCCACTTCTCCATTGCCTATATCGGTTACGCCGCCGGCGCACTGTCGTTGGTGGCGGTGGGCTACTGGTGCTTCCGCCTGTCGCGGCGGTTCTGAGGCGGTTCTGCCGCTCCAAAATGTTAACAACTTACATAATAGTAAGGGGAAAGGATAAATTACTTACAAATCTGTAAGGAAAATTTGGAGGTTCGCCGAGAATGCACTACCTTTGCGCCTGTTTTTCAACGAAAAGGATATGAAGAATAAGCGCGAAGAAATTTTGCAGGCGGCGGAAGAAGAGTTCGCCCGCAATGGATACGAGGGGGCAAACATGTGCCGTATCGCCAAACGGGTGGGGGTAACGCATGTGCTGCTCTACTACCATTTTCAGAACAAAGAGAACCTCTTTGCCGAGGTGCTGCGGCAGAAAATCGAGCAGTTTATCCAATCCGTCCTGCCGCCCGAAGGTACCGAGAACCTCCACTTTATGGAGAATATCGACAATCTCATCGTCCAGAACTTCGATATCATGGCGGAGAACGCGCTGTTGGCGCGGCTGTTGGTGAACGAGACCATGGGCATGCCCGCCGCTTTCCGCGATATTGCCCACAAGCAATATGCCGACTACCTCAAACGGATGCAAACCACCCTCGATATTGAGGCAGCGACCGGCAATATCCGCCCCACGAATGCCGAACACTTGATACTGACCATCTCTTCGCTCAATATCATGGCGGTGCTGGTTTTGCCCGCGTTCCACAACCTGCTGTCGGAGACGGAAGCCGACCTCGTACAACTCCTGCAGACGCAGAAAGCGGAGAATATCCGCTATATCCACAACCTCCTCGCCCCAAACACACAACCCGCTGAATAAAACAACCCAAACTGTCAAGATATGAAAACAAAAGCATTTTGGAACCTATGGCTGTTTGTCGGCGCGACCGCAATGTTGGTCGGCTGCTCTGACCCCGTGCAGTCGCGTATGGGCGCGTACAGTTATCAGATTGCCAAGCAAGTGGCAACGATTATCGACACCGTGCCCGACACCCTGTCCACCACCCTGCCCGCCGAAATGGGTGCGCTGCAGATGGAACGCGTGGAGGGGGAGAATATCCTGCTAACTTTCAGCAGTCTGAAGGGCGATGTCTATACCGCCGACGGTGTGATGCGCGGCGACAGTATTGCCCTGCAGCCCTTTGCACGCACGCTCACGGTAACCTACAAGACCACAGAAACCGAGTTGCTCCGCCCTGTGGAGAAGACCGTAAGTGCCGACTACCGCCTGACCGTAACGGGGAAAGCCGACCTGCACAACGAGAGCGTGCATTTCCACCTCACCTATGCGGGGCAGAGCCTCTCCAACGCAAGCATCCTGCAAGCCACGGACATCCTGATGGTCGCCAAAAAGAATTAGTATGCGTGCCAAGATAATCCCAATCGCCCTCGCCACTCTCGCCGGCTGTCTTGCCGCGTGCGACCAACTGCCGCACAAGAAGCAGACCTTCGAGAACAAGCCCCTGCGCGTGGAAGTCCAAACGATGGAGAACCGCACGCGCGTCTTCACCCATACCTATATCGGCAGGATTGAAGAGGAATCCAATGTGCCGCTCAGCGCCCTGACGGCGGGGCAGGTTACGGCGGTGTATGTGAAAACAGGCGACCGCGTGCAGGCGGGGCAAGCCCTGCTGTGCATCGACGACACTCAAGCCCGCAACGCCCTGCAGGCGGCAAATGCCACCCTCAACGAGGCACAGGACGCCTACAACCGCGCCCGCAAAGTCTATCGGGAGGGCGGCGTTACCGAACAGAAAATGGTGTCGATACAGAGCCAGTTGGAGCAGGCACGCTCGGTGGTGTCGCTGTCGCGCAAGTCGCTGAACGACTGCGTGCTGCGGGCGCCCGCCGACGGCGTGGTCGGGGAGTGCAAGGTCAAGGTGGGGCAGACGGTTGCGCCCGCCGTGCCGGTCATCACGCTGCTGAATATGGACGGCTATCATGTCGCTTTCGATGTGGCGGAGGCGGATATCGCCACCCTGCAGGTGGGCGACAGCGGCTTTATCCAAGTCACCGCTATTGGCACCGACACGCTGCCCGTACGCATTGTGGAAAAGAACCTGATAGCCAACACCATTGCCCATACCTACACTGTCAAGGCGTTGCTGCTCGGTACACCGCGTACCGACCTGCTGCCCGGAATGGTGAGCAAGGTGTGGTTGCAGTCGCAGCGCATCAGCGGCTATTTCATCCCCTCCGCCTGCGTACAGACCCTCCGCTCCGGCAAGAGCGTATGGGTGGTGCAGAACGGTATCGCCCTGCGGCGGCAAGTGGAAATCGGGCAGTACACGGCGGACGGCGTGATTGTTACGCGCGGACTGTACGAGGGCGATGAGGTGATTGTTGAGGGGTTTCAGAAGATGTATAACGGGGCGAAGGTGGTGAAGTAGTTTGGAGTTGATAGTTGAAAGTTATAAGGGGTTTAGTGTTGAGAGTTGAGTGTTGAGTGCAGTGGAGAGTGGATAGTTATAAGTAGGCTGTGCAAAACTCTAAATTCTCAACTAAATAACTGCTCTCAACTCTCAACACTCAACTAAAATAACTTCTCTCAACACTCAACTCTCAACACTCAACTAAAAAAAGGACGATGAAGAAGCGTAATCATATAGAAGGGGCGATGCGCAATCACAACCTCGTGTTCCTGATTGTGTTAGTGCTTACGGCAGTGGGTATCTACTCCCTGCCCAAGATGAACAAGGACGAGTTCCCGCAATTCACCATCCGACAAGGCGTCGTGGCTGCCGTCTATCCCGGAGCAACGGCGCAGGAGGTGGAACAGCAGGTAACAATCCCCCTCGAAGACTTCCTGAACAGTTATGTGGAGGTGGACAAAGCGAATACCTACTCCAATACCGAGGACGGCATTGTGTATGTGTATGTGTCCCTGCGCAACTCCGTCAAGTCTGCCGCCGATGCGTGGACGAGTATCCGCGCGGGCTTGGACCTCTTCAAGAAGACAAGCCTGCCTGCCGGCGTGCTGCAAGTGGTGGTGGTCGATGACTTCGGCAACACCTCCTCCATGCTCCTCGCGGTGGAGAGCGATGAGCGCAGCCCCCGCGAGTTGGAGTCCTACGCCCGACAACTCTGTTCGCAACTGCGCACCATCCCCGAAATGGGCAAACTTAAGATACTCGGCGCCCAACATGAAGAGATAGCCGTAACCCTCGACGCCGCCCGCCTTTCCGCCTATGGTATCGACCAAAAAGCCCTGCAACTCTCCCTCATGCTGCAAGGCTTCCGCACCCTCGGCGGCGACCTGCAGGGCGCACAGAGCCTGCAAGTGGCAATTCCCTATACGAGTGAGCGCGAAATCGCCGAGCAAATCGTGTGGTACGACCCCGTAACGGGTGCCACCATACGCCTCAAAGATATTGCCACCATAGAACGCCGCTACCCCTCGCCCGACCAATTCGTGGCGTACTACACGGGCGATGCCGATGCGGCGATTGCCCCCGACCGCTCCTGCCTTATCCTCAATATGGAGATGGTGCAGGGCAACAACATTGTCGCTTTCGGCAACAAGGTGGAGCAAGCCCTCGACCAAGCCCGCTTGCAACTGCCGCCCGATGTGCATTTCCACCGCATTACCGACCAACCCAAGGTGGTGGACGACTCGGTGCGCTCCTTTATGCGCGACATTGTCCTCTCGATTATCGTGGTGATAGCCGTTATGCTTATCCTCTTCCCCCTGCGTACGGCGTTAGTCGCCTGTACGGGAGTGCCGGTCTGCACCGCCATCGCCGTCGGGCTGATGTACCTCACGGGTATCGAACTTAATACCGTTACACTTGCCGCGCTGATCGTGGTATTGGGTATGATTGTCGATGACTCGGTCATCGTCATCGATGGCTACACCGACCTCCTTGAGCGCGGCCACAGCCGCTGGTATTCCGCCGCCGTCAGCACGCAGCAACTCTTCGTGCCGATGGCACTTGCCACCTGCTCGATATCGGGTATGTTCTTCCCCATGACCAAAATTATCACGGGACCCTTGGGCGACTTTGTGCAACTCTTCCCGTGGGCGATTCTCTTTGCCCTCACCGCCAGTATCTTCTACGCCACATGGGTTACGCCCTATATGTCCACGCGCTTTATCCGCCGTCGCCGCCCCGAAGAGATGAGGGGGTTTGAGCGGGCGCAGAACCGCTTCTTTGCTGCCTTGCAGCGCGGGTATCAACGCCTGTTGGAGGCGTGCTTCCGTCGCCCGTGGGTTGCCTATCTCGTCCTCGTGCTGTGCTTGGCGACGGGCGGCTATCTCATGGTGGCGCAACTGAACCTGCAACTCCTGCCCAAGGCGGAGCGCGAGTGCTTTGCCGTCGAGATACACCTGCGCGAAGGCTCTTCGGTGGAGCAGACGGCGCAGGTGGCAGACTCGTTGGCGCGTATGCTCCGCGTGGACAAGCGTATCACCTCCATCACCTCGTTTGTGGGGCAGGCAAGCCCCCGCTTTCACGCTACCTACACCCCGCAAATGGCGAAGCCGAGTTATGCGCAGTTCATCGTCAATACCACCTCCACGCAAGCCACTGCCGACCTGCTGAGCGAGTACACGCCGCGCTACGAGAACTATTTCCCCAACGCATATATCCGCTTCAAGCAACTCGACTATCAGGCGGCGAAGAACCCCCTCGAGGTGCGCTTCACGGGCGATGACCTCGAGGCGATTGTGCCGTATGCCGACAGCCTGCACCGCTTCATGGCGCAGCAGCCCGAGATGACTTGGGTGCATTCCGACTACGACAACATCGCCCAACAGACCCGTATCACCCTCCGCGAGGACGAAGCCACGCGCTTGGGTATCACCCAGACCACGCTCTCGCTCTACCTCAGCAGTCTGACCAACGGCACCAAACTCACCACCGTCTGGGAGGGCGACTACGGCATACCCGTCCTGCTCTATACGGCGGGCGCGGAAGGCATGTCGGTGGACGACCTGCAAGACCTGATGATACCCACCGCCTACCCGTCGGTGTGGGTGCCGCTGCGGCAGGTGGCAACGCTCACGCCCGAATGGCACAGGGCGTCTATCGAACGGCGCAACTCGGTGCGCACGCTCACCGTGGGGTGCGACCTGCGCGGGGCTACCAGCCAAGTCGCCGCCGAGAACAAGGTCAAGGCGTGGATACACGACAACCTGCAAGACCTGCCGGAGGGGGCCAGTATCTCCTACGGCGGCTTGAGTGCTATCAACGGCGAGATGGTGCCGCCCATACTGTGGAGCGTCGTGGCAGCGTTGCTCGTGATGTTCGTGTTGCTGCTCTACCACTTCGGCAAGGTGTCGTTAGCGTTGCTCACGCTCTCGAGTTCGGCGCTGTGTATCTTCGGCGCTTTCGTGGGCTTGTATGCCTTCGGATTGGATATATCCATCACGGCGGTGTTGGGCATCGTCAGCCTGATTGGGGTGATTGTGCGCAATGCGATAATGATGTACGAGTACGCGGAGGAGTTGTGCCGCAAGGGGACGATGTCGGTGCGGGAAGCGGCTTTTGAGGCGGGTATGCGGCGTATGCGCCCTATCTTCCTCACGACGGCGACCACGGCGTTGGGCGTGCTGCCGATGATTATCGCGCACACGAGTCTGTGGATGCCGATGGGCGTGGTGATATGCTTCGGCTCGCTGCTCACCCTACCCCTCACGCTCACCATCCTCCCCATCACCTATTGGAAGATGTACGGTGGAAAATGAAGAGAATATCCGCTGTGATACCCTATAATTCTCATGAATCAGCCATTAATTCGTGTGGACAAAGACTGAAAAAGTGTAGCAAGTATTTGCATATTTGCCTAAAACGCACTACTTTTGCGCCGTAAAAGGTGTAGAAATACGCAAAAATATCGACGAAAATGGAGTTTTTACGAGATACATATCTTCAGCAACTGAAGAATCGTATGCATAACGGTATGATTAAAGTAGTTACCGGCATTCGCCGTGCCGGCAAATCGTACCTGCTTTTTCATATCTTTGCGGACTACCTCAAGCAACAAGGTGTGGATGAGGCACACCTGATAATGATAGACCTTGAGAACCGCCGTAATAGCAAACTGCGCAATCCGGATGCTTTGCTTGAGTACATTGACAGCCGTTTGTCGGACGACCAAATGCACTATGTGCTGATTGATGAGATACAGACGGTGGACGAGTTTGAGGATGTGCTCAACAGTTACCTCAAAGTCCCCAATGCAGACTTGTATGTTACAGGTTCCAATTCCCGTCTGCTGTCCACCGATGTGATTACGGAATTTAGGGGACGCGGTGACGAGATACGGGTACATCCGCTCATTTTTGCCGAGATGCTGCCTTATTTTGCGGACAAGACAGAGTCGGAAGCATTGCGTGAATATATGCTGTATGGGGGACTGCCCCATATAGCAGCACTCCCCACCACCGAGCAGAAAGAACTATACCTCAAAAATCTGATGCGCGAAACATATTTGCGCGACATCAAAGAACGATACAAGGTGATGAATGATGACGACCTTGTGGAGTTGGTGGATATTCTGTCCTCTTCCGTAGGCGGTTGGGTGAGTCCGAAGAAATTGGCAGATACATTCCGTTCGGTGAAAAACAGCACATTGACGGCAGAGACTATCAAACGCTATATCGATTTGTTGCAAGACTCCTTTTTGTTGGAGAAATCCGTCCGCTATGACATTAAGGGACGCAAATATATTGACACGCCTGCCAAATACTATTTTGAGGATTTGGGGCTGAGGAACGCGCGTATCAATTTTCGCCAGAATGAGCAGACACATCTCATGGAGAACTTGATATACAACGAATTGCGTGCAAGGGGCTATTCGGTGGATGTCGGGCAGGTGGTATTGAACACCAAGAATGAGGCGGGAAAGTCAGTGCGACAGGTGCTGGAGGTTGATTTTGTGTGCAACAAGGGCTATGAGCGTTATTATATTCAGTCGGCGTACGCCATTCCCGATGCGGGAAAAGACCAACAGGAACAGCAATCGCTGCTGCACATCAAAGACGGTTTTCAGAAAGTAGTCATCGTAGCGGGACTGACACCTACTTACCGTAACGATAACGGAATCCTGTATCTGAATTTGTGGGATTTCCTGACGCACAAAGTGGATTTTATGCAATGATATCCTTCTATTCGTTTTTTCTGTGATTCGCACAGATTTTGCGGTCTAAATCGGCAAAAAGTGGGGATATCCTGACGCCGAATGGAAAAGGCCGCGTCTTAGGGACAAATCTCGCACGGATATCCATACCACATCCATAGCACATCCATAGCACATCCATAGCACCTACAGTGGATAGAGGGTTTTTATAGCCTTTGTGTGTAGAAAAAGGGACGATTTTGAGCAGCCACTGGTTGTATTTTTTTTCGGGAAAAATGCACCCTGCTATTGCGTATATTCGCGAAAGGCACTACCTTTGCAGCACTTTGATAGGTGGCTGCTCAAAATCGTCCCTTTTTGGACAGCCATTGTGGGCAAAAACCGTCAAGGTGCGATGTTAAACTGTTAAAATATTACACTTATGAAAAAGACAATGACACTATTGGTACTCCTCTGTACACTATGCATGAGTACACGCGCCACGCTCTTGTTCAACGAGAGTTTCAACTACACCACCGGAGATTTGTATAGTGAAGATGCAGCCAATGGTTGGTGGCTATATACTGGAACAAAAACCGAACCTATTCAAGTAATAGATGGTTCTTTGACTTACGCAGGTTATGAGTCAACTGCTATTGGGAAGAGTATTAAACTAAAAAATACTCAAAGTGCTCAGAAAGTATATAAGAAATTCGATAGTAACCAGATGGTCGCTACCGGAAGCATTTACTATGCGGCATTGATAAATATAGCGAGTGCAGATGACATAACAAGTAGCAATACTAGTTTTTTTATGGCAATGTGTGCGCAAACCAAAAATGGTCTTTCTGACGGGGGTGGCGGCACAGAGGTTGCGCGTTTGTCCGCCTTTGCTGCAAGTGATGGAAAATATAAACTGGCTATTTCTCGTTCCAATACAACATTGGCTTCTACTACCGCAGAGTATGACTTTGGTACTACCTATTTGGTAGTAGTAAAATACACGATTGTAGAAGGTGCAACTAACGACATTGTTTCTCTATATGTAAACCCGACCACAACCGAACCGGCAACCGCCGATGCGGTGTACAATGGTACAAGCGGTAGTGATGTTTCTACTACGAATGGCGGTTTTGCAGCACTTATCGTTCGTCAGGGCGCAACTTATACTAAGAAAGCACCTATCTTGACCCTTGATGCTATCAAAGTAGCCACCTCTTGGGCTGACCTTTTCGAGGGTGGCGACACCCCCGAACCGACGCCTACCGCTACGATTACGACCTCTACCAAGAAACTTGCTTTCGGCAGTTTGTATGTGGACAACCCCTCTGCCCTTACATTTACCGTTTCGGGCAGTAACCTCTCGGGCGACATTACCCTCAAGAGCGACAACGCCGAGTTGGTACTTGATAAAACGACCATCACCAAAGCAGACGCAGAGGCAGAAGGTGGCGTAGAGGTTACGGCTACCCTTACCGCTGCCACAGCAGGGACACAGACGGCGACGATTACCCTCTCTTCGGAAGGCGTTGCGGATGTTACGATTGCTGCCTCGTGGCAGGCAATAGCCCTCAATAAAGTAGCCACCATCGCTGCCCTCAAGGCGGGAGTAACAACAGACCCCGAAGTATTGTTCCTCTACACAGGCGAAGCGGTTATCACTTACTACGAAGTGACGGGCGAATATAGTACGCCGACATTCTATGTGGAAGATGCAACGGGTGCCGTACGCATCTACGATTACTATGATAACAAATGCAAAGTCGGCGACAAAATCAAAGACTTCATGGTTGTTGCTTCGGAGGAGGAGACATATAGAGGTTTGCCATTCTCTTTCGTTTCAGCACCTACTATCGTCAGCAGCGGAAACGACTGGACACCGCAGGTGGTTACGCTCAAAGACTTGCAAGACAATGCTGCCGACTACCTCATGGAGTTAGTGAAAGTAGAGAATGTTACCCTCGACAACAACGAGGCGAACTACAAGGCAGGCAACAACGCTATCTCGCAAAACGGTACTTCTGCTGCTATCGGTCTGACGAGCGACAATACTTTGGTAGGTACGGCTAAGCCCGCCAAGGCAGACATCGTAGGTATTTCCTACTACACATCCGGCTACAACATCCGTGTGCGCACGGCTGCCGACATCGTAGCGAAAACCACCCCCACGGCAATCGAGACCATCGCCCTCGACCAACTCACTGGCGAATATGAGATATACACCCTTTCCGGACAACGCACCGACGCTCTGCAGCAAGGTGTCAATATCATCCGTCAAGGAGATAAAACATATAAAGTAATCCGCTAATATCCACACTACACCCCGAGAACTCGAGTTCTTGGGGTGTACTATATCTACATGATTTTATGCAGTTAAAAACATACCTTCTAACAGTATGCCTCTTCTCGTCGGTACTCTGTACCGCCACAACTAACCTATTAAGCAACGGCGACTTCGAGGAGGCAAAAACGAACTTTCCTTTCGGTGCGGAGTTTACCGATTGGAGTTTCGGGGCAGAAATAGCCATAGAAACGACGGATGTGCAGCACGGCGAAAAGGCATTCCGTACGGTGAAAGTATCCATGACCCGTTCCCTCCAACAAGAGGTGGATATGCAGACCGAGGCGGTGGGGCAGGAGTTTGAACTCACGATCCACTACAAGACTTTGGAGGCAAACGAAGGGGATATTTTCCTCAATACGCAGTGGAACTATCTGCGTCCCCACTCCGGTACGCCACACGATAGTGCAGCGCTCAACCAAGTATTGCCGTTGAGCAGCGAGTGGAAAGAACTCACTTTCCGTACCACCAAACCGCAAGACGCTTCGTCTTTGTTGGTCAGTATCGGCGTGAAGAAAAAAGCAAAAGTGCTGTTCGACAACTTCTCCCTCTGCCGCACCGAGAACACAGATCCGTGGTACACCCTCTCGCCCGAGAGAATCAACACGGCGAATTGCAATATCGGCGACAGTGTGCTGATGGCAACCCTCATTGTGCGGCAGGGCAATCTCACGCAGCCCGTCAATCTGATGATTACCGGCACGGGGAATGCTGCTTTCCGTTTGGAGAAGAGCCAAGCCACCGCTGCCGAAGAGAGTATCAAACTCTGGTTTGCACCGACTACGATGGGTATCTACAAGGCAACCCTCCTGACAGACTGCGCTGAGGCACTCGACTACAACACAACCCGCACACTCTACGCTACTGCGACCGACTCGACCCTGCTGCCGGAGATTACGCTCACGCCCTCGTCGCTGCCTGCTTTCGCTGCCAAGGTGGGCGAGAGCATAGAGGACACTCTCACCGTAACGAGCCAAAACTGCATCGACTTTGTCTATGTGTCGTGCACGAACACAGAAGAGAACGGGGCGTTCCGTATTAACTCGTCGTTGCTGCCCCGCAACGCCGAAAGCAAAGTGTGTGTTACTTTCAACCCCTCGAAAGCAGGAACCTACTCAGCGACGATTACCTTTACTACCACGGGGGCTACGCCTAAGACGATGGTCGTAACGGGTACGGCGACCGAGAAAGACTCAACCGTTATCGACTGGGCTTCGGACTTCCATTGGGACACTACCGCTCCCCTCACACTGCTCAAAGAGGGCTTCGACAACATCAACCACAACCAAACATTGCACCTCGACGGGTGGCAGAATGTGGTGTTGCAAGGTGCGCGTCCGTGGTGGGGCGATGAGGACAAGAACAACGACGGCGAACACTGCGCCAAGGCCACGGGGTATATTTGGGGCGAAACGGACTCCACACTCTACGAGATGTGGCTCGTAACGCCTGCGCTCGACTATAAGAACGCTGCCAACCAAGTGTTCACCTTCCGTGTACGGGGCGACTATGTGGCAGACGGACAGTCGGCTAAACTGCAACTCTACTACATCGATGCCACCGATACGACCGATGTCTATACCCAAGATTTGCAGATAGATATGCCTGCTACCGAAGACCAACAGGGCGACTGGCTGGACTTCCAAGTGAACCTCACGGGGCAAGAGAATATCGCAGACGCGTTCTTTATGGCGTTCCGCTTCACGGGGTACAGCGGGGCTACGGGCGTGGCGACTTACCTCATCGACGATGTATCGTGGGGGCGCGACGACCTGCCGTTGCTCTCTGCAGACTCCGCACAAATAGTCGGCACAGTGGGGCTGAACGAGAAGAAAGTGTTCCCGCTGGTGGTCCACGGAACGAACCTGACGGAAGAGATAACTATCTCTGTAACAGGCAATAACGCTAGCAAATTCAAGGTAGTACCCACCACGCTGCCCGCTATAGGCGGTGTCGCTGCGGTTGAGTTCCAATCCGACCAAGAGGGTGTACATGAGGCATACCTGCGTATCCGTTCGCGCGGGGCGGTCGATCTCTATATCCCCATGGCAGTACTCGTAAAAGCGAATACGGCGGTGGATAACATCTCGGACGCCGAAGCCACCCCATGCCGCCTGCTCTTCCACGAGGGTATGCTCTATATCCGCGCTGCCGACGGCACCCGCTACACCCTCCTCGGTCAGCCCCTCCCCGCACGGTAGGGGACGACTCCACCTAAACGGCGGGCGAGGAGGTTTGAATGGTGCGGAGGAGGGTGAGGGCACCGGTGATGGTGGTTACCTGCTGAATGGTAACCGAGCGGCGTCCCGTTGGGTTGCCGGTCTTATCACGCTCCTCCTGCAAACGGCAACGCTGCGGACGCGAGCAGACATACTGCAACACCCTGCCGAAAATATCTGACTGCCAGTACGCCTCGTTGTTGCGGACAAAAAACAAGGTGAGATGTCCCTGCTTGAGAATAACTTTCTCGATGCCCATACTGCAACACAACCAACGGAGGCGTACCACATTCAATAACTGCTCTGCTGCCGGCGGAAGCACCCCGAAACGGTCAATCAATCTCTTTTGGTAAGCGAGCAGGCTGTCCTCGTTGCTCAGGCTATCCAACTCCCGATACAAGGTGATACGCTCCGAGATGTTCTCAATATACGACTCGGGAAAGCAAAGGTCTAAATCGCTCTCCAACTGGCTGTCAACACACCAGGTGTCGCCGTTGTTGCCACCAACCGTCTTTCCGATTGCGGCAGCGACATCCATGCCTACCTCGTCCTTGAGTTCCTGCATTGCCTCGTTGAGAATACGCTGGTAGGTGTCGTACCCCAAATCGGCAATAAAACCGCTCTGCTCCGACCCCAACATATTGCCCGCCCCGCGGATATCGAGGTCTTGCATGGCAAGATTAAAACCTGCCCCCAACTCGGCAAAAGTGGCAAGGGCATCCAAACGACGGCGTGCCTCCGCCGTGAGCAACTCTTTCTCGGGTGCCACCAAATAGCAGTACGCCTTGCGGTTGCTGCGACCCACACGCCCGCGCAACTGGTGCAGGTCTGCCAACCCGTAGTTCTGCGCCGCGTAGATGATGATGGTATTCACATTGGGGATATCCACCCCCGACTCGATAATCGTGGTGGAAATGAGAATGTCGTAGTCGTAGTTGATAAAGTCCTCCAATCGGGCTTCCATCTCTGCCGTAGGCATCTGCCCATGGGCAACCACGGTGCGTGCCTCCGGACATAGGCGGCGGATGCGGTTCTCAATGCGCGGCAACATCTCAATGCGGTTGCACACCACATAGACCTGCCCGTTGCGCCCCATTTCCAGAGTAATCGCCTCTTTCAGAATATCCTCGTCCGCTGGGGTGAGCAACTCCGTCTGCACCGGATAGCGGTTAGGAGGAGGCGTGGTGATGATGCTCAAATCCCGTGCCCCCAACAACGAAAACTGCAGGGTGCGCGGAATAGGCGTGGCGGTAAGCGTCAGCACATCGATATTGGTGCGGAGGCTCTTTAGTTTCTCCTTGACGGCAACCCCGAACTTCTGCTCTTCATCTATAATGAGCAGTCCGAGGTCTTTCCACACCACCTGCTTGCCCACCAATTTGTGCGTGCCAATCAGGATATCGATACTGCCGTTTTGCAACGCCTCGAGAATCGCCTTCACCTCTTGGGGCGACTTGCCGCGGCTCAAGTACTCCACCCGTACGGGAAAGTCCTTGAAACGCTCGCAAAAGGTGTTGTAGTGCTGCAATGCCAACACCGTGGTCGGTACCAAGACTGCCACCTGCTTGCCATCGGTTGCCGCCTTGAAGGCCGCCCGCATTGCCACCTCCGTCTTGCCGAAACCCACATCGCCGCATACGAGCCTGTCCATCGGCATCGGGCTTTCCATGTCGTGCTTGATATCCAAGGTCGCTTTGGCTTGGTCGGGCGTGTCCTCGTAGAGGAAAGATGCCTCCAACTCGTGCTGCATATACCCATCGGGTGAGTAGGCGAAGCCCTGCTGTTGCTTGCGGGTGGCGTAGAGGCGAATTAAGTCGCGGGCAATGTCCTTTACCTTTTCTTTGGTGCGCTCTTTCATGCGCTCCCACGCTCCCGAACCCAATCGGGAAATGGTAGGCTCCGTGCCTTCACGCCCCTTGTATTTGGCAATGCGGTGCAGGTTGTGGATACTGACGAACAGTGTGTCGCCGTCCCGATAGGTCAGTTTGATGGTTTCCTGCGGACGACCGTTGAAATGGGTGGTTACCAAGCCCGCGAAACGCCCGATACCGTGGTCGGTATGCACCACATAATCGCCTATCTGCAGTTGGTTTATCTCTTTGAGCGTGAGGACAGCCTTGCCGCGTCGGGCGTTCTCCGACTGCATCGACACACGGTGGTAGCGCTCGAATATCTGGTGGTCGGTGTAGCAGCACATCTTCGCCCCCCTGTCCACAAAGCCCTCGTGCAGGGTGTGGTCTGTCGGGAGAAAGCGTATGGCGGTGTCTTTGTCCTCGAAGATGGCTTGCAGACGGTCGGTCTGCTTGGCTTGGTCGGCAAGGATATAGATACGGTAGCCCTCGGCCATGCGTGCCTGCAGGTCTTGGATGAGCAGGTCGAAATTCTTGTTGAAAGCGGGCTGGGGCAGGGTGTCGAACTGCAGGGTGTCGCAGGTAGGGAAGGTACTTTTGGTGCCTATCTCAAGGGTGGCGACGCCCTCCTCTACCACCTCGCGGATAGCGGGCAGTTTGTAGGCTACCAACGACCAGTCGTTGCTCACCCACAGCGTGGCGGAGTCGGTGTAGTCGGCGAGTGTCCCTTCGGCGGCATCCAAACTTGCCGAAGCCACAATGTCGATTACCTCCACCTTGTCCTGTGAGAGTTGGCTCTCGATGTCGAACTCGCGGATACTCTCCACCTCATCGCCGAAATAGTCCAAACGATAGGGGTTGTCGTGGGCGTAACCATAGACATCCACAATGCCGCCCCGCACGGCGTACTGCCCGGGCTCATAGACGAAATCCACCCGTCGGAAGCCCCATGCGCTCATCTGTTCGCATAGCACCGACAGGGGGCAGGTCTGCCCGACGGAAACGGTAAGCGTATGCTGCTGCAGCCTGCCCTTGTCGGGAACAGGTTCCTCTAATGCTTCGGGGTAGGTTACCACGATAGGGTTGGCACAAGCGGCGGCTGCCAACGCCGTCAGCACCTCCGTCCGTTGAATAGCCATCGCCTCATCCTCGGCAGCTTGACGGCGCCGACGCGAGGAGGGGAAATACCACACAGGGTCTTTGAGCGTATGCAGGTCGGAGTACATGTATTGCGCATCGTCGGCATTATCCATAACGACTATCATGGCGCGGGGACGGTTGTCGCGGGCGAGTGCATCGCTCACCGCCGCCAACAGCATAGCACGGGCAGAGGCGTGCAGCCCCTTGAGGTGCAGATGGCCCGGGCGTTCCCTGCGGAGGGTTTGGCACAGCACACTTACCTCGGGGTGCAACGCAAAGACTTGTTGTAGTTCCCGTATTTGCATAATCAGTTGAAAAACAAAGAAAGTCCCACCGAGATAACCACGGGACCCGATGGGTGTCGTATAAGTCCCTTGTCCATCGCCGCCTGCTCAATGATGGTAGGCAGCAGGTGCTGGCTGTAAGCCACCTCGGCAAAGACGGCGAAATTAGACACGATGAACCATTCCACGCCGGTGGCAAAGCGCAAGGTGGGAACAACGGAGAAGTGGTCGCGCAGTTGATACAATGCCTCGTCGCCCTCCGTCGCGTAGGGGATTACCGTCTTCACATAGGGAATGGATACTCCGGGCTCGACCGACACAAACCAATCCAACTTGTTGGCATACGGTGCGGCATAGAAAGCCCGCAGGTCTTTCACTATCGGCACGCGGTAGCCCACGCCCAATCCTATCTCGTAGTACCACACCTCGCCGGAGCGCACATTGGTACCTGCCACCGAGAGGGAGTCGTAGGTGTTGCTGTGCGTGTCAAACGAGAGGAATACAAAAGTGCCGTAGCCTTTGTGGTGCCGCCAGCCCAACCGCATGGAAGAGTTGAAAGTCGCCCCTTCGATACCGCTCGGGGTAATGCCGGCACCCAACACGGTAGGCAAGTCCAAGGCATCGAAGAAATCGCTGAAAGTATAGCGTTGCCGCAGGGTGTCGCGGCTATCCGACGCGGCTACCGCAACGGTGGTATGGTCGGTTGCGGGGGACTGCGCACAGACGGTAGCGCACAGCAGCAGACAGCCCGTCAGGGCATAAGCCCGCCCCATAGTGTGAAAGTGTGTTCGTAGCATAATTATTTGGTGATACGCCCATCGTCCACATGAAAAATGGACACATGGGCGGCATAGTCTTGCGCGTCCAAATGCTGCAATATCCCACTGAGGTGCTGGCGGTCGGTGTCGGTGATGAATATCTGCCCGAAACGCTCGCTGTTCACCAACTGCACAATGCGCTCCACCCGTTCGCTGTCCAACTTGTCGAATATATCGTCCAACAGCAGGATGGGCTTCTGCCCCAACCGCTCGCCCAAATATAGTGCCTGCCCCAACTTCATGGCCAGCAGGAAAGTCTTTTGCTGCCCTTGGCTGCCCACCCGCTTGAGCGGATAGTCGCCTAACGACATCTCCAGCTCGTCCTTGTGAATGCCCTGCGTCGTCCAGCCCACCGCCAAATCGCGGGTGCGCGTACGGGCAAACGCCTCCATCAGGTCGCGGTCTTGCAACTGGGACAGGTAGCGCAATCCGGTCTGCTCTTTGTGCCCCGATATGGCGGCATAGACCTCCTGAAAATACGGCAGGAAACAGGCAATGAACTGCGTGCGCTCGTCGAAGATACAGGCGGCGTGGGTCGCCATCTGCGCCTCAATCACCTCGAATAAATCGGTCGGCACCGCGCTTGCCGCCGTGTCCTCATACTGCTTGAGCAGGGCGTTGCGCTGCTTGAGCAGGGCGTTGTACGCCGTCAGTTGCTCCAAATAAACGCGGTTGTACTGCGCAATGACCCCGTCCAAAAAGCGTCGCCGCTCGTCGCTCCCTTCGCTCACCAACTCGCTGTCCTGCGGGCTGACCATCACCAACGGCAGCAGCCCGATATGGTCGATGAGCCGCTTGTAGTCTTTCCTGCCCCGCCGGAACTGCTTCTTCTGCCCGCGCTTCAACCCGCAGGAGAACTGCCATTCCGCCTCTTCCGCACCATTCGACGGCTCGGCATACAGCCCCTGTATGAGTGCCAAGTCCTCGCCGTGCGTGATGTTTTGGCTATCCATCTGGTTGTACGCCGACTTGGTGAAACTCAAGTAGTAGATGGCATCCAGGATATTGGTCTTGCCTTGCCCGTTGAGTCCGATAAAGCAGTTCAGTTTGTCCGAGAAGCCGAGTGCCGCCTCGCGGATATTCTTGTAGTGGAGAATACTCAGTTCGCGCAGTATCATAGTCCCCTATGCATACGAGGTTACATCGTCTGCCGTAATCGTGTTGCCGGACAGGATAATCAGCCGTTCCACCACATTGCGCAACTCGCGGATATTCCCTGGCCAGTGGTGTTGCTGCAGCGCGGCTACGGCATCGGCATCAAACGCCTTGATTTTCCACCCTTGCTCGCCGCAAATCAGCCGCGCAAAATGCTCCACCAGCAGCGGAATATCCTCCTTGCGCTCCTCCAAATCGGGGATATGGATGGGTATCACATTGAGGCGGTGGAACAGGTCTTCGCGGAAATGCCCTTCCTCAATCTCCTTGCGCAAGTCCTTGTTGGTGGCGGCGATGACGCGCACATTGACCTTGATGGTCTTATCGCTGCCCACGCGCGTAATCTCGTTCTCTTGCAAGGCACGCAGCACCTTGGTCTGTGCGGAGAGGCTCATGTCGCCTATCTCGTCCAAGAACAGCGTGCCGCCGTCCGCCTGCTCAAACTTGCCGGCGCGGTCTTTGACGGCACCTGTGAAACTCCCCTTGATATGCCCGAACAACTCGCTCTCAATCAGTTCACTCGGTATGGCGGCGCAGTTCACCTCCACCAACGGTCCGCCCGCACGGGTGCTGTTCTCGTGGATAAGGTGGGCGACAATCTCTTTGCCCGTGCCGTTGGAGCCGGTAATCAGCACCCGCGCCTCGGTGGGGGCTACCTTGTCGATAATCTCGCGCACACGGGTTATGGCGGGGCTCTCGCCTATCATCTGGTTTTTGGCACCCACCTTCTTGCGCAGTATCTTGGTCTCCTGCACGAGGGATTTATGCTCCAACGCATGCTTGGTGGTAAGCAGCAATCGGTTGAGGTCTAAGGGCTTGACGATGAAATCAAACGCGCCGCTCTTGAGGGATTCCACGGCGGTTTCCACTGTGCCGTGTCCGGAAATCATGACCACCGGCACATACTCGTTGCCTGCCTGCTGCATGCCGCTATGGTAGGCGGCGAGGAACTCCAAACCGTCCATCTCGGGCATCTTCACATCGGAGAATATCAACTGATACTCCTCGTTGAGTGCTTTCTCCAAGCCCGCTTTGCCGTCTTCGGCGGTCTCCACGGTATGCCCCTCAAACTCCAATATCTCTTTCAGCGTGTTGCGTATTGCACGCTCGTCATCGATTACCAATATCTTAGCCATAGCCTCTTGTTTTCGTAAACCGCGACAAAGGTAGTGTTTTTTGTGCGATAAAACAAGCAATCGTTTGTCCATTCGGCGGAAAAGCATTACCTTTGCACGGTTTTCCGCATATCCAAACAATATCTATATGAAAAAATTCTTTATGCTTTGTGCGACTACGCTGATAGCAGTCGCTGTGTCGGCAACGACCACCTTTACGTTCACCTCGGTGGAAAAACAAACCAAAGACGGCTTCACGGTCGAGCTATCGAAAGCCGGCGGGCAGGCTGATCCTGCTTACAACAATCAGCAGGGGGTAGTGCGCATCTATGCGGGTAACACCATTACCATCACCTCCACCACCGCCGAGAAAATCACCTCGCTCAGTATCAAATTCGCGATGGGGAAAACCACGAAGGATTACGCAAGTGCTACGGCAAATACGGGTACCTATGTCAGCGGCGGTGATTCCAAGAGCGACACGGACTATGTGATCGACACTTGGACGGGCGAAGCCGACGAAGTGGTCATCACGATGGGCGAGAAGGGGCAACGCAGCATCCACGAGTTGGTCATCAACGGCGATGGTAGCGGCACCGACGACCCGCAGCCGACGGACAACACGAACATTACCGGCCTGACCGAGTGCATGGCGTGGTACTACACATTCGACTACGAGGACGAAGACGGCGGCGTTACCACCTTTGCCGCGTGGGATTTCGACCTCGACAAGGACTGGACGGAAGAGGGCGGCTATGTCTATCCGGAGTTGTACATGACGGTGCTGGCGAATAGCAGGACATCGCTCAACGGCACCTACGACCTCCTCTATGCCGGCGTATGGACTTCGGCGACCGACTCGGTGGAACTGAGCGATGCGGACGATGCTGTGGCTACCCTGACCATCAAGAATACCGACAACAACGGCAACTATGCCTTCACGGGCTCTTTCACGGGCACCGACGGCAAGGTCTATACCTTCAACGCTACGGTGGTGGTGGACGCTTACGACGATGACGAGGGCGAACACATCACCTTGCAGGAAGCAGACGGCAGCGACCCCGAGCCACAGGGCGATTTCCTCACTTGCGCCGAGGCGGCAACCATTGCGGCAAAGACGGGCTACAAGGGGACGAGCGAGGTGACGGTCGTAGGCTATGTAACCGCACTGGACAAGAACAAGGTGGACGATAAGACCGGTCGCACCAAGCAATCGTTCTACATGTCGGACACCAAGGGTGGCAGCAAGGACTTTATGGCATTTTGGGCTTTTGTCCCCTCGTTGTTTGAGGTGGGCGACCGCGTGCAGGTGACGGGGATTCTGCAGAACTACAAGGGTACGATTGAGATTGCCGACGGCGAGGCGAGCGCGTATATGCCGAGCGGCTTGCACGATGCCGTGCTGACCGAATCGGCGGCAAAGTACATCGAGAACGGACAACTCTACATCCGCCGCAACAGCAAGACCTATATGCTGACCGGCGTGGAGGTAAAGTAAGAGGACCGTACCTCACAGATAAGTGGATCGAACTTCACAGAAAAGAGGATTGTACCTCATAGAATAGAACAAAGTTAAGGGCTGCGCCACCGCGCAGCCCTTAATGTTATCTCTATAAACTGCCTTTTCGTGACGAGGATTTTACTGAGGTTCCCTTAATCTATAGCCCCTTCCGCCCATCCCCTCCCAATGGGGACCCTCTTTGAACCCCTGCCCGTGTATCGAGAGGAAAAAACAACATCGCTACCTCAAGTCTGCAACCGCACCCCCTCCCCTCCGAAAAAACTCCGCCCCTCCTCCGAAGACCCACCCCCTCCCCTTCGAAAAAAGTTCCCCTCCCCTCCAAAGAAACTACGCCCCTCCCCTACATCCCCATCCTCCCACCCCCACATCCCCCTCACGCCACC
>CAVGOI010000017.1:0-43667 GCA_963630875.1 Mycobacteriaceae bacterium | reverse complement strand
AGTTCTGTGCCTTCGAATGCACCTGCGTAGGTATAGGCTGCACGAACCGTTCCGTTGATGTCTGTCGGAACAGCCTCCAAAGCGTCCACACCGAGGTTTACATCACCGTCCGATGCACCCGTCAAGTCCAAGTTACCATTCTCCAAGTTGACAAATTCCACGCTTGCCACCGTCTTGGCAGTAGCCTCGTAGAATGCCTTGTAATCCACCAAAGTCTTGATAGAATCGGCACTGCCGATATACGATTGTGTGCAATATACATTGCCTGCCAATGTACCGGCAGGGCTTATCAGTGCGTTGTTGAAATCAGCCTCTGCGGAGTAAACGAGGTTATTCCTTACAGTAGCCTTTGTTGACATGGACCTAATCATACATACCTTGCTCAAATCAGGATTAGCAACAGCATTGGTTTGGTCTGCCAAAGCCACTGTGTTATGCTCAATAACAAGGACACCGGCAGCCGCAGAACCTTGAATACCGGTGAGGGTAATACCATTGGCAGCCGTCGATGCTACTTGGAAGCCCGATACATAGTTGTTGCGGATATACCAATTGCCGGCACCTGCGCAGATACCTACGATACCGTGGCCGGATGCTATTGCACCCGTTGTAAGCGCGGTAATCACATTGTTATTTACATTAAACACACCCGTTGTATTGGCAAAGCCCCAGATACCGTAACTGATAGAACCGAGGTTGGTTTGCAATACTTGTACCTCATTGCCGAAGATGGTGGCATTCTCTGCACCGTTGATGAAAATACCGCGTGTGCGGGCGATAATGGTATTGTCTTCAATTTTTATATTCTTCGGTGTGGTTGTTCCGCTACCTTTCGTCAGTTGGATACCTTGGTCGGCATTACCGGTGGTTGCGTAGAGATAGTTGTTCTCAATCGTGATGTCGGTCGGTGTATATGCCGTAGCGTTCTGGGTACGGATATTCACAAGGAACAGCGATGAGCCTGCACCATTTTCTGCAATCACATTGCAGTTCTTCACGGTGCAGTTGGTAACATTACCGTATATCAAAATAGGACCATTTCCTTTGTGGCAACCCTTGATGGACTTGATAGTGAGGTAACTATTTTCTGCGTTGCCGTTGTATGCACCGTCAATGACGATGTTCTTGGAGGCAACGCTTGCCGAGGTGTGCGTAAGGGTCATGTCGCAACCGATACAGATATTTCCCGAAGGACCTGCATTGTCTGTGGATTGCGAGAAGGAGATGGTGCGTGCTTCTGCCTTGTCCACCGTGATGGTGAGGGTGTAGTCGGTCGGGTTCTGGATACCTACATTCTTTGCTTCCGTGAGGTTGGAAGCGATTTGCAGGGTAACATCGCCCGTTACCATACCGTCAGCCGCATTTTTGTTGTACGCCGTGAAGGCAGCAGCCAGACTGGCATAGTCGCAGTCGGTAGCACCGACAGTGTAAGAATCCCGCATATTGAGCCTTTGGATAGAGCCGTTAGCTGCGGTCTCGTAGGTTGTGTTGTATTTCGTGATGTCGCCGATAACCTCTACAAAGTCGCCTACAACTATATCTTGGTCGGCAGTATGAACAGGAATAACCTTGTATGCCTCAAACTTGCTGTCGCTGCCATCCTTTGTATCGTCCATCCATACGGACATATTGTTCGAGGAGGCGCTGTATGCATAAGCGATTTTCGTTATATACCCGCGGATAACATACATACCGCCTGCTGCAATCTCGTTGTTAGCAGAAACAGTTTTTGCAATCTCTACGGCTTGGGCTACGGTGATAGGAGTAGCAGCGGTAACGGTAACAGCGCAAGAGTCTTTAACTGTGCCTGCAGTAGCATAAATTTTAGCAGTACCTATAGCCTTTGCTGTTACAACACCATTCGCAACTGTCGCAATGTTCTCATCGGAAGATGACCATACGATAGGCGTAGTAGCATCTGCAGGGGTCAAAGTTGCTGCCAATGTGGTGTACTTATGCTGTTCGAGAGATAGTGTCGATTGGTCTAATGCAATATCTGTAGCATCTACATCCGGCGCAGCAACATAGTACTCTATCTTTGAAATTTGCACAAATCCATTATCAGTTCCTGATGCGCAATCATAGGTGAGTTTGTAATACATATTTTCAGCAGGTGTTGTTACTACATATGGCAGTTCACCTTGGGCTGCTGTTACTGAGATTGTTTGTACATCTTTTGTAAAATCGGCATCCGACGCCACTGTTAGCGTGGTAGAATTTAGATACTTTGTATTAACTGCATCTAATGTAACGACCACCTTCGTAATTGCTTTATCTATAACTGCTTTCGTCGTGATAGTAGCCACAGAAGGATATTCTATGTTTTTATTTGTCTTTCGACCGCATTTGATATAAGTCCAATTACTATTCCATTGGTTGTTGTTGAAATTTTGGATACTTACTTGAAAACCATCAGTGGCAGATGTCCAAGTGGAGGTGTAGTTTGAAACTTTATCTCCTCTTGTCGCATTATCTGCGGCAAAGGAGATAGTTTTGTACACTTCGTCTGCGGCGAAGAGTGTGCTCACACTAACTAATAGTGCGGCGAAAAGAATAGATAATTTCTTCATAATGTTGATATTAAAATGGTTGATTATTTGGTTGTCTATAGGGTTCGTCATGGTGTGTGTTATTGTCGTTATGCGCCTTGGGGAACATCGTGGCGGAGGAAAAACGGGCGTTTTTGAGCAGCCACTTTTTCGGAGGAGGCGCACCTATTAAATTATTGCTTAAAAGTGCCGTTGGGTATTGTGGATATCCAAGAAAAGAAGTACCTTTGCACCGTCTTGTGAAAGTGGCTGCTCAAAAACGCCCGTTTTTAAGCAGCCAAAAAAAGACCCCCGCGTCCCCCTTCAGAGGGGGAAACTCAAATACTCTGAACGCTCCCCCTTTGGAGGCACTTACGCTGTATGGAGAGGTCGGGGGTCCGGTTCTGAGGGGGGGGGAGTGGGAGTCGCCTATCCCTTGCTTATCCCTTGCTTATCCCTTGCTGAAAGGTGGCGGTTTGGCACGAGGTTGAAAGAGTTAAGGAGGTGTAATGGGGTGGGGGACATGCAATCCCATTAGACATAAAAAGCGGCATAGCTACAGACGGCACAGCCCGAATACGCATAGCCACAGACGGCGCAGCCCCTAACGCGTAGCGAGGGTCTGTTCGATAGAGCGGATGAGTTGTTCGCGCAGCGTGGAATCCGACACTTTCTGCACCACATCGTCAAAAAATGCGCAAAGCAGGAGCCGGTAGGCGGTGGCACGGTCAAGGCATCGCTGCTGCATGTAGAAAATGGCGGTGTCGTCCAACTGCCCCGTAGTCGCTCCATGGCTCGCCTTCACATCATCGGCGTAAATCTCCAACTGCGGCTCGGTAGTCATTTGCGCTGCGCGCGACAGCAGGATATTGCGGTTAATCTGGTAGGCTTCCACTTTCTGCGCCGCGGGCTGTATCTTCAACTCGCCGCGGAAAGAGCCGCGTGCCTCATGGTCCAACACATATTTGAACAACTGCGAGGAAAAGCCGCCTCCCACCGTGTGCAGCACGCGGGTGGTGGTATGCACCTCCTGACGGTCGCGCACAATCCCCATACCGTACAACTCGGTGCGGCAGCCCGCGCCTACATGCTCCACCTCAATACGGGCGTTCCATTGCGCGTTCGGAAGGGCTTGTTCGGGCAGGCATACCATATGCAAACGGAGGCTCGACCCCTCCTCCTGCACCACATGCCAATCGCAATCGGGCTCGTTGAGCAAGACCCATTCACGCGTTTCACCACGATGTAGCACAATCTCTTTCATTCCGTCATGCAGGATTGAGGAACGCATATCCTTTTTCTTCCAACTCCAACGCCAACTCTTTGCCTGCGGTACGCACAATCTTTCCGTCCGCCAACACATGCACAAAGTCCGGCACAATATAGTCTAACAACCGCTGGTAGTGCGTGATGACAATCGAAGCGGTATGGGGTGTCTTCAGTTTGTTCACACCCTCCGCCACAATGCGCAAGGCGTCAATATCCAAGCCCGAATCCGTCTCGTCCAAGATAGACAGGCAGGGCTCTAACATCGCCATCTGGAATATCTCGTTGCGTTTCTTCTCGCCGCCCGAAAAACCCTCATTTACAGAACGATGCGTCAGTTTGTTGTCCATGCCCACCAAAGCCTTTTTCGCACGCATCAAATGCAAAAACTCGGTGGCAGACAACGGCTCTTTCCCCTCGTATTGGCGTTTGGCATTCACGGCGGTCTTGAGAAAATTCACCATCGACACGCCCGGTATCTCCACCGGATACTGGAACGACAGGAAGATGCCCTCCCGCGCCCGCTCCTCCGGCGGCATCTTGAGCAGGTCTTTCCCCCGAAACCAAATTTCGCCGTGCGTGACCGTGTAAGCGGGATGCCCTACCAGCACATTGGAGAGCGTGGACTTGCCGGCACCGTTGGGACCCATAATCGCATGCACCTCACCCTCGTGAATGGTCAAATTCACGCCATGTAGTATCTCTTTGCCTGCAATGGAGGCATGTAAATCTTTTATCTCGAGCATAGTGTTGTCAGTACTGTCTCCCCTACGGCTTGTAGGGTTTGTTTATGGATGTTTTGCATATCGTCTTGCCGGGTGTGCCACCAATCGGGGAACCCCGTCTCGTTCTGCATCTTGTAGTCGATGATGTCCACGCAGGGAATACCGGCGATGGTGTTGAGGTAGTAGTGGTCATCCGTGATAGGGTAGGAGGCTTTGTCGATGAAATAGCGGCCATAGCCCAAGTCATTTGCAGTCCGCCATAGCCTTTCCATGTAGGGGCGGGCATACGACATCGAGAAATACTCCTTGTAGAAAGTCGCCGAAGGGTCGCCCACCATATCCAACAAAATGCCGTATCCGTATTTTGTGCGTTTGTCCTGCGGCGTCTGCCGGTAGCGTTCCGCCCACAACTGGCTGCCCAAACACCAAGTGTTTTCGCGCTCCGCACCCGTGTAGTGATGAGGCGTCCCCATGTCCTCGCAATCGAAAAACACGATATCCACTGCGGGGAATGACACCTCTCCGCTGCGCATAGTCTGCAACCGGCGTGCTATCTCCAAGAGTACGCCCACCCCGCTGGCACCATCGTTGGCACCCGGAACGGGCAGGAAACGGTCGTCGTAATCGTCTTCCTCGTCGCTCCACGGTCGGCAATCCCAATGGGCGCACAGCAACACGGGCAAGGCTTGCCGGTTGGTGCCGTCGATATGGGCTACGATATTCCGAACGGGTTGCGTTTCTCCCGCATAGTTAGGCATTACGCCCTGTTGTTCATAGGCGGTTATTCCCCAACCGGTGAGCGTGGCAAGCAGCCAGTCGCGGCAGGCTTGGTGCGCCTCTGTGCCCGGCACTCTTGCACCAAAAGTCACTTGCTGCGCCACATACCGGTAGGCGGAATCCGCCGAGAAAGGCAACCGCTCCTTGCCGGAGGACGACGCAGCCTTGTGCGTGCAACCCGTTAAAAAACAGCCTATTGCAACACCGACCAAGAGTATGTGCGCCCACCGCCTGCCCATGCTAACGGATATTCAGTTCACTGACCGAGCGGTGTTCCTGTATCGCCAATATCGTTTCCGCAATGGGCTGCGCCAGCGACACGGTCTTCACTTTCGGGCAACGCGTTGTGTCAAACGGAATGGAGTCGGTGAATATCAACTCCTCCAAGTCGGAATCCATGATGCGTTGGCAGGCTTCGCCCGACATCAAGCCGTGCGTTACCAAAGCACGCACCGACAAAGCACCCTCCTCTTTCATCGTTTTGGCGGCTTTGCACAGGGTGCCGGCGGTGTCGGCAATATCGTCAATGATGACCACATTCTTGCCTTTCACATCGCCCAACACGCGTATCTCGGACACCTTGTTGAAGTTCGGACGGTTCTTGTAGCAAATCACCATCGGCACTTCGGTCTTGGTGTTGAGATGCAATTTCTTGGCAAATTCTGCTGCGCGTTTGCTGCCCCCCACATCCGGCGAGGCAATAATAAGGTTGTCCAACTGCAGTGCCTCCACATACGCTGCCAACACATTGGCTCCATACAGGTGGTCAACGGGGATATCGAAGAACCCTTGTATCTGGTCGGCATGCAAGTCCACCGTGATGATACGGTCGGCTCCTGCCACCTGCAGCATGTTGGCGCACAGTTTCGCGCCGATGGACACGCGCGGCTTGTCTTTGCGGTCTTGGCGTGCCCACCCGAAATACGGGATGACGGCAATCACTTTGTACGCACTGGCACGGCGGGCGGCGTCAATCGAGAGCAGCAACTCCATGAGGTTGTCGCTGTTCGGGCAGGTGGATTGCACCAAATATACGGACTGCCCGCGCACCGACTCCTCAAAACTTACAGCAAACTCTCCATCCGAAAAGCGTGCTATATTCACCTTCCCCAACGAACACCCCAGATACTCACAGATGCGCGAGGCAAGCGGCTCACCTTTCGACCCCGCAAATACTTTGTACGGACTGGCTTCTACTATCATAATCTTTTGCAGTTAATTTACACAACGCCACTGAATCCCATAAACGCCATTGCCAACAGGCTGGCAGTCAGCAGGGCAATGGGAGTGCCCTGCATGGCTTTCGGCACTTTGTTCATCGCCAACTGCTCCCGCATACCGGCAAACAATATCAGTGCCAAGGCAAAGCCCAACGCGGTGGCCAAGGCAAACAAAGTGCCGGTCAGCAGATTATGCTCGGCACCCACAGGCAGTTTGTTGGTGCCGTTGGCAACCAATATCGCCACACCGAGCAGGCAGCAGTTGGTGGTGATGAGGGGCAGGAATACGCCGAGTGCCTGATACAGGGACGGCGAAATCTTCTTGAGCACAATCTCTATCATTTGCACCAAGGCGGCAATCACAAGGATAAACAAAATGGTCTGCAGGTATTCGATGTGCCAAAGCACCAGCAACTTCTGCAGAAGGTAGGTTACCACCGTTGCCAAGGTCAGCACAAAGGTAACTGCGGCTCCCATGCCCATAGCGGTGTCTATCTTTTTGCTGACCCCCAAGAACGGGCATATCCCCAAGAACTGGCTCAATACGATATTATTAACGAATATCGCCGAGATGAATATCAAGAAATAAACCATAGTTGTTATCCTTTCTTCGTTAATTTGTGAACCACTGCCATCGCGTATGCCAGCACCATAAACGCCCCAGGGGCTAATACGAATATCAGCATCGCGTACTGCTCATGGAATACCTGCAACCCGAATACGCATCCTGTTCCGAGCAATTCGCGAATTGCCCCAATCAAGGTCAGCGAGAGGGTGAAACCGAGCCCCATGCCCAATCCGTCCAAGGCGGAAAGCCCTACGGGGTTTTTGGCGGCAAAGGCTTCGGCACGCCCGAGCACGATACAACTTACCACAATCAGCGGGATAAACAACCCCAGCACCTCATAGATGGCGGGCAGATACGCCTGCATGGTCAGTTGTACGATGGTTACGAAAGTGGCAATCACCACGATAAAGGCGGGAATACGCACCTTGTCGGGGATAAGATTTTTGAGCAGGGAAATAACTGTGTTCGAGCATACTAACACGAACATCGTTGCCAACCCCATCGACATACCGTTGATGGCAGAGGTCGTGGTAGCAAGGGTCGGGCACATGCTCAACACCAACCCGAAGGTCGGGTTCTCTTTCAGTATGCCGTTGGTGAATGTGTTCAAGGCTTTACTCATAGCGATACCTCCGTTTCTGTTGAATCATGATTGAGTTGGCTGGCACCTGTCATCGCTTCCACTTCACCGGTCGTATAAGCGGTATAGGCGGCGTTGACGGCTTTCAGGAAAGCGCGGGACGATATGGTGGCAGCCGTGATGGCGTCCACATCGCCTCCGTCCTTGCTTACGGTAAATTGACCGGTGGCTTGACGGCCGATGAGGTTCTGTCCGGGCTTGTTCGCGTCCTTAAACCACTCCACGATGTGGGTACCTAACCCGGGAGTCTCCTGTTGCTCCAACACCTCGTAGCCGACGATATGCCCTTCGGCATCAAAGCCCACCATCAGGCGTATCACGCCGCCGAAGCCGTCTGCCTGTGTCTCTACGGCAGCACCCGCCGGAGTCTTGCCGTTGTAGGCTCTGTAAATCACCATATCGTTCACTGTTTCGGGGTCGGCTATCCACTCATGGGCGGGCAGCACGGCACCGATGGCGGCAGTCTGTTTGGCGGCTGCCTGTTGCTCAATGGCGTCCTGCGTCAGCAGGTACACGCCTGCCAACGCGGCGGCTGCCACAAGGGTAATGCCGGTCAGCGAAAGTGCCATATTCTTAAAGGAACTCGTTAACTTTTCCATAGTCTGCCTCCTTATTTCTTCTTTTTCTCGCCAAAGCGTTGCGGGCGGATGTGGTTCAGCAAAGGCACGCAAGCATTCATAATCAGGATGGCAAACGACATACCTTCGGGATATGCCCCCCAAGTACGGATTACCATCACAATAAAGCCGATACCGATACCGAATAGAATCTTGCCCCACGCCGTCATCGGCGAGGTTACATAGTCCGTTGCCATGAAGAATGCACCCAACATAATGCCGCCCGTGCAGAGCGTCATACCTATGTATTGGGCGGTTGTCATCCCTTCGGGCAGTGCGCCGCACCACCCTGTAACGGCGGCAAACAGCACAACGGTTGCCAATATGCTTACGGGGATATGCCATGTGATGACACGCGTGCAGATGAGGAAGATACCGCCTGCCAGCAGTGCCAAAACGCAAATCTCGCCGAGACTGCCGCCCATATAGCCGACAAACATATCCCACAAGTCGGGCAGTTGGTTCGCGATATCGGCATTACCGCCTTTCACCATCTGCTTCATCAGTGCCAATGGGGTTGCACCGGTCTCGGCATCAATATAATGGGTATGGAAACTCAGCGGGCGGGGCCAGGTCGTCATCTGTACGGGAAAAGCAATCAGCAGGAACACACGCCCCACCAAAGCGGGGTTGAACAGGTTTTGTCCCAAGCCGCCAAACGACATCTTTGCCACGCCGATGGCTACCAAGGCGCCGATGATGACTATCCACCACGGCAGGTTGCACGGCAGATTGAATGCCAGCAGCAGACCCGTCAGCACGGCGGAACAGTCGCTCAGGGTGGGTTTCTGTTTGAGGATAAACTTGGTTATCAGCCATTCAAACAGCACGCATGCCGCAATGCTGATGGCGGTGGTGATAATCGCCCCCCAGCCGAATGCGGCTACGCTCACGGCATAGGCGGGCAGCAGGGCGGCTATGACCAACAGCATATTGCGCTGTACACTGTCGCTGCTGTGTGTGTGCGGTGCGGGAGATACTATTCGTTGATTCATAGAGTAGTTCTGTTAGTGAATTTTACTTCTTTTGAGCCGCTTGGCGGGTGCGGATAATGCCGCCGACGGTCGCCTTTCCCATACGGATATAGTCAAGCAGGGGGCGATGGCTCGGGCAGGTGAACATACAGCAACCGCACTCGATACAATCCATCACATCGTGCTGCTCCATTCCGTCCCACACCTGCAGTGCCGCCATTTTCGACAGCAGGTACGGTTCCAAGCCCATGGGGCAGGCACTCACGCATTTGGCACAGCGGATACAATTCTCGCTTTCCGGACGCAGGCTCTCGTCTTCGGGCAGGAACAGCAGCCCGCTGACGCGCTTGTTGGCGGGCATATCAATATGGCTCATCGCGCGTCCCATCATAGGTCCGCCGCCGATAATTTTGCCGGTTTTTTCGGGGATACCTCCTGCCATGGCAACCACATCGCTTAACGGCGTACCGAAACGCACGGCGTAGTTGCCGGGCTTCGACACCCCCTTGCCGGTAACGGTCATCACGCGCGAGATAAGAGGTTTGTTCTTTTGAACGGCCTCGTACACGGCAAACACGGTCGCCACATTATCCACCACCGCGCCCACCTCAATGGGGAGTGCGCCGCTGGGGACTTGCCGACCGATGCAGGCGTCAATCAATTGTTTCTCACCGCCTTGCGGGTATTTGAGGGCTAGGGGCTTTACCTCCACGCCCAACACCTTGTTCGCCAACTCTTTCAGGTGGGCGATGGCGTCCGGTTTGTTCTTTTCGATGCCGATGATGGCGCGTTGAATGCCCAATGCCTTCATCAGAAGTTGCGTACCGATGATAATCTCCTCGCCGTGTTCTACCATCAGTTGGTGGTCGCAAGTGAGGTACGGTTCGCACTCCACGCCGTTCACAATCAGCACTTCGGCTTGCTTGCCGGGAGGCGGCAGCAGTTTCACATGGGTGGGGAAGCACGCGCCGCCCAATCCCACGATGCCGGCAGCGGCTATCTTGTCCACAATGGTTTTGGCGTCCAAAGTGCAAGCCTTAATCAGGTCGGGTGTGCGGTCGATATTCTCAAGCCACTCGTCGCCCTCCACATCCATAAAGATGGCGGGCATTCGCATACCCCAAGCGTCTAAAGTACTGTCAATCTTTGTGATAGTCCCACTAAACGGGGCATGTATGTTCGCGCTCACAAAGCCGCCGGCTTTGGCAATCAGTTCGCCGACTTTCACTTTCTGCCCCTTCTCCACCACGGGCTGTGCCGGTGCCCCGATGTGTTGTATCAGCGGGATGACGGCCTTTGCAGGTAGCGGACATTCCGCAATGGCTTGGTGGACAGAGTATATTTTGTTGTCGTGCGGGTGTACGCCGCCTATTCGAAATGTGTTCATGCTTGTGCCTCCTCTTTTTTGAGCGTTGCCGTTTGTGCGGGTTGGGACTCGGATTCTGCGGATTTGCGGGGTGGGAAATGAATGGCATGAATGGCGCCGGTCGGGCATTCCGCCTCGCACTTGCGGCACAGACGGCACTTGGTGTAGTCTATGTAGGCAAGGTTATTCTCGATGGTGATGGCGTCGAAAGTGCAGACTTTCTGGCATTTACCGCAGCCGATGCAGGCGTTCAGACAAGCCTTGCGTGCCACGGCTCCTTTGTCCTTGTTCACGCACTCCACCACCATTCGGCGCCCCTTGGGACCCTTGTTGCGCAACTCGATGATATTGCGCGGGCAGGCTTTCACGCACATGCCGCAACTCGTACATTTCTCATCGTCCACCACGGGCAGACCGGTCTGTGCATCCATGTGGATGGCATCGAATTGGCAGGCAGCCACGCAGTCCCCGCAGCCCAAGCAACCGTAGGCGCAGCCCGTCTCGCCGGCATAGAGGTTGTGCTGAATGCGGCAACTCTTCACGCCATCGTAGGTTGAGGTGCGTGGGCGTGCTTCGCAAGTCCCGTTGCAGCGCACCACAGCCACTTTCGGCTCGGCGACTGCCGCCACCTTCCCCAATATCTCACCCACTTTTTGCATGGTGGGAGTGCCGCCTACAGGGCAGAGAATGCCGTCCAACGCGTCGGCTTTCACGCACGCCTCGGCAAGGGCGCGGCACCCTGCAAACCCACAACCGCCGCAGTTGGCACCGGGCAGTACTTCTTGCACTTGGTCAATGCGCGGGTCTTCCTCTACCTTGAACTTTTGAGCAACCAGAAACAGCAGCACCGCGGCAACCAATCCGGTTATGCCCAATACGAGCAAGGAAATTACAATAAGATTCATACTTGTATTTTTATACTTTTCTCAAATATCGTTCTTTTTTGCCCCCAATCGCCCCCCCGTTTTTTCGCGGGTCTCTCGCGGGTCTCTCGCGGGTCGTTCCTACCTATCAGGCTTTCTTTCGCGCCGTAAATTGGAACTCCCTTTGCAATTTCCCCTTAAAGAAACTCAACCCTAAATAGTACACCCCGATGGCACACAACGCAATCGTCCCCGCCGCCGCTTCACTCAACCACCGGTTCAGCACAAATACCGTCCCCACCAACACGACAAAGGGCAGAATATATGCTATCAGTATGGCTTTCCAACCCAAGCGCGGGTAAATCATTACCTCCACCTCATCGCCCACGGCCAACGGCTCCAAGGGTTGCACCACCATTTCTTTGGTTTTGCTCTCGGCAGACATACACATCTTTTGGGCTTTGCACGCGGCGCACGCGCTCGCCTGCACAATCTGCACGCGAACCTCGTCCCCGTTTACGGCGATTACCCGCCCGTCATGTCGTATCATTTCTGCCATTGCGTCTTTGTTTTTGGGCTGCCCCCAAAAAACTTGCAAAGATACGCTTATTTTTTTGTGTACGCAATAGCCCGATGAATTTTCTCCCCACAAGAACCATGCTCCGCACATCCTCCGCTGTCGGCAGATGAATTGGTGCATACTATGTGCCAATCAAGATTCAGGTGGATCAATTCATGCTCTCGCTTGGAAAGGGCGACATCGAACCGCCAATGACGCCGAGCACTATTTCAAAGTGCAGAACACAGACAACGGGCAGAAAATCTATGCAAGGGGGCTTGCGCCGGAAAAAGGAACAGCGGACAGCGGAGAATTGTATGTGAGCAGCAACTTTATTGAAGCGTTCAAAGCCCTTTGCAATACATTAGCGACAGCATTCCAAGATGTAAGATTTCAGGGGAACAACAAAGACCATAGTGCGGACATAGTATCCGCACTAAACAATGTTGTTTCCAAACTCAACGATACATCTCTAATTGCCACATCATAACTATTTTACATATAATGTATCAAGAGGAAAGTTATCCACTATGATATACGGCTTTGACGCAGGATAGTATTTACCAAGACACCACACACTATCATTGCTTGTCGTGAATATGGTAAATTCGGTATCTGTGTCTAATTGATAATACAAATCTTGTCTGTGATTTTTGTCTTTTTCCCAAGTGTTTTTCCATGTATATACAACAGACATATCGCGTTTGAAAGCCAACTCAACCATTGATTTCCCTCTGTCAGAGATAAATGTATGCCCTTTTATATACTCAACACTTCCTTTATCTTCGCACCCGCCAAGCACCAACGGCATAAAAGCCAACAGAAAGAGAAACTTTTTCATAAGCAATAATTTGAAATCCGCTGCAAAGGTAGGCAAAAATTCCTGATTTTGCAAATAAATAGGCACATTTGTCCGACTTTTTGCTCAATGTGTTGCACAACACAACTCTGCGGCAACGATATGAGAGAAATGGAATTTCCAAGAAACGCTACTCGTATATTCCGAAAAACGATATTTGGGTTCGGATTGGGATTTAGACGGACTGCTATGTGCGGCAGATAGTGAGCATTATAGTGAGCACTATTTCAAAGTGCAGAACACAGACGACGGGCAGAAAATCTATGCAAGGGGGCTTGCGCCGGAAAAAGGAACAGCGGACAGCGGAGAATTGTATTCAAGCAGTACATTTTTATCTGTCTTTTCTGACTTTCTCGATGAATTAAATGATGTATTCGGCGATGTTAGATTTGTGGGAAATAATAAAGAATACGCTCGAAATATAGCAACTAAAATAGCCGCACTAAAAACTAAAATTACGGAAACTGCACTTATTGCCGCTTCGTAAAGGTTTGGTCGGAATAAATAACATAACCTTTGCCTGCTATAATAACAAACTCATTACCTTTTGAAGATATGCAATTTACATTAGCCCCATCTTGTATATATGATGCGCTCATCTCCAAATCTCCTTTCCAATAGGTGTGTAAAGAGTCGTCAGTGAACACAAGTTCCCAAACTTGATTGTCCTCGTATATCTTTTCGTAGGTATTCCATGCGACAGATAGGTCTTGCTCACTCGGCTCATCACCATTGCACCCGCCAAGCACCAACGGCATAAAAGCCAACAGAAAGAGAAACTTTTTCATAACGGGTAAAAATTTGGATAGTTTGTGTTTCTTATAGGTTTTAGAGGTTGTATTCTCCGGTTATAGAGACTGGATGATTGTTAAGAAATCGCTCATACTGATATTCAGAGTTCGCAAGGCGTTACGCACGATAAATTCGGGTATGGGGTCGATATGTGTCTGCACTATAATAGGGCGTGTCAATCCGTCTCGTTTCCATTTCTCGTGCCCGCCGTTTACTCCCACACATTCGCACCCCACTGCAAGCAAAAATTTACGAAACAGCGTAAGACTTGTATTTGATTTTGTCCCCATTAGGCAAATGCTCGTGTTGTGGATATTGACGGAATACTCATCACCTGTTTTTGATAGTTCTTGTTATCCACAATATCTTGCAGAGTTCGGTTTCCTATCAGCATCTGCGTCATAGTTGGGGCTTGGTAGATATCGTCATGCAACTGCCACCCGTGTGCCAATAAATCCTCTTTCAATGTGTTGTTTTGCAGGCAGTCAGCGGCATATTCAGCAAACACCTGCTCAAACTCCTCCTTTACCGCTTTTTGATTGGCAGCGGCAGCAGATAAGTCTAAAGCAGGGCAATAGGCTATTGTATAGGGGGCTTCACGAAAAAGCACCACCTCCAGCGAGGCGTGTAGTGCTTCTCCATCGTTCGTAATGATTTTAGCCGCAAAATGTTGCCGTTTCATAGGTTCCTTGATTTTTCACGCGGCAAAGGTACGAAAAAATACTCATTCGACAAATAATTATCATCGTTTTTACACTATATATGCTGTACAACATAATGAAACACACAACGCTACTCGTATATTCCGAAAAACGATATTTGGGTTCGGATTTGGATTTAGACGGACTGCTATGTGCGGTAGAAAGTGAGCACTACTGTGAGCACTATTTCAAAGTGCAGAACACAGACGACGGGCAGAAAATCTATGCTGTCGGTTTAGGAGAAAGCGGCGATAGCGGGCAACTGATAAAGAAGAACAATGCCTTTGATGCGTTTGCGGATAAACTCAAGAATTTCCTCGAAACAGGTTTTACCGATATATCAAAAACAAGTGGTTTTACAAATGCATTAAAAGAACTCAAGGCTACATTACCAACCAATATATCATTTATCACAGCGGAAGATTGAAATTAGAATAAAATACTTGTCGTAATTTATTCTTACCTTTCAATTAACCGATAATCTTCCGAAACATAACCTGTTAGGTATGTATCATGGTAAATAAAAGCACTCCTTACATCATTATATTGTGTATTGTTGTAGGTAAAGATAGTATCTTCAACCATAAGGAAGTATTGGTCTGTGTTAAGTGTTATTTTTGCCTCGGTGTGTTCCACCAAAAGCAAGGAGTTCCCTTTTTCTGCGAAATGCAATTCTGTGCCGCCGTATTTTTCCTCAATATATGTCCTCCCTGACACGGGATAGAGTTTACCGTCATTCTGCACACCGTTTTTATCTTCGCACCCGCCAAGCACCAACGGCATAAAAGCCAACAGAAAGAGAAACTTTTTCATAAGCAATAATTTGAAATCCGCTGCAAAGGTAGGCAAAAATTCCTGATTTTGCAAATAAATAGGCACATTTGTCCGACTTTTTGCGCGATAGGTCGCAGTAATAATGGCAAATGCATAATTATTAAAGTTTTGTGTTTGTTTCGCGACATTTGGAAATATCCGGCATAGTATTTGTGCGCTAAAATAAGGGGGGGGAGTTGCATATATTCTACACAGTGCAAGAAAAGAGGTAAAAAGTGCAAAGAAGGTGCAAGAAGGGGGGTAGGCGGGTGCTACCCTGTGGCGACCTAAACCGCAGAATTTTCGAACGACCTTCGAATCACCTTCGAATCACCTCCGAATCACCTCCGAAGGACCTCCGAACAATTTCCCTCATTCTTTCCCGACTTTGTATAATCTTCGGCGTTTGTCAGCCGTGCCGCCTTTCAACTTCTTTTCAACTTCTACGGGTAAATCTCCCAACTATCTGCGACAGACCTGCAAAAAAATGCCACCGCTGTACGCAGACAAAACATAAAAAAAGCAAGCGCGACATCCCATCGAACTTGCCTCATATGAAAAACACTATTTATTAAATAACACAATTACTTGCGCTTTCTTTCTATTCTGCCGGAGGCGTATCCTCCATAATTACCAATTTATAACCCTTTCCATGCACACTCATCACCTTCACATGGCTGTCTTCGCCCAAATGCTTGCGCAGATGATTGATATACACGCTCAACGAGCGGGCGTTGAAATAAGTGTCGGTGCCCCACAAACTCATCAAAATACGACTACGCTCCACAAGATTGTTCATATTTTGACAAAGGATGAGCAGCAACTCGTTCTCGCGTGAAGAAAGGTGCTTGTCGCCCAAGCGCTGACGAATACCATCGAAATGAATACCTCCCAAATCAAAGATAAACTCACTATCCGACTGACCGGCACGATAACGACGCACAATAGCCTCTATTTTCAGCACAAGGACATCCATAGCGAAAGGCTTGAGCAAATAGTCATCGCAACCCAGTTGGTAAGCCTTGAGCATATCCTCGCGGTCGGACTTGTCCGTCAAGAACATCACAGGAAGAGGGTTGTTGCTGTCACGAATCACTTTCAGCAACTCAAGACCGTTCATACGGGGCATCACGATATCCATCAGCAGCAAATCAAAGTGCTTCTTGGAAACCAATTCCCACCCCTCTTGACCGTCTGCGCCTACGGCTACCTCATACCCACGCGCACGCAGATAATCGGAGGTTACAGAGCGAAGGTTAACATCACTCTCTAACAATAAAATATGAATTGTTCTTGCCATAATTCTGAATAAATGCACATAAATTCACCTATCAAATATCGTGCCAAAACCTATGCGAAGGGATAAAAGTTATAGCATTTTAGGGATTTATGGACAATTTGCCCGAAGCAAATACCCGTTTTTCGTTCTCAATGAAAGTGTACAGATAGCGGATACCCGCGTGCGGAAGCGTGTATTGGGCAGTACTCGTGCGCACATCAACCAGTTGCTCCTGACCATCGGCGTTGATGATAACCGTAGCATCGTTCTGGTCGGAGTCGGACAGGGACTTATGGTAGAGCATTTGCCCCTGCTCGGTGTAAACCGCCACCGATACATTCTTGCGAATCGTGGCAAAAGCCACCGTTCGGTCGCCGAGGTACTTGACCAAGACATCATTGCTCGTAGGAGTCTGCGAGGTGTGCAACGATGAGGGGAGAAAAAGAATGGTGTAGGTGCGCTCATCGCCATTGGCAGCCGTCACGTAAATAGAGAACGCCTCCCCTTCTACATACATGCCCACATCAATTGTGGCGGTTGTGTCCTCGGCAATCGGTTCAATGGTCGGTTGTGCATCCGTCACATAGTAAGTGTATGCCAGCGTATCGGCACCGAAGTCGGGAATGGGTGCGCCATTGAGCAGAATAGTCCTTAGACGGTTGTTGCCGCTGAGCAGGATAGTCTGCCGCAGCGTATAGACACAAGTGGTCTGCCCGTCTGCTGCCGTAACCTGCAGGATGAAATCAAGCCCCGAAGCCACTACTGAAACAACCGCCTGCGGGTCGTTGGGCAGTGCCTGAATATCCGCTACGGTCGCCAAACGGTCGGAGTTGGTGCCGATAGGATAGACGAGGTCGTAGTGCAGCGTATCCGCACAGAACCCTTCCACCAAAGTGCCGCGCACATAAATCCCGCTGAGGTGTGCATCGCTATTGAGCGAGGTGTAGATATTAACCGTATAGTCGGCAGTATTCTCCCCGTCAGCCGCCGTAACCGCAAGGTGCAGGACGGTGCGGGTACGCCCATCGGGTAGGGTGTAAGCGGAGGTGTCTGTGGCAACCCTGCGCTCTTGCACACCGGCGACATACGCATCGGGAGTCCAAGTAATCACAGGCAGTCCGACCGTGCCGTAAGGAAGCGTGAGTGTATAGTCCATCGAGTCGGGACGGAAACCCTCGAGGAGAGTGCCGTCGCAATACAGGGCATCAAGGTAGGCATTGGCGGACTTGCGATGGTGGAAATAGATACGGTAGGTGCCGGTGGTGGTAGCGTCCTCCGCCGTAACGGTCAGCACGGTGGTGTCGCCCAACGATGCGGAAACACGCTGCAGCGGTTCTGCTTTCTCCCACAAAACGGAGGGAAGGGGTTCGCCTTCCGGTATTGTGTCAAAATAGATACGCTTGTCGGGCAGGAAACCGAGAAGCGGCTGACCATTGATGTAGATTGCCTGCAAAGTGGTATTGTCGGACTGCTGCGTGGGACGGAGGAAATAAAGTGTATAGGTGCGGCTGTGTCCGTCCTGCGCTACAACAGTGGCAGACTGCTTCCACCCCAACGACTGTTGCTGCACCTTGTACGGCAACACCTCCGACAGGGTAATAGTTTGATACGCATCGCCTGCCTCCACATACACATCGGTGGCGGCAGGGGCTATCGTGTCACGGAGGGTAATCGTATATTCCACAGTTCCGCCTGCAAAGCCCGGCAACGAATCGTTGCGGAAATAAATCATACGCGCCGTATCATTGGCGGACAAGGCAACCTCGTAGGCAACCGTATAGGTGCGGCTGTTGCCTGCCTGCGCCGTTGCCTGCAGGAGCAGGGTGTGCTGATAGGGCGTGCGGCTGATGGTGGTGGTATCCACGCGCTGGTAAGCATCGCCCTCGTCCCAAGAAATCTCGGGCAGGCGACTGCCGACGGGAAGGGTATAGGCGTAGTAGAGTGAGTCGGCACGGAAACCGCGCAGCAACACGCCATCGGCGTAAATGGCTGCTACGGTGTCTATCGAAGAGAGTGTCGGCGTGAAGATAAGCGTATATTGACCCTCCGAGCCGTCTTCTGCGGTTACATGGATGGTGTATTGCCATTGTCCTACGAGGGAGGTGCGCAGCGTTTGGAAGGTATCACCGGTCTCGGCGAATACCTGTGGCAAAGCAGTTACCCCGACGGGCAGAGCAACCGTATAAGTATGGGTATCGGGGTCGAAGGCGGCAAGCGGAACATTATCGACATAAATCATCTTGAGCGCGGTATTGGACGACTGCGGCGTGAGGAACAGTAGCGAATAGGTGTTCGTAGTCGTGCCATCGGCGGCGGTAACATCCAAGTAGGTGTTCCAATTCTCGGTGCGAATAGCCACACTCTGCCCCTCTTCTTTGAGGGCAGCAGACACGTCGGGCGTTGTGGTGGCACCGGAGGGGAGATGGATGGTGTACCGCTGCTGCATAGCGGAGAATGCCAACGAGGGGTTGAGGGACGGATAGAATTGCTCGAAACCCGTACCATCAAGCAGAATCGAAGACAAAGTGGCATCGTCTGAGGCGGGCTCATGATAAATTTCGACCTGATAATCCTCAACCGTAATGCCGTCTTGCGCTGTAACATGCAGGGTATAGACATCCCCGGACTGCGAGGTCTGCACCGTCTGGAAACGGTCATCGGAAGCCCAAGTAAGTTGAATATCGCTGTCGGAAGTCTTGTGGAAGTAGTACACGCGACGCGGCGAGAACCCGCTAACAGGAACGCCGTTAACGGCAATACCCGTAAGGGCGGTGTTATGGCTGGGCTCGGATTGTACAAGAATGTTGTAGGTAAAGCGTTGTGTGCCGTCCTCTGAAGTAACAATGAGTGTAGTGGTCTCGCCCAAACGCCCGTGTTCAAGAATAACCTGTTGGTTGGCATTCCCCAACGCATACGCGATAGAGGGCATCGTAGGCTCTGCCTCTTTTACAGCCCCTACGGGCAGTGTGACGGTATAGTTGGCACTATCGGGACGGAAATCGGCAATAGGCGTTCCGTTGAGCGAGATGGATTGCAGATACGGGTCGGATGAGCGTACCGGCACAACGCGCACATAGTAAGGTCTGCCAACCGTCCCGTCCTCGGCGGTAACGGTGTAACTGTACACATTGTTACCTCCGATCGTGTCGTGTTTCTGCGTGAGCAATGAGGCGGTGGCATTGGCTACTACCTGCAGATGAACGGGGTCATTGGTCGAATAGGCGTACTCGGTAATCGTGGGGTTGAAGCCTTCGATCGTATCGCCATTGAGAAGAATGGCAGCGAGGTTGGTGTTGGCGGAGAGCGTGGTCGGGTAAGTGAGCGTGTAAGTATGCTCCTCATCCGTACCCACCACCTGCCATTTCAGTCGCGTGGGCGTCTGGGTGAAGATGACCGAATCTTGTACGGCGTTACGGCGGAAAGTCGTGTACGACGGACGCGGCAGGATATAGTCATAGGTACTGGCATCAAAAGTGGCGAGTTCGATACCCTCGATAGCCAATGCCGAAAGCCGTCCCGCAGTATGAACAGTAGGTTGGTGCAGGCGAATCGTATAAGTACCTGTCGTACCGTCTTCTGCCGTAACGGTAAGTATACCCTTGTGCAACGCAACCGTCTGAGAGTTCGATTGCTTGGTGAAAGAGATAGACGGCATGCTTTCCGCTGTAAGGTCGTACTCGGTTTGGTCGGGTTGGAAAGTGATACCGGTAGCCGACAGGGCAGCGAGGTGCGTGTCGGAACTCAAGTCGGTAGTGAAACGAATCGTATAGACCGTAGCCTCGCCCTGTTCGGGTGTAACAGTAATGGTATAGACGGAGTCGCTATAGGCTGTGGTAATCGCCTGCAGGTTGCTCTGTGCTACAGGGCATATCGAGGGCAGACAACGGGTGTCGGATGTGAGGTGATAGGTATAGTCGCTCGTAGCGGGCGAGAATTTCGTATAAGAACTCCCGTCAATGAGCAGATCGCTGAGCGTGCTGCGTGTCTCGAGCGGGCGACGCACCTCAAGCGTATAGTCGGTATGCGTGCCATCCTCGGCATAGTTGATGATAGCGGCTTTGCGAACACCGTAGTTACCGCTGACGGTTTCATCCTGCCAGGTTACCTTTTGGGCTTGGTCGGATACCGCACCCGTAAACGCGAGAGCAGGGGCGGAGGCGTCAATATCGGTAAGGGTAACCGTGAAAGCGTTGCCCGAAAGCGTGGCATTAGTGCCGTTCACCTTCAATGCAGCGAGAGTACTGTTGTAGGAGAAGCGGATATAGTCCACATAAAGTTCCGCGTCCGAGTGTCCGTCTGGATAGTTTCCGGAAGCATCGATAATCACATCCAATCCGCTGATGGGTTTGTTGTCAATGCCCAGTTGTATCGTTTGTGTCTTGTAGGCACTGCTTGTCCCCGTATCGCGGTGGTCGAAGGTGTACTTATTCTTGTTGTTGTCGGAGAAGACAAAGCGGAACAGGGCACCATTGCCTGCTTTCACGGTGTACTTGTAACTGATCGTGGCATTATCGGGGGTATTGAGGAAACTGATAGCACCGCTGGGCGTTACGCGCGTACCGCCTGCAACCGCAAAATTGGCGGTCATATCGGCGAGGTTGATAACAGCGGGTACGGGTCCTGCAAGTGCCATCCAAAAAACATTCTTGAGATGTACAACCGAATTGCCGTCTTTTTTGACGGCATCCCCCGCCTTAGCGGTACCGAGGTATTTGTTGATATAATCCCCTGGCGCATTCCACGAGGTGGGCTTATCGGAATTGGAGGACGCAGTCTTGGTCCATTGGTCGAACTCGCCGTTGGGAATAATGCTGGCAGGGTAGTGGAAGAAAATCGTGTAGGTATTGGTGCGCGTACCGGCTTTCACCGTGGCAGTCCACCGCCATGTATCCCCGATAGGATTGCACTGCACACCGCTGTCTGCCGTGTAGGTAACATTCGGTGTACCGGTCGAACTGCGGTTCACGATATATGTGAAGCGGTCGGGTGTGAAATCGGCAAGAAGCGTGCCGTCAACCGTAATGCTCGTCAGCACAGCAGGGTCTTGCGTCTCCAACACGGGCGTAAGGGTATAGACTTTCTCTGCCTCATCGGGACGATTGGGGCGCACAGAGATAACCGTCGGTCGATAAACACCCCCGGGCTGTACCCACACCGTCTGCTCGTCAAAGGACTTCTTGTACTGAACCGTCATTGTTTTGCACCCGTAAGGCAACGGAATCGCAACCACAGAGTCGGTGGGAGAAATCAACTGCCCTGTCTCTACCACAATTAGACTGTCAAGAACATTGGGCTGCGTGGAATAAGTGGGCAGGAACAGGAGATTGTAGGTGCGTTGGTCGCCGTTCTCTGCCGTAACAATAATCTGCGTCGTTTGCCCGAGAGGACGGGAGATATATTGAATATCCTGCTCCTCTTCCTCCGGCTCGTAGGAAATAAACGGCACGGATTGCTCTTGGTAAGGCAGTACGATGGTATAGTCCGTAACCTCGGGATCAAAAGGCAGACTGACCGCCTCGTGTTCCAGAATAATGCTCTTGAGAGCCGTGTTGGACGATTTGCGCACAGGGAATGCGATGGTATAGTCCTGCGTAGTAACCCCGTCGGCAGCCTCTACATGAATACGCGTTGTGCCGTTAACCGCACTATGGCAGGTGGTGATGATTTGATTGGAGACGGTGCCTACCGGCTGTACACACGGCACGGTGCGGGTTCGCCATGCCAAAGTGTCTGTGTAGGCATAGACATCGCTGCGGAAACCCTGCAGGCTCTTGCCATCAAGGAGAATATCGGAAAGCGTAGCGATAGCGGATGGAATGCGCGTATAAAGAATGCGGTAGGTATTGGTCGTACCGTCTGCAGCAGTCACCAATATCTGCTGTTCGTCCGCGCTGTGGGCGTAAACAGCCGTGCTTTGCCCCTCGTCGGGCGTGATATGCAAGGCGGGCAACGGCATACCCGACGGCAGGTCGATATGGTACTCGTAGGTAGTGGGCGAGAAGGTGATCGGATAGCCCTCTACTTGCAAGTCTGCCAAGTTGGCGTTGTCGTATAATTTCCGGTCGAACCGGAGCGTATAGCGTGCCGTATCGCCGCCTTCGGCGCAGACAAACAAACAATAGGTTTGGGCGTCCACAGCACCTGCATAAACGACTTGCGTAGCGTCTTGTGCCTCGTAGGTAACAACAGGACGCGTAGCACCTGCCGCAAGAGGTATTGTATAATCACGGGTGGCAGACGAGAACCCTTCAAGACCTGTTCCATCGAGGAGGATAGCCCGCAACGAGGTATCGTGCGATACCTGTTGCGCCAAGTGCAGGGTGTATTGGGCTTTGTCGCTGCCTGCTACCACATACAGCGTGAGCGAATTCTGTTCGCGGAAGAGAGTAACTGTCTGTCCCTCTTGGGCATCGTAGGTAATGGCGGGCATTGCGCCGCTATAGGATAGCGTGTATTCAAAGACGGTGGACTGATAGTCCGCCAGTAACTCCCCATTGGCATAAATAGCCGTCAGCAAGGCGTGGTTGTCGGCAACATCGACAAAGTCAATGGTGTAGGTGTTTGCCGAGGAGGATTGCAGGTCAGCGCGTACAAGAATGTCGGCGCGTCCCGTGGCATAAGGTGTGGTGATGGTTACCTGTTGCCCTTCTTCTTTGTCCACCGTAATAGCAGGGCAGGTGGTGCCGCTGAGGGATGCCGTGTAGGAGAACTGCTGCTTGTCGAAGCCGGATAAGGGGGTGCCGTCCAAGTAAATCATGCGCAGGTAGGCACTCTCTGCGCGTTGGATATGGAAGCGGATGGTGTAGGTGCGGGAGGTGCCGCTCTCGGCAGTGACGATGAGGGTCTGTGTCGTACCTTGCCGCAGGTTGAGTACTTTCTGGCTCTCGTCGCCCTTGAGGTAGGTTACATCGGGCAGCGTGGATACACCCATCGGCAGTGTGTCGTTGTACTCGGTGATAGCGGGGTCGAAGCCCGGCAGGGGTTCATCGTCCAAGTATATCATCTGCAGCGTTGTATTGTCGGAGGTCTCCACCGAGAAACGGATGATATAGGTGCGGCTGCTGCCGGACTGCGGGCGGACGGTTATCTTGTACTCGCCGTTCACACCGCCGGAGCGGGTGGTAATGGTCTGATACTCATCGGAAGGCGTATAGGTGATGAGGGGTAGTTGGGTTGTGCCTTTGGGCAGAAGGAAGGTGTATTCCAATCGCTCGGGGTCGAAGCCCTCAAGGAGTTCGCCGTCAATGTAAATAGCTTGCAAGGCGGAGTTGGTGGCTTGCAGCACGCTGAAAGCAATCTGGTAGAGGGTGCTGTTACCGTTGCCTGCCGTAACCGCGATACGCGTGGTGCCGTTCACACCGCCGCTCACGATGTTCACACTCTCGTACTCGTCCCCCTTATCCACTGTGATTTCGGGCAGCACGGTCGTACCGATGGGCAGGGCGTAGGAGTAGGAAGTCTTGTCGGGCGAGAAATCCGGCAGCGGAGTCCCGCCAACATAAATCATATTGAGGTGCGACAGTTCGGATTTCTCGGTGGAAAACACGAGTTTGTATTCGCTTTGTGTCTGCCCGTCTTCGGCGGTAACAATCACTTGGGTCGTGCCGTCCAATCCGCCCGTAACCACCGACACACTTTGCTGTTCGTTGCCCTTGATATAGGTAATTTCGGGTAACTGCGTTGTACCCAACGGCAGGTGAATGTAGTAGGTAAACTGTTCGGGCGAAAAGTTGGTCAGCAGTCCCTCGCCCACCTGCAGGTCTTTGAGGTAGGCGTAGGAGGACTTCTCCAATTTGAAAGTCAGTTTGTAGGTCTTTGGGACAGGGTTACCCGGGCTACTGACTTGGATTTGATACACGCCGTCCTGTATGGTGGCAGGGGCGATATATTGGATAGTCTGCGCCCCGTCGGGGTAGGCGGATACCGCTTTTACCGTGGGCATAGTGGTAGTCGTTGTGGGCAGCGACACACGATAGGACAGTTTGCCCGGCATAAACCCCGTTACGGAGTTGCCGTTCACCAGAATGTCTTGCAGGGTGTTATCTGCCAATTCGGCTATGGTAAAGGTCAGCGTATAGGAGGCGGTCGTTTTGCCATCAGCAGCCGTAACGGTAATAGTGGCGGTGCCGTTGGTTGCCGTGGGCTGTTGTATGCGGATGGTCTGGGCATCTTCCTGTCCTTCCGCAGTGATGACAGGCGGTTCGGTCGTGCCGTAAGGCAAGGCAACCGTGTAGAGTAGCACAGCGGGGTTGAAGGTCGTGCCATAAGCCGACAGCGATTCTCCGTTGACCATGATATTGGCCAATCGGGTGTTGTTGCTGGGTTCGCGCACAAAGCGTATCTTGTAGGTGTGGGTGGAGGAACCGTCTTCCGCGCGGACGGTCAGGATAGTCGGCTCACCGTCTATGGTGCCTTGCGTGATAGTGAGTTCGCTGTCCGTCAACTCGCGCCCTGAAAAGGAGACGCTTGTCCCGCGTGCATTGGTGATAGAACCGATACCACGCACGCCCTTGATAGCGGGGATAGTGGTGGCTGCCCGACCGAGAGAGTAGGTCTGCTCCTCTTCGGTGTCGGGGTTAAAACCCTTCCATTCCCTGCCGTCGATGTATAGTTTCTGAATGTTTGAGGCATAAATCAGTTCCACATCGTCCACATACAGCGAGTTGCCGGCGTATAGTCCGCTATTGGCACGGAAGTTCGGGTAGTTGCTGGCGGAGAAGATGATATTCATCATCTCGGGGGTGTTGTTGTTGAAGTAGTAGATAGGTACGCGGATATTCACCCATTCTTTATACTCCTTTTTCTCGCGCCACATACCCTCTGCAATTTGGGTTGCTTTCTGGTCGGTGCCGCATTCGTTACCATCCAAGGCGAGGCGTATATCACTCTCCTCGTTGGTACGGGTGGTGCCGGTGCAACTGCCGTTTTTACCCTTGTATTTGCTACTCTTGGCGGTGCCTGACCATGCATAGTAGAGCAGGTAGAAATCCTCTTTGTCCACATTGCTTCCGGTGCGTTTTATCCACACGGACATCGTGTCGGGGCGGTAAGCCCAGCGGATGCCGCCTTCTGTACCGGCACTGGCTTCGCCCACGGAGGTCAGACTTTTTACATACACCCAGGGTTGCCCGAGTGCAAAATAGCCGGGGGAAGTCTCGGTGATACCTGCCGCACCGACATCCTGGTCTTGTACCATCATGGAGGCATTGCCAGTATGTCCGGCTTCTTTGTGCGCAAAGTTGAACTTAAAACCGAATTGGGTTACATTGCTTGCGTTCCAGTTGTCGGGTTGTGCGTTGCCGTCAAAGGAACCATTCCATGCTTCGAAATTGGCGTTGGGCAATTGTTGCGCGTATAAAGGGGCTGCAAGGAGCAGAATAGTCCCGAGAAGAAGGGTGTAGAGTTTTTGCATATCGCGATGAGTTATATCATCCAAGAATGATGTCTAAATAGTTCAAAAATTAAGATTATCCGTATAAAAAGGGCGGAGTTATCCATTAAAAACGGCGCAAAATTAAGGTAAGGATTTCAAACAAGCAAATTCCTGTCCCCGTATGGGCTGTTTTATTAAAGGGCGGTATCTTTTTCGTAAATACAGACAATCCGCTTCCTCCCGTTATTCCCTACCGCTATGGATTCCACCGCTCCCCCACAAGGATTACCGCAGGAGTACAGTGCGATTGTTGAGGCGTGCAGGTGGGGTATGAGGATTCCGTAGGGGACTTTTTCAACACACATTAGAAGGGTTATAAAACCATTATATGCCCAGGTAAATCTTCCGAGTATCTACCGTGTATCTACCGTGTATCAACCGTGTATCAACCGTGTTGGTATGGGGATAGACCGCTACTATCTTGAAAAATGCGCGGCTGCTGTTGCGTGGTTGCGAAAAATGCAGTACCTTTGCGGGACTTTGCGCAGACATACTGCCAAGGAGCCTTGATACGATGACCGTTAATACGATAGGATAACCCGATGCTCGCGAACGCAGAACAACAAGAGATACTCCGTCGACGCACTTTTGCGATTATTTCACACCCCGATGCGGGTAAAACGACACTGACCGAAAAACTCCTGCTATACGGAGGGGCTATCCATGTGGCAGGTGCCGTGAAATCGAACAAAATACGCAAGACGGCCACCTCCGACTGGATGGAGATAGAGAAACAGCGTGGTATCTCGGTGGCCACATCGGTCATGGGATTTGACTATGAGACCTCTTCCGAATCCCCCACTATGAGGGGACAAGGGGAGTTAGGAGTCGTCCGCTACCATATCAACATTCTTGATACGCCGGGACACCAAGACTTTGCGGAAGATACTTTCCGCACGCTGACGGCAGTGGATTCGGTGATTATCGTGATAGATGCCGCCAAGGGCGTTGAGACGCAGACACGCCGCCTGATGCAGGTCTGCCGTATGCGCAAAACGCCGGTGATGGTGTTTGTCAACAAAATGGACCGAGAGGGTAAAGACCCGTTCGACTTGCTCGACGAGATAGAGTCGGAACTCGGAATCCATGTGCGCCCGCTGTCGTGGCCTATCAATAGCGGACAACGGTTCAAGGGCGTGTACAACCTCTACCAATCGACCTTAGACCTCTATCAGCCGGACAAAACGCATGTGACGGAATCGCTGCGTTTCGACGATATTAACGACCCGCAAATCACCACACTGGTGGGTGATAAGGATGCTGAGAAACTGCGGGAGGATATCGAGATGATAGCGGGGGTATACAATCCTTTCTCGGAGGAAGAGTACCTTGCCGGCGAACTCGCTCCCGTGTTCTTCGGCTCGGCACTGAATACCTTTGGCGTGAAAGAGTTGTTGGAGTGCTTTGTGCGTATTGCCCCCTCGCCACGCCCCGTGCAGGCAGAAGAGCGTACGGTGGAACCGATGGAGGACAAATTCACGGGTTTCTGCTTTAAGATTCACGCCAATATGGACCCGAACCACCGCTCGTGTATCGCTTTTTTCAAGATATGTTCGGGTAAATTTGAGCGCAATGTGTATTATAAGCATGTGCGCAAAAATCAGCAGATGCGTTTCTCCTCGCCGACCTGCTTTATGGCACAACGGAAAGAGACGGTGGATGAGGCGTACGCAGGCGATATTGTCGGTCTGCCCGATACGGGAAACTTCAAGATAGGCGACACGCTGACGGCAGGCGAAAACCTGCACTTCAAGGGACTGCCATCGTTCTCGCCGGAGATGTTTAAGTATATCGAGAACGCTGACCCGATGAAACAAAAGCAACTCGACAAGGGCGTGAGCCAACTGATGGACGAGGGCGTGGCGCAACTCTTTGTCAGCCAAATGAACGGGCGAAAGATAATCGGTACGGTCGGGCAACTGCAGTTTGAGGTGATTCAGTATCGCTTGGAGCATGAGTATCAGGCCAAATGCCGCTGGGAGAGCCTGCAAATGTACAAGGCCTGCTGGATAGAAAGCGATGACGCGGAAGAACTGGCGACCTTCAAGAAACGAAAGGCGCAGTATATGGCGACCGACAAAGACGGGCGGGATGTGTTCATGGCGGACTCGGCGTATGTGCTGCAAATGGCGCAGAACGACTACAAACACATACAGTTCCACTTCACAAGCGAGTTTTGATACTCCACAACACGATAACCAAAAACGAAATACAATATGAAAAATTTGAGATTGCGACTTATCTTGCTGAATTTCCTCGAATTTGCCGTTTGGGGAGCGTACTTAACCTCCATGGGGACTTACCTTGCCAAGAACGGACTCGCCACGCACATCGGCTGGTTTTATTCCATTCAAGGAATCGTGAGCCTGTTCATGCCCGCGCTGATGGGCATTGTAGCCGACCGCTGGATTCCCGCGCAGAAACTGCTCAGCCTCTGCCATACCGTGGCAGGCGCATTCATGATAGCCGCAGGTCTTTACGGCATCGCTTATGGGCAGGACATTCAGTTTGCCACACTCTTCACGCTCTACACCGTTTCAGTGGCGTTCTATATGCCGACCCTCGCGCTCAACAACTCGGTGGCGTTCACGGCACTTGATAGAGCAGGCATGAATATCGACACGGACTTTACCCCCGTGCGGGTCTTCGGTACGGTGGGCTTTATCGTTACCATGTGGGTGGTGGATTTGTGCGGCTTCCAACCCACGAGTTACCAGTTTATCGTGAGCGGCGGATTGAGCCTGCTGTTGGCACTCTATGCGCTGACCATGCCCGCTTGCCCCGTCAAGGGGAAGGTGGCAGCCAAATCCGTTGTGGAAGCCCTCGGGCTGCAGGCTTTCGGGCTGTTCAAGCAGAAAAAGATGGCGATATTCTTCATCTTCTCGATGTTGCTCGGCATGTGCCTGCAGGTAACCAACAGTTACGCCAACCCGTTCATTACAAGTTTCGGTGCTATCGAGCAGTTTGCCGACACCTTCGGTGTGCAACATGCGAATATCCTTATTTCCATATCCCAAATCTGCGAAGCCCTCTGCATATTGGCAATCCCGTTCTTCTTGAAGCGTTTTGGCATCAAGAATGTTATGCTGATGGCGATGTTTGCTTGGGTGCTGCGTTTCGGTTTGTTCGGGTTGGGCAACCCGGGCTTTCCCGCTGTGCTGCTCTTCGTGCTGAGTTGTATTGTCTATGGCTTTGCCTTTGATTTCTTCAATATCTCGGGCGGCATGTATGTCGATCAGGAGGTGAATATCTCGGAACGCTCCAGCGCACAAGGGCTGTTTATGATGATGACCAACGGCTTGGGCGCCACCATCGGCACACTCTCCGCGCAAGCCATCGTGAACCATTTCGTCTATGCCGAGGCGGTGGCAGAGCAGGGGGCGATAGCCGTTTGGCACGGCTGGCAGACGAGTTGGTATATCTTTGCAGGCTTTGCATTGGTAGTGGCTGTTGCCTTTTGGATTATCTTCCCCAAGACGGCAGTGCGCAAAGAAATTGACAAAAAATAACAAAACATTTGCAGGTATTCCTGAAAAGCAGTACCTTTGCACGCTTTTTGGATTTATTCTGGAAAGTGGAACCATAATTAATAATCGCTATGTCGGGCAGTTGGGCGGATGCAGCCCGTAAAGTTGTCTGTCGGCATAGCCTAATAAACAACTAAATGGATACATTAAGTTACAAGACTGTATCAGCCAACAAGGCAACCGCTCAAAAAGAGTGGGTTGTGGTTGATGCTGAAGGCCAAGTCCTTGGTCGTCTGTGCTCGAAGGTTGCCAAAATCCTTCGCGGCAAGTACAAACCCAACTTCACCCCCAATGTGGATTGCGGCGACAATGTCATCCTCATCAACGCCGACAAGGTGGTGCTGACGGGCAACAAGTGGAACGACCGCATTTACATCCGCTACACGGGCTACCCCGGAGGTCAGCGTGAGATGACGCCTGCGCAACTCAAAGAGAAGGGCGCAGACCACTTGATTCAAAAGGTCGTTAAGGGCATGCTTCCCAAGAACCGTCTGGGGCGCAAACTCATTGACAACCTGTACATCTTTGCCGGCGCCGAGCACGACAAGCAGGCGCAGCAACCCAAACAAATAGACATCAACAAACTTAAATAATTGAAGATATGGAAATGATAAATGCATTAGGTCGTCGTAAGGCAGCAGTTGCCCGCGTTTATGCGCAGGAGGGTACCGGCAAAATCACGATCAACGGTCGTGATTTGGAGGTTTACTTCCCCAGCCCCATTCTTCAATACATTGTCAAGCAGCCGCTCAACAAGTTGGGCGTGGCGGAGAAGTACGACATCAAAGTCAATTTAGACGGTGGCGGCTTCAAGGGTCAGGCAGAGGCGTTGCGTTTGGCTATCGCGCGTGCGCTGGTCAAGATGAACCCCGAAGACAAGGCGGCTCTCAAGGCGGAAGGCTTCATGACTCGCGATGCGCGTGAGGTGGAGCGCAAGAAGCCCGGTCAGCCCAAGGCGCGCAAGCACTTCCAGTTCAGCAAGCGTTAACGGATGGCTTTTGGCGTGGATTTTACCGAACAATCATAAGTCCAAACGGCAGAGACTCCGTACCCGTGTTCGGGTGCGGATTACTCTGCTGTTCTTCCCTCCCGCGTTTCTCTGCGGCTTGAGGGAGGCACGGACAAATTATATGCAATAATTCAAACTAATCAAACAAATGAGAACAACTTTTGATCAACTCCTTGAGGCTGGCTGCCATTTCGGTCACCTCAAGCGCAAGTGGAATCCGGCAATGGCTCCTTATATATATATGGAGCGCAACGGCATCCACATCATCGACCTCAACAAGACCGCCATCAAGATTGACGAGGCGGCGGAGGCTCTGAAGGCTATTGCCAAGTCGGGGCGCAAGATACTCTTCGTGTCCACCAAGAAGCAGGGGCAGGAGATTGTCGCCCTCAAGTCGCAAGAGATTGGCATGCCGTATATTACCGAGCGTTGGGCGGGCGGTATGCTTACCAACTTCCCCACTATCCGTAAGGCAGTGAAGAAGATGACCACCATCGATAAGATGATGACCGATGGCACTTTCGACAATATCTCCAAGCGCGAGAAACTGCAGATTACGCGTCAGCGTGAGAAACTCGAGAAGAACCTCGGCTCCATTGCCGACCTCACCCGCCTGCCGAGTGCTATTTTCGTGGTGGATGTCATGAAAGAGCATATTGCCGTGGCGGAGGCGAACCGCTTGGGTATTCCGGTGTTTGGTATTGTGGATACCAACTCCAACCCCAACAATATTGACTATGTCATCCCTGCCAACGACGATGCCACCAAGTCCATTGAGGTAATCCTCAACGCCGTATGTGCGGCTATCAAGGAGGGTCTTGAGGAGCGCAAGGTAGAGAAGGCGGACGAAGAGGCTGCCCAAGCGCAGGCTGCTGCCGAAGCCCCGCAACCCAAAGAGCGTCGCCAGCGTGTGCGCAAAGCGGCTCCGCAGGCGGAGGCTGAGAAGGTAGCATCGGTGGAAGCACCGGCAGAGGCTCCTGCAGAGGAGGTGGAAGAAGCCCCCAAAGCCGAGTAAGCCCCTCCCCTTGAAACAACAAATTCGTAATTCGTAAATTCGTAAATCGTAAATACTTATGGCTGTTACATTAGCAGATATAAAGAAACTGCGCGACCTCACGGGCGCGGGTATGATGGATGTCAAGAAAGCGCTCGAAGAGGCCAACGGCGATTTCGAGATAGCGCGCGACCTCTTGCGCAAGCGCGGGCAGGCTATTGCTGCCAAGCGCAGTGACCGCGAGGCGTCCGAGGGCTGTGTTCTCGGTCGTGCCGAGAATGGCTACGGCGCCATTGTGGCGGTGAAGTGCGAGACGGACTTCGTTGCGAAGAACGCCGATTTCGTGGCGATGGTCAAACTCATTCTGGACATTGCCATGGACCAGCGTCCTGCCGACATCGAGGCGCTCCGCAACACGATTGTGGACGGCAAACTGACGGTTACTGACCTCGTTACGGAGCGTTCCGGCGTTACGGGTGAGAAGATGGAACTGTCTGATTATGTGTATCTTGCTGCGCCGAAGGTGGATGCATACAACCACCTTGGCAACAAACTCTCCGCCCTCGTGGGTGCAGACGCAGCGGACGCTGACCAGACCACCGTACACGGCATCTCCATGCAGGTGGCTTCGATGGCTCCCATCGCTTTGGATGCTGACCATGTTGCCCAGAGCGTGAAAGACCACGAGTTGGCAGTGGCTATCGACAAGACCAAGCAGGATGAGATTGGCAAGGCGGTTGAAAACGCGCTCCGCAAGGCGGGTATCAACCCCGCGCACGCCGACAGCGACGAGCATATCGAGTCCAACACTGCCAAGGGGTGGCTCACGCCCGAACAGGCGCAACAGGCACGCGACATTCGCGCCACCGTTCCCGCCGAGGCAGAGGCTCAACTCAATAGGAAGAAGATTGAGATGATTGCGCAGGGTCGTTTGGCGAAGTTCCTCAAAGAGAGTACCTTGGTTGAGCAGACCTACATCATGAGCGAGTCCAAAGAACTCGTCAAGGATGTCCTCAAGAAGAACCATGTAACCATCACGGACTTCAAGCGCATCACCCTCAACGAGGAGTAATCCGCGATACCGAATAAGGCTGTCCGATTTACTTTGGGCAGCCTTATTCTGTTTCATCCCATGCGTTCTCGGTGCCGACCCGCGATAGACCCGCTACCGACTCCCGATAATGGCAACCCGATGCCCCGCAATTAGTGGTCAATTACAGGTTCCATTATTTTAACATTTCTTTCGTGTTGCCCCTACATTCTCCTCGCGTAACCGCCCTTTCAAACGGCAACCATTCAGCAAGGGATACGCAAGGGATGCGCAAGGGATAGGCTACCCTTGTCGAACCCGAATAATACATTTACTTCATTTAACAAACATCGATATTATGTCTCAAACCCACACGGCTCCCATGCCGAAAAAACGCCTCCTATCCTTGGATGTACTGCGGGGTATCACCATTGCGGGGATGATTCTTGTCAATAACCCGGGTTCGTGGGCGCACATCTATGCCCCGCTGCGACACGCCGCATGGAACGGCTGTACCCCGACCGATTTGGTCTTTCCCTTTTTCGTATATTGTATGGGGATTGCCATGTACATCAGTTACGGGAAGTTCGACTACCAACTCAACGGCAAGACTTTCTACAAACTCCTCACGCGCGGTCTGCTGATTATCCTCATCGGCTGGGCGCTCAGTTGGTTCGGAATGTTCTTGCGCAAAATTACGACCGATAACACATTCCTCTATTCCATCTGGACCTACCCGATTCATCACCTACGGTATCTGGGCGTCTTCCCGCGCTTGGGTCTTATCACGATATTCGGCACCTTCCTCATGCTCCTTTTCAAGCCCCGCAACAGCCTGTGGGTCGCCTTAGTGCTGTTGGTGGTATATTGTATCATGCAGAGTGTGACGAATAGTTTCGAACTCAACGAAGCCAACATGGAGTCTGTTGTCGATTTGCGGGTGTTGGGCGATAACCATATCTACCATTTGGGCGGTATTCCTTTCGACCCGGAGGGCATCCTCTCCACCATTCCCGCCATTGCGCACGCGCTTATCGGCGTATGGGTCGGGCGGCTTATCATGCACTGCCACGACAACTGGGACAAGGTTACGCGCGTCCTTCTCGCGGGTTCTGTCTTGCTGCTTTTCGGCTTCTGCCTTGACTACGCCTACCCGATCAACAAGAGTATGTGGTCGGCGTCCTATGTCTTTGTAACCTGCGGCTTGGCGAGTCTGCTGCTGGGTATTTTGATATGGGTGTTGGATATACGCCTCCCCGAATGCAATGCCGTTGAGCCTGCCACACGCGGACAGCGTTTCCGGCACGCCATTGCCAACCGCTGCTACAAGTTCTTCGAGTGCTTTGGCGTTAACCCGCTGTTTATCTTCTGTTTGAGTGCGCTGTTCGTCTATGGGATGGGGGCTATCCGTTTCTCGTTCCACGGCGAGATGTACAATGTCTGGAGTTTCTGGTACAAGGTATGTATGCAGCCCCTCTTCGGCGATACGGGCGGGTCGCTGGCTGCGGCGTTGAGCCTTGTGCTTGTCCTTTGGTTGATTGCTCACATCCTGTACCGCAAGAAGATTTATATCAAACTCTGACGGAGGAGGCTGTATGACGCAGGGAGGCTCGCCCCCTCGCGAACTGCCGCCGCAAGAGCGATTTTCGCCCTTGCGGCGGTTGCGTATAGCCTTTCTTTGTCCTGTTCGGGCGATGGGTTGTAGGGGGAAATACGGAAAAAAGCGCAGCCCTCTTGTATAACTCGGGAAAAAGTAGTACTTTTGCCGCGAATATGGGGTGAAGTGTACGGGGTGTAAAAGCAAAAAGACCATGACTCGTTTGAGCGTAAATATCAACAAGGTTGCCACGCTGCGCAATGCGCGTGGCGGAAACCTTCCCGATGTCGAGAAGTTCGCAGCGGACTGCGAACGCTTTGGCGCACAGGGCATTACGGTGCACCCTCGCCCGGACGAGAGGCATATCCGCCGTGCCGATGTGTTTGCGCTGCGTCCGATTATTACCACCGAATTCAACATCGAAGGCAACCCCGAGGCACCCTTTGTGGACATGCTGCTTGCCGTGCGCCCCACCCAAGCCACTTTGGTGCCGGACAACCACTACCAACTCACCAGCAACCAAGGCTGGGATACCCGCGCCCGATGGCAGGAACTTGCCCCCGTTGTGCGTACCTTGCAGCAGGCTGGAATCCGCGTATCCGTTTTCGTGGAGGCAGACCCGGTGATGGTGGAGTATGCCCAAAAGGCGGGGGCAGACCGTGTGGAACTCTACACGGGTCCCTATGCCGCGTTGTACGACCGCGACCCCGAGGCGGCCATTGCCATGTACCGCCCTGCGGCGGAGAAAGCGCGTGCCTTGGGTTTGGGGTTGAATGCGGGTCATGACCTCAACCTGCGCAACCTGCGTGCCTTTGCACAGGCGTTCCCGTGGACGGACGAGGTCAGTATCGGGCACGCCCTTATAGCCGATGCATTATATTTAGGAATCGAAGAAACCATTAAACAATACAGATATGCTCTTTCAAATTGACACACTGACGGCTGCGGCGCAAGACTCCATAGCCACTGCCGTTCAGGAAGCAACACAACCGTCCATGAACCTGCTCACGATGGCGGAGTACGGCGGTTGGATTATGATCGTTTTGGCGATATTGCTGGCTTTCGCCGTCTATCTTTTCATTGAACGCATGGTGGTGCTGACCGCGGCCACCAAAGAGGATAAGACCTTTATGAACCGCATTCGCGATTACATCAAAGAGGGGAAGATCGACTCTGCCCTCAAGTTGTGCCAAAAGACGAACACCCCTTCGGCACGAATGATTGAAAAGGGCGTTACCCGTATCGGTCGTCCGATGCAGGATGTGCAGGTGGCGATTGAGAATGTGGGGAATTTGGAGGTCAGCAAGTTGGAAAAGGGCTTGGTACTGATGGCGACCATTGCCGCAGGGGCTCCCATGTTGGGCTTCTTGGGTACGGTACTCGGTATGGTGCAGACTTTCTACAATATGGCGGAGAATGCCAGCGGCGTGATTGAGATATCCACCCTCTCTTCGGGTATGTACCAAGCGATGGTGACCACGGTAGGCGGTCTGATAGTGGGTATTCTGGCGATGTTTGCCTACAACCTTCTGGTGTCGCGTATCGACCGTGTCGTACGCCAGTTGGAGTCCCGCACGATGGAATTTATGGACTTGCTGAACGAACCGGCATAAGGCTATGGCACTCAAACGAAGAAACAAGGTCGAGGCAACCTTTGCCATGTCGTCCATGACCGACCTCATATTTCTGCTCTTGTTATTCTTTGTGTTGGTCAGCACAATGTCCTCGCCCAACGATATCAAGATTAACCTGCCGCAGTCCCATGCCCAAACCGCCACCAAACAGGTGGTGGCAAAGGTGAGTATCGACAATTTGGGCAACTACTATGTAGCGTTGGGCAGACAGAAACCCGTGGCAATCGATGTCAATAATTTAGAGGCATACCTCACGACCGTACAGCAGAGCGACAGCACGATGTGCATTGCCCTGCATGCTGACCAGGACATCCCCTACCGCGAGATCGTCAATGTCTTGGATATCGCCAACAAGCACAAGATGAAAATCGTCATTGCAACCAAGAAGTGAACCCCGCCCAATCGCATAGTATCGCCGCTTTCGGCACGGTCATCGTGCTGCTGTTGGTATTCTTGTTTCTGCTTTACGCCGACATTCCGCTGCCCGTTCCGGTAGAGGATGAGGGAATCGAAATCGCTTTCGGCAACGAGGATGACGGCGGTGGTATGCCCGATATGGCGCCTATAGACCCGCAGCCACAAGCCGCACAAAACCCCGCACCTGCCGCTCCGTCGCGCCCGTCGAACAACGACCTGATGGTGCAGGACGATGAAGCCCTGCTTGCCCTTGCCAAGCAACGGGAGGAGGACGCCAAACGCAAAGCCGAAGAGCAACTCTTGATTCAGCAGCAGCGTGAACAGGAGGCGCGGTTGGAGGCAGAGCGTCAGGCGAAGGAGAAAGCCCTCGCCGAGAAAAAAGCGAGGGAGCAGGAGGCGGTTGCCAGGGCCAATCAGGCGATGGCTGGATTCGGGCAGACTCAGTCGGCAATCGGTGCCAATGGCAGCAGCACCTCCACCACCAATGCCTCGGGTGTCAAAGGAAACCCTGTGGGTAAAGGCTTCGGGTCGATGAACAGCAATACTTGGACGCTGCACGGACGCGATTGCAAGGTACTGCCCAAGCCCTCCCAGGATTTCAACCAGGCGGGGCGCGTTGTGGTGAATATTATGGTGAACGAGAACGGCGATGTGCTGACGGCAAGCGTGGGGGACGGCACGAACATATCCGACCGCAAGACCCAGCAGTTGGCTCTTGATGCTGCGCGTCGTGCCAAGTTTACCAAAGGGGACAAGCCTCAAAGAGGCAGTATTGTATATACTTTCAAAATCAACTAAACAAACGAAACTATGAACTACATCTTCTTGGACAACGGTTTTGAGGAAATCGAGGCGATAACGACCATCGACCTTCTGCGTCGCGCCGGCATACCGCTTACAACGGTTTCCGTAACGGGTATAGCGTCCGTGTTGGGGGCGCACAATATCGCAGTCAAGGCGGACGCAGTGTTCGCGGATGTTGATTTCTCAGACGCCGAAACCCTCATTCTCCCGGGCGGCGCCACACAGTTGGGCAGTCATCACGACTTGTGCGAACTGCTGTTGCAGCATAACGCAGCGGGCAAACTCATCGCGGCTATCTGTGCAGCCCCCTCCGTGTTGGGTCAGTTGGGCATTCTGCAGGGCAAGCAGGCGACCTGCTATCCGGGCTTCGAGTCCTTCTTGGGCGAAAGTTATGTGGGTGGCTTGGTCGTAGAGTCCAAGAATGTGATTACGGCGAAAGGGCCGGGCTTGAGCAGCGATTTCGCTTTCTGCCTCATCGAGCGGTTGGCAGGTTCGGAAAAGGCGGACGAGGTGTACGACACCGCCCAGTATTAACCGCATGACCGATAACGATATACAATCAACATACAAACGACAATATGAAACGGAAATTATTTTCTCTCACTCTTTGCCTTGCCACGCTCATGGCGTCGGTGCAGGCGCAAGAGATTTCCAAATCCACGGTTCAAAGCCAAGCCGCAGCCGCACAAAACGCTGCCGGCGACCTTAAAAAGATAGATACGGGCGAGCAGGCATGGAAGTTCTCGGGCGTAGTAGGGCTTAACGCAGCCGCCACGGGGCTTGTCAACTGGGCTGCGGGCGGTAACAACAATGTAAACGCTGTGGCTTCCTCCAAACTCCGCTTGTTATACCACAAGGATGCCATTGCGTGGGACACGAACTTGGACCTCGAATACGGACTCTCGTGGATTGACCAGCAGTACGACCAATTCCAGAAATCAAGCGACCGGATTAACTTTACCACCAAGTTCGGCTGGGAGTTCTCCAAGGCATGGTATCTCACCGTCTTGGGCGGCTTTCAGAGTCAGTTCGACTTGGGACGCAACTACAATGGTACTGCGGATTTTGACCCCATTGTATCCAAGTTCCTTGCGCCGTCCTACACCGACATTTCCGTAGGTATCGACTGGAAGCCCAACGACATCTTCACGGTCTATCTCTCACCGGTGGCAGGACGCTTTACCTCGGTCTATGTCAGCAAGCACATGAACGAGAAATACGCTGCCGAATACGCGCTTGAGGAAGGTGGTTTGGAGCAGGCTCTGAAGACCAAATACTCCGTTTGGGAATACGATATCGCCAAAGATGGCGTCGTTACCAAGAACTACGACAAGAACCTCCGTGCCGAATTGGGTCTGTCGCTCAAAGGCGGCATCAACTACACCTACAAGGATTTGAAGATTATCACCACCTTGGGGTTGTACACCCCCTACGCATGGGACAAGACCAAAATTTACGAGGAGAAGGCTACGGGTACTTTGTACGCTGACAAGGGGCAGACCGACAAGGACTTTGCGAATACCGACCTTTTCACCTATCAGGGCTACCGCGACAACAACCGCCGCTTTGGCAATTTCGATGTGGATTGGGATGTATCGCTTTCCTATCAGTTCCTCAAATGCTTGCAGGTGTCTGTCACAACCTCGCTCAAGTACTACAACGGGGTGAAGATCGACAAGTTCGACAAGGACGGTGCGTTGCTCGGTTCGGCGGAGCGCGTACAGTTCAAGGGGATGATCGGGTTGGGTATCGGCTACACCTTCTAACCTATGGATTCGTTGGATGCGTTGGAGCGCAACCTCAGTGACTTGCTCGCCCGTTACCACGCCCAGCAGGAGCAGATTGGTGCTCTGCAGGCGGACATAGAGCGGCAGCGGGAAGAGATGATGCGCACGCATGCCGAGTTGGTGGAACTCAAAACCGCCTATAATCGCTTGCGGACGGCGCACGCCTTGGTGGCAAACGATGTCAGCGAGGAGGAGCGTACCCGTGCCAAACAACGCATAACCAATATCATTGCACAAATCAACCGCGCCATAGCGGTGCTAAAGCAGTAAGTATGACCGAAGACCGCAAACAACATATCACCTTGCAACTCGATGCCCATCACATCTCTCTCAATGTGCCGGCGTCGAAAGAGGCGGTCTATCGTGCGGCGGGAGAGACGCTCAACAAGCGCTATCGCTATTACCAGCACAAGATGCCCACCCGCTCTGCCGAGCAGGTATGGGTGTATGTAGCGTTGGAGATGGCGGTTAACCTCAACGCCAATGCCTTTGCCCATCGGCTGCAACCGGTGGACGAGAAACTGCAAGCCCTCAACGAACTGCTGTCGCGCACATTACAACAAGACAATCAATCACAAACAACAACGGAATAATTATGCTTAGTTACATTCTTATAGCATTAGGAGCATTGTTGGTAGGAGCCGCAGGCTGCTACCTTATCTTCCGCTTCCACAGTGCAGGTATTCTGCGCAAGGCGGAGGAAGAAGCGGAAGTCATCAAAAAGAACAAAGTCGTAGAGGCGAAAGAGAAGTTTATTGCCCTTAAGTTGGAGCATGAGAACCAAGTCCGTCAGGCGGAGCAACGCTTGCAACAGCGCGAGCAGCGCGTACAGCAACGCGACCAGCAACTCAACCAGCGGCAAGGTGAAGTGCAGCGTGCGCAGAACGAGTTGAACCAGACCAAGCGCGAGTTTGAGCAGCAGATGGAGCAGCAGCAGAAGGCGATTGAGGCGAAGATACAAGAGGTGGACAAACTGCAGCACCAGGCGGAGCACCAACTCGAGCAGGTGTCGGGCATGTCGGCGGAGGAAGCCAAGAAACAGTTGGTGGAAGCCTTGCGCGATGAAGCCAAGACGGCAGCCATGGCGTATATCAACGAAACGATGGACGAAGCCCGTCTGACCGCCAACAAAGAGGCGAAGAAGGTTATCATCCAGTCCATACAACGCATTGCCTCGGAGGCTACGGTGGAGAACGCCGTAACGGTATTCCACATCGACAACGATGAGGTGAAGGGGCGCATTATCGGCCGCGAGGGGCGCAATATCCGTGCCTTGGAGGCGGCTACGGGCGTAGAGATTGTTGTGGACGACACGCCGGAGGCGATTACACTCTCTGCTTTTGATCCGGTACGCCGTGAGATAGCGCGTCTGTCGTTGCACCAGTTGGTACAGGACGGGCGTATCCACCCCGCACGCATCGAGGAGGTGGTTGCCAAGGTTACACGGCAAGTGGAGGAGGAGATTGTCGAGACGGGCAAGCGCACCACCATCGATTTGGGTATCCACGGTCTGCATCCGGAGTTGGTACGCCTTGTCGGCAAGATGAAATACCGTTCCAGTTACGGGCAGAACCTGCTCATGCACGCGCGTGAAACGGCGAATCTGTGTGCCGCCATGGCGGCGGAGTTGGGCTTGAATGTAAAGAAAGCCCGTCGAGCAGGCTTGTTGCACGATATCGGCAAGGTGAGTGATGAAGACTTGGAGTTGCCGCACGCACAGTTGGGTATGAAACTCTGTGAGAAGTACGGCGAAGCGCCGGACATCTGCAATGCGGTCGGAGCGCACCACGATGAGATAGAAATGGAATCGCTCATCGCGCCTATCGTACAGGCTTGTGATGCCATCTCGGGCGCACGCCCGGGCGCACGGCGTGAGATTGTGGAGGCATACACCAAGCGTCTGAACGACTTGGAGCAGATTGCCCTTTCGTATCCGGGTGTAACCAAGACCTTTGCCCTGCAGGCAGGTCGTGAACTACGCGTCATTGTGGGCGCGGACAAAATTAGCGACAAGGACACCGAGTTGCTCTCGTTTGATATCGCCAAGAAGATTCAGGACGAGATGACCTACCCGGGTCAGATAAAGATTACGGTCATCCGCGAGACGCGTGCCGTTTCTTACGCCAAGTAACCCGTTCCGCTTGCCCTTCCGGCATCGGACTACGCCCCCTGCCTACCCCTTCCCGATAGGCAAACGCGTAACACATACCTTTCCGACTCCCCCTAACTCCCTCAAAGAGGAGGTTAGGGGGAGTCTTTAAACCCCCTCTCTGAGGGTATTTACGCTGTTATTCCCTCTTAATTGTACATAAATTATACATCGTACATTTGCAAAGCGTAAATAATTAGGTTTGCACACCTGCAAAATTCTTTCTACCTTTGCACCGTGAAACCTACAATAGGGTTGTCTTTTGTGCATTGCCACGGATACCCCTTGCAGGCGTAGCAGACATAATAAAGGCGTTATTGACGCTCTGTTCTGACTCTTTGGAACTTCGCAATTCTTAAAGTATATGTTTCAGAACTTAGCAACGATTTACGCCCTCGGGATATAAGTATATCCGCTCATAGGGGACGATGCGAGCCGCATCGTCAGAGTGTGGTTGTTGAGGAAAAGTCTCTCAACTGCACATGTGGGCGTACTTATATCGGCGTGGGCTTCGCGTTGTCGGTTCTAAATATATCAGGCAATGCGAAGGCCTCAAAGAGTAGAACGACAACCGTCGAACTCCACGCTTTTTTATTGTGCCTACCGAAGAGCAAAATGACGATTACGCCAATCATACACCGACCAACAAATAACCCCATTATTTACATAAATACAAACATATTATGAAAAGATTTATATCTTTCGTGGTGGCACTCTTTCTTGCCACCACAGCCCTGTGGGCGTACGATTTCCAGTCCGGCGACTTGTACTACAACATCACAAGCCGTACAGAACCCTACACTGTTGAAGTAACTTACCAACAAAAATTGTCTTCGAACAACTACGAGGGACTCACATCGGTTACTATCCCCGCCACTGTAATCAATAATGATACGACTTACAGCGTAACGAGTATTGGAAGCACTGCTTTCTATGGTTGCACGGGTCTTACATCGATTACTATCCCCAACAGCGTAACGAGTATCGGGAGTGCTGCTTTCTATGGTTGCACGGGTCTTACATCGATTACTATCCCCAACAGTGTAACGAGTATTGAAAGCAGAGCCTTCGCTGAATGCTCTACTCTTACTGATATCACTGTCCCAAATAGCGTAACGCTTATTGGAGTTGGTGCTTTCTTGGGTTGTAGTGGTCTTTCCTCTATTACCATCCCTAACAGCGTAACCAAGATAAAAAACTTCGCTTTTAATGGGTGTTCCGGTCTGACCGCTATTACGATACCAAGTAGTGTAACCAGCATAGGAATGTATGTCTTTACCGGGTGCAAGGGATTGACCTCAATGGTTGTTGAGAGTGGCAATACGGTATATGATAGTCGTGAGAATTGTAATGCAATTATAAATACAGCCACGAATACACTCCTATACGGTTGCAAGACAACGGTTATCCCGAACAGCGTAACGAGTATTGCAAACAACGCCTTCGATGGGCATTCTGCTCTTACTGATATCAGTATCCCAAATAGTATAACGAGTATTGGAGAGTATGCTTTCGCGAACTGTACAGGTCTTACCTCTATCACTATCCCCAACAGTGTAACGAGTATTGGAGAGTATACTTTCGGGTATTGCACGGGTCTTACCTCCATTACTATCCCCAACAGCGTAACGAGTATTGGGGAGGAGGCTTTCCGTGGTTGCACCGGTCTTACCTCTGTAACTATCCCCAACAGCGTAACGAGTATTGGAGTGTCTGCTTTCTTTGGTTGCACGGGTCTTACCTCTATTACTATCCCCAACAGCGTAACGAGTATTGGATATTATGCTTTCGATAATGTGGCTAATATCGTGTATAATGGTACTGCCAAAGGTTCGCCATGGGGCGCAAGAAGCGTGAATGGTTATGTGGAGGGCTATTTGGTTTATGCAGATGCCAATAAGACTACACTATTGGCTTGCTATACTACTGCTACAGGTGCTATCACTATCCCTAATAGCGTAACGAGTATTGGAGATGATGCTTTCTATAGTTGCACGGGTCTTACCTCTATTACTATCCCTAACAGCGTAACGAGTATTGGATTTGGTGCTTTCTCAAGTTGTAAAGGTCTTACCTCTATCACTATCCCAAACAGTGTGACAAGTATTGGAAACTATGCTTTCTCAAGTTGTAAAGGTCTTACCTCTATTACTATCCCTAACAGCGTAACGAGTATTGGATTTGGTGCTTTCTCAAGTTGTAAAGGTCTTACCTCTATCACTATCCCAAACAGTGTGACAAGTATTGGAAACTATGCTTTCTCAAGTTGTAAAGGTCTTACCTCTATTACTATCCCTAACAGCGTAACGAGTATTGGATTTGGTGCTTTCTCAAGTTGTAAAGGTCTTACCTCTATCACTATTCCCAACAGCGTAACGAGTATTGGAGAAATGGCTTTCGTTGGTTGCACGGGTCTTACCGCTATCACGATCCCCAACAGCGTAACGAGTATTGGAGGTTATGCTTTCTATGGTTGCACCGGTCTTACCTCTATTACTATCTTGGCAGAAACACCGCCAACGATACAGGCTAATACCTTTGAGAATACTTCCTTGAATACGATTTACATCCCCTGCGGCACAAAGGACGCCTATCAAGCGGCTGCCAATTGGAGCCGTTTCACCAACTATATCGAGACACCTCCCTACTTCCTGCTGGTTACTCCCCAAGATGAAGCCATGGGTTCTGTCCGTATCAGCCAAGAGGCAACTTGCACCAACAATACCGCCACCTTCGAGG